>JAZUCE010000117.1:0-1171 GCA_045638905.1 Faecalimonas sp.
CAAACTGCCATCACCTTATTGTACTCATGATCGGATACTCTTGCCTTAAGAATATGATTAAAGGTTTCCTTCTTCTCCGATTTCCTTTTTGTATTCATCAAGCTTCCCTTCTTTCAATAATTAAACATTACCGCTTAATTATACATCTTGGTTTAAGGTTTGGGAAGTCTTTTGAGAAATTAAATTATACTTTTTTATTTAATGTCGAAGACGGGAATCAGACTAATACAGCCTGGCTTCAGATGATCTATTCACTGCTATTCTTCTTCCGGGAAATATGATCTGCTTCACTGTTTGCAGTCTGTTTATAATACCTTTGAGGAAAAAGATGCACCGCCGAAAGACAGGAACCTATTCATTTCGATATCGCTCGTGAAAGTGAATTGCTTCATAAATGATGGACGTTCTCAAAGCAGGGTTTGGGGAAGGCACTCCCCAACAAGTATCTGACCGAAGGCACAAAAAAGGCGGAAGCGGATTTTTGTGACACAGGACGATACTTGCTCTCTCTACTTTCGCGCGCTTCATTCGCCTTCAATCTAAACCCTTTTTTCGTTAGCGTGCATGAACTGTTTCGGCTGCTGCGACTTTCTGTACACAAATAATCATCTGTGAACCACAATTTTTTTACCATTGATTCCCTTGGTTGCCGAATGACTAATGAAGTCAAGATTGCCGTATTGCATCATCTCAGGTATAATTCAAGTATGATTTGTCAGACAGTGTCTGGCAAATCATGTGGATAGCTTTATATTGGAAGATGAGAATTCCCTCGTTTGCAGATGAAAACTATTTATCAGCCGTGAAAATTCTCTGGTCGCAGCTTCACGACAAGAAAAACCGGAAGCTTTATGATCACAAACTTTGATTTTGTATCATATTTGAGGAGGCCTGCCTGATGACTGAAAAGAAGTCTGTAGAAATTGCAACAGTGGAGCATATAGAATCCCTTGTATACACAATCAGAGGTCAACAGGTAATGCTGGATAGTGATCTTGCTCAGCTTTATGGATATGAGGTAAAGCGACTTAATGAACAAGTGAAACGGAATATTGAACGGTTTCCTGATGATTTTATGTTTCAGTTGACAGAAGAAGAACTACCGCAATCTTTAAGGTCGCAAAATGCGACCTTAAACCAAGAAGGCAACAAAAGAGGAACTCATCGGAAA
>JAZUCE010000118.1:0-2017 GCA_045638905.1 Faecalimonas sp.
TATCCATTGCTACCTTGATAACGACAATGCCGGAAAGGTGGCAACAGAATACATCATCGGCATACAACAGGCAAAAGCCATAGATGAGTCATACCGATATAATGGCTGCAAGGATTTGAATGATTATTTACGGGGAAAACATAAAATATGATTGGCTCGCATAATTTAGGAGTAAAACAAACAATGTGATGTATATATAACACTAATAAGCAACGAATATTTTATCTGTAGGTAAATTATTCAATGTTTTATTTGGCATTTTCAATGAAAATATATACTTTTGCATAAATTCAATTAACTATAAAGTAAAATAGCTTTGGAAATTGTTGAAATATACGAGGGATGGCTGTATAGTATTCAGTTTGACGAAGAAGACCTGAATGAGTATGCCCGTGTATTCAAAGAATGGCACGACCTCGATTATCTGGAGAAATTCTTCACGGATAATGCAGACTATATAAACACGCCTTTCTGGAAAGATGCAGGATTAGATCCTAACGAACCTGAAGCATCAGCCTTGAAGGTACTTGACGAAGCGGAGGAGTTGGAAGATTACATTACGGAACTTGTTTCCAATATGAAATTAGGGATTAAACCTGATTTTGATGAATATTTCCATTTCCTTGACGGCAAATACAAATGCTTGTGGACATTAGAACCCATGAAGTCGTATGGCACAGGCAGACCGTCGCTGCTCCGTTTGTATGCGATAAAGTTAGAATCCAATTGTTATCTGATAGTATATGGCGGAATCAAACTTGGAGATACCATACAGAACTCACCTGTACTGAAGGATAAAGTTTTCAATAAAATAGATAACGTTCTGAACTATCTGAGAGCTAACGGCATTGAAGATAGTGAAGATATTTAAAGGAAGAAGATATGAAATTCAATGTAGAGAAACTGAAGCAAATGTCCCGTCCAATGACAGAAGAAGAAAAGAAGGACATTGATTTTCGTCGTGAAAACCGTGAATGGCTTGCCATATCTGAAAGATTGGCATTGAAATTGCGCCGTATTCTCCGAACTGAAGGCATATCGCAAAACGAGCTTGCTGCCCGTATGGAAGTTACGCCTGCCCAAGTGACAAAAATCCTCAGCGGGAAAGAAAATCTTGGGCTGAAGACTATCAGCAAAATAGAAAAAGCCATTGGGCAAAACCTTATAGAAGTTGCTGCAGAGGAAGTTCAACCTGTTGTTGAATTTGAGAACCGTACAGTCTGTCGTTCTTTTACAACAGGTAGATTTACTGTAAATTCTCAAATAGGTTCCATGACAAGAAGACGATCCAACTCCTATTCGTCCATCGTTTCACATAACATCTATTCTTAATATGGAGAAAGAGATATTATATCAGTTCATTAGTATGGAGCTTGTCCAGTTTGCCACATTTGAAGATTGTTATGTGGAAAATGACGAGGACATCGAAATCACGAACAAATTTCAGTTCTCATATAATTTCGATGAGAATGTCATGTGCTGCACATCGTCTGTATCCCTGGCAAAAGAGAACAGAATCTTCTTAAAAGCAGATTTGGCATCTTATTTTGGCATCGAACCTAATTCGGCAGAATCTTTAAAAGAGTCTGAAGACTTTATTGCTCCGGCTGAACTGCTTGCTCAGTTTGCCTCTTTAACTTACGGCTCCATCAGAGGGGTTATCTTTGCCAAAACAATGGGCACGGCACTCAACAACATCATTCTTCCCCCAAACGATGTGAGAAACCTTTTCCAAGCCTCGCAACGCTTCAAGAGAACTTAGTATGTGGTTGTCTTAATATACATTTGTTCCTGAAGAGACCTAAAGCAGCGCAAAACTACTACAATAAGAATTGTTTGTGGTATTTCTGCGCTGTTTTTGTAATACAATAGCTTAAATACATAAAATTCACATTTAATCCCCGATTCTTGCAGAAAACATGCAAAAATCGGGGATTATTTTGTTGTTTTTGAATTTTTCTTCCCTAAACAACCCGTTATCCTATCTCTTTCATCCCAAAACACAGAAATACATTCT
>JAZUCE010000119.1:0-47321 GCA_045638905.1 Faecalimonas sp.
CTCGGCGCATCAGTTGCCCCACAGACTCTTGGTATTATAGTGGATAATATCTCACTAACACAGTGGGCGCAAAATTTGGGTAATACCTTGTCATTGTCAGCGGAAGAAATAGGATTCAAGGTAGGCATGCTTATAGCGGCATCATTCCCGATTTTAGGACTTATTCTTTTGGCTTATATGAGGAAACATTTCAGCAGCAAGCATTAAGCTTGCTGCTATTTGTATTTTAAGGGTAGACGAGTGTTGGTCCTATATTGACACACACGTGTCTGGAAGTCCGATACTCCAAGATGGCAAGATAGTTGGGGCTGTGACTCATGTGCTAGTAAATGATTTGGCGAGAGGATATGGGATATGTGTTCTTTTTGCATCAGCAGATAAAATAAACAACCTGACTTTTTATGCAAGATGGTTGTTGACCGAATTGTTTTTTTTTGATACAATCAGTTTATCAGTTTAAAGTGATAGAGTGACGGAGGAGAAATATGCCTATTACAGAATATTTAGAAAAAAATGCAAGAGAGTATCCGGATGATATATGTCTGGTAGAAATCAACCCGGAAATTCAGGAAGAACATAGAGGGATTTGGAAAGAGTATGCTTTGATTGAAGCAACTCCAAAGGTGAGTTACAGACGAGAGATTACATGGAGTGTCTTTAACGAAAAGGCGAATCGATTTGCAAATCTTTTATTACAAAAGGGAGTAAAAAAGGGAAATAAAGTTGCCATATTAATGATGAATGGTTTGGAGTGGCTGCCAATTTATTTTGGTATATTGAAAACAGGAGCATTAGCTGTTCCTTTAAATTTCAGATATTCCGCAGATGAAATCGAGTATTGTGTCAACCTGGCAGAAGCAGATGTTTTGGTTTTCAGCAATCCGTTTATTGGACGTGTGGAAGCAATTGTTGATAGGCTAAGCAAGGACAAATTGCTTATATATGTAGGTGAAGGTTGTCCGGGATTTGCAGATGACTATCAAGCATTATCGGCAAATTGTTCCAGCAAAAATCCTGAAATTGAAATTTCAGATGAGGATGATGGAGCTATCTATTTTTCTTCGGGGACGACAGGATTTCCAAAGGCAATTTTGCATAAACACAGAAGCCTGGTACATGCATGTAAGGTAGAGCAAAATCATCATAAACAGACCAAAGATGACGTGTTTTTATGTATACCGCCACTGTACCATACCGGTGCAAAAATGCACTGGTTCGGGAGCTTACTTGTGGGTGGTAAGGCAATCTTGTTGAAAGGAACAAAGCCGGAATTAATTTTGGATGCAGTTTCCAAAGAAAAATGTACAATTGTTTGGCTTCTTGTTCCGTGGGTTCAAGATATGTTGGAAGCAATTGAGAGTGGTAAAGTAAAATTAGAAGACTATGAATTAGAACAATGGCGTTTGATGCACATTGGTGCACAACCGGTTCCGCAAAGCTTGATAAAGAAATGGAAAAGTATTTTCCCAAATCATGATTATGATACCAACTATGGTTTGTCAGAGTCCATAGGACCTGGATGTGTGCATCTTGGTGTTGAAAATGTACATAAGGTTGGTGCTATTGGTAAAGCCGGCTATGGATGGGAAATTAAGATTGTAGACGAAGAACGCAATGTTGTAAAACGTGGGGAAGTTGGAGAATTGGCGGTAAAAGGACCGGGTGTTATGACTTGTTATTACCGTGATGAAAAAGCAACCAAAGAAGTCTTAGAAGATGGATGGCTTTTCACAGGAGATATGGCACAAGAGGATGAAGAAGGTTTTATCTACCTTGTAGACCGAAAGAAGGATGTCATCATCAGCGGTGGAGAGAATTTATATCCTGTGCAGATTGAAGATTTTATTCGCACAAATGAGAATGTGCATGATGTGGCTGTTATTGGTTTGAAGGACAAGCGTCTTGGAGAAATTGCAGCAGCTATTATTGAACTGAAGGAAGGCGCAAGTATGACAAAGGAGGATGTGGATGCGTTTTGTATGGCACTGCCACGATACAAACGTCCGCATGAAATTATTTTCACCAAAATTCCTCGTAATCCTACCGGAAAGATTGAAAAACCAAAATTACGAGAGATGTACGGTGCAAACCGTCTGATTGCAGAGCAAAACATGGGCTAAAAGAAGGAGGAAACATATATATGAAAGATATAAAAATTATGCTTGGTAACGAAGCAATTGCCAGAGGAGCATATGAAGCAGGTGTAAAGGTATCAGCAGCATATCCGGGTACACCGAGTACGGAAATAAGCGAGAACATTGTAAAGTATCCTGAAATTTATGCGGAATGGTCTCCAAATGAAAAGGTTGCTATGGAAGTTGCCATAGGTGCATCTATCAGCGGAGTTCGTGCGATGGCATCTATGAAACATGTCGGTGTTAATGTAGCTTCTGACCCTCTTTACACGGTTTCCTATATTGGAGTAAACGGAGGTTTGGTGTTAGTTGCAGCAGACGACCCGGGATTGTACTCTTCTCAGAATGAACAAGATACAAGATGTGTGGCAAGAGCAGCCATGGTGCCGGTTCTTGAACCATCTGATTCTCAGGAAGCGAAAGATTTTGTGAAATATGCATTTGAGTTATCTGAAAAATATGACACACCGATGATTGTGAGAACAACTACACGTTTGTCACATTCACAAGGACCGGTTACCTTGGAAGAGAGAAGCGAATTAGGTGATCGTTCCTATGAAAGAAATGTTGCCAAATACGTTATGATGCCGGGGAATGCGAAGGGACGTCATGTATATGTGGAACAACGTTTGAATGCAATGGCAGAAGATGGATGTGATATGCCGATCAACAAAGTAGAAATGAATGATACCAAAATCGGTTTCATTACCAGTGGTATTGCTTATCAATATGTAAAAGAAGCATGTCCAAATGCCAGCGTTTTAAAACTTGGTATGGTGCATCCGCTTCCAAGAAAAATGATAGAAGACTTTGCTTCAAAAGTAGAGACTTTGTACATATTTGAAGAATTGGAACCTGTATTTGAAGAACAAATTAAATCATGGGGAATTCCTTGTATTGGAAAAGAAATCTTTACCGTGCAAGGGGAATACAGTGCAAACATGATTCGTAAGGCTGTATTGGGCGAAGATTTGGATTTGAAAGCAGCTGCACAAGTGCCTGCAAGACCGCCAATTCTATGTCCGGGATGTCCTCACAGAAGTGTCTATTCCGTATTAAATAAATTGAAAATACATGCAGCAGGGGATATCGGCTGCTATACACTTGGTGCAGTAGCACCTTTGAGCGTTGTTGATACAACAATATGTATGGGAGCAAGTATTTCCTCACTTCATGGAATGGAAAAAGCAAAGGGCAAAGATTATATTAAAAACTGGGTTGCTGTTATCGGAGATTCCACCTTTATGCATACGGGAATTAACTCCTTGATGAACATGGTATATAACCAAGGAACCGGAACAGTTATGATTTTGGACAACTCGACAACGGGTATGACCGGACATCAGGACCATGCGGCTACCGGTAAAACTCTTATGGGTGAAACTGTGCCGGCAATTAATATTTTCGAAGTTTGCAAGGCTATGGGTATTAAAAATGTAGTTGAAGTAAATGCCTTTGATATTGTAGAGCTTGAAAAAACTATTAAAGCCGAAGTTGCGAAAGATGAAGTTTCTGTTATTATTACAAAAGCTCCGTGTGTTTTATTAAAAAAAGGAAAAGCAACGAAGAAATGCGTAGCCGTTTCTGATAAATGCAAGAAATGTGGTATGTGTCTGCGACCAGGTTGTCCTGCACTTACGAAAAAAGAGGATGGAACTATTGCCATTGATGAAACCATGTGTAATGGCTGCGGACTTTGCATGCAGCTTTGCAAGTTTGGTGCAATTGAACAGGTGGAGGTGTAAAGATGGGAAGCAGTACGAAAAACATTATGATAGTTGGAGTCGGTGGACAAGGAACCTTGTTGACCAGCCGTATTTTAGGTGGTCTTACTGTGGAAGCCGGATATGATGTGAAATTATCAGAGGTACACGGTATGGCGCAACGTGGAGGAAGTGTTGTTACCTTCGTGAGATATGGTGAGAAGGTGGCAGAGCCGATTGTAGAAGAGGGACAGGCCGATGTTTTAATTGCCTTTGAAATGTTGGAGGCACTTCGATATGCACATTTTCTGAAAAAAGATGGTGTCATCATTGTCAATGAACAACGCATTGATCCAATTACTGTTGTTACAGGGGCAGCAAAATATCCGGAAAATATTCTGGAAGATTTGGAAAAACAATACAAAGTTTACCGTGTAAATGCCATGGAAGAAGCATTGAAATTGGGCAATTCCAAAGTGTTTAATGTAATTGTTCTTGGTGTGGCAGCTAAGCATATGGATTTTTCCAAAGATGCATGGTTGAGTGTAATTGAAAAAACAGTTCCGCCAAAGACATTAGAAATCAACAAAAAGGCATTTTTATTAGGCTTGGAAGGCTAAAAAGGAGACGAAAACAATGGGAAATTATTATCAACAGGAAATTGAATGTGCATCCCGTGAAGCAATACGTGCCATTCAAAACGAGAAGCTTGTAAAACAGGTAAAGCATGTATACGAAAATGTGGCGTATTACCGTGATTTGATGGATAAGAAGGGAGTTACACCTGATGATATTCAATCCATAGACGATCTTCATAAATTACCATTTTTAACAAAAGCAGATCTTCGTGATGCTTATCCATATGGACTTCTTGGTACAGAACTAAAGAACTGTGTTCGTATTCATTCTACGAGTGGTACTACCGGACGACGTGTTGTTGCGTTTTATACACAGAAAGATATTAACTTGTGGGAAGAATGTTGTGCACGTGCCATTGTGGCAGCCGGAGGAACAAGTGAAGACGTATGTCAGGTGGCGTATGGTTATGGACTTTTTACAGGTGGTTTTGGTTTGCATGGAGGGTCACAAAAAGTGGGCTGTTTAACGCTGCCAATGTCATCTGGTAACACAGAACGCCAGATTCAATTTATGACAGATTTGCATTCGACAATTCTTTGTTGTACACCGTCTTATGCGGCATATATTGGCGAAACATTGAAAGAAATGGGATTAACTCCGGATGATATTGATTTAAAGGCCGGTATCTTCGGAGCAGAACCTTGGACAGAGGAGATGCGTCGTGATATTGAAAAAGCTCTTGGAATTAAAGCCTATGACATTTATGGGTTGACCGAGACAACAGGACCGGGAGTTGCATATGAATGTGAAGCCCAGACAGGTATGCATATCAACGAAGACCATTTCTTGGCAGAAATTATTGACCCGGATACAGGAGAAGTATTGCCTGAAGGTTCCAAAGGTGAATTGGTGTTTACAAACCTTGATAAGGAAGGCTTTCCACTGCTGAGATATAGAACAAGAGATATCTGCATATTGAGCAGGGAAAAATGTTCCTGTGGAAGAACATTAATCAAAATGACTAAGCCAATGGGAAGAAGCGACGACATGCTGATTATTCGTGGTGTAAATGTATTCCCATCTCAAATTGAGACTGTACTTCTGAAGGAAGGATATTCAGCAAATTACATGATTGAAGTAGACAGAATTAATAATACTGATACATTGGATATAAATGTTGAATTGACACCGGAACAATTCTCAGATATGGTGAGAGATCTTGCGGCCAAAGAAAAAGCGCTCGCAAATGAGATGAAAACAATGCTTGGAATCAATCCAAAGGTACATCTTGTTGCACCTAAGACTATTACAAGAAGTGAAGGTAAGGCAGTCAGAGTAATTGATAGAAGAAAATTACATGATTAACACAGAAAGGGATTTGAAAAATGAGTGTAAAACAAATTTCAATTTTTTTGGAAAATAAAAAGGGTAAATTAGCAGAAGCCACAAGACTCATCGCAGATCATAATATTAATATGAAAGCATTATGCATTGCTGATACACAGGATTTTGGGATTTTGAGAATTATATGTGAAGGACCAACAGAAGTACAACAAGTGTTGCAGGATGCAGGTTATATCACCACCATGACAGATGTATTGGCAGCCATTATTCCTGATGAACCAGGCAGTTTTGCCAATATCATGGAAGTACTTACAGAAGCTGACATTGCAGTAGAATATACTTATGCATTTTTGTCCACAAAGGGCGGAGCATATTTGATTCTGAGAGTAGATGATAATATGAGAGCTTCAGCAGCCCTTGCCGGAGCCGGAGTTAAAACAGCAAAACAAGAAGATTTATTTTAATAACAATTGAGTAATTGACGGAGGAAAACCGATGGCGGTTAAAATGATTTTTCTTATCATATTCTTTGCAAGTATGATTGGGGTTGGATTATATTCAAGAAAACATGCAACCAATGTAGATAATTTTGTGCTGGGAGGGAGAAGTGTAGGACCGTGGCTTACAGCTTTTGCCTACGGGACATCATATTTTTCAGCCGTAGTATTTGTTGGATATGCCGGACAGTTTGGATACAAATATGGAATTTCAGCAACATGGATTGGCATCGGCAATGCGGTAATTGGTTCTTTGATTGCATGGCTTGTTTTGGGCAGAAGAACAAGGACAATGAGTCAAACGTTGTCAGCAACAACGATGCCGGACTACTTTGGCAAAAGATTTGATTCAAAAGCATTGAAAATAGCAGCATCTATTATTTCGTTTGTATTTTTAATACCATACACGGCATCCGTATATAATGGACTGTCAAAGTTGTTTGATATGGCTTTTGATATTCCATATTCTGTTTGTGTAGTTGCTATGGCCGCACTTACCGGTTTGTATGTCCTTTTTGGTGGATACATGGCAACTGCAATCAATGACTTTATACAAGGAATCATTATGATTATCGGTATTATAGCAGTGATTGTGGCAGTATTAAACGGACAAGGTGGAATTTATGAGGCTGTGAAGAATCTGTCTGTGATTGAAAGCGATGCGGAATTGACTTTAGGACAACAGGGTGTATATGCTTCCTTTTTTGGGCCGGATTTTCCGAATCTGTTAGGTGTTGTGGTTCTTACTTCACTTGGAACTTGGGGACTTCCGCAAATGGTTCATAAATTTTATGCAATTAAAGATGAAAAATCAATTCAGGCAGGTACTATTATTTCTACAGTTTTTGCACTTGTTGTTGCAGGTGGTTGCTATTTCTTAGGAGGCTTTGCCCGACTCTTTGATACACCGGCGATATATGCAGAGGATGGCAGTATTATTTATGATAAGATTATTCCAAGTATGTTATCAGGTCTGCCTGATATTTTAATAGGCGTGGTTATTGTGCTGGTACTGTCGGCATCTATGTCCACATTATCATCATTGGTATTAACATCCAGTTCAACATTGACATTAGATTTAATAAAGGATAATGTTGTGAAAAATATGGATGAAAAAAAACAATTGCGTTGTATGAGAGTTTTTCTGGTTGTGTTTATTGCAATCAGTGTTGTACTTGCACTTGACCCACCGACATTTATTGCACAACTCATGGGTATTTCGTGGGGGGCACTGGCAGGTTCTTTTCTTGCACCGTTCTTATATGGATTGTATTGGAAGGGTGTTACAAAGGTGGCTGTATGGGCCAGTTTTGTGTTTGGGGTATTGCTTACCGTTTCAAACATGTTTTTGAAATTTATCGAATCACCGATTAATGCAGGTGCGATAGCAATGCTTGCCGGTTTGATTATCGTTCCATTGGTAAGTATTTTTACTCCAAAAATTGACAAAAATAAAGTGGATAAAGCATTCAAGTGTATAAAGGATCATGCATCCTAGTAGGTTGGTGTGCCAAAGTATGGAAATTGACTTTTTTCTATCTTTATGGTAGCATACAAAACGAGTTGTTCACAATGTGAGCCGATGGATGTATAAGGAGAAGAAAATGATTAGAATTGTTGTTGATTCATCATCAGACTACACACTGGAAGAATTGAAAGAAAGAAATATAGAACAAGTATCTCTTACGATTAATATTGATGGGAAGAATTATCAAGGAGGTGTTGATATTACTCCCGACGAATTTTTCGAATTGATGTTAAACGGAGTCGATTTTCCGAAAACATCTCAGCCGTCCCCACAAGCATTTTACGAAGTGTTTGCAGATGCAAAAGCAAAGGGAGATTCCGTTTTGTGCATCTTATTATCAAGCGGATTAAGTGGCACGTGTCAAAGCGCCACCATTGCTAAAAGCATGGCAGAATACGATGATATTTATATTATAGATTCCCTTGCGGCAACTCACATCATTCGTATTATGGCGGACTATGCATGTAAGTTAAGAGATGAAGGGAAAAATATACTGGAAATTGCAGAAGCTGTTCGGGAGCTACAGCCGAGAGTGAAAGTTTTGGCAGGCATTGACACCTTGGAATTTCTGTATAAAGGTGGGAGACTTAGCAAAGCATCTGCCGTGATAGGAGAGCTTGCGAATCTCAAACCAATTATTTCTGTTACGGAAGATGGAACTTTAGCAGTTGTAGGAAAATGCATTGGACGTAACAAGGCAATTTCTTTTATAGTTAATGCTTTGGCAGAAAAGGAGCTAGACCCGGACTTTCCGGTGTATTCCCTTTATGCGTATGGCACTGAAAATACAGAAAAACTCGAAAAGAAATTAGTGACAATGGGAATTTCTTACAAAGAACGGTTACAACTCGGAACAACAATAGGCGCCCATATCGGACCTGGCGCATTTGCAGTGTTTTTTGTTGAAAAAAGAAGTAGCATGTGATTTTTTAAAATCACATGCTCTTATTTTATTGTTCGTTTTTTAATTTAATTAATTTCCATTTGCCACTATTATAACGATAAATTATCAAACCGGAGCGAAGCATCTGGTCGCATGCCAATGCAAGCCATGCACCGTAAAGTCCTAGACCTAAATATATAAATAGGATGGCTCCAAGTGGTCGAATTAAAAGGATTGTAATGAATGTAATAATTGCAGTGGCTCTGGTGTCGCCTGCACCTCGTAAGCCGCCGGAAATAATAAATTGAGAACTTTGGAAAGGTTGCAAAAAAGCAACAAACAACATAATCCTTCCACCAATTTGAATAATGTCAATGTCACTGTTATATAAGCCCACAATCTGTTTGCCAAAAAGTCCAAAGGTGAGCATTAGAAACAATGAGAACAGAAGCCCTACTTTTCTGGTTCGGCTGCAGTAAGCTTGCGCCATATCTGCTCTGCGTTTGCCAAGCGACTGCCCCGTCAGAGTAGTTGCAGACACTGCAAATGCCTGACCTGTCATAAAGGACAAAGCTTGAATGTTCATACAGACTTGATGAGTTGCATATGCTGTTGTACCTAAAGAAGCTACTGTAATAGCAAACAGAATCATTCCTATACGCATGAGCAATTGTTCTACCATGGCAGGGAGACCAATGTTCAGCATGTTACCAAGGACGGTTTTGTTTGGTTTAAATCCTAGTTTGCATTCTAGTTTCAAGAAACCGTTACCTTTTAAAATTACAGCGAAAGCCATAATAAATGCAATCACTTGACCGAATACTGTTGCCAGAGAGGCTCCGGCAACCCCTAATTCAGGAAATCCGCAATTACCATAAATCAATAGCCAATTAAAAATAACATTTACTACATTGGCTATTAAGTTATATATCATACAGGTTTTAGAGTCGCCAACTGCACGCAAGGATGCGGTAATTGTACTTGTGAGCGCAAAGCTTAAGAAACCGGCCATCTGTATTTGCAAGTATTGTGTGGCCCATTTTGTAACAATTTTTTCAGTTGAGCCCATGAAAATAACCATTGGTTCTGCAATCAGGTAACCCAGTATGGATAGAAGTATTGTTGCACAGAATGTAAATAGCAAGCCTTGTCGAACAATCAAGTTTGCTTGTTTCTTATCGTTTGTGCCTTTGCTTCTGGCAATCAGAGCAGTAACGCCTGTATTCATTGCAATAAATGCAGTCATTAGCAGAAATTTAGGTTGTGTGGTAAGACCGACAGCGGCCAGGGCTTGTGTACCGATTTCGGCATTTGCTTTTCCACCCATGGATCCCACCATCATCAGGTCTACCATAGAAGCCAGTTGCGTAAGTAATAGCTCAATAAAGCTTGGCCAAGCAATACGTATCACATCCCGATATAATTCTTTTGATTTCACACCATCCGGAAGCTGTTTGCTTACTTTTAAATCTTCGGATACAGTGTCATCACCATAGGGGAGTCTGTCCAGTGTTGTTTGTAAACGAGCATTTTCTTTCAAAATAATCACCTTACTTTTTTTGTCTAATATTGATTATAGTTTGTTTTGAAAAAAAAGCAAGGAGCGGTATTGTAAGAAAAAATTTTTGACAAGAAAGCCGTAATATGATAATCTATGTAAATAAGAATGACTTTAAAGATTGGAGATAACAACAATGGAAAGAATTAAAACATTAGAAACACGTAACTTATGTGAAAGCGCACAAAATGGTGGATGCGGAGAATGTCAAACATCTTGTCAATCAGCTTGCAAAACAAGTTGTGGTGTTGCAAATCAATCTTGTGAAAACACAGAAGAATAATTACTAAAAGGTGCCGCCTAGAATGACGGCATTTTTTTATGCAAGATACATTGTAAGGAGAAAGCTATGGTACATCAGTATAAATTAAATGGGTTTAATATTGTTTTGGATACTTGTTCAGGGGCGGTTCATATGGTGGATGAAGTGGCTTATGATGTTATTGAAATGTATCAAACCAAAACGGCAGATATTATTGTTGCTGAACTGCTGGATAAATACAAAGACAGGGAAGATGTAACCGAAGAGGAACTGCGTCTTTGCATTGAAGATGTCGAGGGTCTTGTGAAGGCAAAGAAACTCTACACAGAAGATACATTTGCGCCAATGGCAAGTACTTTTAAAGAACGTTCCGGGAATGTCGTAAAAGCATTATGTTTACATGTGGCACATACTTGTAATTTGAACTGTTCGTATTGTTTTGCAAGTCAGGGTAAGTATCACGGTGACCGTGCGCTTATGAGCTTTGAAGTGGGAAAACGTGCATTGGATTTCTTGATTGAGAATTCCGGAACACGAAGAAATCTAGAAGTGGATTTCTTTGGTGGAGAGCCTCTTATGAATTGGGAGGTTGTAAAAGACCTTGTGAAGTATGCACGCAGTGTGGAAAAAGAATACAATAAAAATTTCCGCTTTACACTGACTACAAACGGTATGTTAATTGATGATGATGTCATTGAATTCGCCAATCAAGAGATGAGCAACGTGGTTTTGAGTTTGGATGGCCGTAAGGAAATTCATGACTTGACAAGAGTCGATTATGCGGGAAATGGAAGCTATGAAAAAATTGTTCCAAAGTTTCAAAAATTAGTAGCATCACGTAACGGTAAAGGGTATTACATGCGGGGAACATTTACCCATGCAAACCCTGACTTTACGAAGGATGTATTTCACATGGCGGATTTGGGATTTACAGAGCTTAGTATGGAGCCTGTTGTGGCTGCTGCAGATGACCCGATGGCACTGACAGCAGAAGATTTGGAAGTTGTAAAAGAGCAATATGAAATTCTTGCAAAAGAAATGATTAAGCGAGGAAAAGAAGGACGTGGATTTACGTTCTATCATTATATGATTGACCTGACAGAAGGACCATGCATTTACAAGCGAATTTCCGGTTGTGGTTCCGGAACAGAATACATGGCTGTTACTCCATGGGGAGACTTATATCCGTGTCATCAGTTCGTCGGTGAGGAAAGCTATAAACTTGGCGATATTTGGAATGGTGTTACCAATAACGAATTGCGGGAAGATTTCCGCAGTTGCAATGCTTATGCAAGAGAAGATTGCAAGGATTGTTGGGCAAAACTTTATTGTTCCGGTGGATGTGCAGCAAATGCATACCATGCTTCAGGAAGTATTCGAGGCATTT
Source organism: Faecalimonas sp. (assembly GCA_045638905.1). Lineage (GTDB taxonomy): Bacteria > Bacillota > Clostridia > Lachnospirales > Lachnospiraceae > Faecalimonas. The sequence goes on from JAZUCE010000119.1 coordinate 11,877, forward strand.
ATGAGCCGGGATGTGAATTGTTTAGAAAACGTATTGAATGCGCAATTATGATTAAAGTTGCAGAGGATGCTGCAAAAGGAGAATAAATCATGCATACACCGATTGCAGATTTTGTGAGAAATTATCAAAAGCAAAATATGTCACGTTTTCATATGCCGGGGCACAAAGGTAACTCGTTTCTTGGCTGTGAGGCTTTCGATATCACGGAGGTTTGCGGAGCGGATGCTCTCTATGAAGCAGAAGGAATTATAGCAGAAAGTGAAGCGAATGCAACAAGACTTTTTGGAACAGGAAGAACCGTTTATTCGACCGAGGGGTCCAGCCAGTGCATTCGAGCAATGCTTTACTTGGCAATGCAAAGTGGCAGATATGGTATGAAGGCCAAGGTTCTTGCTGCCAGAAACGTGCACAAGGCATTTGTATATGCGGCAGCGTTGTTAGATTTAGAAGTGGAGTGGATATTACCGGAGGGAGATATGCACTCTATTTGTAGTTGCAGTGTAACTCCCAATGCATTGGAAAGATACTTACAAGGCATGGAAACGCTCCCTGTAGCTGTTTATGTAACAAGTCCGGATTATCTGGGGAAGGAATTGGATATCAAGGGAATTGCAGCTGTTTGCCATAAATATGGTGTTGTTTTGGCAGTAGATAATGCACATGGCGCCTATTTGCGTTTCTTAAATCCAAGTAAACATCCTATTGATATGGGGGCAGACATATGTTGTGATTCCGCTCACAAGACCTTGCCGGTTTTGACAGGTGGAGCATATCTTCACATTCATAAAAATGCACCGGAGAGTTTTTCGAAAAATGTAAAGCAGGCTATGGCATTATTTGGTTCCACAAGTCCATCTTATTTGACCTTGACATCGTTAGATTTGTGTAATCAGTATTTAGAAAATGGTTATGTGGAAAGACTATATGAAACAATAGAGCGCTTAAAAGACTTGCGTCAAACATTAAAGGAAGCAGGCTGGCAAGTTGAAAATGAGGAAGCTTTAAAATTGACAATTCGTGCTCCAAAGGGTTTGTCAGGAATAGAACTTGCTGAAAGACTAAGACAAGCTCAAGTGGAGTGTGAATATGCAGATTCAGAATATGTTGTGTTGATGGCAACACCGGAAAATGCGGAAGAGGATTTTCAAAAGTTGCATGTTGCTTTGGGACAGAATGAGCGTATATATGATAAGCAAAACCCACTTCAGAAGATAACTCCGCAACAAGTGACAACCATTCGCAGTGCAGTTTTTGCAGAACATGAAATTCTTCCCGTATCCCAGGCAGTTGGGCGTATTTGTGGTAGTCCGACAGTTGCTTGCCCGCCGGCAATCCCGCCTGTTATATCGGGAGAGACTATTAGTGAAGAGGCTGTTTCTGTATTAGAATATTACGGCATTCAAACAATAGAAGTTGTGAAAGAATAGGAAAAAATTATGATTCGAGTAGAAAAATTATCTTATGAATTTCCAAATAAGGAATTATATAAAGATGTTTCCTTTACATTGGAGGACGGGCAACATTGTGCGTTTATTGGCAGCAATGGTACCGGAAAGACGACACTTGTGGATATGATTATGCATCCTGATAACTATCTTTATGACGGAAAAATCATACAAGATGCGTCATGTAGAATTGGTTATGTCAGTCAGTTCTCTAAAGATGATAAAAACCAAGGAATTACGGTGTTTGAATTTCTGAGCGAACTTTTTATAAATAATCAAGAAGCAACAGCAAAAGTGTGTGCTGAAATGGCAACAAGTGAAGATATGGAAGCGCTGTTTGAAGTTTATCAAAGCCTATTAGATGAGTTTCAAGCTATGGACGGTGATGCTTATGAAAGTAATATTCGCAAGCAACTGAAAACTGCAGGAATGAGTAAACTTGAAAACACCTTATTATCTCAATTAAGTGGTGGAGAGTATAAGCTTCTGCAGGTAATGAAGGAAATGTTGAAAAAGCCGAATCTTCTAATTATGGATGAACCGGACGTGTTTTTGGACTTTGAAAATTTGAACGGTTTATGTGAATTGATAAATTCTTATCAGGGTACACTTTTGGTAATCACACATAACCGCTATTTACTGAATCACTGTTTTGATAAGATTTTACATTTGGAGAACACAGACATTCAGGAGTTTGACGGTAGCTATATTGAATATAACTATGCATTATTGCAAAAGAAGATAGAGTTACAGGAGCTGGCAAAAAAAGATCGGGATGAGATTGCTCGAAATGAAGAGATTGTAAACCGTATGCGAACGGCAGCAACCAATGCAAGCATTGCAGCGCTAGGTCGAACTCTTCATGCAAGAGAAACACATCTTGCAAGATTGCGTGCCAGACAGATAAAGGAGCCATTTGTTGATATTCTTCGACCGGAAATTCATTTGCCGCAAGTAGAATCTGACCCGGAACAAGTTGTTTTAAGTGTGTGGGGCTATGAGGTTGCATTTGATGAATTGTTGTTGTCAGATGTATGCTTTGAACTTCATGGAAATGAGAAGGTAGCCATTGTCGGTGCAAATGGAACCGGAAAGACTACTTTATTGCGTGATGTGTATAAAAACAATCACTCATCTATTACGATAGCAGATAGTGTGAAAGTTGGATTTCTATCTCAGGTTTATGAAGAAGATGCAGAAGCAGAAAGCAATCTGTCCGGAGGAGAGCAAAACCTTCTGCAGGTAGAAAAGATATGCCAGAGTGATGCAAATTTGCTTCTTTTGGATGAGCCAACAAGTCACTTAGATACTTATTCTCAGGTTGCGCTTGAAAAGGCGATTGCAGAATATAAGGGCGCCGTGCTTATGGTTTCTCACGATTTTTATAATATTGTGAACTGTGCGGATTATATTCTATATGTGGATGACAAATCCATCCGTAAAATGCGCATTCGTTCGTTTAGAAAGATGATTTATGAAAATCATTTTGATAAAGAGTATTTGGAATTGGAACAGAAGAAAAAAGAATTGGAGATGAGAATAGAATCTGCACTGAAATCTTCTGATATTAAAACGGCCAAAAATCTTTGCGAACAATTGGGAGAGATTGTGGATAAAATGACTGTTGCATAAAACCATAGCTAGTGTTATACTACACGTAAATCAAAGTAAATAAGAACATAGTAGGTGTCGAATAAGAGCATTCTTCATTCGGTGAAAAGGGAAGCAGGTGTAAGTCCTGCACGAACTCGTCGCTGTAACGTAGTAGTTTTATTCCAATATGTCACTGGTAATACCGGGAAGACGGAATAAAGCGTTGATTACGAAGTCAGAAGACCTGCCTGTTATGGTACTGGAAGACCACGAGTAATTGGTTAGTACATGAAAGAGAAACTCGATTTTCTTTTGGTGTTACGGCCTTTTGCTGATGTTATGGCAAAAGGTCTTTTTGTTTGCTTATGATTCAAAATACCAAAAGAAAAGGAGAAAACAAAATGAACAAGAAAAAAGTAATACTGGGTTCGGGAATTCTAGTTGTCCTTATTGTTGCGATGACACTTATTTGGACAAATTTTCGTGAAAAACCGGTAGAAGGAAGCAAGTCAATTACCATTGAGGTGGTAGATTCACAAGGAGAGTCTGTCAAATACGAATTGAAGACTGATGTAGAGTTCCTGGAACAGGCTATGGATGAGTTGAAGGAAGATGGTTTTACTTACGAGGCTGAAGAGGGTCCATATGGTTTGTCTGTTAACAGTGTGAATGGAGAACAGGCTATCTATAATGTGGATGGTGCATATTGGAGTTTCAATGTGAATGGCGAGTACTGCAATTATGGTATTTCACAGCAACCGGTAGAGGATGGAGATGTATTTGAAATTGTTTACACAAAAGCAGAATAATTTAAGACTGACAATTAAAGATATCACCCTCATGGCACTTATGGTTGCAATTATTGAGGTGTGTAAATTTGCCTTGGCACACATTCCAAACGTGGAATTGACCAGCTTTTGGATTATTATGTTTACGCTTTATTTTGGAAAACGAATCTTTTACATAATCCCTGTATTTATCCTGATTGAAGGGGCAGTGTATGGCATTCATTTGTGGTGGATCATGTATCTATATGCTTGGCCATTATTAGCAGTTGTTACATTGTTGCTTCGTAAAATGAAGGGTGCATGGGAGTGGAGCATGTTTTCCGGTTTGTTTGGTTTGTCATTTGGAGCTCTATGTGCGATTCCGTATGTTTTTACTAGTGGAATCTATGGTGCATTTGCATATTGGGTGGCAGGCATACCATTTGATTTGATACATGGAGTTGCTAATTTTGTGATTATGTTGGTGCTTTATAAACCACTTAACACAGTGATGGCAAAAATGTCAAGAGATGCAACGTGAAAATGGGGCGGAAAATCAAAGTATCTATTCCAATGTGACAGAAATGGAATACCTTTGGCAACCGGGATATGATATTTACAATAAAACTATTTTCTTTGGATAAGAAGCAAATCTCAGGGTACAATCATTTTCGCTAATAAAGTAATCAACATCACTGAGTTCACATTTTTTGTAAAAATTTGTTGAGGTGCAAAGAAATGTGTCGAAATAAAGGTGATACATTTTCTTGCACCTTTTTCTTTGTCAGTTTTATAATGGAAAAATGAGGTGGAAAATGTAAGGAAATGACAAGGAGGAATGGATGGCGCATTTGAATGTTGCAATTGGTGATGATAATGAACGGATTTTGGAGATTTTAGGGGAAATAGTTAAAGGCGATGAGGAATTACATCTTGTCGGAGTGGCAAATAATGGTGAGGACATGTGTCAACTCATCAAAAATAAGCAACCGGATGTTGTCTTATTAGATTTGATTATGCCGAAAATGGACGGATTGAGTGTGATGGACGAGGTTGCAAAAGACAGGAATCTCAAAAAATTACCACAATTTATTATTATCACAGCAGTTGGACAAGAAAAAATTACAGAAGATGCATTTCGGAAAGGAGCAAGTTACTATATTTTGAAACCTTTTCAAAATGAAACGGTTTTACGACAGATTAAATACATACAAAGTGAAGTACATAAAGAAAAACGAAAACCAATCAACCTTACTGTAAATATAGAAAATGCACCTGAAGAGAATCTGGAGACAAAAGTGACAAATATGATTCATGAAATAGGAATACCGGCACATATTAAGGGCTATCATTATCTCCGCGATGCAATTATGATGGCGGTAGAAGACATGGATGTTTTAAACGCAATTACCAAGATTATGTATCCAGAGGTTGCAAAGAAACATCGTACAACCTCTAGTCGTGTGGAACGCGCTATTCGCCATGCAATAGAAGTAGCATGGAGTCGGGGAAAGGTAGATATGTTAGATAAGATGTTCGCATATACTGTCAGTTATGGAAAAGGAAAGCCTACAAATTCAGAATTTATTGCATTAATGGCTGATACCATAAGACTTGAGCGTAAAGCATGATAAAAACTTGACCATTGATTTATCAATGAGTATAATGGAAGGGAGTGAAGTCTTGCATTAAAATGGAGGAAATGATATATGAAAAAAATTTTATTTGCTGCATCAGAGTGTGTTCCTTTTATTAAAACAGGAGGCTTGGCTGATGTGGTTGGTTCTTTGCCAAAAAATTTTGATAATAAAGAATTTGATGTTCGAGTTGTTTTGCCTAAATATGCATGCATGAAACAACCGTGGAAAGATAAATTAGAATATATGACTCATTTTTATATGGGTTATAATTGGAAAGAACGCTATGTTGGAATTTTTCAATTAGAATTAGATGGAATTAAATTTTATTTTATCGATAATGAAGAATATTTTAACGGAGACAGACCATATACCAGTGATGGAATATGGGATATTGAACGATTTGGATTTTTCTCGAAAGCAGTGTTAAGCATTCTTCCTGTTATAGGATTTCGACCAGATGTGATTCACTGCCATGACTGGCAGACCGGTTTGGTTCCTGTTTATCTGGACCATTTCCGATTTGCAGGGGAATACTATCAGGGTATTAAAACTGTGATGACCATTCACAATTTGAAATTCCAAGGTGTGTGGGGAACAAAGGATGTTCGCAATATTGTTGGACTACCGGATTACTATTTTGCACCGGACAAGCTGGAAGCATATCATGATGCTAATCTTTTAAAAGGCGGAATCGTCTATGCTGATAGAGTTACTACAGTAAGTGATACCTATGCAGAGGAAATTAAGATGCCATTCTATGGGGAACGTTTAGATGGTCTTATGAATGCAAGAAGCAATTGCTTGTCAGGGATTGTCAATGGTATTGATTATGACGAATATAATCCGGAGACAGACCCATTCTTACCATATAATTATTCTGTGGAAACGTTTAGAAAGCAAAAGGTAAAAAATAAACTTGCCCTTCAGGAAGAATTGGGATTGGACAAAGATCCTAAGAAGATGATGATAGGTATTGTATCAAGACTTACGGACCAGAAAGGCTTTGATTTGGTTGAATATGTGATGGATGAACTGTGTCAGGACGATGTACAATTTGTTGTTCTTGGAACAGGAGATGAACGTTATGAGAACGCATTTCGTCATTTCGCATGGAAGTATCCAAATAAGGTTTCGGCCAATATTTATTATTCCGAAGCAATGTCTCATAAAATCTATGGCTCATGTGATGCGTTTTTGATGCCATCATTGTTTGAACCATGCGGATTGAGTCAATTAATGAGCTTGAGATTTGGAACTTTGCCAATCGTTCGCGAAACCGGTGGGCTTAAAGATACAGTAGAGGCGTATAACGAGTTTGAAAAAACAGGAACAGGATTTAGCTTTTCAAATTATAATGCACATGAAATGATGAATACTGTACGTTATGCCGAACATATTTATTATGACAAAAAACGTGATTGGAATAAAATCGTAGAACGTGCTATGACAAAAGATTTTTCATGGAAAACATCTGCGAAACGATACGAAGATTTATATAGGTATATTTAAGAGCAGGCCTCCTGAAGAAGGGGGCTGCTTTATTAGGAGCAACATGAAGATAAAAGAAAAGCTATTAGAAAACAAAGTACACATTTCGTTTGAGGTGTTTCCACCGAAGACAGATGCAAAGTTTGAAAGCGTGCTTATGGCAGTAGATGAGATTTCAAAACTTGCACCTTCATTTTTAAGTGTGACCTATGGTGCGGGTGGTGGAACAAGCAAGAATACAGTAAAAATTGCGTCTCATATTCAAAATGATTTGGGTGTAGACAGCATTGCGCACCTGACTTGTGTATCGTCTACAAGAGAAGAGGTACAACAAAGGATTAAAGAAATGAAAGAGGCTGGTATTCAGAATATTCTCGCGCTTCGCGGCGATATTCCACAGGATAGCGCATTTCCGATTCCCAACCAGTATCGATATGCATATGAACTGATTGAGGATATCAAAGCACAAGGCGATTTCTGTATCGGTGCAGCATGCTATCCGGAAGGTCATGTGGAGAGTGAACATAAAGAAGAGGATATTCTAAATTTGAAACAAAAGGTAGAGTGCGGTGTGGATTTTCTGACAAGTCAAATGTTTTTTGACAATTCGGTATTTTATAATTTCTTATACCGTATTCGTGAAAAAGGCATTACTGTACCTGTATTGCCGGGTATTATGCCTGTTACAAATGGAAAGCAAATCGCACGAAGTTGTCAGCTGTCAGGGGCTGCTCTGCCAACAAGATTCCGTGCAATAGTAGACAAATTTGGAGATAACCCAAAAGCAATGCAACAGGCAGGAATTGCATATGCCACGGACCAGATAATCGATTTGATTGCAAATGGTATTCACAATATTCATGTGTATTCCATGAATAAGCCGGAGGTTGCTGCGGCGATTATGTCAAACTTGTCAGAGATTGTAAAGTAAGAGGAAGAACTATGGATATACGGACAAGAGAAGCTGTTCGATATTTGGGATATGGGAAGTGTGCGGTAGATGAGAAAATTCTGCAAGATATTAAAGACTCTTTTAGGGAACTGGATAATCTTGCAGAAAAGAAATCCATCTATCGCACTTTTAAACTTTCTGTGAAAGGTGAGAACAGGCTTGGAATCGAGAATGTGGAGATATGCAGCAGAAATTTACGGATGAATTTAAATGATTGTCACGAAGTTATTATCTTTGGGGCAACTTTGGGTGTTGAAATTGACCGTCAAATTCGCAAATATCAACTGGTGGATATGTCAAAAGCAGTGATTATGCAAGCTTGTGCGGCAGTTGTTTTAGAAGAATATTGTGATGAATGGCAGAGTCAAATCAGGGAACAACTGCGCATGGAAGGAAAATATCTCAGACCGAGGTTTAGTCCCGGTTATGGAGATTTTTCTATTTTTCATCAGAAGGATTTGCTTGCCATGCTGGAGTCATCAAAGAAGATTGGACTAACAATGACGGAGAGTTATATGCTTACGCCTACAAAATCGGTAACGGCTGTGATTGGAATTAGCTATAAGGAAATGCACTGCCATCAAAACGGGTGTGAGGAATGTTCGAAAACAGACTGTACATACAGAAGGAGCTAGAAATATGCTTAGTAAATTAGGAAAAGAACTTTTGTTTTTCGACGGTGGAATGGGAACCTTACTTCAAAAAGAAGGACTGCTTCCGGGGGAACTGCCGGAAAACTGGAATATAGAGAAAAAGGACATTATACAGGGAATTCATCGGGCTTATTATGATGCAGGAAGTCATATTCTGCTTACGAATACCTTTGGCGCCAACCGTGTGAAGTATCATGATACACCTTATACTTTGCAACAAGTAGTAGAGGCGGCGGTTGAAAATGTGAAAAGTGTTTCCGAGAACGTGGTGGTTGCACTGGATATGGGACCAACCGGGAAATTATTAAAGCCGATGGGTGATTTGTCCTTTGATGATGCGTATGAGGCGTTCAAAGAAGTTGCAATATATGGTGAAAAGGCCGGTGCTCAGATGATTCACATTGAAACCATGAGTGATACTTATGAGCTGAAGGCGGCAGTGTTGGCTGCAAAGGAAAATACCAATTTACCGGTAACGGCAACCGTTATTTTTGATGAGAGGGGAAAACTGTTAACGGGTGGGGATGTACCTTCTGTTGTTGCGTTGTTGGAAGGGTTGCGTGTAGATGCACTTGGAATTAATTGCGGAATGGGTCCGGAGCAAATGTTACCGATTTTAAAAGAGATTCAAAGCTATACATCGCTACCGATTATCGTCAAACCTAATGCGGGATTGCCAAAACAAAAAGATGGAAATACTTATTATGATGTTACTCCGGAACAATTTGCAAAGGCACTTTGTGAAATTGTAAAAAACGGAGCATGTGTAGTTGGCGGTTGCTGCGGAACAACTCCGGAGCATATTCGGGCAATGGTTGCTGCCTGTAAAGGTATGGAAATTGTAAAGCCGAGCTATAAAACAAGAACATTGGTATCTTCCTATGGAAAAACGGTTGAGATTGGACAGACTCCAATTATAATTGGAGAGCGAATCAATCCGACAGGAAAGAGTAAATTCAAGCAGGCATTAAAAGAGCATGATTTGGATTATGTTTTAAGAGAAGCTATACAGCAGCAGGATAAAGGCGCACATATTTTGGATGTGAATGTTGGACTTCCGGATATTGATGAAGTATCTATGATAAAAGAAGTTGTGACAGAGATTCAAAGCATCGTTAATTTGCCACTTCAAATCGATACTGTGAATGCAAAAGCTTTGGAAGAAGCAATGCGTATATACAACGGGAAACCGATGGTCAATTCAGTGAGCGGTAAACAAGAATCAATGGATGCTATTTTCCCACTGATTCAAAAATACGGTGGCGTGGTTGTCGGTTTAACCTTGGACGAAAACGGTATTCCGGAGACTACTGAAGGCCGCGTTGCAATTGCAGGTAAAATTATAGAAGAAGCAAAGAAATATGGAATAGATAAAAAAGATATCGTAATAGATGTGCTTACAATGACAATTAGCTCTGAACCGAATGGTGCGAAAGTAACCTTAGATGCGTTGAAAAAAGTGCGTGAAATTTTCGGCGTACAGACAGTGCTTGGTGTTTCTAATGTTTCCTTTGGACTACCGAATCGTGCAATTATTAATTCTAATTTCTATACCATGGCAATGCACAATGGTTTGTCAGCAGGTATTATCAATCCATCTTCGGAGGCAATGATGCAGGCATACTATTCATATTGTGCGCTGATGGGTCATGATGAAAACTGTCAAGCATATATTGAAAATTGTGGTCAAAAGCAAGAGATGAAAATAACCACTGCAAGTAATACAGAATTAACTTTAAAAGTCGCGATTGAAAAGGGGCTTAAAGATGAAGCAGCATTGCTTGCAAGTGCGCTACTAAAAGAAGAAAGGCCCTTAGATATCATTCAGAAACATCTAATACCGGCCTTGGACTTGGTAGGCAAAGGATTTGAAAGTGGAACGGTGTTTTTGCCACAGCTTTTGATGAGTGCGGAAGCTGCAAAACAAGCTTTTGAAGTATTGAAAGATGTTTTGGCTACAGAGGTCTCGGGTGAGATTGAAAAGGAGAAAATTATTCTTGCCACAGTAAAGGGAGATATTCACGATATTGGTAAAAATATTGTGAAAGTATTGCTGGAGAATTATAACTTCCGAGTGCTTGATTTAGGCAAGGATGTACCACCGGAAACCATTGTAGAAATTGCGAAAAAAGAGAACGTAAAGCTAGTTGGTTTAAGTGCATTGATGACAACAACTGTTATTAGTATGGAAAAAACAATAAAACTATTGCGAAAACAGCTTCCAACGTGTAAAGTAATGGTTGGCGGTGCAGTCTTGAACCAAGAATATGCGGATATGATAGATGCAGATTTTTATGGAAAGGATGCAATGCAGAGCGTATATTATGCGCAAGGTTTATTTGAGAAAAACTAAGGAGAAGGTAAATGAGAGGAATAGAGACACCGATTACGAAAGTGCGCAGACGGGTCTTTGAGGAAGTGGCTAGAATTGCGTTCAATTCCACTTCGCAAAGTATGAATAACGATATTGAAGAGGTGCCGTATAAAATAGTAAACGAAGATACAGAATTATATCGTGAAAGTATATACCAGTCACGTGAAATCGTAAGAGAACGTGTGAGACTGGCAATGGGAATGTCGTTACGTCCGGAAGACAGGATGGTGCATTTAACTGCAGGAATCGAAGAAAGTAATATTTCCGAGAAATATTATGAGCCACCTCTTATGCAGGTAATTCCATCAGCATGTAATGCATGTGAGGAAAAGGGTTATGAAGTAAGTGATATGTGCAAAGGCTGTGTTGCGCATCCTTGTAGACAGGTTTGCCCGGTTGGTGCCATTACAATTGTAAAAAACAAATCATATATAGACCAAAGCAAATGTATTAAGTGCGGAAAGTGTAAAGCAATTTGTCCGTACGATGCGATTTCAAAAAAGGAGAGACCATGTCAGAAGGCATGTGGCGTTGGAGCAATTAAATCAGATAAAATGGGACGTGCCTACATTGATAATGATAAATGCGTATCTTGTGGGCAATGTATGGTAAGCTGCCCGTTTGGCGCCATTTCAGATAAATCTCAGGTATTTCAATTGTGTCGTGCCTTGAAAGAGGGACATGAAATTATTGCTGAAATTGCACCTGCATTTGTTGGACAATTTGGACCGAATATTACGCCGAGAAATATTAAGGCTGCATTGCAGGAACTTGGGTTTTCAGAAGTATACGAGACAGCACTTGGTGCGGATATAGGTGCCATTGCAGAGGCACATCACTATGTAGAAAAGGTTGTAACAGGAGAATTACCATTTTTATTAACATCTTGTTGTCCGGCCTGGTCTGTGCTGGCAAAAAAATATTTTCCGGACTTGGCAGACAAGGTTTCTCAAGAGTTGACACCGATGGTTGCCACCGCGAGAACTATCAAACAGGAGCATCCGAATGCGAAGGTAGTGTTTATCGGACCTTGTGCTTCTAAGAAATTGGAGGCTTCACGACGTACCGTGCGAAGCGACGTGGATTTTGTAATTACATTTGAAGAATTACAAGGTATGTTTGATGCAAAAGATATTGATTTGTCAAAATTTGAAGCAGAATCTTCCTTCCATAATGCAACAGGTGCCGGACGTGGTTATGCAGTTGCAGGAGGAGTTGCAAGTGCAATTGAAAGATGTATCAATGAATACTACCCGGGAACAGAAGTGAAGATTGAGCATGCGGAAGGTCTTGCAGAGTGTAAGAAAATTTTAACACTGGCAAAGGCAGGTAAGAAAAACGGATGCCTCATTGAAGGTATGGGATGTCCTGGTGGATGTGTTGCCGGTGCAGGAACGAACATTCCAATTGCAAAGGCACAGAAAGCATTGGCAGATTTTGTGAAAAATTCTACCAAACCATTACCACCAAAAGAATTAGAAGAAATTGAATTGAAATAAAAAGTGTGTTATAGTGGTGTTTGATAGATTTTAATCCACAAAATAATGGAGGTATTTATGACATTTATAGCAACATTGATTCAAACTTTGTTTAAAATGATTGTTATTGCGGCAGTTGCCTTTGGAGGTATTCTGCTCGGAAAATACTTACGCAAGAAAAAAGACGAAAAGGATGATGAATAAAATGAAACAATATGGAGTAAACGAACTTCGAAAAATGTTTTTAGATTTCTTTGAAAGCAAGGATCATCTTGCCATGAAGAGTTTTTCGCTAGTTCCACATAATGATAACAGTTTATTATTAATTAACTCTGGTATGGCACCATTAAAACCATACTTTACAGGTGCAGAGATTCCACCAAGAAAACGTGTGACAACCTGCCAGAAATGTATCCGTACAGGTGACATTGAAAATGTTGGTAAAACAGCTCGTCACGGTACATTTTTTGAAATGCTTGGTAACTTTTCTTTTGGAGATTATTTCAAAAGAGAAGCCATTGCATGGTCATGGGAGTTTTTAACAGAAGTAGTAGGCTTGGATCCGGACAGATTGTATCCATCTGTATATGTAGATGACCAAGAGGCATTTGACATCTGGAATAAAGAGATGGGTATTGCTCCGGAAAGAATTTTTAAATTCGGTAAAGCAGATAACTTCTGGGAACACGGTTCGGGTCCATGTGGTCCATGTTCAGAGATTTATTATGACCGTGGGGAAAAATACGGCTGTGGCAAACCGGACTGTACAGTAGGTTGTGACTGTGACCGTTACATGGAAGTGTGGAACAACGTATTTACACAGTTTGATAATGATGGCAAAGGAAACTATACAGAATTAGAGCAAAAGAACATTGATACAGGTATGGGTCTGGAAAGACTTGCATCAGTAGTTCAGGACGTGGATTCTATTTTCGATGTTGATACCATTCGTGCGCTTCGTGATAAGGTTTGTGAATTTGCTAATGTAGTTTACAAGACTGACGAAAACAAAGACGTATCCATCCGTTTGATTACAGACCATATCCGTTCAGCTACATTTATGATTTCTGATGGTATTATGCCAACCAATGAAGGACGTGGATATGTACTTCGTCGTTTGATTCGTCGTGCAGCACGTCATGGACGTCTTCTTGGAATCGATGGTAAGTTCTTGGCGAAGTTAAGTGAAACAGTAATCGAAGGCTCCAAAGATGGTTATCCGGAATTAGATGAAAAGAAAGAATTTATCTTCAAAGTATTAACACAAGAAGAAGATAAATTTAATAAAACAATCGACCAAGGTCTTAGCATTTTGGCATCTATGCAAGATGAACTAAAAAGCGCAGGAAAAACTGCACTTTCAGGAGCAGATGCATTTAAATTGTATGACACATACGGATTTCCATTGGATTTAACAAAGGAAATCTTGGAAGAAGCGGGATATACAATTGATGAAGAAGGTTTCAAGGCAGCTATGGAAGAGCAGAGAGTGAAAGCTCGTACTGCTCGTAAAGTTACAAACTACATGGGTGCTGATGCAACTGTATATGATGAAATTGATGCGGCTGTTACCAGCGTATTTGTTGGTTATGACAAATTAGTACATGATTCTAAGATTAGCGTACTTACAACAGAAACAGAACTTGTGGAAGCAGTCACAGAAGGTGAAAATGCAACCATTTTTGTAGATGAGACACCATTCTATGCAACGATGGGTGGACAACAAGGCGACACAGGTGTAATTAAGCTTGCTGATGCAGAATTTGTTGTAACGGATACCATAAAATTATTGGGTGGAAAAGTTGGACATGTTGGTAAAGTAACAAAAGGTATGTTTAAAGTTGGTGATGTGGTTACTCTGGAAGTAGCTGCAAGAGAAAGAGCAAATACATGTGGTAACCACAGTGCAACCCACTTGCTTCAAAAAGCACTTAAGATGGTACTTGGTACACATGTAGAACAAAAAGGTTCTTTAGTGACACCTGACAGACTCCGTTTTGACTTTGCACATTTCTCAGCAATGACAGCAGAAGAGATTTCTAAGGTCGAAGAGATTGTAAACAGCGAAATCGCTGCAAATAATCCGGTTGTAACACAAATCATGAACATTGAAGAAGCAAAGGCAACCGGTGCAATGGCACTCTTTGGTGAAAAATATGAAGAAGATGTTCGTGTGGTTTCAATGGGTGATTTCTCAAAAGAATTATGCGGTGGTACACACGTGGCAAACACTGGAAACATTGTTACATTTAAGATTGTTTCAGAAGGTGGCGTAGCTGCAGGCGTACGTCGTATTGAAGCGCTTACCGGGGATGCTGTATTTGCATACTACAAAGATATTGAAAAGACTTTAGCTGAAGCTGCAAAGGCTGCAAAAACAACACCGGCAAACTTGACTGATAAGATTGAACATATGCTTGCTGAAATCAAAGCATTGCAAAGTGAAATTGAATCCATGAAGAGCAAAGCTGCAAAAGAAGCACTTGGCGATGTAATGGATCAAGTGAAAGAAGTAAAAGGTGTAAAACTTCTTGCAACCGCAGTAGAAGGCGTTGACATGAACGGACTTCGTGACTTGGGCGACCAGTTGAAGGATAAACTTGGTGAAGGTGTGATTGTAATCGCATCCAACGCAGGTGATAAAGTAAATTTGATTGCAATGGCTACAGATGAAGCTATGGCAAAAGGCGCACATGCTGGAAACTTAATTAAAGGAATCGCAGGTCTTGTAGGCGGTGGCGGCGGTGGTCGTCCGAACATGGCTCAGGCGGGTGGAAAGAATCCGGCAGGAATTCCGGATGCGATTGCAAAAGCAGAACAAGTTTTGGCAGAACAAATTTAATTAAATAAAATAAAAAAATATCAAAAAAACTGTTGACAAGTTGTCGCAAATGATAGTATACTAGCAAAGCGGGTTGCGGAAACAGCCCGCTATTACTTGGGATCATAGCTCAGCTGGGAGAGCACCTGCCTTACAAGCAGGGGGTCACAGGTTCGAGCCCTGTTGGTCCCATTTAGCGACAAGATACTATGTCGTGTTAATTAAATATGGCGGGATAGCTCAGTTGGCTAGAGCATACGGTTCATACCCGTAGTGTCGCTGGTTCGAATCCAGTTCCCGCTACTTAGAAAAACCTCGTTCATAGAACGGGGTTTTTGATTATTACACGGTCTTTCAATTGGATATTTTATCAAAGAGAAAAGTGTGTTATACTAATACATTATATAGAAGAAGGAAGAGGTAAACTATGCGAGTAGGTTTAGGATACGATGTCCATAAATTAGTAGAAAACAGAGAACTTATTCTTGGTGGTGTGACAATTCCATATGAAAAGGGATTACTAGGCCATTCGGATGCGGATGTTTTGGTACATGCAATTATGGATGCACTTGTTGGTGCTGCTGCGCTCGGTGATATTGGAAAACATTTTCCGGACACGGACCCGCAGTATAAAGGAATTTCAAGCATTAAGTTGCTGGAGCATGTGGGGAAACTTTTGGATCAGCATATGTATGTGATTGAAAATATTGATGCGACTATTATTGCACAGCGTCCGAAGATGGCACCATACATTCAAGAGATGAGAAAAAACATTGCGGATACGCTGGGACTTGAATTAGACCAAGTAAACGTGAAGGCAACCACAGAAGAAGGATTGGGCTTTACGGGAACCGGGGAAGGAATTTCATCACAGGCGATTTGTGCGATTGAGAAGATTACAAATTTAGTTAGTTATGCAGTTGCAGATAGTGATGATGAGTGTTCGGGCTGTGAAGGATGTAGAAAACATGAAGCCTAGAAAACTTGCTATCGAAGAACATCAAAAAACAAGAAGATTATGGGAAGAAATATTTCCGGAAGATTCATCGGAATTTTTGGATTATTACTATTCTGAAATAGCAAGCAATAATGAAATATATGTGATAGAGGACCAGGGACAGATTGTGTCCATGATTCATCTGAACCCATACGAAATGCGAATTGCAGACCGGCGATATCAAACACATTATATTGTTGCAGTTGCAACCGTTGAACAGTATCGTGGCAAAGGCCTAATGAGACAATTACTGAATCATGTCTTGCAGATTATGAGTGAAAGGAAAGAACCGTTTACTTTCCTTATGCCTGCATCAGAGGCTATCTACACGCCGTTTGGATTTGCATATATTTACGAGCAAAGAGTTAAAAAAATATGCGGAAAACCATGCGATGATGACGAATTGGAGGTTGTGTCTGCAAAGGAAAGTGACTGCCGGGAAATGGCAGATTTTGCAAATGAGTATCTTCGGCAATATGATGTGACCACATGGCGAGATGCGAAATATTATCAGCGAATGCTTGCCGAACAAAAAAGTGAAAACGGTGAAGTTTTGTTGACGAAGCGTCATGGAAAAATAACAGGAGTATTTTGTTATACAAATACGGATGCCATTGAAATGCGGGAACCACTCTGTTATGACAAAACAGATTTGCAACATGTGATTTATTGTCTGACCCATAATGAAGTGCAGAGCATTTTATGTTACGGATGTGAGAGTGGGGAGTCTAAACCTGCCATTATGGCAAAGGTTTTGCATCCGGAGCTAACTATGGATTTAAAGAAAGCAAAAGTTTTTTTAAATGAAGTCGTATAAAGGTTGACAAAATGTGGTATTTTGAATACGATTTAAGGATAGGAAAAGGAGGAGCATATGAAGATATTTAATACATTATCAAAGACAAAAGAAGATTTTATTCCAATTGAGGAAGGTAAGGTAAAAATGTATGTCTGCGGTCCTACCGTATACAATTTCATTCATATTGGAAATGCAAGACCAATGATTGTATTTGATACAGTAAGACGTTATTTTGAATATAAGGGATACGATGTTAACTTTGTTTCGAATTTCACAGATGTTGACGATAAGATTATCAAAAAAGCCATTGAAGAAGGCGTGACAGCTGATGAAATTGCAAAGAGATTTATTGCAGAATGTAAAAAGGATATGGCTGGGATGAATGTAAAACCGGCAACCACTCATCCTCTTGCAACGGAAGAAATTGATGGCATGGTAGAGATGATTGGAAAACTGATAGCAGACGGCTATGCTTATGAAAAGAACGGTACGGTCTATTTCCGTACAAGAAGATTTGATGAGTATGGTAAATTGTCTCATAAGAATTTAGATGACTTACAATCAGGCGGACGTTCTCTTTTGGTGACCGGAGAGGATGAAAAAGAAGATTCGCTGGATTTTGTACTGTGGAAGCCGAAAAAAGAAGGGGAACCGGCATGGGAATCACCATGGAGTGACGGTAGACCAGGATGGCATATTGAGTGTTCTGTAATGTCAAAAAAATATTTGGGTGACCAAATTGATATTCATGCAGGTGGTGAAGACCTTGTGTTCCCACATCATGAAAATGAGATTGCTCAAAGTGAAGCTGCAAATGGAAAAGAATTCTCCAAATACTGGATGCACAATGCATTTTTGAATATTGATAATCGCAAGATGTCAAAATCACTTGGCAACTTCTTTACCGTTCGTGAAATCAGCGAACAATATGATTTACAAGTGCTTCGTTTCTTTATGTTAAGTGCACATTACAGAAGTCCATTGAACTTTAGCGCAGATTTAATGGAAGCATCGAAGAATGGTTTGGAACGTATTATTACCGCAGTTGCTAATTTGAAACATTTACTTGGAGCGACTGCAGTGGAGGCCGTGACGGAGGAAGAAAAGGCTGCATTTGATAAAACAAATGAGTTTGTTACAGGATTTGAAAAAGCTATGGAAGATGACTTTAACACGGCAGATGCAATTTCTTCTGTATTCGAACTTGTCAAATATGCTAATACAACAGCAAACGGAGAAAGTTCAAAAGAATACTTGGAAAGCTTACTTGGCTTAATTGTGAAGTTGACAGATGTCCTTGGTCTGATTGTGGAGAAGGAAGAAGAACTACTTGCTGAAGATATCGAAAAATTGATTGAAGAACGTCAGGCAGCAAGAAAAGCAAAGAATTTCCAAAGAGCAGATGAAATCCGCAATGAACTGTTGGAAAAGGGTATTATTTTAGAGGATACTCGTGAAGGAGTAAAATGGAGAAAAGCGTAGAATTTGATTTTGTTTCCTATATGAATGAATTATTTCAGATGGAAGAGGTGGATATCAGAGAGTATTCACCTCTTACATTAGCGTATATAGGAGATTGTATTTACGACTTAGTAATTAAGAGTTTAGTCATAAATGAAGGCAATAAACAGGTGAATAAGCTTCACCAGGAAACAAGTAAGTTGGTTCAGGCATCCACGCAATCATTGATGATGAGAACCATGCAAGAGCATTTGACGGAAGAAGAACACGCAGTCTATAAACGAGGAAGAAATGCGAAGTCAGTTTCACCTGCGAAGAACCAGTCGATTACAGATTATCGTCGTGCAACAGGATTTGAGGCACTTTTGGGATACTTGTATTTAAAGAAGGATTACAAGCGATTGTTAGAATTAGTGAAAATTGGTTTGGATAGCCTGGATGGCAGCAAGGCGGATGCACAATAATTGCTACGTGGAGGGATTTATGAGTGAAGAAATTAAAGTACAGAATTTAGTAATAGAAGGGCGAAATGCAGTAATAGAAGCTTTACGTTCGGGAAAACCGGTTGACAAGCTCTTTGTGTTGGACGGATGTCAGGACGGACCGATTCGAACCATCATAAGAGAAGCCAAAAAGCATGATACCATCTTGAAATTTGTTTCCAAAGAAAGACTAGACCAGTTGTCTGAGACAAGGAAGCATCAGGGAGTGATTGCTTTTGCGGCGGCATATGAATATTCTGAGGTGGAAGATATCTTTGCTTTGGCCGAGAAGAAGGGAGAGGACCCGTTTATTATCCTGTTGGACAATATTGAGGATCCACATAATCTTGGTGCCATTATCCGTACAGCGAATTTGGCAGGAGCACATGGTGTCATAATTCCAAAGCATCGTGCAGTAGGGCTTACTGCTACCGTGGCGAAAACATCCGCAGGAGCGCTGAACTATACTCCGGTTGCAAAGGTGACAAATCTCGCAAAGACCATGGAAGAGATGAAGGAAAGAGGATTGTGGTTTGTCTGCGCTGATATGGGTGGAGAGTCTATGTACCGTTTAAATCTTACAGGACCAATTGGACTTGTAATTGGCAATGAAGGAGAAGGTGTCAGTCGTCTGGTAAAAGAAAAATGTGACTTTATTGCATCGATTCCAATGAAAGGTGATATCGATTCATTGAATGCATCTGTTGCGGCGGGTGTGCTCGCATATGAAATCGTTAGACAACGTTTGAAGTAATATGAGTAAGTATGAAAATATGCCGGATGAGCAGTTGATTCACAAATTGCGAGAAGGTGAAACTGCCATCATGGATTACATTATCAGTAAGTATAAATATGTGGTGATTCGTGCAGCCAAAGCAATGTATTTGCTGGGTGGGGAAAATGATGACTTGATACAGGAAGGTATGATTGGACTTTTTAAGGCAATAAGAGACTATGACATCAATCAAGAAGTGTCATTTTACAGCTTTGCAGAATTGTGCATTTCAAGACAGATGTATACAGCTATTAAACTTTCCCAAAGACAAAAACATATGCCTTTAAACTCGTATATTTCCTTGTACGATATTAAAAGTGCTGAATCAGAAGATAAACGTTCTCCGCTCATTGAACAGTTGGAAACGGAAACAAATAACAATCCTGAAGAATTGTTCTTGGACAAAGAGCGTATGCTTATGCTTGTAAGTGAATTGAATCAGCGGCTCAGTGACATGGAAAGAAGAGTGTTGCACTTACATTTACAAGGCGAAGATTATCGTACTATTGCGGAATTGTTAGATAAGAGTCCAAAGTCTATTGATAATGCATTACAAAGAATTAGGCAAAAAATGCGTATTATTTTAGAATAAACATTTGACTTTCGGCGGTACATATAGTAGTATGTAAAAGTACTGTCGAAGACAGTGTGCTGATGTGGCGCAGTCGGTAGCGCGTCGCCTTGGTAAGGCGGAGGTCACGGGTTCAAGTCCCGCCATCAGCTTAATTAAATATGAAGAATAAGAAACAGCCGTTCCATTTTTTGCTTGGAACGGCTGTTCTTGTTACAACGGTTAGTAGAATTCAGAGATCAGACAGGCGCACTTAAGAATAATCTTTTACATATTAAATCATTAGGATTTGCATATTCGTATAAAAGGAAAATTTAAGCCGAAACATTGCATTCCTCCTGCGACTGTGCTACAATACATCTATGCATTAATATTTCTATAATTCATAGTGAATTTTCACATCTATTATCTTGTCATCAAGACATCTAAAGAAATCTCAATGCTAAATACCAAATAACAAAAGCAGAGAGATTTTATGTAGATTTAGAATGCGGATAATAATCTCCTGCGTCAAAACAAAGGAGGAAACTACATGAAACTACAAGAAGTATTAGCAACAGTGAAGCGTATTTTTGTAAAACGAAAATACAAGGATATTTTATTCCGCTATGTTTTTCGGGATAGGACGGAATTATTACAATTGTATAATGCAATCAATCAGAGTAATTATACGAATCCAGATGATTTGATAATCACAACCATGGAAGATGTAATCTACATAGGAATGAAAAATGATTTGTCGTTTATTATTGTCAATGAGATGAATCTATATGAACATCAAAGCACTTTAGATGAGAATATACCATTACGTGGATTTTTGTATTTTGCAAGATTGTATGAGAGTTATATTGAAACGCATAAGTTAAATCGTCATCAAAAGAAACGGATTCATTTGCCATTTCCTAGGTTTATTGTTTTTTATAATGGAGAGAAGGAAATGCCGGAGATTTTTGAAATGAGATTATCAGATTCTTTTGATAAGAAAGACGAAATACCGGCTGTAGAATGTGTTGCGAAGTACATTAACATTAATTATGGTCATAATCAAGAATTGTTGAACAGTTGCAAAAGACTACATGATTATTCGTATTTTGTATCTTGCGTCAGAGATAACCAAAAGTGTGGATTAAATCAAAAGGAAGCGATTGCTTGTGCGATAAATGAATGTATTGAAAAAGGGATTTTGGAAGATGTATTGAGAAAACATCGTGCGGAGGTAGTAGACATGTTTTTGACCACATACGATAAGAAGATGCACATGAAGGCGTTAGAGGAAGAAGCAAGAGAAGAAGGTCTAGCGGAAGGAAGAGCAGAAGGAAGAGCAGAAGGTGATAAGTCACGATTGATTATGCAAATACAGAAAAAACTGGCTAAACAAAAATCAATAGAAGTGATCGCAGAGGAGTTAGAAGAAGACACGGAAATTATCACCGCATTGATTAAGGAGATTAAACAGGCACCAGAGTTATAACTTTGGTGTCTCTTTTTGTGTTATAATTAGAAACAAAAAACGATAAGTTGTTTACAGAACTTGTATATTTGTGCTAAAATAACAAGATAATGGAAATGACTTGAGGAGGACTACCATGGAAAAGGAAGTAGTTTCAAAAAATTTTATAGAACAAGAGATTGATAAAGATTTAAGAGAAGGCGTGTATGATACCGTATGCACAAGATTTCCGCCGGAACCGAACGGATATCTTCATATTGGACATGCAAAGTCTATTTTATTAAATTATGGCTTGGCGCAAAAATACAACGGTAAGTTTCATATGCGATTTGATGATACGAATCCAACAAAGGAAAAGATTGAGTTTGTAGAATCTATCAAAGAGGATATCAAATGGCTTGGAGCCGATTGGAAGGACAACTTATTCTTTGCATCTGATTATTTTGGAATTATGTATGAATGCGCTGTCAAATTGATTAAAAAAGGAAAGGCTTATGTATGTGACCTTTCACCGGAGGAAATCCGTGAGTACAGAGGAACACTTACAGAACCGGGAAAGAACAGTCCATATCGTGACCGTTCTGTAGAAGAAAACTTGGCATTATTTGAAGAAATGCGTGATGGCAAATATGAAGATGGAGAGAAAGTGCTTCGCGCAAAGATTGATATGGCATCGCCTAATATCAACATGCGTGACCCGATTATTTATCGTGTGGCTCACATGACCCATCATAACACAGGTGACCAATGGTGCATTTATCCAATGTACGATTTTGCGCATCCAATTGAAGATGCAGTGGAAAAAATTACACATTCTATCTGTACATTAGAATTTGAAGACCATAGACCGCTTTATGACTGGGTGGTAAGAGAATGTGAATTTGACCCGGCACCAAGACAGATTGAGTTTGCAAAATTATACCTTACAAACGTTGTAACCGGTAAGAGATATATTAAGAAACTTGTGGAAGAAGGTATTGTAGACGGATGGGATGACCCAAGACTTGTCTCTATTGCAGCGCTTAGAAGACGTGGATTCACACCGGAATCATTAAAAATGTTTGTGGAATTGTGTGGTGTATCAAAAAGCAATAGTTCAGTGGACTATGCGATGCTTGAGTACTGTATCCGCGAGGACTTGAAGCTCAAAAAAACACGTATGATGGCAGTGCTTGACCCGATTAAGTTGATTATCGACAATTATCCGGAAGGACAAGTTGAATACCTTGATGTTGCAAACAACTTGGAAAATGAAGAGTTGGGTTCAAGAAAAGTTCCGTTCTGCAGAGAACTTTATATTGACCGAGAAGACTTTAT
This sequence comes from Faecalimonas sp., assembly GCA_045638905.1. Classification (GTDB taxonomy): domain Bacteria; phylum Bacillota; class Clostridia; order Lachnospirales; family Lachnospiraceae; genus Faecalimonas. Next base: position 34,940 of record JAZUCE010000119.1, read on the forward strand.
GGAAGAACCACCTAAGAAATATTTTAGATTGTTCCCTGGCAACGAAGTACGTCTTATGCATGCATATTTTGTGAAATGTGAAAGTTATGTAAAAGACGAGAACGGTAAGGTGACAGAAATTCACTGTACCTATGATCCGGAAACAAAATGTGGAACAGGATTCACAGGACGTAAGGTAAAAGGTACTATTCACTGGGTACCGGCTCCATACGCAACAAAAGCAGAAGTTCGTCTTTATGAAAATATTGTAGATGAAGAAAAGGGTGTATATAACAAAGAGGATGGGTCCTTGAACTTGAACCCGAACTCATTAACGGTTTTGAAAGAATGTTACTTGGAACCAAGTTTTGATGGAGTACAGGCATATGACAGTTTCCAGTTTGTGAGAAATGGATATTTCTGTGTAGATGCAAAGGATTCGAAACCGGATGCATTAGTGTTTAACCGTATAGTTTCTTTAAAGAGTTCTTTTAAAATTTCATAGTATGTTGAGAACAAGAAAATAGGACAAAGTCACATTTGACTTTGTCCTTTGTACTTTTATAAACTTTCGTCTAAATCGTAATCCTCTTCTTCGAAGATATCAGAGAATTCTTCGTCTTCATCCTCGTTTTTCTTTTTGTTTTTATACAGGGTGAATATTGTAAAAGCAGAGATGGCGATTCCGATAACGGCAAGTAAGAACTTTCCTATTTTTTTCCACATATAAACAACCTCCTTTTGAATTATTATAATACTTTTAATGACAAAAATAAAGGGGTATGATAAACTTAAATATATTTAATAAAAAGAGAATGAAAGAAGTGATTGACATGGATATGAAAAAAATACAGCCTGTCAAAAAAGCCAAAAAAGGAATTTTGAATCTGATATTCAGTCGTGTTTTTATCTTGGCATCATTGGTGCTTTTGCAGATTGTAGCACTGTCGGCTACTGTGACATATATGCAAGATTATGCGACATATATTCAGGCGGGATTTTTAATACTTAGTGTAATTGTGGTTATTCGTATTATAAATAGTAAGGGAAATTCGTCATTTAAAATTACATGGATGCTTTTGATTATGGTTACGCCGATTCTTGGAACGGCCTTTTATGGATTTATGAAGATGCAGGTGGGTACTGCATCGTTGAAAAAAAGATTAGCGACCTTAAATAGGCGTACAAAACCGTATATGATGCAAAGTAAAACTGTGTTGGACGAACTTCGTGTTTCCAAGCCTGCTAATGCCAATTTGGCAACCTACATGACAAATAAAATTTCCTTTCCGGTATATAAAAATACTGCTGTGAGATACTTTGTCTCAGGGGAGGATAAATTTGAAGAATTAAAAATACAACTGAAAAAAGCAGAATCCTTTATCTTTATGGAGTATTTCATTGTTGAAAAAGGTGTCATGTGGAATGAAATCTTGGATATTCTGAAAGAGAAGGTTTGGGAAGGCGTGGATGTACGTTTTTTATATGACGGTATGTGCAGCTTGTCCATGCTTCCTGCAGACTACGATAAAGAACTTCGAAAAGCAGGAATTAAATGTAAGCAATTCAATAAAGTCAGACCACTGTTGACATCTTATCAGAACAATAGAGACCATCGAAAAATATGTGTAGTAGACGGCAAGGTGGCATTTACCGGCGGTATTAATCTGGCAGATGAATATATCAATGTTAAAGAGCGTTTTGGTTACTGGAAAGATACGGCAATTATGCTGGAAGGCGAAGCAGTACAGAGTTTTACTATCATGTTTTTGGAAATGTGGAATATTACAGAGAATCGTGAGGAATCCTATGAGAGATACTTAACGCGCAAGACCAATGAGATGAAGCGGGAACTTGGTTTTGTTCTTCCGTACGCAGACAGCCCATTTGACAGTCAAAATGTGGGCGAACAGGTTTATTTGCACATATTGAATCATGCGAAAAAATATGTCCATATCATGACGCCGTATTTGATTATTGATGACGATATGCTATCTGCTTTAGAGTATGTTGCGCAATGTAATATAGAAGTTATTATTATCATGCCTCATATACCGGATAAATGGTATGCATTTGCAGTTGCAAGAACATATTATGAGCGCTTGATGAAAGCAGGTGTTCAGATTTATGAATTTACACCAGGATTTGTTCATGCAAAGGTATTTGTGTCAGATAATGATACCGCAACAGTTGGAACAATTAACCTGGATTACCGCAGCCTGTATCATCATTTTGAATGCGGTGCATTTATCTATAATAATCCGGTTGTGTGGGATGTTGAGAGAGATTTTCAGGAGACCTTGAAGAAGTGCCAAAAAATAACAAAAGAAGATGTTAAGCGGCGCAAATGGTATGAAAAACTGAGCGGAAGAGTACTAAGATTAATTGCACCATTAATGTAAAAAATATTTTACATCTAAAACAAAGTGTAGTATAATCAATTCCGTGATTTAAATCAAAACTATTATAGATGGGAGACGAACACAATGGAAAGAAGAGTTGGAACCATTTCAAGAGGTATTAGATGTCCAATTATTAGAGAAAATGACAATCTTGCAGATATTGTTGTTGAAAGTGTATTAGCAGCTGCTGAAAGTGAAGGATTTGAACTTCGAGACAGAGATGTTATTGCTGCTACGGAATCAATTGTTGCGAGAGCGCAAGGAAACTATGCATCGGTTGAAGCAATTGCCGAGGATGTTAGAACCAAATTAGGCGGAGAAACAATTGGTGTTATCACCCCTATTTTATCAAGAAACAGATTTGCAATTTGTTTAAAAGGTATTGCAATGGGTGCAAAAAAGGTTGTCTTAATGCTTGGATATCCAAGTGATGAAGTTGGTAATCAGCTTGTATCATTAGATAAATTGGATGATGCCGGAATTAATCCATATAGTGATGTTTTGACATTAGATAAATACAGAGAATTATTCGGCGAGAATAAGCACGAGTTTACCGGTGTTGATTACGTTGAATATTATGGAAATATTATCAGAGAAGCCGGTGCAGAAGTGGAAATTATTTTTGCAAACAATCCAAGAGTAATTCTTAACTATACTAAGAATGTGTTAAATTGTGATATTCACACACGTGCAAGAACAAAACGTATTTTAAAAGAGGCAGGAGCTGAGAGAGTTTGTGGATTGGATGATATCTTAACAGGTCCAATAAACGGAAGTGGCTACAATGCAAAATACGGTCTTCTAGGTTCAAATAAGGCGACGGAAGATACAATTAAGTTATTCCCTAACGAATGCTTCGAATTGGTTGAGGACATTCAAAAACAAATTCTTGACAGAACAGGAAAGCATGTAGAAGTTATGGTATATGGAGATGGTGCATTCAAAGATCCACAAGGAAAGATTTGGGAACTTGCTGACCCGGTTGTTTCACCGGCTTACACATCAGGACTTATCGGAACTCCGAATGAATTAAAGCTCAAATATCTTGCAGACAATGATTTCGCAGATTTGAGCGGTGAAGCGCTGAAAGAAGCTATTTCAAAACGTATCAAAGAAAAAAATGATAACTTGGTTGGTGATATGGCATCTCAGGGAACGACACCTAGACAATTGACTGACCTTATTGGTTCGTTGTGTGACCTTACCAGTGGTTCAGGTGACAAAGGAACACCGGTAGTATTAGTTCAAGGATACTTTGATAACTATACAAACTAATCAAGTATATGTGAAAGGTTCAAGACAAGTATGTCTTGAACCTTTTTTACTTGAAAACAAACTCTAACCTCTTTTTATCTTGATTGTTTGTATAGAAAATAATTACAATAATTGAATTCCGTTTTCACTTGCGTGTTTGATAATGTGTTCTGGCCAAGTAGAAGATTGTACTTCACCTATGTGCGCCTTCCTTAAGCAAAACATACAGATACGTGATTGGCCAAGTCCGCCACCGATGGTATAAGGAAGTTCGTGGTTTAATAGTGCACGTTGGAAATCTAATTCGGCACGTTCCGGACAGCCGGCTAAATCTAATTGTCTCTTTAATGATTCTTCATCCACACGGATGCCCATGGAAGACAATTCCAATGCAATATCCAAAACAGGATAGTATACAATGATATCCCCATTTAATTCCCAATCATCATAATCCGGAGCACGACCGTCATGTTTTTCACCTGAAGCCAAATATTTTCCGATTTGTGCAATGAATACGGCGCCTTTGTCTTTAGCAATAGTATATTCTCTTTCTTTTGCTGTGAGGGTCGGATACATGTCTTCCAACTCTTGGGATGTAACAAAGAAAATTTCATCCGGAAGAACAGGTTCAATATAGTTATACCTTCTTGATATGTATTCTTCTGTTTCTTTCAGGGCAGCATAAACCTTGCGTACAGTATACTGCAAGGTTTCCATATTACGTTCTTCTTTGGAAATAACTTTCTCCCAATCCCATTGGTCAACATAAATAGAATGAATGTTATCTGTATCCTCGTCACGACGAATGGCGTTCATATCTGTATAGAGTCCTTCGCCTGAATGAAAGCCATAACGCTTCAAAGCATAACGTTTCCACTTGGCAAGTGAATGTACAATTTCCACAGGATTATCATTCTGTTCTTTGATGCCAAAAGAAACTGGTCTTTCTACACCATTTAAATTATCGTTTAGTCCGGACTCGGGTTTTACAAAAAGCGGTGCAGATACGCGAGTTAAATGTAATGATTTTGCAAGTGCTCTCTCAAAATGGTCTTTGATTTCTTTAATGGCAACCTCTGTCTCTCTAATTGTAAGAGGAGAACAATAGCCGTCAGGTATAGTTAAATGTTCCATAAATAATCACTCCTTATAACAATAGTATTAGTATAGGCGTTTTTTATGTGTCATGTCAAGTGAAAGAAAGCTATTGACCAAATTTGATGGTAATGTTATGATACAAAAACAGATTGAAAATTATTCATTACAAAGGAGATAGAAGAATGGGATTATTACAGACATGGCGTGATACAGCTTATTCGCAAGATATGGACCAACAAACAGTACAAAAGTTTTGGGGAACATATTTTGAAATTGAAAAAGGAATTTATGAACAGTTATTGGCAGCACCGGATGAGGAAGTAAAAGGTACGGTGAAAGAGCTTGCTGAGAAATACGGAATAGAAGTATTCACCATGACAGGGTTCCTGGATGGTATTAATGACAGCTTAAAAGAACCAAATCCGATTGAGGAAATGGAAGAAGACACTGTTGTAAGTCTTGCTTTTGACAAAGAGAAATTATACAAAAATATGGTAGATGCAAAAGCAGACTGGTTATATGAATTACCACAGTGGGATGCTATTTTTACAGAAGAAAAGAGAAAAGAATTGTACAAGGAACAAAAAAATTCCGGTACTGTTCGTAAGGAAAAGAAAATCGGAAGAAACGACCCATGTCCATGCGGAAGTGGGAAAAAATATAAAAAATGTTGTGGTAAATAAAATGAACTATGCATATTAATTCTATAAGAAGGTCATACTAACATTGCTTATTATAAGTGAAGGAGGTATGGCTATGCCAGAATTAAAATGTGGAGTTGTGACTTGCGTGCACAATAAAGAAAATTATTGTGAATTGGATTCTATTGAGGTTGTTGGAAATTCGGCGCAAATTTCAGAGCAAACAAGCTGTGGAAGCTTTATGGAGCGTAAGGGTGACCAGTATAGTAATGATGCAAAATATGCATCTGCAACCAGTGATATTGTATGTCAAGCACAAGAATGCAAATACAATGAACAGAAAAAGTGTTATGCAGGTAAGATTAGTGTAGTGGGGTCTGATGCACAACGTACAGAAGAGACAGAGTGCGCAACCTTTAAAAAAGGAAATTAGTCACAAGCGGTATGGTGAAGACTATACCGCTTTTGTATTGACTATACTTCGGGATAAGAGGTATAATGTGTTATATGTTCTTAGAAGGGATGATAAAATGAGTTATTTAAAAAAGGATCCGAAATTTATTCAAGATCAACCATCGAAGCTGCGTGGTTATGCAAAACAAGGACTTTCTGCATTTCTAGTGATTTTGCTGGGGATTATTACATATTTTGTCTTTTTGCGTTTTGATACGCTTGTTTCAATAATAGGGATGATTTTTTCCGCACTCAGTCCTATTATATATGGACTTGTATTTGCTTTTTTGATGAATCCAATTGTAAAGAAGGTAGAGAAATTTGTTCGACCGGCAGTGAAAAAAATTGTCAAAAAGGAAGAACATATTCAAAGTGCTTCAAGGGTGTTTGGTATTATAGTAGCACTAGTTGTTTTCATTACAGTGATTGTTGCATTGTTTAATATGATTATCCCGGAATTATATAGAAGTGTTAGTGATTTGGTTGCGACGCTCCCGGGACAATTAAAAGAATGGGTTGCTTTTGTAAATGATATGATTAAAAAAGATACTACAGTGGGCAATATTATTAATACCATTTTAGTAAAGAGTAGTGAGGCCCTTCAGAATTGGGTACAGACAGATTTAGTATCGTGGGCGCAGAACGACTTGCTTGTCAAAACCAACGATATTATCACGGGTGTAACATCTGGCGTTATGAGCATTGTAAATGTGCTTAAAAATGTTTTGGTAGGATTGATTATTTCGTTTTATGTTCTTTTGAGTAAAGAGAAATTTGCATGCCAGGGAAAAAAATTATTGTATGCAATGTTGAAACCTAGAAATGCCAATAACATTATGCATATTACAAAAAAAGCAGATACTATTTTTACAGGCTTTATCATCGGAAAGATTATTGATTCAGCTATTATCGGAGCAATTTGCTTCGTTGTACTTAGCATCCTTCGGATGCCGTATGCTTTGCTTGTTACTGTGATTGTAGGAGTTACCAATATTATTCCGTTTTTTGGTCCGTTTATTGGTGGAATTCCAAGTGCAATATTAATCTTTTTGGTTGACCCGTTACAAGGCTTGTATTTTGTTATATTTATTATATTGTTACAGCAATTGGATGGAAATGTCATTGGGCCAAAGATTCTTGGTGACTCTACGGGGTTGTCGTCCTTTTGGGTGATTTTCTCAATCCTTGTATTTAGCGGATTGTTTGGGTTTGCCGGAATGATTATCGGAGTTCCGACATTTGCCTTGCTTTATTATGTTGTAAAGATGTACATTCAAGAGAGATTGGAGCAGAAACAACTGCCGATAGATACAGAAAAATACATAGAAACTAATTATGTGGATAACAATGGCATATTTGTTTCTGAAAAAATAGAGGAGCAGAAAGAAGAGGAGAAAACAGATGCCGATTCGAGTACAGAATGATTTGCCTGTAAGAGGTATTCTTGAACAGGAAAATATATTTGTGATGGATGAATCCCGTGCCATGGAGCAGGATATTCGACCGTTAAAAATAGGCTTGTTAAATTTAATGCCTTTAAAAGAAGATACGGAGCTTCAGATTCTTCGTATGCTTTCAAATACGCCATTGCAGGTGGATGTGGTTTTTGTTAATGTTTCAAGTCACGTATCGAAAAATACATCAACCAGCCATTTGAATAAATTCTATGTTCCATTTAAGGATATTAAAAAACAAAAGTTTGATGGATTTATTATTACAGGTGCACCGGTAGAGCAGATGGCTTTTGAAGAGGTGGATTACTGGGAAGAATTAAAAGAAATTATGGAGTGGACGAAAAACCACGTGACATCGACCTTGCATTTATGTTGGGGTGCGCAAGCCGGGATATATTACCATTATGGTGTTGACAAATGTCCTCTTCCGGCAAAGATGTTTGGTGTATTTGAACATTATGTACAGAATAGAAAGACTGCACTTCTTCGTGGCTTTGATGATGTTTTCCTCGCGCCACATTCCCGTCATACAACTGTACCTGCTGAAGATATTCGTAACATACCGAATATGACAGTTTTAGCAGAATCAGACGAGGCTGGTGTATTCTTATGTATGACAGAGGATGGAAAACAGATTTTTGTGATGGGACATCCGGAGTATGATCGTGTAACTTTGCATAATGAATACATGAGGGACAAGGGAAAAGGTCTCGAAATTGATGTGCCAAAGAATTATTACAAGGATGGTAATTGCGAGAACAAGCCACTTCTTACATGGCGTTCTCATGCGAATAATCTTTATACAAACTGGATTAATTATTATGTATATCAGGCTACACCTTATGTGCTTGAGGATGATGAATAAATGTATAGAAAAGATTGCTAATTTCGGCAATCTTTTTTTGTGCCAAAAACTGTATGAAAATTTGTACATTATTCTAAAGAATTCTTGTTGACGGGAATATGTAAGAATGATATATTAATAGAACACGACTACATTATATAGTGATTCAAATGGAGGTAGACACAAAATATAGAGAAAAAAGAAAGGAGAATAGCATAATGATTAAAGTAGTAAAAAAAGACGGTACAAAAGAAGATTTTAATGTGCAAAAGGTCGTAGTGGCGGTTAATAAGTCAGCATACCGTGCATTAATCAAGTTTACACAGGAAGACTTGGATTTCATCTGCAAATTTGTAGAAGAAGAAGTAAAGAAAATGGGTCTTACCGAGATTCAGATTGCACAGATGCACAACGTAGTAGAAGGCGCCCTTGAAAAAGTAAATCCAATTGTTGCAAAGAGTTATAAGGATTATCGTAATTACAAACAGGATTTTGTACAGATGTTGGACGAGGTATATAAGAAGAGTCAGTCCATTATGTATATTGGTGATAAGGAAAATAGTAATACGGACAGTGCACTTGTTTCCACAAAGAGGAGTCTTATCTTTAATGAACTTAACAAGGAATTATATAAAAAGTTCTTCCTTACGGTAGAAGAGATTCAGGCAATTCGAGATGGATATATTTACATCCATGATATGTCAGCGAGAAGAGATACGATGAACTGTTGTCTGTTTGATGTTCAGAATGTACTTAGCGGTGGATTTGAGATGGGAAATCTCTGGTACAATGAACCGAAGACATTGGATGTTGCATTTGACGTTATCGGAGACATCGTCTTAAGTGCTGCAAGTCAGCAGTATGGAGGATTCACAGTTCCAAGCGTAGATGATATTTTGGAACCATACGCAGAAAAGTCCTATGCGAAGCATGTGGACAAGTATGTGGAGTTGGGTCTATCGCATGAAAAAGCAGAAGAAGTTGCATTAGCAGATTTAACAAAGGAAATGGAACAAGGATTCCAAGGTTGGGAATATAAATTCAACTCCGTATCTTCAAGCCGAGGCGATTATCCGTTCATCACAGTTACAGCAGGAACCAACACTTCAAGATTTGGTAAACTGCTTACGATTTCCATGTTAAAGGTTCGTATGAACGGACAGGGTAAAGAGGGACACAAGAAACCGGTATTGTTCCCTAAGATAGTTTTCCTGTATGATGAAAATTTACATGGACCGGGCAAAGAGTTAGAGGATGTATTTGAAGCAGGTATTGAGTGCTCCAGAAAGACAATGTATCCGGACTGGCTAAGCTTGACCGGAAAAGGATATGTTGCAAGTATGTACAAGCAGTACGGCAAGATAATTAGTCCGATGGGTAAATAAATTACACTACTGCCCATCTAAAACCTCGTGAACCTAGAAATCTAGGGTGTGCATCACACGATTAGGAACTGTAGGAAATGACAGTTAGGTGATGTGCTAACAGGGGAAGCAGAAATGTTATCCTGTGCTAAGTTTCGTCACTTCGCAATAATTAAAAGGAGTGTTTAGATATTGCGAAGAGGACGAAAAAAGTCAAACGACTATCGAAAGGATAACAACAGATTGATTAGGGTTTCTGTTGTGAATAACCGAGTAGAGTACCTATAGGATGAAATGCCTATAGGGAAGTGCGAGGACACGACCTAACGTGTATGATATAGTCTGATGTGAAAGCATCGTGTAGAGCATTTTTATCACCTTGGTATGAAAGAGGTGGTATGAACCCGGCAGATGAAAATGACACACCTGTATTTGTCGGCAGATTTAATATTGGTGCAGTCAGCCTCCACCTTCCAATGATTTATGCAAAAGCAAAGCAGGAAGGCAAAGACTTCTATGAAGTGCTAGATTACTATCTGGAATTAATCAGACAGCTACATATTAGAACTTATGATTATTTGGGTGAACTTAAAGCGTCTACCAATCCACTTGCATACTGCGAAGGTGGCTTCTACGGCGGCAAATTAGGCTTATATGACAAGATTAAGCCTCTTCTTAAGGCTGCAACTGCATCCTTTGGTATAACGGCGTTTAACGAGCTCCAGCAGCTTCATAACAAGAAGTCGTTGGTAGAAGACGGACAGTTTGCGCTGGAAGTATTGGAATATATTAACAAAAAAGTAAATCAATTCAAGGAAGAGGATGGACACTTGTATGCGATTTACGGAACACCTGCGGAGAATTTGTGCGGTGTACAGGTTCAACAGTTCCGTAAAAAATATGGAATTATTGAAAATGTATCTGACAGAGAATATGTAAGCAACAGTTTCCACTGTCACGTATCCGAAGATATTACTCCGATTCAGAAACAAGATTTGGAAGGACGTTTCTGGGAACTTTCAAATGGTGGAAAGATTCAGTATGTAAAATATCCAATTAACTATAACAAAGAGGCAATCAAGGCGCTAGTACGTCGTGCAATGGATTTGGGCTTCTATGAAGGTGTAAACCTATCTCTTGCATATTGCGATGATTGCGGTCATGAAGAGTTGTCTATGGATGTATGTCCAAAATGCGGAAGCAAGAACTTGACAAAGATTGACCGTATGAATGGATATTTGTCATACTCTCGTGTAAAAGGTGATACACGACTCAATGATGCCAAGATGGCTGAAATTGCGGAAAGGAAGAGTATGTAATGAGATATCATAATATTACGAAAGATGACATGTTAAATGGTGCTGGCCTGCGCGTAGTTCTATGGGTTGCAGGTTGCGCCCATTGCTGTAAGGAATGTCACAACCCGATTACCTGGGACCCGAATGGCGGACTTGAGTTTGATGAAGCGGCAAAGCAAGAGATTTTCGATGAATTAGAAAAAGATTACATTCATGGAATTACCTTTAGTGGCGGTGATCCATTACATATCAACAACGCGTATGATGTGGCAGAACTTGCAAAAGAAATCAGAGAACGATATCCAAACAAAACCATTTGGTTATACACGGGCGGTACATGGGAAGAAGTGAAGCATATGCGAGCGATTCCATACTTGGATGTACTGTGTGATGGTGAGTTTGAGGTGGATAAAAAGGACGAAAATACACATTGGGTAGGCAGTACAAATCAGAGAGTGATTGACGTTCAAAGAACATTAACAGAAGGGAAAGTTGTGTTATATGAAGATTAATATTAAGAAATTAACAGAAACTGCAATCCTTCCGGAAAGAGGAAGTGCATATGCGGCAGGCTATGATTTGTTTGCAGATGTAAAAGAAGTATTGGAGATTGCACCACATACAACAGCTATGATTCCAACAGGTCTTGCAATGGAGATTCCAGAAGCCTACTTTGGCGGAATTTTTGCAAGAAGCGGATTGGCATCGAAAGAATCACTTAGACCGGCTAACTGTGTGGGTGTCGTTGATGCAGACTATCGTGGAGAAGTGAAGGTGGCACTTCATAATGATGGTGATGTTGTACGTGAAATCAAACCGGGACAAAAAGTGGCTCAGTTGGTAGTGGTACCATTCTTGAGTGTGGAATTTGATGAAGTTGAAGAACTTAGCGAAACAGTTCGTGGTGTTGGTGGATTTGGTTCGACAGGGAAATAGGTATATAAATGGTAATGAGATGGAAGCATGAATGTATGCGACCATCTCATTTTTTATTATACAGCAGTAATGAATCTAGTTAATGACAAGGAGCTTAATCATACCCGACGTATACTCAAAATAATGTGCTGAGGATAATCACCAAAATTTGCTCCGAACAAATTGATTCCGCCTTTGTGGATGGCATCCTTCTTTATGGCTAGAGTAAATTCTATGCAATTGCTTTCAAATAAATTCAGAGTATCAAAAGTAATGTCTTTGTTGACTAAATCATCATCTAAATATACCCCCTGTTTGTTAATGGTTACTTTTTTTAAAAGACCAAACTGGGTCGAAGTAATAGGCCAAAAGTTGGGGGTGTATTTTCCTCTTCTACCTCCAAAATCACCAGGTGAAGTATATGTCAGGAGTTCTGTCTTGTTCACGGAAATTGTTATATCGCTTGGCCATTTGTTGTTGTAATAAGGAGCTTCTGAACACAACTCAAACGAAAAAGACAACTCAGTAGCTTGTATTTGCTGTAAAGGCGATACAGGAAAATTATAACTAATATATCCATCGTTAAACCATATACATTCTGCACCAATTCTTTCGGGCAAATATAACATTTCAGGAATGTCAAAACTTCCAATAGGCCCATTTACCCCAAGTATTCCGCA
>JAZUCE010000120.1:0-1123 GCA_045638905.1 Faecalimonas sp.
TTATGGAATAAATGATTTTGTTATCTTAATTGTGACGATGCTTTCAAATTTTGTATTAGAGTTTCTATTCTGCAAGTTTGTGGTATATCATGGCAAAGAAGATACTTTGAAATAATAAAAATGTAAGATGTTGAAAGGATAATCTTTTATGAACAGAATGAACGAAAAATATGAATCTCTGTTTACACCGTGGAAAATCGGTAATGTGGAAATTAAAAACAGAATCGTAATGTGTCCTATGGGTGGAACCTCACTCTTTGGATGGTTTGAACTTACCGGATGTGGATTCGACAAAGAAGCAGCCAAGCTTTTTTTAGAGCGAGCAAACAACAATGTTGGTCTTATTATTCCAGGTATTGCACCTCTTCGTGATACATTTTTCGGAAAATGGCTTTGGCAGAATCCTAAAATGTTTGATGAACTGAAAGAATTTATGGATGAAATTCATAAAACAGGAGCTAAACTTTTTATTCAGCTTACAGCAGGCATGGGAAGAAGCTGGGCTATTACAGAGCTTGTTGCACCACTTCATAGAAATAAATTTACCCGTGCTCTTGTAAAGCCTATAATAGATACAAATCACGAACTTGCAAGTCCAAGTCCTCAGCCATCAAGATGGGCACATGATATTATCTGCCCAGAAATGACAGTTGAACAAATTCACGAAATTATAGAAGCCTTTGCAAAAACAGCAAAGCTTTGCCGTGATGCAGGTGTGGATGGCGTTGAAGTTCACGCAGTACACGAAGGCTATCTTCTTGACCAATTTGCAATAGAATTCTTCAATAAGCGTACCGATGAATATGGCGGAAGTTTTGAAAATCGTTATCGTTTTGCTGCAGAGGTTGTAAAAGCAATCAAAAAAGAATGTGGTAAGGATTACCCGGTATCGCTTCGCTATTCCGTTGAATCTAAAATGAAAGGGTTCTGCGAGGGTGCTATGCCCGGAGAAGATTATGTGGAAGTCGGCAGAAATATGGAAGAATCCGAAAAAGCTGCAAAATATTTGCAGGATGCAGGATATGACATGCTAAATGCCGACAACGGTACATACGATTCATGGTATTGGGCACATCCGCCGATGTATATGCCTGAAAACTGCAATCTTGAGGATGTATCACAT
>JAZUCE010000121.1:0-15310 GCA_045638905.1 Faecalimonas sp.
GTAGGTATTACAGCGGGCGCTTCGACGCCTAGCAATATAATTGAGGAGGTTCAAAATTATGTCAGAATTAACTTTTGAACAAATGTTAGAGGATTCATTCAAAACAATACGAAATGGAGAGGTTGTAGACGGTACAGTCATCGATGTTAAACCAGACGAAATCGTTTTAAATATAGGCTACAAAGCTGACGGTATCATTACACGTAGCGAGTATACTAATGACTCAAACGTAGATTTGACAACCTTAGTTTCTGTTGGCGATAAGATGTCCGTTAAAGTTTTGAAAGTGAACGATGGCGAAGGTCAAGTGCTGTTAACATATAAAAGATTGGCAGCAGAAAGAGGAAACGAAAGATTAAGAGAAGCTTTTGAAAACAAGGAAGTTTTGAAAGCTACAGTAGCGCAGATTCTCGGTGGAGGATTGAGTGTTGTTGTAGAGGAAGCAAGAGTATTTATTCCTGCAAGCTTAGTTTCGGATGTTTATGAAAAAGACCTTACAAAATATCAAGGTCAGGAGATTGAATTTGTAATTAGTGAATTTAATCCAAAGAGAAATAGAGTGATTGGTGACAGAAGACAGCTTTTGGTTGCTGAAAAGGTTGAGTTACAAAAAGCTTTATTTGAAAAAATTAAGGTTGGAGACACTGTTACTGGTACAGTAAAGAATGTAACTGATTTTGGCGCATTTGTTGATTTGGGAGGCGTTGATGGCTTGTTACATATTTCTGAGATGTCTTGGGGTAGAGTGGAAAGTCCGAAAAAAGTATTTAAAGTTGGTGAAGAGATTCAGGTTCTTGTAAAGGAAATTAATGAAACAAAGGTTGCATTAAGTTTGAAATTCCCAGAAACAAATCCATGGGTCAATGCGGCTGAACTTTATGCATTAGGAAACGAAGTGACCGGAAAAGTTGCAAGAATGACTGAGTTTGGTGCGTTTGTAGAATTGGCACCAGGCGTTGATGCACTGTTACATGTTTCTCAGATTTCAAGAGCACATGTTGAAAAACCGGCAGACGTATTAAGTGTGGGACAGGAAATTACTGCGAAAGTAGTTGAGTTCAACGAAGAAGAAAAGAAAATCAGCTTAAGTATGAAGGCGTTGGAGCCTGTAGTTGAAGAAGTAGCTGAAGAAGTAGCTGAAGAAGTAGCTGAAGAGGTAGCTGAAGAAGCGGTTTCTGAAGAGGTTGTGGCGGAAGAAGTTGCAACAGAAGAAGTTGTAGAAGAAGTTACAGTAGAAGAACCGGTTACGGAAGAAGTAGACGAATAACAATGATGAAGAGATCACGGTATGTGGTCTCTTTTTTTGTACTCGACAGAAAAATCGAACATATGGTTGCATAACTGAAATCAGTGTGCTACAATGAGTTGGAAAAGAAAATGCTGGAGGGTATTATGGTATCGTATGTAAGAGGTGAATTAGTTGCAATAGAGGATGGTAAAGTGATTGTTGATGTAAATGGAGTTGGATTCGGTATATATATGCCTCTGCAAGCTATGAATTACCTTCCGCCAATTGGTGATGAGGTTCGTTTATATACCTATATGAATGTTCGGGAAGATGCAATTCAATTATATGGCTTTTTGACTAGAGATGATTTGAAAGTTTTTAAACTACTTATTGGTGTAAGTGGAATTGGACCAAAAGGTGGATTGAGTATTTTGTCTCAGATGTCACCGGATGATTTGCGTTTTGCTGTCATGGCAAATGATGCCAAGACCATTGCCAAGGCTCCTGGCATTGGAAAAAAGACGGCAGAAAAATTGATTATTGAATTGAAGGACAAATTGGATATTGAGGATGTTTTGAATCGAGAAGTAGAGGATGTGCATATTGTTTCTCCGGTTGGTACATCTAATGAAGTTCAGGCAGAAGCGATACAGGCATTGGTTGCACTTGGGTATGGCAGTACAGAAGCAACAAAAGCGGTTAAGAAAGTAGTGTTACATGAGGATATCACAGTAGAAGAAATTTTGAAGGAAGCATTGAAACATATCATGTTCTAATTTAGGCAGGTAATGAGATGAAGAAGAGAATCATAACAACGGAAAACTTGGAAGAAGATTTTAAGATAGAAAATCATTTGCGTCCGCAATTCCTAGAAGACTATATTGGGCAGGAAAAGGCAAAGGAAACGCTGAAGATTTATATAGAAGCGGCAAAAACAAGAAATGAATCGTTGGACCATGTATTGTTTTATGGACCTCCCGGACTTGGAAAAACAACTTTGGCCGGAATTATTGCAAACGAAATGGGTGTTAATTTAAAAATAACATCGGGGCCTGCAATTGAAAAGCCGGGAGAAATAGCAGCTATTTTAAATGGTCTGCAGGAGGGTGATGTACTTTTTGTGGATGAAATTCATCGTCTGAGGAGACAAGTGGAAGAGGTTCTTTATCCGGCGATGGAAGACTATGCTATTGACATTATGATTGGCAAAGGCGCGAATGCACGTTCCATTCGTTTGGAACTCCCGAAGTTCACTTTGATCGGAGCAACAACCAGAGCAGGAATGTTAACAGCACCTCTTCGTGACCGTTTTGGAGTTGTACATCGTTTGGAATATTATACGGAAGAAGAATTACAGACAATTATTGCCCGATCAGCAAAGGTTCTTGGCGTAGATATTGAATCAAGAGGAGCGCTTGAAATAGCTAGGCGATCAAGGGGGACACCGCGTTTGGCAAATCGCTTATTGAAACGTGTACGTGATTTTGCACAGGTGAAGTACAAAGGTGTTATTACAGAAACAGTAGCAAATTATGCGTTAGACCTCTTGGATGTTGATAAATTTGGGCTTGACCATAATGACAGAAATCTTTTGTATACTATTGTAGACAAATTTCAAGGTGGACCGGTGGGGCTCGATACCTTGGCAGCTGCTGTAGGAGAGGATTCCGGAACCATTGAGGATGTGTATGAACCGTATTTGTTAAAAAATGGATTTATTCAGAGAACACCAAAGGGACGTACAGTCACTATGCGCGCATACGAACATTTGGGAATACCTTGCCAAAATGAATAAAAACATATATAATGTATAAAGATTTAATAACAAATGAGGAGGTTCTCCATGGCATCTTCAAAAAATTGTACTGAAGTACTAATTGGTGGAAAGGTTTTTACCTTAAGTGGATTTGAAAGCGAAGAATATTTGCAACGCGTATCAACCTATTTGAATCATAAGATTGCAGAATGCACCAACATTGATGGGTATCAAAGACAGAGTGCAGAAACCAGGAGCACAATCCTAGCTCTTAATATTGCAGATGATTATTTTAAAGCAAAGAAACAGGGTGCTGTTTTGGAAAGTGATGTGCAACAAAAAGATAAAGAAATGTATGATTTGAAGCATGAGTTGATTTCCACGCAGATACGTTGCGAAAATCTGGAGCAAGAAATCGAACGTCTAAAAGAAGAAAATCAACAGTTACAAATGCAAATTGTAAAATTAGAAACAGAAAATCAGTTGAAATAGAATCTCGCATGCGAGATTCTATTTTGATAATGGAGCAAAGATGAAAAAAAGAGTAGAAATTTTATCACCGGCAGGGTCATATGAATGTTTACAGGCTGCGATTGTTGCAGGAGCAGATGCGGTTTATGTAGGAGGCACCCGTTTCGGCGCACGTGCTTATGCGAACAATTTTACAGAAGAAGAGTTGTTGCAAGCAATTGATTATGTACATCTGCATGGAAGAAAAATATATTTAACAATTAATACACTTTTTAAAGAGCAGGAATTAAACAATGAGCTATATCATTATTTGCTTCCGTACTATAAACAAGGATTGGATGCGGTAATTGTACAGGATGTAGGTGTATTAACATACATCAAAGAACAATTCCCTGACTTGCCGATTCATGCAAGTACACAAATGACTGTTACAAATCTCCTTGGTGCAAAGTTTTTAAGTTCTATGGGAGTAGAGCGTATTGTGACCGCAAGAGAGATGCAACTGGCAGAAATTGAGGAAATAACAAAGAACACTGATATTGAGATTGAGAGTTTTGTACATGGCGCGCTTTGTTATTGTTATTCCGGACAATGTTTGTATAGTAGCTTGATTGGTGGAAGAAGCGGCAACAGAGGACAATGTGCACAACCATGTAGATTGCCGTATCGTGTGAATAATGATAAAGAAAATCGGTATATACTCAGTCTGAAGGATATTTGTACCTTGGAGTATATTCCGGCATTGGTAGAGTCTGGGATTTATTCCTTTAAAATTGAAGGAAGAATGAAAAAACCGGAATATGTGGCACTTGTCACGGCAATGTATCGCAAATATGTGGACTTATACCTAAAACATGGAAAAGAAGCATTTCATGTTGAGCCAAAAGATAGAGAAATGCTTATGGATTTGTATAATCGCGGTGGCTCACACGGAGGATATTATTATACAAAAAACGGAAAAGAAATGTTGTCCATTGACAGGCCGAACCATGCAGGTGTGCCGGCATTGAAGGTGCTTCAACAAAGTGGACGAAATATAACGGCAAAAGCACTTGTAGATATACACAAGGGTGACATAATCGAACTTCCGACAGATATGGAGAATTATACATTTCCGTGTAATGTCAGCAAAGGAAAACAGTTGACATTGACAAGCCACAAAAAGCAGACGATAGCTAAGAATGATATTTTAAATCGAACACGAAATGAAAGTTTGATTGAAGATATCAGAACATCCATTATTGCTCGGAGGATAAAAGAAACCATAAAAGGGAAACTAACAATTTCCACAAAAGAGCCTTCAAAAATAACCTTGTTTTATAAGGATTTATGTGTTGAAGTGACCGGTGATACCGCGCAAGCAGCAATTAATCAGCCTATGGCTGTTGAAAGAATAGAAAAGCAACTGCGTAAGACTGGTAATACAGAATTTGAATTTGAAGAATTGCAGATTGAGTTGGATGGTCAATTGTTTATTCCTATGCAGGCATTAAACGAACTGCGTAGAACAGCTCTTGAGCAATTAGAAAAGCAAATATTAGGACGTTACAGAAGGGCAACACGAGAACCTGTGATACGAAAAACAAGTGCAAGTACTTCAAAGGCATCGATTCCACTGTATGTATATGTGGAGAATTTGATGCAATGGGAGGAAGCCATGAGGCATGACAGAGTTCGGCGAATTTACTTTGATTGTAATGCCATGACCAAAATTTGGGAAAATAAAGAGATTTACGAAATTATTGACCTGACTCATCGAAAGAAAAAAGAAATATATTTAGCGATGCCGCATGTGTTTAGAAGCAATTCCATTCGTAAGTATGAAACAAATGAGGCATCTATATTAACAGCACAGTGGGATGGAGTATTAATTCGAAATTTTGAAAGCTATATGTTCTTGCGTGATCATGGCTACAAGAAAAATATTGTCACGGATTTCCATTTGTATCAATTTAACAGTTGTGCAAAACAATTCTGGAAGAATGAGAAAATTGAGTCAACCACAGCGCCTTTGGAATTGAATTTTAGGGAACTGAGCGATGTTGGATTAGAAGAAAGTGAATTGGTTGTCTATGGATATGCACCGATGATGGTTACAGCACAGTGTATCGCAAAGTCTACAAAAGGATGTACAAAGGAAAAAGAGCAGCAGGTGCTTCATGACCGCTACGGCAAAAAATTCACAGTGAAAAATTATTGTGATTACTGTTATAATATTATATATAATACAACTCCTATTGTATTGACAGATCAAAAAAATGAGATTTTGGAATTGCATCCAAAAGCAATTCGATTACATTTTACGATAGAAAAGCAAGAGGACATGAGAAAAGTTCTTGCACTATACGATGAAGTGTTTAATCAGGGCATAGATGCTACAGAACCGGATTTTGAGTTTACCAGAGGACATTTTAAACGCGGAATTAAGTAGGTGAAAAATTGGCTAACATTATAGTAGAATGTGCGAAATACATGATGATTATTCTGATTGCAATTTACACATATCAGTGTTTTGCGGTGTTTGGATATGATGATATAAAGGCAAAGAGAAGGATTCTGATATATCAGAGTCGTACAATGTTCCTTATTCATTTTATGGCATTTTCAGGCATGTATTTTAAGATTGGTGAAAATAAAATATTAATTTTTTATGTTGTACAAGTATTGTTGCTATTCGCGATTATTTGGATTTATGAGAGATGCTATCCAAAAGCTTCACGATTAATTATTAATAATATGTGTATACTTTTAACGATTGGTTTTATTATGATTACTCGACTCTCATATGACAAAGCCGTAAAACAAAGTATTATTGCAGCAGCAGCATTGGTTGTGAGTTTACTTGTTCCAGTAGTTATACGTAAAAGTAAGAGCTTGGCAGATTTTCGAATTCTTTATGGAATTGTCGGCATTGCCTTACTTGCGGCTGTAGTTGTGATGGGACAAGTTTCCGGTGGAGCAAAGCTTGGATTTTCTATTGCAGGATTTGGGATACAGCCTTCGGAATTTGTAAAAATACTTTTTGTGTTTTTTGTTGCATCAAGTTTTGCGCGTTCTGTAAAATTTAAGGATGTATTTGTCACAACTGTTGTGGCAGTTATTCACGTGTTGATTTTGGTGATTTCAAAAGATTTGGGCGCCGCTTTGATTATTTTTGCCGTTTATATGGTAATGCTATATGTAGCGACAAGACAGTTGTTTTATGTGTTGGCAGGAATAGGCGCAGGCAGTGTTGCTTCAGTAGTAGCATACAATTTGTTTTCACATGTTAGAGTTCGGGTTCGTGTTTGGCAAAATCCATTTACATCTTATGATAGTGGTGGCTACCAAGTAGCACAATCCTTGTTTGCGATTGGAACAGGTAGCTGGTTTGGAACGGGTCTGTTCCAAGGAAAAGCAGATGCCATACCGGTAGCAGATGAAGATTTTATTTTCTCGGCAATTTCGGAAGAAATGGGTCTTGTTTTTGCACTGTGTATCATTCTGATTTGCTTAAGCTGTTATATCATGTTTTTGAATATTGCAATGCAACTGAGAAATCATTTTTATAAATTAGTTGCACTAGGTTTAGGAACCTGCTATATATTTCAGACTTTTTTAAACATCGGTGGCGTGATAAACTTCATACCTTCAACAGGGGTTACCTTACCTCTTGTGAGTTACGGAGGAAGTTCTGTTTTCAGCACCATTGTTATGTTTGCCATTATACAAGGTTTATATATTTTAAAAGAAGATGAGGAACAAGATATTGAGAGAAAAAGACAGCAGAAAAATGCGCAAAAAGACCTCAGACAACGAAATAGAAATCATATCTCTGCAGCTGGAACCAGAGCGAAAGCAACAGAGCCGACCATCATCGACCTTAAAAAATAAGAAGAAAACAAGAAATAAGGAGATGGCCGGAGTTACTTATATATTTGTGGCGATTTTTTTGGCAATGATGGCTTATCTCGTATATTTTAATGTAATTAAAAGCAAGGATCTCATTAACAGCCCTTATAATGTCAGATTAGATTCTATGTCAGATCGTGTTGTAAGAGGAAAAATTCTTGATAATGCCGGGAATATTCTTGCTGAAACAGACGTGGAAGATGACGGAACAGAAACCAGAATATATCCATATGGTCGTACGTTTGCGCATGTTATAGGTTTTGATTCAAAAGGTAAATCGGGAATAGAATCAGCAGAAAACTTCCATTTGCTTTCTTCAAATGCTAATTTTATTCAACAATTTGTAAATGCACTTAGTGAGAAGAAAAATACCGGCGATAATGTCTTTACCACACTTGACATGACTTTGCAGACGGCTGCTTATGAAGCGTTAGGGGATTATAAAGGAGCAGTGGTTATTATCGATGTAGAGACCGGAAAAATATTAGCAATGGTCTCCAAACCGGATTTTGATCCTAATACCATAACACAAGAATGGGAGGCAATTACAGCCGGAACGGATGGTGCTCTGCTGAATCGTGTTACACAAGGTTCCTATGCGCCGGGTTCTGTGTTCAAGTTAGTTACAACTTTAGAATTTCTCAGAGAAAATTCGGATTATAATGACTATCATTATGTGTGTGAAGGGGAATATGAGCATGAGGAAACTATTATTCACTGTGCTAAAGAACGTAAACACGGTGAGGAGGATTTGGAACAGTCTTTTGCAAACTCATGCAACACCTCTTATTCTAATTTGGGGTTAAGCTTAGATATTTCAAAATTTCAAAAAACGGCAAAGGAACTGCTGTTTAACTCTAAGCTTCCATGTGTACTTTCTTGTACACAAAGCAAATTCCGTCTGGAAAAAGGTGATCCGTCATATGAAATTATGATGACATCCATAGGGCAAGGTGAAACTTTGGTGAGTCCATATCATATGTGCTTAATTGCAGCGGCAGTCGGGAATGGCGGAATCTTGATGGAACCATATTTAGTTGACCACATTGAAAGCTGCGATGGAAAGGCAATAGAGAAACATATGCCAAAGAAATATGCGGAGCTTATGACATCTGAAGAGGCCAGCATTCTCAAAGGATATATGACCGCTGTGGTTCAAAATGGAACAGCGGGCAATTTGAAAAGTGATAAGTTTAGTATTGCCGGGAAAACCGGGACTGCAGAGTATAGCAGTGATAAGGAAAAAGAACATTCTTGGTTTATGGGATTCACAAATTTAGATAATCCGGAGCTTGCAATTAGTGTGGTTGTAGAAAGTGCTGACAATTCGGGTATGAGTGCTGTAAGCGTGGTAAAGGAAATATTAAGTGCATATTACTAAAAATGAGGAAAATTATGAAATTTTATTTTAAACTATATGTGGATGAGGAATCACGGGACGTGCTTCTGAAAGTCAAGAAAGAATTGGAACGCAATAAGTTGCAATGGGGAACTTATCTGATAGTTTTAACTCAAAATGAAGCTAATCATCTGGAAATTTTTCATTCGATTCTGTTAAAACAAAAAGTAATAAAAAAACAAAATCTGTTTGTTGTGGGTATTGCAAATAGTTATTCAAAAGCGTTAGAATTAGTTGAAAAGCTTACTGGGGAAGTGTATGATGAAACCGGTGGAACAAATATCAGACAGTATATTTTGGAAAAACAAAAAGAGTATGAAGAAGGAAATGTATAGGTGTTAAAATGTTACATATACTATTTTTAATACTGAAAATAATAGCGATAATACTTTTGATCATCCTTGGGCTTGTACTTTTGCTTACGACGGTTGTTTTGTTAGTGCCGATACGATATCGTGCAAAAATAGAAACAACAGAAGGCGTGAAAAATTT
Source organism: Faecalimonas sp. (assembly GCA_045638905.1). GTDB lineage: Bacteria > Bacillota > Clostridia > Lachnospirales > Lachnospiraceae > Faecalimonas. Next base: position 9,238 of record JAZUCE010000121.1, read on the forward strand.
GCGTGTAGAAGTTAGAGCTACGTGGTGTCTGCGCATCCTGTCTGCCCATGTCATATATCAAAAAGGTGTCTGGGATTGGCGCGCGAGAATTGCATGGAAAAAACTGAAAGATCGTGTTCAAAAACAAGAAAAAGCTCATGTTAAAACGGGGAAAAATGTGACGACTGTCGATAAAAAGAGGACAGAAACAGAGACACCGCAACAGTGCAATACAAAAACAAAACCGGAGACGAAGCGAGAGCCGGAAAAAGAAGATTATGTAAAAAAACAAACATGGATTCAAAAGTTGAAATGTACAATTCGTAAGATTTGTGATAATATAAAAAAAATAAAGGATTATATAACAGAGGAGACCAACATCAAAGCTGCTATTCGGGTTAGAAAAGAGATTCTTTATTATCTGAAAAAAATAAGGCCAAGAAAAGTAAAAGGTTTGATTCGTTTTGGCATGGAAGACCCGTATGATACCGGACGGATATTGGCAGTGCTTAGTATGTTGTATCCGTTTTATGGAGAATGCTTTGAAATATATCCGGAGTTTGACAGAAAAATAATAGAAGTGGATGTCTTTGCAAAAGGAAGGATGCATATGTTACATTTACTCCTTGTCATTTGCAGGCTGTATTTTGATGAGAATGTAAAAAGTGTTTTAAGCAATATAAAATCTAAGAAGGAACAAAAATAGGAGGAGTTCAGAATGTCAGAAAACAAATTTAATTCAACAGTATCAGCATTATTTCATGGGATGGATAGTGTTATTTCATCTAAAACAGTAGTGGGAGATGCGATTCACATTGGTGATACAATTATTTTACCTTTAGTTGACGTATCATTTGCCGTTGGAGCGGGAGCATTTAATAGTGACAACAAGGAAAAAGGAGCAGGAGGTCTGGGCGGTAAAATTACGCCGAGTGCAGTTCTTGTTATTCAGAATGGAAAAACTAAACTTGTTAATATCAAAAATCAAGATACCATTACCAAGCTTCTTGACATGGTTCCGGATGTGATTGACCGTGTGAAAGAGAAAAAAGAGGATAAAATGACAGAAAAAGATATTGACGATATGTTGAACAGTGCGGCTGAAGAGTAATAGAGACAGGCTTTTTGCATATGATATAATAAAGACCGCAGAGTGGGGAAGCATATATGAAACGAGTAATGGGGTTTGCAATTTTTTTCGTTGCAGTAGGAATGGTATTTGCCATGTTGTTACCAAGTACCTTTGTGGAAGTACTCATCATTTTTATATGCCTGCTTTTGGGTTACAATTTATTTTGTTGTTAATTTTATATGAGTTTAATTTTAACAAAATAAAAAAACGAGATGACTCCAAACATCTCGTTTTTATTATACATAATTTTAAAAATTAAGCTCTTTCAACTTTTCCAGATTTCAAACATGAAGTACATACGTACATTTTCTTTGTTCCGCCTTCTGTTTTAACTTTTACAGATTTCACATTTGATTTCCACATTTTTGGTGTTTTTCTATTAGAGTGACTTACATTGTTTCCGAAATGAGCACCCTTTTCGCAAATAGCACATTTAGCCATGATTGCACCTCCTAACGATATTAATAATTATATCAGACTCACAACACAAGTATTCTATCAGAAAAGAACTAAATATGCAAGTATAAAATTAAAAAAATGAAAAGTGTTGTAAAACAGGTGAAAAAAGAGTATAATGAATACGTTAAGTACGTGTAAATGTATGAAATCCTTTATGAAATTGGAGGTACAGATATGAAAGGAAGTATGACAACAGATTTAGGAATCATTACAATTGATCCGGATGTGGTTGCAAAATATGCAGGTACTGTTGCAGTAGAATGTTTCGGTATCGTTGGTATGGCTGCAGTCAGCGTGAAAGATGGACTTGTAAAATTATTAAAAAAGGAAAGCTTAACACATGGAATACAGGTGGAGATTTCTGATGATAATAAAATCACAATTAATTTTCATGTGATTGTTTCATATGGTGTAAGTATTTCGGCTGTATGTGAAAATCTGGTTGAAAATGTAAAATATAGAGTGGAAGAATTCACAGGTATGGAAGTGGATAAAATCAACATTTACGTCGAAGGCGTAAGAGTGATTGATTAAGGAGGACTTAGTTGTGGCAACAAAAACAATCAATGCAGTAATGCTTTCGAAAATGTTTTTGGCTGGCGCCGGAAATATAGAAGCAAAGAAAGAATTCATCAATGAATTAAATGTTTTTCCTGTACCAGATGGTGATACGGGGACAAATATGTCATTGACCATTATGGCAGCAGCAAAAGAGGTGGCTGCCTTAGATAATCCGAATATGGAAAACTTAGCAAAAGCGATTTCTTCAGGTTCCCTTCGTGGAGCCCGTGGTAATTCGGGTGTTATTTTATCTCAGTTGTTCCGTGGGTTTACAAAAGTTATTCGGGACACAAAAGAGATTGATGTTTTGACCTTGGCAACAGCATGTGAAAAGGCAAAAGAAACTGCATATAAAGCAGTTATGAAACCGAAGGAAGGTACGATTTTAACTGTCGCAAGAGGAATTGCGGATAAGGCATTGGAGCTGTCTGCATCAGTGGATGATTTAGAAGAGTTTATTCCACAGGTTATCGCACATGCCGAAAATGTATTGGCGCAGACACCGGAAATGTTACCTGTTTTGAAAGAAGCCGGAGTGGTTGACTCAGGTGGACAGGGATTGATAGAAGTGTTGAAGGGTGCGTACGATGCATTTCTTGGAAAAGAAATTGATTATAGTGCGATTGCGCCAAGCACATCTGTTAACGTTAAAGTAAGTGCAGATACTAATGCAGAAATTAAATTTGGATATTGTACTGAATTTATTATCATGACAGAAAAAGAGTTCACTGATAAAGATGAGACGGATTTTAAGGCATTCTTGGAATCTATCGGCGATTCGATTGTGTGTGTGGCTGATGATGAAGTGGTGAAAATTCATGTGCATACGAATGATCCGGGACTCGCTATTCAAAGAGCACTGACATACGGACAATTGACACGTATGAAGATTGATAATATGCGCGAAGAACATGAAGAAAAGCTGATTCGTGATGCGGAAAAAGTTGCGAAAGAACAAAAAGTGCAAGCAATGGCTGAGCAGAAAGAGTTTGGTTTTATCGCAGTTTCTATTGGGGAAGGCTTGAATGAAATCTTTAAAGAACTTGGTGTTGATTATATTATCGAAGGTGGTCAAACGATGAATCCAAGTACCGATGATATGTTGCATGCCATTGACCAGGTAAATGCAAAACATATTTACATTTTCCCAAATAACAAAAATATCACATTAGCAGCAAACCAGGCCAAGTCTTTGGTGAAAGACAGAGAAGTAATTGTGATTCCTACAAAAACCGTACCACAAGGAATTACCGCAATTATCAACTTTGTGCCGGATATGTCAGCAGAAGAAAATGAAGAGGCAATGTTAGATGCAATCAAAACCGTAAAAACGGGACAAGTAACATATGCTGTTCGTGACACACGTCTGGATGACAAGGAGATACACAAAGATGATATTATGGGTATCGGAGATTCCGGCATTCTCTCTGTAGGAACAGAAATAGCAGAAACGACTAAAGATATGATAGAGCAATTGGTTGATGATGAGACGGAATTGATTAGCATATATTATGGAAGTGATGTTTCAGAAGAAGATGCTGAGAATTTAACAGCTGAGTTGGAAGAGATATATCCTGATATTGATATTGACACACATATGGGTGGACAGCCGATTTATTATTATGTCATTGCTGTAGAATAAGAGAAATTAAAGAGAGTTCGGTATCGAACTCTCTTTTGTATCATGTGGGGAACTGTTTATGAATGAATATTCAAGAATTCGCGACTTAAAGGGAGTAGGCGAAAAATCGGAAAAATTGTTTCAAAAATTAAATATAAATTCCATTGGCGATTTGATACGTTTTTATCCAAGAAATTATGATATTTATGAGAAAGCAACAAACATAGGGGATGTGGCTGAGGGTGAGGTTGTTACCATAACCGGAACGATTTATGGGAAAGTACAGATGAGTAATAGCAAAAATCTGCAGATTATTTCCATTCATGTAAAGGATTTAACCGGGGTTATGAAAGCCACGTGGTTTCGCATGCCTTTCTTGAAGAATACATTAGGGAAGGGCGGAGTAATCACACTTCGTGGACGAGTGGTGAACCGCAGAGGATTTTTATGTTTGGAACAGCCGGAAATTTTCTATCCAAGTGCAAAATATAACGAAAAAGAAGATACCATGCAGCCGATTTATCCACTGACAACAGGGTTGACGAACAATATGATGATGAAGGCTGTGAAACAGGCGCTGGAATATCTGGATTTAAAAAGAGAATTTTTGCCGGAAAGTATACGCTTGGAACATCATTTGGCAGAATATAATTTTGCTATCAGGCAGATTCATTTTCCAATGGAGAAAGATGCTTTCTTTAAGGCCAGGGAACGCCTTGTGTTTGAGGAATTTCTTGTTTTTATACTGGCATTGCGTCAGTTAAAAGAAACAAATGAAAAAACGAAAAACACATTTGTTTTTCCGAAAAAAGATGTGGTAGAACGGCTAATTGAAAGACTTCCATATCAATTGACAAATGCGCAACAGAAAGTTTGGTTGGATATTCAAAATGACATGTGCGGTGAACGTATGATGTCACGACTGGTACAGGGAGATGTAGGTTCCGGTAAAACAATTATCGCATTATTAGGATTAGTTTTGGCCGGTGTGAATGGGTATCAGGGTGCAATGATGGCGCCAACAGAGGTTCTTGCGAAGCAACATTATGAGTCTATCACAGAGTTGTTTGAACAATATCAGATTCCGTTACAAGTAGAATTGTTGACCGGTTCTATGAAAACAAAGGAAAAAAAAGATGCCTACGATAGAATTGCATCAGGTGCAGCCCATGTTATTGTTGGTACTCATGCATTAATTCAAGATAAAGTGCAGTATCATAATTTGGCTTTGGTGGTAACTGATGAACAACACCGTTTTGGTGTGAAACAACGAGAAAAGCTTGCAGAAAAAGGACAAAAGCCACATGTTTTAGTTATGAGTGCAACGCCGATTCCAAGAACCTTGGCTATTATTCTATATGGTGATTTGGATATTTCTGTAATTGATGAGCTTCCGGCAAATCGATTGCCGATTAAGAATTGTGTTGTTGATACCGGTTACAGAAAAACAGCGTATAATTTTATCAAGAAACAAATTGCAGAAGGTAGACAGGCTTATGTTATCTGTCCTATGGTAGATGAGAGCGAATTTTTGGAGGCAGAAAATGTTACGGATTACTCTAGAATGCTACAGGAGGAATTGGGAGATAGTATCAAAGTAGCTTATCTACATGGAAAAATGAAACAAGCAGAAAAAGATAATATTATGGAACGATTTGCAAAGAATGAAATTCACGTTCTTGTATCGACAACCGTTATTGAAGTAGGCATTAATGTTCCAAATGCCACTGTCATGATGATTGAAAATGCGGAACGATTTGGGCTTGCGCAGCTTCATCAGCTTCGTGGCCGTGTCGGTCGAGGTAAACATCAGTCGTATTGTATATTTATGAGTGGCTCTAAAACAAGTGATACAAAAGAACGTTTATCTATCTTGAACAAATCCAATGATGGTTTCTACATAGCAAGTGAAGATTTGAAACTTCGCGGCCCGGGTGATTTGTTTGGGATTCGACAAAGTGGCATTTTAGATTTTAAAATAGCGGATGTATTTCAGGATGCAAAATTGTTACAGCGAGCAAGCGAAGCTGCAACTCAGCTGTTGAAACAAGATCCACATTTAGAAAGGGAAGAGAACAAAGGATTGAAAAATTATTTAGCTTACTATATCAAAGATGGGCTGTTAGAGACAAGTTTGTGATGTTTCAAAAAATGGTAAAACAAGAAACAACTTCTAGTGTATCTTTCTCATTTTATCACATAATAAGGTTGTAACATAAAGTTACGAAAAGCAATCTAAAGAATGAGGAGGAAACGAATATGTCAAGTCGTTCATCAAACAGAGCAGCAGTTCCAGAAGCAAAAGCTGCATTAGACAAATT
>JAZUCE010000122.1:0-8309 GCA_045638905.1 Faecalimonas sp.
CGCTGAATGGTCTCCATCTGGCGTTGCAGATAGTATTCGCGTTGCTCTTTGTCTATGTCTTCTTTGGTCTTGCTCTTGATAACCTCCTTCATATCAAGCATTTGCAGTTCGCTTGTCAGGATTTCGAGCAAGTTTATGGCACGCTCTTTGAGCGAGGACATCTCCAGCAGGCGTTGTTTGTCGGCTATGCGCACGCCAAAGTTACCGCAGATATAGTTCACCAGGGTAGGTGGGTTATCTATGCTGCGCAAGGTCATACCCGCTTCGGCAGGTATGTTCTCCATGCGTTTGAGAATCTTGTCGGCTTGGGCCTTGAGGCTGCTGACCAGCGCTATGAACTCCTTGTCGTTGCGTTTAGGAAATTCTTCTTCTGAGATATGCACTCTGGCTTTCATGTATGGCTTTTGTGCGACAATCTCCTGTATCTCAATGCGTTGAATACCTTCCATAATGACCATCAGACTGCCATCTGGCAAATCGAGGGTACGCATGACGCGTCCAGCGGTACCTATAGAATAGAGGTCATCGGAAGAAGGTTCTTGCACATCTTGTACGCGTTGGCAGCAAACGGCAAGCAGTTCGTCGTTCTTGAAGGCATTGGTAACGAGTTTCTTGGATTTGGGTCGAGCCACAGTCACAGGCAGCAACACACCAGGAAAGAGCACCATATTGCGCAGCGGCAATACGCCGAGCACATCGCCATCTTGCAGGCTTGGTTCTTTGGTGTCGTCATCAGCAGTCAGTGGAATATAATCTACTTTTACGTTCTGATTCTCGTCGTCGTTGAATAATAATTCATCAAGGTAGGTCATAGGTGTATTGTGTAGTATTGTTTAGAGTTGTTTAGTATTGTTTAGTATTGTGTAGGGTTGTTTAGTATTGTGTAGGGTTGTTTAGTATTGTGTAGTATTGTTTAGAGTTGTTTAGTATTGTTCAAAATTGTAGTTTCTTTTTTTATAGGGTACTTCTCAATAAATTCTATTTTACATAATCGCAATTAGCATATAATACACATTTGAAAAATCGTGCAAAGATACAAAAAAAATTAATACTAACCAAAAAAAATTACAAAATTATGAGTAAATACCTAAAATATGGTGTACTTAGCACCATGAAACTAACGCAACTGGATGAAACAATTAACCAGTTAAAACAAATAAAGTATCCAACCAAACAAATTAAAGAATTAATAGAAAATCTCGAATGGATAAAAAATGATTTCGGACCAACAATTAATCTCTTAAACGAGCAATATAAATCTATTTTGAAAAAATACAATAATAAAAATTTACAATTACATATTGAATTTATTTAATTATGAACAAGGGAGAAAAAAACGTACTATGGTATAGTACATTCAAACAAAATTTAGGCGACTTTCTTCGCGACAAACTAACAGAACAAGAAAAAGAGGTATTTCACATGTTATGGGTCGGATATGCAGTACCAATGAAATTAAAAAGTGCATATTTTGAGGTACTACGTGTTGGAGACGGAAAATACACACTAAACGTACAAAAGTACGCAGACGGAAAACACTCTGTAAAATTTATCATAAAAAACAACTACGCGAACGCGTTAGAAAGATTTACAAATTGATATGGAAATTAAAATAAATGTGCCAATGTATCAAATACACGTAAATGGCAAAAAACTAAAAAGCACTACCTCATGGAAAAAGGCAAACGAAATATTCAACAAATATTTTTATGATTTATTCGAACATAACTACGTAGAAATAATAAATGTAGATACGGGCGAAATAATGAAAGGAGGTGCACGATGAAAACATAACAATAAAAGTGCGTAAAAAGTAAATACGCAGTACAATACATGGTCCACGTAAAGTAACGGTACGCATGTATTCTTTAATACCAAGAAAGAAAAAATCGCTTTTTGTGAAAAAGCGCGAAAAACTAACTACTAAATTATTACAAAATGACACAACATGTAATCGGGCACGGCATGCCTATAACTCTTAGTGAAGAGCAACAAAAACAACAAATGGCAGAAGAAACTGCAAAACGTAAAAAACAAGCAGAAGACTTTGAAAAATCTGCATTACCAACAGAAGAAACTACAACTACTACAATTCATGAAAGTAAACATTTCCCATTTCAAATTGTAGAAATTACAACTACCAAAAGAAAAAAAGAAATCAAACAATTTCGTATCGGTATGCTTGGAGAGTTTGTAAGTGCAGAAGTATTTCTTAAGAAAGAAACTGCTGAAAAATACATATCTTCAAGACCATGGGAACTAATCACTAACTTAGTATGTTTAACATTCAAAAATGCTTTCGAGTATGAAAAATCTAAGTCCTAATGTAAAAAAAGCAATTGTAGGAGTAGCAACTGCACTTGTAGCACTTTTAGCTGCATGTTTGGGGCTAACATCTTGCAACGTAACACGCACAATCACTACAGAAAGTAGTAGTATTCAAAGAGGTGATACCTCAGTAATTATTCAAACAAAAACTATTGAACAATACAACGCAAAAAAGAACTAACTATGGCAAAGAAAATTAGAACAACTCTTGGCGGTGACAGATTAGGCAGCGGTAACCGCCAAAAAATCGAAATGCACAACTATTTCCGCTCAAATCACAATCTATCATGTACACGCATTTCGAGCATGGCACCTGGTGTACTCTACCCTATGTACACTAATATCGGTCTAACGGGCGATACATTCGACATTGACTTGTCAGCCTTTGTTCGAACTTTACCTACAGAGGGTCCATTATTCGGTGCTTTCAAATTGCAAGTAGATGTATTTTCAGCAGATATGCGACTATACCAAGCAATCTTGCACAACAACACAACAGAAATTGGATACCACATGGACCAAGTATTAATGCCTAAAATGATAATTAATACACACGCAGAAAATAAAAGCAAACGCGGTGCATTTAATAAATCATCACTTATGTACTATCTCGGTATGGCAGGCGCAGGACGTAGTGTAGCAGGAAATGCACAAGTACAACGTAAAATAAATGCACTACCTATGCTCGCGTACTATGATATTTTCAAAAACTATTATAGCAACAAGCAAGAGGAAAACGCATACGTAATAGTTACAGAAAAAGCAACAGTTGAGCAATCAATAACAGCAAGAACTACAGCAATATATACATGCACTCAACCGGAATATGATTCAGCCTCATGTACACTAGTATCTACCAATATACAAAATCAAATTTTCAACTTCAACCCTACATTATACACATATGTAGTAGTAAAAGGAGAAAATCTAACATATATAGACCAAAACGGAAACAGACAAGTAAATATCACACTTGCAAGAAGTGCGTCAAATACACAAACAAGTTATTTCCGTACTGACAGAATTAGTGATACCGAAGTAGTATTCGAGTACGTAAGTGAAGACCAAACAACAGATGCATATCATGTAATTCCAAGGACTAACAACACAAACACACTATCAAACGAGGGAATACGTTTGCAAGAATTTCCGCTAAAAAACATTGACAAAATGCGAAAACGCTTGCTAACTGCATGGGACTTAGGCGAAGAAGTAGTAATAGACCAAAACGAAGAACTGTTACCTTATCAATCTGTAGTAGGCACACGCGAACACACAGAAATAGCTGAAGGTTACCAACTATCCAAGAACTGCGACCCATTACAAGGACTTGTGGTAAAATGTTACCAAAGCGATTGGTTCAACAATTGGCTCGATAATGAATACGTGGATATGGTAACGGAAAAGTCAAACGTAGCAGTTACTAACGGCACATTCAGTATTGACGCACTTAACTTTGCAAAAAAACTCTACGACCACTACAACAGAATAGCGGTAACGGGCGGAACATATGACGATTGGCAAAAAGCCGCTTATGGTATGGTACACTATGGAAAGACAGAAAAACCAATCTACCACGGCGGAATGTCATCCGAAGTAATTTTCGACGAAGTAGTAAGTAGTGCACAAACAACAGACGCAGACGGGAAAGAAAATCCACTCGGCTCGCTCGGCGGTCGTGGTGCACTCAAAGGTAGTCGCGGAGGTCATGTTATTGTAAAATGCAACGAACCATGCGTACTAATGGTTATGGTATCATTAACACCACGATTAACATATACACAAGGTAATGCTTGGTATCTAACGGAACTTGATAGTATCAACGACCTGCACCAACCGGACTTTGACCGTATCGGATTCCAAGACTTAATGACTGAGCAATTGGCATGGTGGGACACTCAAATAGACCAACAAGGCAATATAACACGTTCGGCAATCGGCAAGCAACCTGCATGGCTGCAATATCAAACAGACGTTAATAAATGTTTCGCAGATTTTGCAGAGGAAGACGGCAAAGGGTTCATGGTACTGCAACGACTATATGACCAAGACACAGAAACAGGCGGTGTAGCAGATGTAACAACATATATTGACCCTACCAAATATAACTACGCTTTTGCAGTTACTGACTTAACCGCGCAAAACTTTTGGACATTCCTTAACTTGGATATTAAAGCGCGCCGCTTGATGTCAGCAAAACAAATGCCTAACGTATAACCTATAAACATTAAATAAAATGAGATACTCTAAAAAACTTATTACGCAACCTGCAAAAATTAATACTAACCGCTTTCTACATGAGGGCGAAAGTATCGAAGAAAAATTACGCAGGGCAACAATGACAAAAGAACCTATAGAGGTAGATTTCACAAGCGAGATTTACCAAGAACGTAAAGCAGGTGTGGACCCAATGTGTGATATACGCACAGATAAATTCGAAATGGCACAAGCCGCATGCGATACAATGAGCAGAACTTATCTGTTAGCACGTCAAAACCGAGACGATTTCGGCAAAGACGAAGAGGGTAAACCCAAAAAGCATACATGGGTGACAGACACAGATGGAAATATTGTAAAAGAAACTGAAATTAAAAAATAACCAAGAGCGGGGGAGAAATCCCCCACTCTATTAAATAATAAGAGTATGGACCCAATCGTAACAAGTAGTATTGTACAAGCAGGAGCAGGCACTGCAAACGCATTAATAAACCAAGCATTTGCAGAACATAACCGTGAAAGAAACTATTATTGGAATGAAAAAGCAGCAGATAGCGCAGACAAAAGACAACGCGAACAATATCAAGACTTATATTCACCACAAGCACAAATGGACCAATATGCGGCAGCAGGTCTTTCTCCGTCTATGATGATGAGCGGAGGACAAAGCGCAGTCGGTGGTACACCACAAGGTGCACAAGGTGGAATAAATGGAGCATATCCAAGCGGCAATATAATAGACCCAATAGCGGCTGCACAAATTGCCAATATAAATGCAGATACTAAATTAAAAGAGCAAGAAGCTATAAATATAGGTGCAGAAACTGAATTTACAATGGCTAATATAATTAAAGCAGCAGAAGAAACCGAAAACTATAAACAAAGAAATATGCTACTAATGCTTGATAAGGAAAAACTACAACTCGAAATTGATTTACAAAAAGCAACTAATCCCGAAGTAATAAAGCAATGTATAGAAAAGAGCGAGCAAATGTACTTAACTACTGAACAATTAATAAAGGAAAATAAAGCACTTGATTTGCAAAACCAGTTAGACGAAAGTACAATGCAGACACGTATAAACCAAGCAGCACAAGAATACAAGACAGAACTTGCAGAAACTGCTCTAAAATGGGCAAACGTTAATCTCACAGAACAGCAAATTCAGTCGCTAATTGATAATGTAGCAATACAAAGACAAAACGCAAATACAAATGAGTTTAACTCACGCACACAACGTTTAGAAATAAATGCTACTATACAACAATGGGCAAAAGAAAATGGATATACCGAAGAAAAACTAAAACTAGAAAATACCAAAAATTGGTTAAATTTTGCTACAAATATATTCAGTAGTATATGTAACTTAGCAGGCAGTATAGGTTCTGCGGCACTAAAAGCAGCAAAATAATGTGTCTATATCCAAGATTAATAAAGAATAGGAGGTATATGCCTAACAAGAAAAATGGGGGTGTACCTCCTATTTGTAATGACCACAGAAAATTATATGTACCTGTCGGGTGTGGTGTATGTAGCGAGTGTATGAAACAAAAAGCGTTACAGTGGAAAATACGAATGTTAGAAGAACTGAAAATATACCATAAATGTTTATTTGTTACATATACATTTAGTCCTGAAGCATTACAGAAACTAACCAATAAATACGAAGAACAAGATACAAATGCTACCGCAGGAAAAGCAATACGTTTATTTCTGGAAAGGTGGCGTAAGAAATACAAAAAGAGTTTGCGACATTGGTTAATAACTGAATTAGGACATGAAGCAACCGAACGCATACACCTACACGGCATTATATTTACTAATGAAGATATAAACAAAGAAGAAATAAATAAAATTTGGAGTTATGGTAACGTGAATATAGGTGATTATTGCAACATAAAAACAATAAACTACATAGCAAAATATATCACAAAAATAGACACCATGCACAAAGGATATGTACCTCAAATATTTAGTAGTCCAGGCATAGGTAATAATTACACTAAAAAACTGATAAACAGACAAACACATATTTATAGAGGAGAACAAACAATAGAATACTATCGTTTTCCAAACGGAACAAAAGCAAACCTTCCTATATACTATCGTAACAAATTATTTACGGAAGACCAACGCGAAGAACTATGGATATACAAATTAAATCAAAATAAACGTTATGTATTAGGAGTAGAAATAGAAAACGTAAACACCATAGAGGGAGAAGATAGATATTTTCGTGTATTACGTAAAGCCCAAGAAAAGAACACGCAAGCAGGATATGGAGATAATACCAAAGAATGGCAGAAAAAAAAATATAATGTTACACTACGTATGCTCAAGAAGGGTAAGAGTAACACATGAAGTGCCCGCGGCGGGTGTATAGGATTGCACCCGCTCGCGGTCACGTGCCACCGAACGCATACCCATGCGGACAGACTGCGCGCTTGCGCTTGCTTTCGCTTTCCTTTGCTCCGCTCGACTACGTCTCGCGCTTGCGTCAGTTCAAGCGACCAATAAGGCGCATATCAATGACTTTGCACAATCTACATTTATATATATTTATGCTAACGCAGGAGATAAGTTTCGACTGCACAAGAGCGGTGGCACGTTTCACACTATATTCATATAATTAGGTAATTTTGATAAAGTCCATTATATAAAAAAGAAGAAAAAAAGAAGATAGGAGCAAAAATGGAACTTATACATTTTTGCAAAATGGACTTTACAAAATATAAATAAATTTGGTGTATTCAAAAAAAAAGCATTACCTTTGCAGCATGAAACAAGAAATAGAAAAATATCTACAAAGTGAAACGGAGCTTAACAAGCAAACAATTCACATTAGAAAAATAGGTGTAAAAATCTGTATATCATTAATTTGCATAGGAATTGTAATACTGATATTTGCAATAATAATGGTAATAAAATCAATTTGACATACTCGCAATTAGCATGTGTTTATTGTATTGCAAATATGTCAATAATATCTCTAACAAAGCGCGGCAGGAAATTGATTGCCGCGCAATGTTGTCGATATTGTCGTTTATGACTATTCCTTAATCTCGCGCAGGTCAATCATCAGCTCATCCAGTTGCTTTTGATCCACCAAGCCAGGAGCACCGAGCATCACATCGCGACCTTGGTTATTCTTTGGGAACGCAATGCAGTCGCGAATGCTGTCCAAACCAGCGAACAAGCTCACGAAGCGATCCAAGCCGTATGCCAAACCGCCGTGAGGTGGCGCACCGAACTTAAAGGCATTCATGAGGAAGCCGAACTTGAGTTGTGCCTCTTCTGGTGTGAAACCAAGAATCTCGAAGGTGCGTTGTTGCAATGCTGCATCGTGGATACGGATACTACCGCCACCAACCTCTACACCGTTAATGACCATATCGTATGCATTTGCGCGTACTGCAGCTGGATTGGTGTCCATCAATGGAATATCCTCTGGTTTTGGACTGGTAAATGGATGGTGCATAGCCATAAGGCGTTGCTCCTCGTCGCTCCACTCGTACATTGGGAAGTCCACAATCCAGAGGCATGAGAACTTCTTAGGATCACGGAGTCCAAGTTGCTTGCCAACCTCGAGACGCAGCTCGCAGAGTTGCTTGCGGGTCTTCATAGCATCATCGCCAGAGAGAATGAGAATCAAGTCGCCTGGCTGAGCGTTCATGGCTTTAGCCACCTCTTGCAATTGCTCTTGGTTGTAGAATTTATCTACGCTTGATTTCACGTTGCCATCTGCCTCTACGCGGGCATAAACC
>JAZUCE010000123.1:0-16410 GCA_045638905.1 Faecalimonas sp.
ATGACTGTACCGTCTACAACCTCTCCATTTCGTATTGTTTTGAATGAATCCTCTAACATTTGTTCAAAAGTTAATTCTGACATAATTTTGAACCTCCTCAATTATATTGCTAGGCGTCGAAGCGCCCGCTGTAATACCTACTGTTTGTACTGACTTTAATTGATTCATATCCAAATCGTCAAGTGTCTGTATATAGTACGTATCGCCACATGCACTACGGCATATTTCAAATAGTTTTTGCGTGTTGGAACTATGCTTGTCCCCGATAACAATCATCACATCGACCTCTTTGGCAATGTTTTCAGCCTCTGTTTGTCGTTCTTTTGTTGCACTGCAAATTGTATTTAAAACACTTACATTATACTGCTTTTTGGAAATAATTTCAACTAAATATTTGAATTTATTGTAATTAAATGTCGTTTGCGATACAATGCAAATTTTCGTATTTTCAGGCATCTCAAAGTTTACTGCCTGCTCTTCTGTTTTAATAATCGTTACAGGTGTATGTGACCACCCCTGAATCCCTTGCACCTCCGGATGTTTTGCATCACCTATGATAATAATGTGAGCACCATCGGCGCTTTCTTTTTCTACAATTCGGTGGATTTTTTTCACAAAAGGACAGGTGGCGTCTACACATTTTAAACCTTGCTTCTCCAAAATAGTATGAATATGCTTTGAAACACCATGAGATCGTATAATAACAACACCTGAGGTCAGCTTTCTTAATTGTTCCTCAGTCTCAATAACCTCAACGCCTTTGTTTTTTAAATCCTTGACAACCTCTTCGTTATGAATAATTGGACCGTAGGTGTATATTTTTTGATTTTCACATTCTTCTACCTGCTTATATACAGTATCCACAGCACGTTTTACCCCGAAACAAAATCCTGCAGTTTTTGCCAGTCTAACTTCCATGCTTCTCCCTTTTCCTATTTACATAATGATTTAATCTTATCTACTACTTCATCAATTGACATATCAGAGCTGTCAACAAGCACTGCGTCATCCGCTTGCTTGAGAGGTGCAATTTCACGATTCATATCTCTGGTATCGCGTTCCTCAATGTCATGCGCAATATCCTCCAAGCGGCATTCCACACCTTTTTCCTGAAGCTCCAGGTATCTTCTCTTTGCACGTGTTTCCACACTTGCAGTCAAGTAAATTTTTACGTCCGCGTGTGGTAAAATATTGGTTCCGATATCACGGCCGTCCATCACAACATCCTTAGTGCTTGCAAGCTCTCTCTGAAGCTCCAAAAGCTGTGCCCGAACCTCCTTAATTGCCGAACTTACGGATGCCATATTGCCCACTTCTTCTGTTCGAAGAAGTGATGTTACATTTTCACCATTTAAATATACCTGTTGTACACCATCTTCGTATCCAATAGAGACCTTGGCTTCTTTACACACTTCAGCTATTCTTTCTTTATTGTCCGGTTGTAAACCTTGTTTCAAAAAGAATACTGCCAAGGCACGATACATTGCTCCTGTATCCACATAAATAAAACCTAATTCTTTAGCAACTCTTTTTGCCACTGTACTTTTCCCTGCGCCTGCAGGTCCGTCAATTGCCACATTATATCCCATCTTCTCGTCCTCCACTATATTATTTTAATCATTCCAATCAGATATACTGCTACCTGCTGCATATCCGGTCGACCATGCAATTTGAAGATTGAATCCGCCTGTCAAGGCATCCAAATCAAGAACCTCTCCCACAAAATGCAATCCCTTTACTAATTTGGACTCCAGTGTAGAAGGATTGATTTCTTTGACCGCAACTCCTCCTTGGGTAATAATTGCTTCATTAAAATCTCGCAGTCCGGTAATTGTCATCGTGAAGTTTTTAATCAATAAAACAAATTGCTGTCTCTCCTCCTTGGAAATCAAATTCACCTTTTTATCCGGGTCGATTCCACTTAATTCTAACATAATCGGAATCAATTTTGTCGGGAACAATTTTCCAATTGCATTTTTAAAGCTCTTATTCATATTCTCTTCAAAGTCTCGCAACACACGTTGGTCTAATTGGTCGTTTGTAAGAGCCGGTTTTAAATCAATTACTAATTTTAATTCTTTTCCTTTGAGTTTTTTCCCTATAAAACTGCTTGCACTTAGCATCAGTGGTCCGCTCACACCAAAGTGGGTAAATAACATCTCCCCAAAATCATCATATAGTTTCTTTTTATCATCATAAATACTTGCCTGCACATTGCGCAGTGATAAACCTTGCAATTCTTTTGCATACCATTCTTTGATGGTCAGTGGCACTAACGCTGGCAAAACTTCTGTTACCTGATGCCCCAATTCCTTTGCAAAGCGATATCCATCTCCTGTCGAACCTGTTGTCTGGTATGAAAACCCACCGGTTGCAACGATACAAGCATCGCCTTCTATTTTTGTCCCATTCTGCAGTTCGATATACTCAAACCGTTCTTTTCCTACAATCTTCTTAACCGCTGTATGCAAATGAATCTCTACACCCAACTGCTGCAATTCCCTTGTCAGACCTGCAATCACATCAGAAGAATGGTCAGAAAGCGGAAACACGCGATTCCCTCTCTCTATTTTAGTTTGTACTCCTATTCGTTCAAAAAAATCCACTACATCCTGATTTGTATATCCGTAAAAACTACTGTATAAAAATTTCGAATTAGTCACGACAGATGAAAAAAGGGTATCCATATCACTTGCATTGGTAATATTACATCTGCCTTTTCCTGTAATAAACAGCTTTTTCCCTAATTTTTCATTTTTCTCAAATATATGCACTTCATTTCCATTGTAGGCAGCAAAAATCGCCGCAAACATACCGGCCGCGCCACCACCTACTACAAGCACTTTGCTCATTTATAGTTCCTCATTTTCTCTTAATACAATGATTTCTTTTATTATGCGGTATTTATGTGAAAACATCAAGTAAAATTATTCGTAAAGAAAGGCAATCTGTTCATATAACTCTGCAAAATCAATTTCGCATTTCCCATCAAATATTCCCACCGGAACCTTGCTGTCGAAACCATAAATATTTAACACAACTTCTTCTTCGAATCGATAAACCATAACTCGTTTTGCATCAGGGTCAACAAGCCAGTATTCTTTCACGCCTGCTTCTGTATACTTGTTCAGCTTGATTGTTAAATCCTTCTTTTTGGTAGACGGCGACAACACCTCAACAATAAAATCAGGTGCGCCATACACACATCGTCTAATAATCTTGTCACGATTACATACAACTATCACGTCCGGTTCCACCATAGTCCTGTTGTCACAATCCAGTTGTACATCAACTGGGGCAACTGCCACCCAACATTTCCCCTTATTTTTTTTAATATGTTCCTGTAATCTGAAAGCAATCTGAAACCCCAAATCCTGATGTATGGTTGTTGGAGCCAGCATTTCATATAACACCCCATCAATTAATTCCACTCGTGTATCCTCAGGCATCGCATAATAGTCATCCAACGTAAATTCACCCTGTTTTTTCCCGAAATACGGCAAACTACCCTCACACACTCGGTCGGCATCTCTTTCTCTCAAAATATTTTCCACAGCATTTCTTTCTTCATATGTAATTGTTGTCGCAAGATTGTCTGAAAATATTTCCTCTACCTTTTCTAATGAAACTCCTGATAAAACAGCTACAATAGCATTGGAATAACCCAATTCATTCTTTCTTCTTTCTAAATCATGTTTTTTCATAAAAACACTCCTCCTTTTGTAATACATAAAAGAATTCTTCCACTATTAAATTGTAAAATTTGAAAATATTTGGTGAATCACCATTGAAATGCTGTATTCTTATTACGACTTAAATATATATTATCACAAA
This sequence comes from Faecalimonas sp., assembly GCA_045638905.1. Classification (GTDB taxonomy): domain Bacteria; phylum Bacillota; class Clostridia; order Lachnospirales; family Lachnospiraceae; genus Faecalimonas. The sequence goes on from JAZUCE010000123.1 coordinate 3,835, forward strand.
TGATTGATTTGTCAATATTATAATAAAAAACATTGCTCAAATCATGTCTAAACCATGTATTCAAGCAATGTTTTTATATTAATCTTCCTTTGCCCATCCGTATGCATATTTAACAGCTTTATTCCAGCCTTTTATCATTATTTCTCGTTTTTCTTGCTCAATAGCGGGTTTAAAAGTCCGCCCAATTGCCCAGTTACTAATAACTTCTTCTTTATTTTTCCAATATCCAACTGCAAGACCTGCCAGATATGCAGCCCCCATCGCTGTTGTCTCTACGCACTGAGGTCTGTTGACCGGTGCATTTATAATATCCGCCTGTGTTTGCATCAAAAAGTTGTTCGCACTTGCACCTCCATCTACCTTAAGGGCAGAAAGTTCAATTCCTGAATCCGTTTTCATTGCAGAAAGGACATCATTTACCTGATACGCAATAGAATCCAGTGTTGCTCTTATAATATGATACTTGTTAACACCGCGTGTCAAGCCTACAATGGTTCCTCTTGCATATTGGTCCCAGTGTGGTGCACCAAGTCCTGTAAAAGCAGGTACCACATAACAACCATTTGTATCTTCCACTTGCATTGCCATCATCTCTGATTCAGCTGAAGAATCGATAAATCGCATTTCGTCACGAAGCCATTGAATGGCTGCACCTGCAACAAAGATGGACCCTTCTAACGCATAAGTGACTTTTCCATCCAATCCCCAAGCAATGGTTGTAACAAGACCATTATTGGAAAACACCGGTTTTTCTCCTGTATTCATAAGTAAAAAACATCCTGTTCCATAGGTGTTCTTTGCTTCACCTGCTGTAAAGCATGTTTGTCCAAACAATGCAGCCTGTTGGTCTCCTGCCGCACCTGCAATCGGAATCTGACCACCTAAAAATGATGCATCTGAATATCCATAAATGCAACTGGATGGTTTTGCAGTTGGAAGCATACATTTTGGAATGTCAAGTTCCGCAAGAATTTCATCATCCCATTCCAGTGTATTGATGTTGAATAACATGGTGCGGGAAGCATTGGAATAATCTGTTACATGTACAGCACCTTTCGTCAATTTCCAGATAAGCCACGTCTCAACTGTACCAAATAAGAGTTCCCCTTCTTCAGCTTTTTCTCTTGCACCCGGTACGTTGTCCAAAATCCATTTTACTTTCGTTCCTGAGAAATACGCATCTATCACAAGCCCCGTTTTAGCTCTGAACTCTTCCGTTAACCCTTTTGCTTTTAAAGAGTCACAATACTCCGAAGTTCGTCTACATTGCCAAACAATCGCATGACAGACTGGTTCCCCAGTGTTTTTATCCCACACAATTGCAGTCTCTCTTTGATTCGTAATACCAATTGCTGCAATCTTATCAGCAGAGGCACCTATTTTATTCATAGCCTCCACAGCTACACCAAGCATGCTTGCCCAGATTTCATCTGCATCATGCTCAACCCAGCCTGGCTGTGGAAAATATTGTGTGAACTCTCTCTGCGCCACGCTGCAAATTTCACCTTTTTTATTAAAGAGAATACAGCGATTGCTTGTTGTACCAGCATCTAATGCCATGATATATGTTGACATGCACACCCCTCCTATTTCAACAGTCTTTATCTATTATACCATGAAATCAAAAAAGAAGAAATGCAAAATCTGCATTTCTTCTTAATCATTATTTTATACTGGATAGCTTCCGTTTTCTGTGTCAGCTACTGTCTGGTCAACTCTTGTTTGCTGTGCTTCTCTATATTTAAAGAAATCTGTAGCAACTTGTGGGAACAATGCGTATGTTAATACGTCTTCCTCTTGTTGTGACCATTGTGCCATTTCACCGCGAAGTGTATCTAACTCGTCTGGAATTAAATCAGCAGGACGACATGTGATAACCTCTGGATTTTCTCCGAGAACTTTCTTCTGTACTTCTTCGTTAAATGGCTTAACTGTTGCGCCGTATTTTCCACTTAATACGTCTTTTGTTTCTTTTGTAGCCATTTTGTAACGTTCTCCCATAAGTACGTTAAATACAGCCTGTGTACCAACGATTTGTGAAGAAGGTGTTACAAGTGGTGGTTCTCCAAGGTCTTTACGTACCTTTGGTACTTCTTCCAATACTTCATAGTATTTATCTTCAGCACCTTGTTCCTTTAACTGAGATGTTAAGTTTGATAACATACCACCTGGTACTTGGTATAATAATGTCTTAATGTTAACACCCATGTTCTTTGGATTCAGAAGTCCTGATTCCAAAGCATTGTCACGGATTGGTCTAAAGTAATCAGCAATTTCAGCCAATAAGTTTTGATCCAAACCAGAATCATATGGTGTACCTTTGAATGTTTCAACCATAACTTCTGTTGCTGGTTGAGATGTTCCAAGAGCAAATGGAGACATCGCTGTATCAATAACATCAACACCTGCTTCAACTGCTTTTAAGTATGTCATTGAAGCAACACCTGAGGTGTAGTGTGTATGAAGTTGAATTGGAAGGTCTGTTACGTCTTTTAAAGCTGAGATTAATTCTGTTGCTTTATATGGAACCAAAAGACCAGCCATATCTTTTAAACAGATAGATGTAGCACCCATGTCTTCAATTCTCTTTGCAATATCCATCCAATATTCCATTGTGTATGCATCACCTAATGTATAAGAAAGAGCAACCTGTGCATCTGCTCCTTCTTTTACTGCAGCTTTTACAGCAGTTTGAAGGTTACGCATATCATTTAAACAGTCGAAAATACGGATGATATCCATTCCGTTTGCAACTGATTTTTGTACAAAGTATTCTACTACGTCATCTGCGTATGGACGATATCCTAAGATATTTTGTCCACGGAATAACATTTGTAATTTTGTATTTTTGAAGCCATCACGGAATTTACGAAGTCTTTCCCATGGATCTTCTTTTAAGAAACGAAGAGATGCGTCAAATGTAGCACCACCCCAACATTCTACTGAATGATAACCAACTTTATCCATTTTCTCAACGATTGGAAGCATTTGTTCTGTTGTCATTCTTGTAGCAATCAGACACTGATGAGCATCACGCAAAATTGTTTCTGTAATTTTAATCGGTTTTTTTGTGATTTCTGCCATTTTATTGTCCTCCAAAATTATTTCACACCAAAGATTGCCATGAATGTTCCGGCAGCTACTGCTGTACCGATAACACCTGCAACGTTTGGTCCCATAGCATGCATTAATAAGAAGTTTGTAGGGTCAGCCTCTGCACCAACCTTTTGTGATACACGAGCTGCCATAGGAACCGCAGATACACCTGCCGAACCAATGAGTGGATTTACCTTTCCACCCGTTACTTTGCACATCAACTTTCCAAACAATACACCTGCTGCCGTACCAAAGCAGAATGCCACCAAACCTAAAACTACAATTTTGATCGTATCAAGGTTCAAGAATGCTTCTGCACTTGTCGTTGCACCTACGGATGTACCAAGTAAAATAACTACGATATACATTAATGCATTGGATGCTGTTTCTGTTAACTGTCTTACCACACCTGATTCTCTGAACAAGTTACCTAACATCAACATACCAACAAGTGGTGCTGTTGTAGGAAGAATCAAAGAAACAACGATTGTAATGATAATTGGGAACAAGATTTTTTCCAATTTAGAAACTGGTCTTAATTGTTCCATCTTAATCTTACGTTCTTCTTCTGTTGTCAACAATTTCATAATTGGCGGTTGGATAATCGGTACCAATGACATATAAGAATATGCTGCTACCGCAATAGGTCCCATAATTGCCGTCTGCTCTAGCTTACCTGCAAGGAAGATAGAGGTTGGACCATCTGCTCCACCGATGATTGAAATAGCTGCTGCTGCTTTGTCTGAAAATCCCATTGCCATAGCACCAAGGTATGCTGCAAAGATACCAAACTGTGCTGCTGCACCGAGAAGAAAACTCTTTGGATTGGCAATCAGCGGACCAAAGTCTGTCATTGCACCAACACCCATGAAAATCAAGGATGGCATAATTGCCCATTCATCTAAAATGTAGAAATACCAGAGCAATCCACCAACACCGTTTTCTGCTTCTTCCGGTGATATCATAATGTCTGGGAAAATATTAACCAAAAGCATACCAAAAGCAATTGGCACAAGCAGCAATGGCTCAAAGCCATGTCTGATTGCTAAATATAGGAACACGCAGGCAACACCAATCATAATGAAGTTACCAAATGTTAAATTCATAAATGCGGTCTGCTCTACGAGGTTTCCTAATGTATTTAAAATATATTCCATTTTTTAACCTCCTGTGTAGTGAAACTACGATGTCCCAATTAATTTAATGTAGCTAAAACTGCTCCTGCTTCTACAGCATCACCTACAGCTACATCAATACTTGCAACTGTACCATCTTCCGGAGCTACTACAGGAATTTCCATCTTCATTGCTTCGATGATAACAATTGCATCACCCTTTGCAACTTTTTGTCCTACGTTTGCTTCGATTTTAAATACTTTACCTGCTGCACCAGCTTCTACTTTAATTCCGCCTGCTGCACCTGTTGCCTTAGGTGCTGCCGGAGCTGCTTTTGGAGCAACCGGAGCTGCTGCTTTTCTTGGTGCCGGAGCTACTGCTCCACCTACATTTTCTTCTACTGTTACGTCATATACATTTCCGTTTACTGTAATTGTATAACTTTTCATCATCTATTCCTCCATTATTACCAATTATTTGATGTTCTTCTTCTGATAGAACGTACTACAAAATCATCTGTGCTTGTGCCTTCTTGTGCGGCGATTGCTGCTGTAATAACAGCAACTAATTCCAAGTCATCATCTTCTTCTACGTACTCATCTTCTTCATCGTCATCCTTGAGCTCACTTGTATCATTCTTTTGTTTCTTAGTAAACCAATCCAAAACAAGCGGAATATATTTCATCAAAGAAATCAAGAAAGCAAGGAAAATCAACACTACAAATACTGTACCCATACCAAGCAGAGTGTTCAGTGCTGCTTTTGTAAGGATTTCACTCATACTGAATTTTGCTGATACATCCAATGACTGCATTTGCATTTCGTCATCATAACTCAGAGAAATTGTCGCTTTTCTATCAGCAAATTTAGCCTCAGTAGAAACTACATATCCATCGTTAGTACGTTCATATTCATACTCGCCATGTTTTTTATACTTACCACATTCTTCTACAGCTGCTTCCCATGAATTAATCATGCCGACAAAGTTTTCACCTGTAACCGGTAACCCAGTATTTACCTGGATTTCATAATCCAAAATATAGTCTGATAAAGATTTATAATATTCAAATGTTTCTGATTCAATAGATGAGAATCCCTGTAATATAACATCCGTATATGCTTTTAATATTTCTTTATCACTATCTTTGATTGAATCACCTTCGGAACATCCAGTAAAACTAAATGCCATAATGAGAATGCATAGTAATACACTAATCTTTTTCTTCAACTATCTCACCTCACTAAATTGTTCCGTGTTTTTTTGCCGGGCGTTCTTCTCTCTTTGTAAACAACATTTCAAACGCACCAATCAGATATTTTCTCGTATCAGCCGGAGCAATGATGGTGTCTACATATCCACGTCTTGCAGCAGCTAATGGGCTTGACTGTAATTCTTTGTATTCGGCAGCCTTTTCATTGATTGTTGCCGCATCTGCATCCGCATACATGATTTTAGCAGCTAATCCTGCATCCATCATTCCGATTTCAGAAGTTGGCCATGCATATACCATATCTGCACCGATAGCTTTACTATTCATTGTAATATAAGCACTTCCATATGCCTTACCGATTACAACATTAACTTTTGGAACTGTGGCATTTGCAAACGCATAAGTTAATTTTGCACTTTCTCTTGCTAATGATTTTTCAGCACATTGACAAGCCTTGAAGCCAGTCACATTGGCAAATGTAACTATCGGAATATTAAATGCATCACAGAATGCAACAAAATCAGAAGCTTTTTTACATCCGGCTACTGAAAGTGTACCATCAAATTCCTCTGCTACATTTCCTTCCTCGTCATACATTTTGGAGCGGTTTGCAACCACACCAACAGTCATACCGTTCAAACGGATAAAACCAGTTACCATATCTTTTGCATATGCTCTTTTTGTTTCAAAGAACATATTATCGTCAGAAATCATAGTTGCAACCAATGCTGTATCATCTGCTGCATTTTCAATTCCTTCACATGCACGATTTAAATCATCCATACATTCATCATAAGAAGCATCATCCTCGTTGTTTGCAGGCAAGATGCATACCAATGAACGAATTTCCTCGATAATGTCCGCTTCTGTTCCAACCATGTCAACTAATCCTGTTTTTTCGCTTTGGAATGTAGCTGAAGATGTGTCACATTTTGAAATTTCATTTCCTTCAATTGCATTTGGGGAATTCAAGAATAATTTACCATTCTTTCCTTCCATGAATGTAAAGTCAGTCATTGCAGATGCCACTGCAAGTCCACCACCACATTTCCCAAAAATGGCAGTAATTTGCGGAATCACACCTGATGCCATTGCTTGTTTGTAGTAAACACTACCAAACGCATTCAATGCATCTGTTGCCTCTTGAAGTCTTAATCCTGCACAGTCAACCAAACCAATAACAGGAGCTCCCATTTTCATTGCCATATCATAGATGTTTGCAATCTTTTTCGCATGCATTTCACCAATAGAACCTTTTAAAACGGTTGCATCCTGGCTATATACATAGACTAAGTTGCCATCAATTACTCCGTAACCGGTGATAACACCATCAGCTGGAGTTTCTTTTTGCTGCATGTTGAAATCTGTTGTTCTCGCTGTGATAGCACCACCGATTTCAACAAAGCTTCCCTCGTCAAGTAAAGCGGCAATTCTTGTACTTGCAAGGCTGTTAGATGTTGCATTGCTCATAACTCAAGCCCTCCATTTATATTTAATAAAAAATTTTCAGCCATTGTGTATTATAACGCAAATGTCAAATTAAGGCAAACACTTTATTACATTTTATTTGTTAAATCTGCATTATATTTTGCATTATATTTTTATCATGGTATAATATGTAATATTATGCCAAACCAACAAGAACTTATGTGCGCCACAGGAGGAAACAAAGTGACAATTCAAGAACGGATAACTGCACTTCGACAATTAATGAAAGAGGAAAAAATTGATGTATACATTGTACCATCATCAGATTATCATCAGAGCGAGTATGTCGGTGATTATTTTAAAACACGTGAATTCATAACAGGTTTTACCGGTTCTGCCGGCACTGCTGTAATAACACAGACGGAAGCCGGTCTTTGGACAGACGGACGATATTTTATTCAAGCAGAAGCAGAACTTGCCGGAAGCGGTATTGTATTATATAAGATGGGAAATCCGAATGTCCCAACCATAGTAGAATATATTGAAAATAATACACCTCAAAATGGAGTGCTTGGATTTGATGGACGCGTAGTTTCCATGTTACGAGGAATAGAATTTGAAAATATATGCGCCGCCAAGAACATCACTATAAAATCATCCTACGATTTGATTGACATGATATGGGAAAACAGACCTGAGCTATCAACTCATCCGGCGTTTGAATTAGACCTCACTTATACCGGCGAATCCACAAGTTCTAAGTTGGAACGTATACGTGAAGAAATGTGTAAGAAAAAAGTTTCTGTTCACCTTTTGATCACCTTGGATGATATTGCGTGGCTTTTGAATATGCGCGGCAGCGATATTGCATATACTCCGGTTGTACTGTGCTATGCTGCTATTACCATGAAAAGCTTACATTTGTTTATTGATGAATCAAAGCTTTCCAATGAAATGAAGGCAAAATTTGCGATGCAGAAGGTGCTGTTACACGCATACGATGATATATATAATTTTGTGAAAACCTTGTCAACTAAAGAAGTTATTTTATTCGATCCCGACAGAATCAACTATGCACTGTTTAAGAGCATTCCAACAAACACAAAGTTAATAGAAGAAGTAAACCCATCCGTTATGATGAAGGCAATCAAAAATGAAACAGAAATTAAAAACATCAAAAACGCACATATCAAAGACGGAATTGCACAAACAAAGTTTATGTACTGGTTAAAGCATGTAGCAGACATAGAGTCCGTTACTGAACTCAGTGCCTCCGACAAATTAGAAGAGCTCCGCGCCGGTCAGGATTCATATTTATATCCAAGTTTTGGACCTATCAGTGCTTTTGGAGCACATGCTGCCATATGCCACTATTCTTCCTCTCCTACAACTAATGTCAACATTACAAAAGGTTCTCTTTTTCTGATGGATACAGGTGGTAACTATATGGATGGTTCAACAGATATCACCCGCACTTATGCAATTGGCAGTATTAGTGACGAGTTAAAAAGAGATTATACCAACGTCCTCCGCGGCAACTTAGCTTTGGCAAACGCAAGATTTATATATGGCTGTTCCGGGAAAAATTTAGACATTCTTGCCAGACAATACCTTTGGAACGTGAATCAAGATTATAATCATGGCACCGGACACGGGGTAGGTTATCTGCTCAGTGTTCATGAAGCGTCCGGTCGTATTATATGGCGCGGAACGGGCGAACAAGACTGGCCATTAGAGGACGGCATGATAATCACAAACGAACCCGGACTCTATGTTGAAGGATCCCACGGTATTCGCCTCGAGAACGAATTGCTTGTAAGAAGGGACATAAACAATGATTTTGGACAGTTTATGAGATTTGAAGTAATTACTTATGCACCCTTCGATTTAGATGCAATTGATACTTCTCTTCTGCGCGATGACGAAAAGGAGTCATTAAACAAATACCATCAATCCGTATATGATGTAATTTCACCTCATCTCACAAATGAAGAAAAACAATGGCTAAAACATAGTACAAGGGCAATTTAAAATTGCCCTTGTACCATTATAGTAGTTTTAAGTATAATTCTAAAACCTTTTCAAACACCCACGATACCTGTCTTTCATTGACACTTTCTTCTACTATAATGGGAACCTCAGATATTATCTTCCCATCCAAACGATATATGACCTCCCCTATGATTTTCCCCTCTCTCACCGGTGCTTCTAAGACCTCTTTACACTGTACCGTTAGTTCTATTCGTTCATCCTTTCTACAAAGAAAACTTTGTCCTTCCTCCCATTTTACTTTTACTTTTGCATAGGAAGTTTCAAAAAGAGTTTCCTCTTCAGGAATCCCATTGCAAACTTCCACACAAGGTAAATCAACATCTTGTTCCAGTTCCCGATATTCATAATTATCCACCGCATACTCCATAAGTTTTTTAGTATCTTTCCATTTATAGTTCTTGTTATTTGGCCAGCCACATGCAAGTAAAGCTACTACAAATGTTCTTTTTCCTTGTCTTACAGCTCCCACATAACAATACCCTGCCTTACCGGTAAACCCTGTTTTTCCGGAGATAGCTCCTTCCATCATTTCCAAAAACGTATTACGATTACTGCAGGAAAATGTTCTCGTGTCTTCTACATTTGAAAAAGAATGTGTTGCTGTTCCAGTGATTTCAAGAAATTCCTCTTTCTTTGGAGACTCCATAATACAATAACTCATGATTCTTGCCAAATCCGTGGCTGTTGTGGCATGCATTCCTTTGTCATCAACAGCATCCAAACCATTTGGTGTGATAAAATATGTATGATTACAACCTAACTCCTTTGCTTTCTCATTCATCAAATTTGCAAACCCTTCTGTGCTTCCTCCAATGTGTTCTGCAATTGCAACTGCGGAGTCATTATGGGATTCCAACATCAAGGAATACAACAAATCACGTAACACAAACTGTTCCTTTTCCCGCATTCCCAAATGTACTTTTGGTTGGTCGACAGCATTAGAAGATACCGTTACAACATCATCCAACTTGCCTCGTTCTAGCGCAAGAATACATGTCATGATTTTGGTAGTACTTGCCATTGCCAATATTTTATTTCCTTCTTTTTCATACAACACCCGTCCACTTTCTGCATCCATAAGCACTGCGGACTGTGCATATAAATTTTGTGGTTCTTCAATTGTTTCTGCATGTACTGTAAATTCAAACAAAAGTACAAATGATAAAAAAAATGCCAGAAACCGTTTCATATGATTTCCTCACATTACCGTTTCTGACATTATATGCTTTATATGACATGTGCATGCTATTCTAAATCTAATTTCAGCTGCATTTCATCTTCTACTTCTGCCTTGAAGTCTTCCATCTTTTCTGGTGCAATTTTCGGGAGTTCGTCCACAGACTGCACACTGAATCTGCGAAGAAATTCCTCTGTTGTGCCGAATAAAATCGGACGTCCCGGTGCGTCCATTCTGCCAACCTCTGCAATCAAATCATACTCAATTAATTTGTTTACTGCATGGTCGGATTTCACACCTCTTATTTTTTCGATCTCCAATCTGGTAACCGGCTGCTTGTAGGCAATAATAGATAAGGTTTCCAATACGACATCGGTCAAATGATATCTTTTTGGCTGTTTTGCAATCTGAATAAGATATTCATACATTTCCTTCTTAGTACACATCTGGTAGGAATCTTCCAATTCTATAATGCGAATTCCTCGATCTTCCTCCTCATAACGCGCCATCATGTTACGTATAATTTTTTTCGTTGTTCCTGTATCCTGTTCAATTACCTTTGCAATTCTGCTCGCCTCCACGGAGTCTCCCATTGTAAACAATATTGCCTCGATAATACTTTCCATTTTTTTAATTTCCACTTTTGCACCTCATCTACACCTTTGACGTAATAATAATATCATCAAAAGTTTTTTCCTGCTCTACCCAAATTTTCCCCATTTTCATCATTTCCAGAATCGCCAGAAACGTTACTACAAGCTGCGTCTTTGACTTTTGTTTTGTCATCAAATCCCGGAAACTAAACTTCTTATGTGATGTAATGTAGGTATTCAAATACTCCAGTTTGTCTTCCACAGTTACTTCTTCTTTTTCTATCTTACCAAACGCACTGCCTACAGGATTTATTTTATCCACTTGGCGTTTCATCATATCCTTGAAAATATTATTTAACTGCGCCAAAGTAACACCATCAAACAACGCATCCAAATCCACCGGTGGTTCATATGCCTTAACCTCGTCCGGAATTGTCGGCTCCTTATACATCAAAAGTGCTCCATCCATCTGTCTATCTTTCAGCTCATAGGACATATATTTATATAATTTGTATTGCAATAACTGCTCTACAAGTTCTGCTCTCGGATCCTCTTCCTCTCCATCTTCATTAACTTCTGCCGGAAGAAGCATTCTGCACTTAATATCCAAAAGTGTGGCTGCCATCAAAAGAAATTCACTCATGATATTCAAGTCTTTCTCCTGCATGGCGCGGATATATTCCATATACTGATTGGTAATCTCCACAATCGGGATATCGTAAATATCTACTTTGTTTTTCTCAATCAAATGAAGCAGTAAATCCAAAGGACCTTCAAATGCTTCTAACTTCACAGGGATTCCCATGTGTACCTCCATCTATTCTCCGTTCAGATGTAAAACAACTACTTCTGCCGGATTTAAAAATCGTATTTTTAACGTATGTGTTCCCAAGCCCTTGCTTACGACAACGTATTTTTCATTTTCTTTCGTTAATTCACCGGAATACTTTGGAAACATATGCCACTGCGGGGTTATGATTCCTCCAAGTTTCGGAATACGAACCACTCCACCATGAAAATGTCCGGACAAAACCAAATCTGCGCCCCATTCCAAATATGTCTTGGTGTAGGTCGGATTATGTGCAAGTAGAATGTTGTAGCAATCTGCTTCCGCCTCACCAATCTGGTCTCTCACAACATCAACCGGTAAGGTTTGTTTGCGGAACTTTTTGTAAAAACCAACTGGGATTTCCAAACCATGAATTTTCACCTGACAGCCATCCCAATTCAAATCAATATATTCATTCTCAACAAACGCGACACCGTTCTTCTCAAGTATGTCTTTATACTCTTGAAACATTGTCCCATAAGTTTCCGGATAAACCTTCATGCGCTGTTCATGATTGCCATTGGCATAATAAACTGGACATATTTCTGTTAGCTTGGAAACAAAGTTCTCTGCAACCTTGGATGACAGGTTCACCTTACCAACCAGCATATCCCCGCCAATTACAATTAAATCCGGTTCCTGCTTTTTAATCACGTTTAATAATTTCTCGTTGTCTTTTCCATAACGATTGTTATGTAAATCACTCAGAAAAATAATCTTACGTTCATTCTGTAAATCATGCAACTTATCCGATGTAACGTTATAGTGTGTGACCTGAAAGGTTACGATTTCCCGTATCCATTCTGCAATGCATATGAAAATGATTACACCGATTAGAATAAGCCACTTTGTCATGAACGCCTCCACTTTTCAAATTCCTATAGCATTATAGCATGTTGACATAAAAAAGGGAAGTGAAAAAACACTCCCCTTCATCTTGCACATATTAGTTAAACTTACGTTTTCTAGCAGCTTCAGATTTCTTTTTACGTCTTACGCTTGGTTTTTCGTAATGTTCTCTTTTACGAATTTCTTGTTGAATACCAGCTTTTGCACAGTTTCTTTTGAATCTGCG
>JAZUCE010000124.1:0-2259 GCA_045638905.1 Faecalimonas sp.
CGTGTGAGTAACCTAATTCATTAAGTGGTTGAACGAGTCTTGGACCGTCTGTAACCGCAATGGTTTCACAGTCTAGCTCCTCTACATACAATGCATGAGGAACACCTGCTACAATAACCCAGTCTGGCTTGATTTCCTTAAGATACTCTTCTGCTTTTCTTGGAGTGATTGGATATTCATCTAAACCTCCAGTAATGCATTCAATATCAATTCCAGTTTCATTCAATTCCTTAGTAATGTTTGTAGCATGCTGTCTGATTCTTGGAAGACCAATGTTTTCATCCAAATTAGCAATGAAATGAAGGTTTTCAATATCTTCATTTGATTTTATCTTATCATCAAATAATTTTGAGAAATCACAATTCAAGATGTCTGCAAAGAGATAAGAGGTTTCCTTTTTAGCATTCAATACAAATGCTACTTTTTTACCTTCTTTAACTGCTTTTACAATGATTTTTGCTACCTTTTCTTTGCTGTCTCCGAAATTAGGCTTGATGTATTTTCCTTGAGCCATACCTCTTGTCTTTTCCACTTGGGTGGCAAGCCTTAACATCTCATTTTGACGGTCAGCTTCCTCTTGAGGAATGACACCATATTCAACTGCAGCATTCAATACTGCAATAGCCCCTTCAGTATTGTCTCCTTCACCAAAACCACCGTGAGACTCTACAGGTATGACAACTGCATCAAGACCTAAGTTTTCGATAGGTTCCTTTAAGTCTTCACCAATAATCATACTTGCACAGGTTCCTACAATACCAATCAATTTTGGATTGAAAGTGTCATAAGCTTCCTGCAATGTTTCTTCAAGCTTATCAGCCGCACCTAAAATAAAATCATTTTCTGCCATAGCTGTTGTTACTACCCTTACTCCATCACTTTCAAGAAGTCTTCCTGTTCTAAAACAGCAGCCATGAGGGCCGTGCATAATAATTACATCTGCATTTAAATCTCTTAAAGTGTAAAGGGAAGCGGCTATTGGACTTGGACGTGGATGCATCATAATAAAAACCTACCTAAACTCTAATGTGTAACAATCTTAATAATGTCTCTGTCTTCGAGTTCATGATCACTTGCAATTCTCATGTTCTTTCTTGCATCTACTGCATGCATGAACTTATCACCAATGTCTGTGTGAATGATATATGCAAATTCACGAGGAGTGGAACCTTTAGGAACCAAGAAAGCATCAGGGAGCACATTTCCCTTTTGGTCTGTAAGCTTATGCTCATCACCGACAGGGTAAACTACAATCATGTTCAGCAAATCAAACACTGCTGTATTCAATGCTTCCTGAACACCAGTGCTGCCATAAACATCAAGTATATTTGTTTGGATATATTCCAAAGCCTTGATTTGATTAGGATTCAATTTGTCTTTTTCAAGAATCTCAAAACTGCCATCTCCTGAAATATAGGAAATCAATCCTGCTCTTGTAGCATTCATAAGGGCAAGTTCAGATTCTGCAGAAGTTGCAATTACATTAGGATATTTCTCTTTCATTCTTTCAATGTTTTCTTTTGCACCAGGCAAATCTGCCTTGTTTGCAATTACAAGGGAAGGTTTTGCAATATTCAAGAGATTGCGTACAAATTCAATCAAGTCTTCCTCTTCCCATTTGCCGTAATTAGGATTAACAGTTCTTAATGCTTCAATTACATCTTCAATTAGAATACCTGTACCAGATAATTGCTCAAAAATGACTTTGGAAAAGTCCAAGTGCTCAGCTTCAACCTTACGGATAAGCCTTACCCAGTTCTTGCTTACGATTCCATACATCCACATGACTATTTCATGTTCTAAAAACTCGATGTCTTCCAATGGATCATGGCTTCCTAAATCTACTGGGTTTCCTTCAGCATCAGTTCCTCCTGATGCATCGATTACATGAATGAAAACTTTTGCTTGCATCAAGTCATCCAAGAACTTGTTTCCGAGTCCCTTACCTTCGTGAGCACCTGGAACAAGTCCTGCTACATCAATCAATTCTATAGGGATCAATCTTGTTCCATCAATGCACTGGGAATTGTTTGGATTGCATGTGACATTCATTTCCTTACATGGACATTGACTAATAACATGAGCAACAGCCTTATTTGCATCTATAGTTGTAAATGGATAGTTTGCCATTTCCACCTGTGATGCAGTCGCTGAGTTGAAAAATGAGGATTTTCCTACATTCGGTTTACCTGTAACTGCAATTTGAAGCATAATATCATCCTAATAATTTTAAAATAAAGTTTTAATTGAATTTGATAT
>JAZUCE010000125.1:0-11643 GCA_045638905.1 Faecalimonas sp.
GTCTCCACCGGAGATTACAACCTTCATATCCTGATATGCAATTTCCTTATCTTCAATTGCGTTCGGGAAGTCGATAGTTACTGCAAGGTCTCTTACAGGAACTGCAATAACATCATTTTCAACTTTACCAACCAAACCATCATCTGCTACTGTATCTTCGTTAATAACAAGACCACCTGTTGTAGTGTCTTCATCTATAGCGCCTGCAGCGGTATACGAATCAACAAGATTGTCATAAAGGGTTGTAGCGTTTACAACGTTTGTATCAGCTACAGCTGTTGCAATTGTATATGCACCATAACCTTCAACAGTGATTGTAGCAACAGTAATTGCGTTGTCAGTTCCTTCAAAAGCAGTTATACCGTTATAGTTGAACATATATCTGTCTGTGTTTTCATAACGGCTCATTGCGAAGTCTGTTGCAGGAAGAACAGTAATAGCAATATTTCCATCTTCAATAGGTGTTGTTGCAAATGCGAATGAAATGTCAACAGAAGCAAGCTCGTTGATCATATCACCATCGTTTGCTTTTACAACTACTTCATAAACTTTTTCACCTTCAGCGTCTGTTGCAGTGATATCTTTGTATTCGATACTGATTGAGTCAGCCTGATCTTTGCCTTCATCCTCAACATTTTCTTTGTCTTCTACAACAAGGTAACCATTACCTGTTCTGGTAAGTTCAAATCCATCAACAAGGTAATCATCAACATTTGAGCTGTAAGAACCGCCACTGATTGCTGCATCAGAGCCTTCTATCAAGGCAATAACATCCATACCTGCAGTGTTGGTATATGTGCCGCTCTTGATATCGAAATCAGCTGTCTGTGCGCCGCCACGAGCGATGATGAGAGCATCTTCATTGCTGCTACTTGTGAATGTGTTGCCTTCAAGTGTAACAAGCATAGCATAGTTAAGAGCATCTGTATCTGTGTTATCACTCTGACCTATACGTACTGCATAGCCTGCAACAGTTGCAGTTGTGTTTGTAATTGTCGCTGCAGGGCTACTGTTAAGGTTAATACCATTCTTACAATCAATGATTTCGCATTCATCAATCGTAATGCCTGTAATATTTTTCACCTGCAACATGCTGTGAATACCGGTTATTGTAGTATTTGTAACGTTAAAGTTTTTACCGCCGCCTGTGGATTCTCTAATCAAGGCAACATTTTCATACGCATCATTTGTTGTACCTACAACATCACAATTATCAATAGCAATGTTCATTGCGTAGCGTTCACCTGCAGCAGGAATATAGACAATAGCGTTATTTGTTGCAGCATCGGCATTATATGCGAGATTCTGAAGTGTAAGTGCGTCACATTCTTCACAATTAGAACGTCCGTTTACAGTAATTGTACCGCTGATTACAGGTTTGTTTTCATCACCTACAATAGTGATTTTCTGATTTGCATACTGTGTAACTTTAACATTTTCTGTTCTGTCGCCTGTAACAACAATAATAAATTCGCCTGCAGCAGAACCGATTGCGTCAACCGCTGACTGAATTGTGTTGTCTTTTACATAGATAATGTTAACTGTATATTTATCAGAAACATTACTTGCTGTACTTGTTTCGAATTCGCCTTTGTAGTTTTCATTGATGAAGTAAACTGTAACCTCACCTTCAAACTGTGTATTTGCAAGGTCAAATTCTACAGTACCGTTTTCTTCAGTAATGTTTACACCTTTTGTGTATGCTACAGTGCCATTACTGTCTTCTGCAACACATGAGATGTATTCATCATTGCCTGCAACTGCATTTGAATAAGAAACGCTTAAAACAGTACCGTTTGTTTTTACAGAATCAACGCTGAATTTGCTTCTTGATTCATCAAGCATAACCATACGATATGCATTGCCTTCGTTTGTTGCAAAGCTTAATCCATCATTTGCATAGGTCTGAGCTTCATTTACAGGCACATATGCAACAACTGCATCGGGATTAAGCACAAAAGCAGGTCTGATACCAAGTGATTTGAATGTAGGATGCTGATACCATTCACCACCACCACTGTCAACCATACCGACACGATCGTATCTTGTCATGGAGCTAAGCCAATACTGTGCACTATCGCCATTCGCAAAAGTTGTAGCCTTGCTGATGCCATTATCATCAAGATAGGTATTCAAATCTGCAGCAGTTGGCAAGAAATATGTGTCATTAACAAATTCATCACTATATGCTCCAGAGTTTTTATATGTCCAAACAGAAGGTGCACTTGCACCACCATTTGTAGCACCAACTCGGTTTACAGGAAGAACAGCGTCCTGCTCTATATCACTAAAGCCCATATCTGAAGCAAAAGATCTGTTGTTAGCACCAGAAAGAATTACACGACCTTCGCCTTCGGCATCTGCACTTGTACTTTCTTTCATATCAGTTACAGTAAATGCACAATAAAGTGCACCTTTTGCAATAGAATTTGCTTGCATTTCAAGTTTTGTGTATTCCCATTCAGGCATACCTGCAGAAATCTTTTCGAATGTGTAGTAATCTACACCATCTTCAAAGCTGTCAAGCTCGCCAACATTGTAGTATTCAGTTGCATCGTGATAGCAAATTAATGTTTCGCCTTCAGCAGGTGCTTCTTCAACAAGTGTGAATTCACCTGTTGTTTCATCTTTTACATACCATGTGTCAGGCAACCAGTCTGCTGCGCCAACAGCCAATGTTGTATAGTTATTGTTTTCACAGTTGCTGAGTTTAAATTCGCCCTTAATATAATATTCAACACCCGGAATAGGTTCTGTTTCTGTAGCCTTTGTTTTCCAAAAATATGAACTTACATTAAGACCACTGTCGTCAGGATTACCGTGTTCGTGCATACTACGGGGATATACAGCTTCGTATTCACCGATACCGGTCATATACTTACGAATGTCAGAAGCCTGATAACCTAAATTTGTAGGATGGGTATTACCGGCATCACCTTGATATCCTTCCGGATGGTACAAAACATCAAGTCTTGTAAAAATACCGGTTCTGTTCCACACATAGTCACCGGGGCCGTAATGTGCATTCCAGAATGTTCCATGTCCATAAGCATATTCACTCAAAAGATAGATACCTGTTTTGGCATCATCCTGTCCGACAGAAAATTTTTTGTCAAGAACTCTCCACGGAATACCGCCGTAATACACGGTACTGTAATTCTCACCGGCAGAAGCATCTTTGAGAACATCTTCGGGAGCAGCAGTTGTGTTTTCAATTGCAGCTTCTTCTGCAAATGCAACTGTTCCCATTGCGCTCAATAACATGCAGATAGCAAGGATTGAGCTGAGTAATCTCTTTACTCTCATGTTGTAATTCCTTCTTTCATAAAATATTATTTATAATTAATCAGCCAAAGCTGTTTAATCATCGTAAAACCTACCAATTAAAGGTATATGTCTTAGATATACTCTTCTTAGTTCACGTTTCCAAAAACGGTATTCGTCTTCGCTGTAGCTACGTCGCATTTCCATTTTCACATACTCTCGTTCTTTAACGAAAGGAACAATGAAATTAAAATAAAGTGCTAACAGAACGAAGAATATCAGTACCGCAGAACCGAGAACAACGAGCATATCTTCTTCAGTGCCGTAGGTATATGCCATTTTAGTTCATCAACGCCACCAATCTTGCGCACATAACAGCAACTTCTGCACGAGTTGCGTTACCAAGGGGATTCACATTGCCGTCCGAACCCTGAATGATGCCGGCCTTAACCATAGAAGCCATTGCTGTTTTTGCATAATCAGAAATATTGTCCTTATCAGCAAAAGCTTCAAGAGCTGTCAAGTCATCAGTTTCTGTAATATATCCTTTTGCGAGGAAAGCACGATATGCAAGAGTAATTAAATCCTGTCTTGTAATTGTGTTTTCAGGCATAAAGTTTTCACCGCTACCCTGAGCAATACCTGCTACCTTTGCACTACCAATTGCGTTGTAGTAATAGCTTGATGCAGGAACATCTGCAAAGTTTTCTGTGAATGCATCGTTAATTGACAACATTCTTGTTAAGATAAGAATAAAGTCGCCACGCTTGATGTTGTTTGCAGGAGCATACTCAGTTTCGCTGATACCACTGATGATGCCTTTACTCTTTAAGGTATAAATAGATTCTTTTGCCCAACCATAGTTTCCAAGGTCAGTGAATGTTTCAGTTGATCCGGAAGGTGTTGTAGGTGATGTAGGTGTTGTGGGTGTTGTAGGAACAGTTGGTGTAGAACCGCCTCCGGCTCCACCGCCACCTCCGGCTCCACCGCCGCCTCCGGCACCGCCACCACCACCGGCACCGCCGCCACCACCTTCGCCGCCACCACCGGCAGCATTAGTCTTAGCATTTGCAGTAGCAGAAAATTCACCTAAACCAATTTCATTCTTTGCTGCAATCTGCACATAGTAGGTAGTATCCGCGGAAAGACTTGAAATTTCCTTACTTGTGCTGGTTGAGTTTGTAATTTCCACTGTGTTGTTAAGGTTAGAACTGCTTGTTCCGTATTTGATAGTGTAGCCTGTTATAGCAGAGCCACCATTATCGGGAGCTGACCAGCTAACAGTTATCTTTTTCTCACCGCCTGTTACGGTAGGAGCAGACATTTTAGCAGGAGCTGTTTTTGTGTCAGCTTCAATTCCATCAAAAATATCATCGTAGTTGTCAACTACACCACTACGGTTAAAGTCAGCACATTCGTCGTAACTGCCATTTTTGATTTCTT
The DNA here is from genome assembly GCA_045638905.1 of Faecalimonas sp. Lineage (GTDB taxonomy): Bacteria > Bacillota > Clostridia > Lachnospirales > Lachnospiraceae > Faecalimonas. The sequence continues at coordinate 4,708 of JAZUCE010000125.1, forward strand.
CAAAAGCAGCTTTGTCTTCTGAATCCACCTTGCCATCCATATTTACATCGCCTGGAACAAAATCATCATTGGTTAATTCAAGAGCCTGTGCGAATGTAACACCTGTCTTTTTATAAGAAACATACCCGGGACCTTTAAGTTCGACAGTATATGTAGCACCACTAACAACTGTGTTCTTTACAAGAAATACAGGAACAGAGCCTGTCTCGTCATCATAATAGTAATGTCCGCCATATATTGTTAATACAGTATTTAAAACAGTGCTGATTGTTGAACCGGTACTCTCATTTGTAATTGTAAGAGTGATTTTACTATCAGCATACCCATCGTCATTCGACACCTGAAAATCATCTATCTTATTCATAGTGAGCTTTACGATAGCTTCTACACCTTCGTTGTTGCTATTACTTGCAGTTATAGTTTTTGAAACATCTGCATTATCTGCTGTTTCTATATAACCACTGCCAATCTTAACATAGCTACCTGCTGCACTATCATTATCAAGGCTGACAGTTACGCTATCACCGGGTTCGCCTGCAAATGTGATAATAAATAAATCAGTTGCATCATCTGTAAATGTCATGCTTCCGGCATTATTAGTAACAATACTTGGGAGAAGTTTTCCCGTATTGTTTGCAAGTGCCGCATTTGGTGGAATAAATGCACACTGAGGCGGGTTATTTGTACCCTTCAAAAAATCAATGGATTTATATTTAAGTTCACCATCAAATTCAAGTGCAACCTGTGCTGCAGTTACACTGCCACCAGCGCCTTTTACGCTGACTTTAATTTTTGCTTCACCTTGAAGTGTTGCCTGGTTGTCCTGCGTAACATCAGTCAATATAATTTCTATATTATCCGCTGCCGCTGAGACGGGGATTGCTGCCTGCGTCCCGATTACCATTGCTAACGCAAGTATAACCGAGCCGACTTTCTTTAGCCATTTGAGATACATTTTGATTTCCTCCGTTTTAAATGTTTTTATGTAAATAAAATTACATCAAATTTAATGAGCGTTTTTCTTTTTACCATCTTTTCCAAAACGCCACCATTTACTTTTACCCGTGATAGTAGATTTTTCTTTATATTCCTCACCCCGTAGATAGCAGAGAAACTTTTTCTTTGCGATTTTATTTTCACTTTCGGGAGGAGCGTCCATAACGAGTTTTAACAGTTCATTCCATTCTTCAATAGAGGCAAGACCACTTGGAACCCGTTCTTCAAGAGAATGTGCAAGCTTTACTTTTCTTTCCGGTGGTAAATCTTTTAATTGTTCTGCACACTCACACTTGGTAACAGTGAGTATTGCGTCGAGTAGTTCCATAGGTCCTCCTTTTGCTGTTAGTTGGCATCTGTTTTATTCTTGTTGCTTATCTATTATCTTTAATACTCTGTCATAGAGATTTTCAAGCAGCATCTGTGTCTTTTCTCTGTCATCCCAAATTGCATAGTCAATTACATAAGCGATAATAGAATAAATAAATGTTTCCGCATTTTGGTGAGAGCAATTAAAAATTGTTATAAGTTTTTCTGCATACCGCTCATACCACAGTCTGAAATCCTTTGCCTTATCACGCATGCGATCACCAAACACAGGACTTGTAGTAATCTGGAGAGCCAGGCGCAAATCGTACTTATACTTTTCAACCTCATCTAAAAGAGTATCGAAGTATTCGCGGACGTTATCAGTATGATTGAGAGTAAAATCCATAAGTGTGTCAACAACGTTTGAAAGTCCATACTTTCCGGCAGCTATCCAAATATCGTCTTTGTTTTCAAACCAATAGTAAAGGCTGCTTTGGGCAAGCTTGGTTTCCTTACAAAGCTCTCCTATCGAAGCATTTCCTAAACCGGTTTTCAAAAGGTAGTCCCATGTTGTCGCAATAATCGCTTTTCTCTTGTCGGACATATCATAACTGTCCATACTAATTCAACCCTTTCGTATTATACTTGTAGCCACATTTGCTGTGATGTAATGCTCGTTACAAGTTGTGGCAAAAAAAATTGCCTGCATCATAATCGAAATTATGTGTTACGGCGTTCTCCACATATTCGAAATTATGTGGTAAAGATGTATATTTCATACATATCTTTAGCTTTAGTAGTTTACCATATTTTGGGGTGTTTGTCAATGATTTTACCGAATTTTTATAAAAATCGTCATAATGCAAAAAAATAGGCATAACAAAACAGACCGGTTAAACAAAATTCACATTGCCCGGTCCTGTTGTTATGCCTTATTTTATTTTTTTCGATAAATTATTATTTATTTTATTAAATTTAATACAAAAGATGTCAGTTGCTTGCAACATAATTTCGATTATGTGGTTTTTTTATTTATAGCCGTAATAGTCCCAATTTTTGTATTTGACGACGATGTACGTCTCCTGTTTCCATTGTGTATATCCGCGTTGTATTTATGCTTGAGTGTCCGAGTATATCGGCGAGGCGTACTATATCCTTTTGAATGGAATAATAAGTGCGCGCAAACAAATGCCGGAGATTATGAGGAAACACTTTTTCCTTGTCAACTCCTGCGCTTTCGCAAAGCGCCTTCATCATTTTCCATATTGTGCTTCTATCAAGTGGTTTTCCTGTTCTCGTAACGAACACAGGACCACTTGTTATTTTTTGCCCTTTTGCATAATCAGCGAGCATTTTACAAAGATCCTTGGGTAGAATTACTACACGCATTTTTCCTTTACAGTTTATTGTCGCTTTACGGGCTTTAACAGATTCAATAGTAATTGCAGATAATTCAGAAACTCTGATTCCGCTGCTACATATCGTTTGCATAAGATAGTAAAGACGCTCGTTTTTCTTTTGCTTTGCAGCAATAAGAAGTCTCTCATACTCAGACTTTGTAAGTTCCTTGGTTCTCTCTGCAAAAATCTGTCTTTGTATTTTAAGCATCTTTACCTTTAATCCGTACCACTCATTATAGTCAAAAAAACTATTAAGTGATGAAAGAACGGAATTCACCGATGCCGGTGCATAATTAACGGTGAGATACTCTTTGTACCGAAGTACAGTCATTTTGTCAAGTTCGCATCCTGTAAGCCATACAAAAAACGCAGTTACATCACGTAGATACTTTTCGAGTGTTGCGGAGGATTTTTCTTCCTCAATTAAAAACTGTTTAAACCGTTCAATAAGTTCTCTTGTTATTGTCATATTAACAACTCCTTTGCCAATTTGATACTTATATTTTATCACTAAAAATAAAATATATAAGAGTTGTCAATGATTTAATGTCCTTAATATGTGATGTATCGTTCTTTTTGTTGTTTTTTAGTCTTTTAACAATCTATTCAACCTCTCTGTTAAAACCGTTCTTTTTTCTTCGGTTTCTTTTTTATCTATCGAAATGCTTATAATATCTCCTTCTTGAACATTGTCAGGAAAAATACTTTTAGGACATTGTTCCATATTCCCATTTGGTAATTCTACAACTGCAATGTTTCCTTCAAATCTGTCTATAATAATCTTCATATCTGACTCCTATCTTGGTGGGTTACAGCGAGAACATGCGCCAAGACCCATTGCCTTAGCTTCGCTGACTGTTGTTTCTATCTTGCTTTTCAAATACGAACAGCCTGACCGATGATATTTCTTCCCGGTTCGGGTGCGATATACAATCTGGCTTTGATTGTCTGTAACTACATTATCTTTATTTGTCTCTGTATTTGGTGTAGTGTAAACGGTTGCCGGAGGAGCATTTTCTTTTACTGTTGAAGCTTTTTTATCAACAGTAATTTTTTTATGCTGATCAGCAGTTACTTGGATAGTTCCTTGTTCATCTGTACGGTAAATATTTGCTCCCACTTCGCTAAGAATTGCGAGTGTATCTGAATGCGGATGTCCATATTCACCGCCACTGGATATAACTGCAACTTCCGGTGAAACTGCTTTTATAAAACTTGTAGCTGATGATGAACCGGCACCATGATGTCCTACTTTTAATACATCTGCATCAATTCCTGAATCCAGAAGCTGCGTTTCAATTTCTTGTTCAGCATCTCCCGTGAAGAGCATAATGGTATCTCCGTATTTAATTCTTACTACTGCTGAACTATTATTCAGGTTAGAATAACTATCCGCAAATGGAGCAAGTATATCTATCTCAATTATTCCGCTTGTAAGAATATTAACGCCAGACTTTGCAGTATAAGCATCAATATTTTTCCTCTCCATCACATCAAGCATATCTTCAAATGCACTTATTGTATGCGTTTGCTTGGGCATGTACATTTTGCCGATTTCAAAACTTTCGAGCACTTCTGCCATGCCTCCAATATGATCGTCGTGAGGATGCGTTGCTACAACATAATCAATATCGCTATATTGCAAATCCCTTATGTATTGAATAATTGTGCTTGCATTATGAGATTCGCCGGCATCAATTAACATTGTTTGTCCATTACCAAGTTCTATAAATGTGCTGTCTGCCTGACCTACGTCAAGGAAGTGAACACGCATAAGTCCATATATAGAATTTATTCCAGGAGCAATTTCAACCTCTAAATCTTCTCTTGGTTTTTTCGGTGCTCCCTCATCATCGTTATCAGTTGCCTTTTCCTCAACATCAAACGGTGCCTGATTTTCCGATAAACTTACGTCATTACTAAGTTCACAACCACATATCATAAACAGCAGCATTACTATAGTTAATACTGATATAATTTTTCTTTTCAATTTAACCACCTCTAAACCTATTTTAACAAATCGCTTACTTTTATGCAAATGTGCTTACTTTTGCACTCACATACATATTATATTATACTATTGCTCACTAATTTAGTCAAGTATTTACCCGTAAAGACAGACATAAATGTTTTGTGGAAGTATAATAATATGTAAGGTAGGTGAACGTAAATGAGTGGTGTAGTTGGGTTTAAGAACCGCGACAGGTTCATTCAATTAGGCATTGCAATATCGACACTTCGTAAGATGCGCGGTTTATCACAGGAAAAGCTCGCAGAGCTTGCTCATGTTAGCCGTTCTCATATTAGTGCGATTGAAGCTCCGGGGATTGCTCACCCGTTTTCTTTAGAGGTATTCTTTAACATTGCCGATGCGTTGGACGTAGATCCCGCAGATTTAATAAATGCGTCAGTTTTTCCTGATAAAATTATTAGCAGTAAGAAAGATTAATTCTAAAAACAAAAAAAGCGGCCGTCTGTAGAAATAAAAAATCTACAGACGGCCTTTTAATGCCTAAAAATAATTGCTATGATTCGTTTTTTGTGTATGAACGGGTTATTCCAGTATCGCGAGTCATAGGAATCTTGAGTATTGTCACCAAGAACATAATAACAGTTCTCAGGAACTATGCTGTTATCATGGAGCTTATTGCCCGGAACTGCTGCAATGCGTTTGACCATATAGGTATCCTCATACTCAAATACAACTACATCTCCCACCTCAAGCTCTCCCAGGATTCTGATACCGAAGATTTTATCACCAGTCATGATAGTCGGTTCCATAGAATTTGTCGGAACATAGCCTATGTAAAAAACATACCTGAATAGCACGAGTACCAGTATAAAGCTTAGCAGTGGTATCAATAACCATTTATTTTTCATACCGGTTCTCCGTATAAAAGCTGAAGTTCAGGAACCGATCGAAGATGCTTTTTTGCCTTTGAGACTAATGCGGTTATTGTATTGGCTGTTTTCCCGAACTGAGCACCAATATCCTTGGCAGTGTAGCCATCGTTCATAAGGAGCAATGCATCAATACCGATAGCAACAGATGGAGACACATCACGCTTCGCCTTTTTTATAAGCTCATATAACTCTATCTTCATATCCATGTTAGGTTCATAATCTTCCTGCGGATAAGTGAGTCTGACATCATCGGTCGCATCTTCCTTTGAATGCTTTCGCGATGCATACACGAGAGCATCGCAGATTTCATTCCAAATGAGTCTGTAAGCATAGGTTGAAAACACGCCGCCCTTATCTGTTGCTGCTGCTTTGCTTAGTCCGATACATCCGATCTGAAACAGGTCATCATAGGTATAGTATGGAATGTTATGAAGACCACGGACCTTTTGGGCAATAACTTTACCTACCAGACCGAGATTGTCCTCTACTAACTTTTGTTGTGCTGCAGTTAATTTCATGATGCCATTGCACCTCCTTTACAAAGATTAAAGTTTTTTCGTTTATTACGACACCTTTCGAGATATTCCTTGCTCTTTTCAATAACCTGCTTGCAATAATACTCGCTAAGGTAGCCGATATGAGCTTGTGACATTGGAGCATCAATGATGCTTGCGAGCCAGTAATACGCATCATCTTTGGTCATGAATCCGGATTTATGTAACTGATCGAAATAGTGATGAGCTGTTTTACGTAAGCTTCTAAGTTCGTGGTTTGCCATGCTGCCAACAGGAATCTTTGTACCTGCGTGCGTTCTTACATAAGCATCGCACTGGGGATAGTGTGAGCATACATAGAGCATCATGCCACGGCTGTTATCCTTGTAAATGCCATCAGCACTTCTGAAAACTACACTGCTACCACAGTAAGGACAACGGGTAGGTGCAGCGCTTAATCCCTTTCTTTTTTTAGTTTTTTTATTCAATTTAATTACCTCCTGTTATAATGAAAAAAGCCGGAAAGTCTGCAAAAATAACAATACAGAGCCATAGTGTCGGGAATTTTGGTGTCTCATCCCAACGATTGACTCTGTAAAGTATTAAGCAGCCCTCCGGCCTTAATATTCAATTTGGCTTGCATCATTATGGATCGCTCAGTGCGCTAAATCCGTAACGGTTCCTTGCTACTTCCAAGAACAAGTCTAACACCGGGAATTCGTCCGATGTACCGAGAGCCTGGATGCAAGCTCCTGTCACGGTTATAGTATAGCAAAATATAATCCATTTGTCAAGCCAATTAGTAAAGTTTTTCTATTTTGCACAAAATATTT
>JAZUCE010000126.1:0-5245 GCA_045638905.1 Faecalimonas sp.
TATTATGATGTAGTAGTATTCAAATTCCTAAAGGCTGTAAAGCAGTATGATGAGATTGAAAGATTGCGCAAGCAGGCTTTCGAGGATATTGCTGTAAGTCTTATGCAGATGGCGGTTGATAATCACAGACGAGCATTAAAAGCACAGAGAGATAATGTATATGTGCTGAGTCTTGATTATATGCCGAAGAACAGAAACGGGTTGTTATTCAGCGAGAGAATCGCTGATGAAACAACTGATGTCTGGGATATTATCTGCGATAGGCTTGATGCAAATCCCAATCAGCATACGCTTTCACATACATATCCTGAAGATCTTGTTTATGCAAGTGCTCTTTTGAGGGAGGTGATGTGAGTTCAAGGGATTATAAGTACGGAAAAAAGCAAACACAAATCGAAAAAAATTTTTAGGAGGAAAAAACAAAATGTTTGAAAACGACAAAAACAATGGATTCTTTGGTAATGATGGTGGATTAGATTTAGGTAGTGCATCGGGAGATTTCGGTGGTTTTGCACCGTTTGACAGCACAGAGGCTAATGAGATTTTTGGTGGAGCGACTACACCTACAGCGCCTACAAATACACCTGAAAATACCGCAGTAGAAAACAATGCTGCACCTATTGAGCAGGGAGCGCCGATTGGTAACGAAAACCAGGAAGTAGCACCTGCAGAAGATCCGAATGCAGTAAAAGTGGAGGAAACAAACAATGAAGAAGTCACAAATGCAAATCCTGTACAGCCCGAAACAGTTGCAGGTACAAACAGCTCTGAACAGGCAGAAGTACCTAACTTGTTTGAGGCGGCAGTCGCAAAAGCAGAGGAGAAACAGGCAGAGACTACGAAAAACAGCCTGACCGACAAATTACCCATATTCGTTCATGGCAGCGCAAAGGAAGAGATTGTAGATACATCTAAAACCTTTGAACAGTTGCGTCTTGAAAAAGCGGAAGATTTTCCGGAACTTGACGAGGGCGATAATGTATCATGGAAGGTTACATACGGAACCATCACAAAGGTTGTAACTAACAAGAAGGATACAATTGCCAGCTTCAAGAAGAAAATTGAGGATTCAAAGGAATTTGTGAATGCTCTGAAAAAGGCAAAGGGCACAGAAATCGAATGCAAGGTGTCCCCGACAATCACAGCGAAGAAAAAAGGAATTATGTCCTCGTATAAGGGGCTTTACGCATCTGTTGACGAAGCAATGGAAAGCGGTAAAGTAATTTCTTTTGTTCCGTCGGAGGATGGTAGAGTATTCGAGGTGCGTAATAGCAAAATGGGTACATTTATTGCTCCTACTGAAAAAGTGACTTCATTCAAAAAGGTAAGGGCCGGGTTCATCCCGGCTCTGCCGAAAATTCCGTACAATACGCTATCGGAAATAATCGCTTTTTTTAAGTCATATGTTGAAAAGGACGGGGCGGTTGAAGCACTGGCATACATATATTGGTCTTTTACAGACTCAAGATATTATGTGTATGTGCCCAAACAAATTGTAGGTAAGGCTCGTGTGGATTCATCACTTCCAGAGATGGATGAGGATAAGTTTATGCTCGTGATGGAGATACATTCGCATAATACAATGCCTGGCTTCTTTTCACCAACAGATGACAGCGATGAAAAAGCAACAAGACTTTACACAGTAGTCGGCAGAATGGATAAGGTTTTTCCCGAAATCAAAACAAGAATATCCTGCGGCGGTAAGTTCGTTGAAATAGATCCTGAAGAAGTATTTGAGGGTTACAGCGGAACTTTCCCCGAAAAATGGAGAGAGTCGGTAGAAGTAAGTAAGCGTACCTTTAAGGAGGCGGACTTATGAAACTTGCTCTTAACAGACCTGTACAAATTTTAATTATAGGTGCAGGTGGAACAGGTGGGTATGTAATACCACATTTGTACCGCATTGCATTTGCATCGGACAGGAAGTGCAGGATTATCATTGCTGACGGAGATATTGTTGAGGATAAGAACCTTGTTAGACAGAGTTTCTCAGCATTAGATGTAGGAGAAAACAAAGCAACAGTAATGGCTGAGAGATATTCGGATGTTTTCGGTATAGAAACGGAATATATTCCGGATTTTATTGAAGACGAAGAACAACTTTATAACCTTTTGAATTATGAATTCCCATATTACACATCTAAACCTAAACCACTGCCTATTTTAATAGGTGCTGTGGATAACAACCGTTCAAGAGTCATGTGCCACGAGGTATTTAAGAAGATGGATAACATCATCTACATTGACTCAGGTAACGCGGAATCGGGCGGACAGGTTGTATGTGGTGTAAAGAAAAATGGAAAGGTTATGAGCAAACCGGTTGCAAGTGTGTATCCTGATATTCTGAAGGATATAGAGAAATTCCCGTCAGAGCTTTCTTGTGCAGAGAGAAGCGTGTCTGCTCCGCAGAGTATAGCAGCCAATCTTTTTGCATCAACTGCGATATCGACTATGCTTTACTATCTCTTAATCAAGGGAGAACTCAAGACAACAAGGGTTGCATTCTCGGCAAACAAACTGCTTATGAAGTCTATAGCGTGAAAGGAATTTGATATGGAGAACATTATATTTACCCAAACAAAAGAAACTGTGATGACACTTGAAAAGACAGTTACGACAACAACAGGTAAGTTGGAAACGGTTGATGCTCTTGGGCGCAAGACACTTATCAAAACATCTACCCATAAAAGTACGGATTACCATAATCTCGGATTTGATATTGGGAGGGTTGCTTGATGAGTGAAACATATTATGCCCTTGAGAAGTTCGCAGAAATGGATAGGAATTTGGTTAGTATCATTGAAGCACTACCGATAAAAAGGCGTGCCATTGATATATACAGGCAGAAAAACAATGAGCAAAGAGCAAAGGACACTTATACTGACCTTGTGCAGTTAAAATCAAAACTGCTTGATACGGTAAGGAACTTAAGACTTTTGTTTGCTGAATGTCAGATGCCTGAAGGTGCCGATTTTGCAAATAAGCTGTTTGGTGCGGTGAATGGATTTAATATCATGACACCGGACTACACTAAACTTTTACAGGCAATAGAAGCACTAAAGAAACAAATTCCAAAAAGCGAAAAGATAACCGCTCAAGTTATCGGACACTTAATGAACAATGTTAAGATGGGATATTATCCTACAGATAACTCACATGTGAAAATGATAAAAAGTGCTTTGAAATTTCCCGAAAGTGAGGTTAATCTTTTAGATCCTTGCTGTGGAGAAGGAATTGCACTTAATGTTCTTGCATTAGGAACTGACGCTGTAACCTATGGAACGGAAATAGACGAAGCAAGAGGCAAAGAAGCTGAAGGCAGACTTGACCGTGTAGGGTTCGGAAGTTTCTTTCATTCAAGAATGAGTCAGGAAGCATTTCATGGGCTGTTCTTAAATCCCCCTTACTTAAATGTAATGGGAGAGGGCGGAACTAAAGCCAGAAGTGAAAAGAGATTTCTTGTAGAGAGTATTCACCATTTAATGATAGGCGGTGTGCTTATGTACATAATTCCGTACTATCGCTTGACATACGACATTTGTAGAGTGTTGTGTGATAATTTCCAAAACATATCTGTATATCGTTTCTTGAATGACGAGTTTAAAAAGTATAATCAAATTGTTGTGTTTGGAACGAAAAAGAAGAAGGATGACGGTAGCGAACTTGCAGAAAAGCTATCTCAGTATGCAATGCTGCCGGATAAAATTCCTATGATTGACACGATAAAACCGGAAATGTATGCTTTGCCGGATGTGCCGAAAAATGTTGAGATATTTAAGGGTGCTAAATTTAACTTGGGTGAACTGCAGCGCCAGCTTGCTAAATCAAAGTCTATCAATATGCTCTTTGAGAAAAGTAAGATTGATGCTATGGAGAAACGCCCGTTATTACCTCTGAATATCGGGCAGGTTGGCTTAATCGGCGGTAGCGGTCTTATTAACGGGTATGTGGATTGCGAAAATCCCCATGTTATAAAAGGTCGTGTTATAAAAGAAATCAAAAAGTATGAAGATGAGGCAACAAACACGCTGACCGAAACAAGGGTAAACAGGATGCTTTTTAATGTCTTGACACCTGATGGCTTAAAGAGGTTGGCATAAAGGAGGGATTGTATGGAGCTTAGACTTAATACAGAAAATTTTTTAAGTGATTTCACAAAAGTAAGAAATATTGGCAATCGTAAAGCAAGGGAACGCTCGGAAGGATTTATGTACCTTCATGAATCTACAACAAAAAGACTTGCGTTGGGTGACGGCTTTGAAATGAGTGATATTGATTTCACGAAATTCACCAATGATGATTTGAAAGAATATATGCATTACTATCAGTCAACATTGGAGCCGAAAATAACAATGATAAAGAATTTGTTTAGTTTAATGAACAATGCAAAAACTGTATTTGCCAAACAGAAGCAATTCTTTTAAGGAGAGAGCGTTATGTTATGGTTAATACAGAATGATTTGTCTGAATTCTTTGAGGGTTTACAGAAAATCAAAGAGTGCTGTTCTGAGTGCAGTGAAAATGTGAGCCATTATTTTAATGAGTTTCCTTGCGTACCTGATGATTTCGAATGTGTAACTATGGATGAACTTCAAATGTTGCCATTTTTAAAATGTTGGGATTATATGTTCTATGAGGGCACCGATCCTAATGATGACGATGCAGAACCCGCAGGCGAATGCTGGACTTTTTCAACTGATGAAATGGTAGGGTACTACAAGATGCTTGACGATTTATATAAGTCTAAGGTGATATCCGAGGCAAAATATAAAACGGAACTCCTCACTATGGAGGGATTTATCAAAGATCATCTTTGTCAGGCACCATACGGTTATTCATCAATTGAGGTTCAGTTGGTCTACTCGGATGCTGCAGATGATGGCAAGGACTGTTTGAATATATACCTGGATTATTACTATGGGTATTACAGTCTGTTTGATACATATTGCGGTCTTATTACAGTTTTCGACAGATACAAGGTTAAATATCAGGAATTAAAGGATACTTACTATTGTGAAGAAGAATTATTGGAGGCGGCATAATTGAATAATTTAACAGGGTTAAAGTTTTATTTTAATGAGGACTTGAACCTTGTCATAGACGATTACAGAGGGGATACGGTAAGCCATAAGATAATCTCTGCAGATACATTTGCAAAACTGCTTGAGAAAAATATTGAAATAAGCACAGTCCAGACGGGAATACTTCCCGAACGTTGTGTGGCATATCGTGAAACTCATGAAGG
>JAZUCE010000127.1:0-2517 GCA_045638905.1 Faecalimonas sp.
ATATGAAGCAGATAGCTTTCCGTTCACAAAGCAAATACACCATAAGGATCTATTCTCTTATATCTGCTTGGAAAAACAAAGGTGGCTTTTCTATCCGTTTGGATAAGTTCCGCAAATGGCTGGGTTTACAAAGCAAGTATACTTCATATAATGACCTTTACCGCAGGACAATCAAGGTTGCGTACGAGGAGCTGCATGAAAATGCAGACTGCTGGTTTGAAGTTTCTGAAATATATGACAATCCTCACAGCAAAGAACCATATAAGTTGAACTTTAAGGTGGTTAGCTCATTGCTAGTTGAATCTGAGAAAGCTGTTTTTGAAAAGGGTATTGAAGCTATCGGGAATATGCTGCGCAGTCATATACATATGCCGGAAGCTAAGATATCCAGAATTGTAAAGATGGTATCCCCTGATAACATTCAGGATGCAATGCTGAAACTTACAGAACTCATCTCATATGTAAAGCAAAACATTGACACAATTAAGCATCCTGAAGAATACTGCGAAAAGTCTATGTCAGCATACCTTGCCCAGGAAGAGATAGACATCCAAATCCCCAAATCACCAAAGAAAAGGACCCTGAACTGCAGAAAACTCTATTAAATGTTGGGTTTTTGTCTTTAACTACTTCTCAAAAATGTTGGGAATTTGTCTTTAACTCTGCTTATTTCTATTTGCAGGGCTGTTTTTCATACTTCCAACCCTCAAATGTTGGGTTTTTGTCCTTAACTTTTTCTTAAAAATGGAAATTGTTGGGAATTTGTCTTTTAAATGTTGGGGTTTTGTCTTTAGAATGTTGGGAATTTGTCCACAGAATGTTGGGAATTTGTCTTTAGGCAATCTATCTTATTCATTTATAATACAACAAATTAAAGCACCTCTAAAAGTGCATAATACTTCTAATACTGATTATAATACCTGAATCAATACGGCAAAATGAAAATTTCTACTGTAGAACACTCTGCGCTAAAGCGCAAAGTGGCAATAGAAATAAAAAAAATAATAAACTGCAAAATATGATAATTGTAGTAATGTACCCTTCTCTGTTAGTCAACCAGTAATACATAAGACAAAGGTAGATACTCAATACCGGAAAAAATTAAGATTAATGGTATGATTGTCAACAATCATATGTTAATACAGCCTTTCAATTGTTTATTCTCCACTGAATGAGTTAATTCATCCCACCTTGTGTTTGTTACAGAGGCAAAGATATTTACGGGTATCTGTCGGCAAAACAAGGTCAAGCTATTGTTTGCAAAATAATCTCCACTCCTGGCGGGTAGTATTTTTTTGCAAAACCTTGTTATGCCTATACCCTACATAGTTCTTGCCACTGAAACGAAACGACCAAGGCGACCGAAAGACGCATAAAAAAAATGTCGCATAAACGAAAGGCTGAAATTCAAAACAAAACTCCCAGACTCTCAAATCCGCATAAATAAAGTTACTAACCTAAAAATCAAACATACAATGGCAAGAATCGGAGACACAATAAGAATCAACCATCTTGAAGGTGAGGATAACCACTATGATGGCAAAGAGGGAATCATCACAAGCATTGATGACAGAGGCCAGCTTCATGGAACATGGGGTGGATTGGCAGTAATCCCAGAAGAAGATGACTTCACAGTAATCAAAAGAAACATTAACAACTAAACATATCGTTATGGAAATTTCAATCAACAAGATTCACCTTAGAGGTAATGTAGGCAGCGCAAGGATTTTGAACGTTGCTCAAGGTTCAGTAGTAAGATTCTCATTGGCAACCAATGAGGTTTATAAGGACCGAAATGGGAATGTAGTACAAGAAACGCAATGGCACAATGTAGTTGCATGGAGCAAAAAGGGAATGCCGGATTTCACCCTAATTGACAAGGGTACAACTGTAGAGGTAGAGGGCAGGATGCGATATGTGAAATATACCAATGCAGATGGTATAGAGAAAATCCTCCCTGAAGTGATAGCTACTACACTCCTAATTAAAATGAGTGACTAACAACGGGGGCAATCTGCCCCCTAAAACTCTAAAACTATGAATGTAGAAGTAATCGACAAAGTCCTTACAATTCAAAGGCAATTAATGTGGAATTTGGATATTGCCACATTCTTCTCTTGGGGCGTGAACAAAATGAAGATTCTTTTGTTTAAGAATATGCCCACGTTAGGAATAAATGTATCCGGTCTTCAGCATAAAGGATGGGTTTATATCAGCCTAAATGAAGGTATGGATCTTTATGAAATTAACCTACTAACATCAAACTATAGGGTTTTGAAGACTATTGAAGAGGTTTATTGCGACCAATTAGCTCAAATAGTAGATGAGCTGGTGGAACGTCCAGCAGGAATGACTGATTTTGAATATGGCAATGCTATAAAAGTAGAAGAACTGAAGAGATTGGGAGTGCTTAAATAGCACTCCTTATTCATTTTGGGCTATCCACTCATTAAGAATGCCATTGATAAACCGATTGAGGGCAACGAACTTTCCTGTTTCTCTTTGTTTCTTCTGCAA
>JAZUCE010000128.1:0-6612 GCA_045638905.1 Faecalimonas sp.
AGAAACTTTGGATGCGTTTCGTATCGCACGATATCTGATGGAACAGGATAAGAGTATCACTTGCATGGATGACTTCTGGGAAAGGTATGCTGAACCGGCGCTTTTAGATGAGTGTGGGTATTTCGTGTACTTCCTCAAGACTAAAGGACCGGATGACGCGTGCATTTTCCTTGAGAACAACCGTTGCAAGATCCACGCTGTCAATCCAAGAGCCTGCCGAACTTACCCGTTCATAGCAGGTCCTCTGGAAAACGGCGGATACGAGTATCTCATATCCTATGAACGCAAGCAGCATTTCAATGGACCGAAGGTACACACAAAGACCTGGATGAAAAAGCATTTTACGCCTGAAGACCAAGCGTTTTTGGGTGTAGATTTTAGTACCGCACGTGAAATCGCACAACTATTACGTAGAGTTCCCGAGGAGAACAAGGTCCGAGCTCTGTTATGCTTCCAACGACTTAAGTATGGAGACTTCGAGCTGGATAAGCCGTTTCAACCTCAGTATGAGGAGAACATTCAGTGTTTACTTGAATTCCTCAGGGAAATCACAAATGAAACCAAGTCAGTATGACACAATCCGAAGGGGTGCAGCAATGTGCCCCTTCATTCAGAATAGGAGAATTATTATGGATCCAAGATTAAATCGAATATTACAAAACAGAGATAAGATGCTGATTGGCATCGATGATACGTTCCAGTTCAACTGTAATCAGTGCGGCAAATGTTGCATGAACCGTGAGGATATTCTTTGCACACCGAAGGATGTGTTCAGAATCTCCAAGAAGCTCGGTATCTCTACATATGATTTCATCAAGAGATATTGTGACTCTTACCTCGGAGACACTTCGCATATGCCCATTGTTCGTATCGTTCCCCACGATGCAGCCGGCCATTGCCCGTTGCTCAAAAACAACAAGTGCGTTGTACACGAGTGTAAGCCAGTTGTTTGCGCTATGTACCCGATCGGCAGAACCATCTGCATCGACACTTCAGTGAAAGATCCTAAGGATATGAATGTCAAAGATATCGAATATCTGTTTACTCATCCTATCCGCTGCGGCAAAACTGAGACGCATACGGTAAGAGAGTGGCTGACACAGTTTGGCATTCCTATCGAGGATGAATATTTCATTCAGTGGCACAAAACAATCTCCGTACTCAGTCCGCTTATCCAAAAAGCAATTACGAAGATTCGGGTGGACAGCATGAATCAAATCCTCAATATTATCTTCGTGAAGCTCTATATGGATTATGACTTGGAGGAGGACTTCTTTCCTCAGTTCATTGCGAACCGAGATATGATGATCAAAATGATGAATGATCTGCCGATCCACGGAGGTGAATAAGATGGCTGAAGAACGTAACAATTATCAGATTGCACGTAAGGATGCAAAGAATTGCTTTGTTGAGAGCTTAAATGATTGCTTCCCGATCGGAAGAGTACATTTTGCCTTTGCAACCTATGATGTCAATCGACCTGCAGGTCAGCGCCAGACCAACAACATTCACATCTACATTGCTGTAGATGAGTTCCTGGAACTGTGCAGGAAACTGGAATGTGGTGAGCTCAGGTATATGCTGCAGACTAAAAAGAAAAACGGTGATAGCACACCACTTTATCAGTGCCTTGGTGGTACAGCTGCAGATAAACTGGCAAAACAAGGCCGTTCCAGACCAGATGGCAAGAGTCTTTCACGTGTGGCCCAGCTCATACCGGCGAATAAAGGTGATTTTCTCTTTATCGCCGATAGCGGTCCCGGTGAGACGAATGCCAAAGGATTGATTGTACCCAAATTTGGCAGCAAACCTGAGAATCATGTCGCAGTCAATATGACATTTGAGTCGTTAAGCGAACTGTTCCTAATGACTAAGATGCATTATCAAATGTGGCTTGCTTCCTGGTACGTGCATAACCCTATCCAGCCTGCAAACAGACAGCAGGCACAGTATCAGAATAACCATACTGAACCGGACAGTAACTCTGTTCCTATGTTCTAAAAATGGTGATGGCGGCAGGGAGTAAAATCCTTGCCGCTATTCGTTTTATTTAAAAAGGTGGTAATTTATTTGTCCCCTGTTGATAATATAAGGATGTTGTATTTATAAGAACTGGGCTCTTCTAATAGAAAGCTATCTGTTATATTTCTGCTTTGGGGAGGTAGGTGATATTTATTTTAAACAGAGAGAAGGTGAAGCCTTTGGCGATAAATACAAATTCAATTAAATGCTTAAAGAAATTCTGTTGCTTTTTTATTGGATCACTTTTTATGTTATGCTTTATCTTTTTATGTGTGGGATGTAGCAAAGATAAACCTAATATTATACCAGAAAAGAATGGTATAGAAAAACCATGTAATAATATAGTAAAAATTGAAAATGCCGATGATTTTTTTAGTATAAAAGAAGGATATATACATTTTGGAAGAGAATCTTGTTCTTCTTGTAGAGCATTTATACCAATACTTTCCGAGATAGCAATTCAAAAAAATATTACAGTATATTATTTTGATACTGGATATTTTAGAGAAAATGCCTTGCTTACAGAGAATGAACTGCAAATTATTTTTTCGGACTATCAAGTCATATCTGTACCTATTGTAATAGAAATACGTGATGGGCAAACAAACGATACATATGTTCCCATGTTCAACGAAGAACGCGATAACACAGATGTTGTCAAATCGGCTTTAATTGATTTTATTGAAAAAACGTCTACCTTGAAAGGAGAATAAGAATGAAGAAATTTCAAAAAATTCTTTGTTTGGCACTAAGTGCCTTAATGCTATTGGGAAATACAGTTGCTGCAAGTGCAGCCACTAATACTGATGAGTTCGAGTACTTAAAAAGTGCAATCGAAACTGTCAACTCTATTCCCGATAGTGAGATTGAGCAGTTTATTGAAGATAATCAGGAATGGATTGATGAAATAGGTGAAAGACTTGATGCTTATTTAGAAAATATTCCTGAAGATGAGCAAAATGATGAGGTTACTAAACTTATGGGTGGCAATCCGTTATCCAGAAGTGGAAATCTTGACAAATACTTTAAGTCCACCAAATACCATAAGCGCGGCGGTTATTGGACATACACTATGTCCCCCAAGTGGGGTGTGAGACTCTGGGGTCCCACTATGAAAGCCGGCTGGGAAGAATTGGGAAAAACATATTCAGGTATTAGAAACGACAACGGAAGTTTGTGGAATCAATACCGCTGTCACTGGGATTATGATGTTTTCGGTTTAGTGGCAGGAGAATGGGACCTTGAGGAAGGCCGACCTGTTATTGCATATTCCGGTATGTTTGCTGCACTGTGCAACCCCTAATAAAGCATAGAAAGAGGTGAGAACATGAAGAAACGAGCGAGTGATATTATCATATTTTGTTTAAGTGTAATCGCATTTATCATTTCCTTTGTGTTACTTAGTACATATGGAGCTTACGAAGTAAGTTACGGAGGCGGAACTGTCATTGTTGATGGTGGCTGGTTTTTGATCATTATGAACCTGCTAAGGATGGCAGTATTGCTCGCCGCATGTATTGTTTCCGGAATGAAGTTGTTTTCTTCTAAAAAGTGATATAATAGTCCTCGGAAAGCTATTGGTATATTGCTATATATTTAGGCAGTACAATTTTTTGAATTGTACTGCCTATCTTTTTAAGGAAATATGTCTCCTTTTGCACACTGTCTGTTGTTGTATAAGTAAAAGAACATAGAAAGGATGTGATTCCAATGGTTTTTGGTTAAATCTATCATTATGAATACCAATTGTATTACTAGGAGGTATATATGAAAAAGAAGAATAAACTTATAATTACTGGTGTGTTATTGGTGGCGCTCATTATGGCGTGCCTACCAACATCAGTTTATGCTGCGATATATCAGGCAGGAGCGCAATTGTTTGCCGATTTCACTACTATGTCTGATGAAGAAATCTACAATTCAAAGAAAAACATTCCGGCTAGTGACCTTGTTGATGAAATAATTGAACTTGAGTCTGCTTTGCCTTCTATGAATGATAAGATTGCAATTGTTCCTCATTTGATGGCGTTAATTGAAAAAGCAGACAGTTTCACAGCAGATGAACTAGTTTCTTTGATTAAGGATCCTGAAACAGACGTGGCCCTTGATAGTGCATTTATCAAAATGTATGCAAACATCGGAGCAGACTTTTCTGATCTGCTTCCGTTGCTCAACGATTCTCAACTGGCACAAGAGAGCAAAGAATACATTATTGCCTTAGGGGATTTTTCTGTAAAGGAACTCAGCGGTCTGTTTAACACTTACAACGATTCGCTTTCCATCGTTGCAATGAAACAAATTGCTGTAATCGATGAGCAAACAGCCTTTAAACTTGCGGCGCCTTTAGTCTCTGGAACACAAAAAGTTGTTTCTAACGAAAAGTACATTGCAGCTTTTTTAGGCGTTGCGGCATATTACGATTCTGCTGATGGAGAGTTAACTTCTGTTTCGGAAAAAGAAACAAAACAGCAGTTAATTTCTGCGATGAAGAATATTTATGACAGAAATGACAACGATCTTGTAAAGGATCAAGCTATTTATGCGATGGCACGTATGGATGATTACGAGACATTTGCTTATATCATCGCAAGCGAAAATATTGATTTCGATCTGAAGGTTACTACTATCGAACGTAATGTTAATCTCATGATCGATGTTATATCAACCGCAACAAAAGCAGAAGAAATTTCTCCCATTATAGCGGCAATGAAGCTCCACCCCATATCTCAAGTTGGTGTTGCTTTGGAACAGTCGGTTGAAAGCGGGAAAATGGCTCGAAATCAAGATATAACTGATACGATTGCGTATATTGAGAAATTTGGCATAGAAGGAGTGGATAAATATGACTAAGAATAAAAACTTTTTAACCTCTATCAATTTTCTCCTTGTCATTATGCTTTTTCTAGTAGTTGTTATCCGAGTAGGTACTACAGAAGCACATGCTGCCGGTACATGGAAAGGTTATGCCGTGTATCGAGATGGTGTGTTTATGAATGTTAATGACCACGCTGGACTAATGGATGAGAATAATATTGGCCTTTACAAACCCATTATCCACGCTGTAGGTTACGGTGAAAAAGTACAATGGGGAACCTGGGAAGATTTCCTCAATGGAAATAAGTACCTCGGATTATATAGGCCAAAGAATTGCACAATTACATCTACGCTTGCAAATTCATTTATTTCTAAAGCGCGAGAACTACGAGGAATATCCTATAATGTTTTGGATCAAATTGTATATTCTGCCGGCAGCAATACATGGGTGTATCCTGAAAATATCTCTCATTTAAGATGTGATGGTGTTGTAGAATATACCTATGAATGGTATTACTATAGAGTTGGTGGTCCGGATGGAGAATGGGATATTACAAGAAATCTTATTGCTAATTATTGGGAGCATTCTGGTTTCGCTATCACGCCTAGAAAGCAGCATAAGAATTTCATGACCTTTGTTTCGTCTAGCTTGCCGGAGTAAAGATTATGCGAGTAAAAAAATATTGGTTGTTCTGGACGGCGATCATATTACTTGTTGCTTGTATAGTGGTATGTATTAGTATGGGTTATTTCCCAATCGCAGGTAAAAAGATAGCGGAATCGAAAATACGAGCGTATATTCAAGAAGATATCCATGTTGAATTTCAAATCCTAGATAATGTTTATAAAGGAACAAATTCATCTGGGCAAGTAATTCAGTACGACCTAAAGAGAAATACTATTTATGACGAGGCTAATAATAGAACCGTTAGTGGTCGAGTTAATGAAAAGTATCAATCCTATATCGTGGAGTCTTCTTGCAATACAATTGAATATCCTAAATCGGTTTCGGTATGGAGTGAAGTCGATGCAAATGACCCTTCAAAAGACTATACAAAAATATATATCATGACGGTTTTTGAAAAAGTTTCTATGGACGACGAGCAAAGTAAGAACCGTATGTGCGAAATAGCAAAGCAGATAATAGAGCATCTTGATATAAATTGCACCTCAATTCAGTTTATTTATGCTAATTTTACTGGGATTTATGAAGTGTCATACGATGCAGGAAAAACCAGTATAAAGTTTGATAAGGTTCGTAGTGCGATTCAAGAAATTGAAGAGACAGACTGGCCATTAGAGTACAGTGAGTGGAAAGCCAAATAACATATAAAGCATTAAAGATGGCATCCCACAAGGTGATGCCATCTTTTTTCGGCATAAAATTGGCACGAAATTGGCACAGTTTTGCCGATGACATGTAAAAAAGAATATGTTATAATTATATCGTCCAAAAGTGGGTCCTTAACCGGATCCACTTTTTATTATGCCCGAAAAGGAGTGTGTAAAATGAAATATTGTCCCTATTGCGGCGCCGATCTGATCGAGGATGCTGTTTCCTTTTGTGCTGAGTGTGGAAAGCAGCTCCCTGCCGGAAAGATGCAGAAAGAAAAGCCGGAGGATAAGCCCGAAATTAAGAAGGAATCCAAAAAGATGAAGAAGAAACCCACTAAGAAAGCGGAGAGCAGTATCGAGGCTGAACCCGTTGTAGATGATGGATATGATGGTTACTATGATGATATCCGTCCAATTGACGAAGGACATGAGCGCGAAGGT
>JAZUCE010000129.1:0-1462 GCA_045638905.1 Faecalimonas sp.
AAGAAAAAATAAATACATTTGCATCGACAAGGCAAACCTGACTTCTTGGTACCACTTAAAGTGATACGGGTGGTACCGCTCTCAGCGCTATGATGGTACCACTTACAACGCTACGATGGTACCGCTTCAGCGCTATCGGCACTGTGTTTCTAAAGTCATAATTTTCACCATTTTTTTTGATTTTAATTTGTTAATATTTTATTTGTCGCTGCAAAGTTCAATCGTATCTGTACCATATCGTGTCACACATCAGAATTATTTTTGTTAAATAATGCTAAATGGCGGTCAGAAGCGGGAAAAAATGGCTTTGAGAACTGAAAATGTTGAAAATGGTGGGTATGAAAAAGGGAAGCGGTGTGCTTCCCTTTCTCTCTATTATGAATTATATTTTTTAAAATTCTCTGCTTGCTCGAATATTTCTTTAAATACCTCATCATTGGTAACAGGAGGATAACCATATTCTGCCAAAATTAGAATCAAGTCCATTTTTAACTCAGCCTTGATGTCATCACGTTTGGCCCAGTCGGTATATTTAGACTTGTCATCGACGATTTTCTTTATTTCTCCAGCCAATACCTTTGCCTTGTCCTCCGGATAATCAAAACCGAACTGCTTGGCTACAGCAATCAAGATATCGTAGAATGCTTTTTCTTCGTAGGTGATTCCCAAATCATTGAACGAGCTCTTTTCTTTATTGATTTCCTTCAATAATTCGGCCATTTGGTTCGCTACTTCAGTCAAAACTTCATCAGCAAAGATGGCGCTATCCGAACGGTCGTTGTACTTGATTACCAAGTCATTCAATCGCTTGGTAAAGTCCACACCCTTTATCTTGTTTACCTTCTTGAAGTCAGTGATTACCATCTTCAACAAGCGTTCCATCAGCTTAACCTTCGTGTTAGGCATCTTTAGCTTGGCAAGGCGTTCCATATATTCCTCGCTCAGTACATCCAAATTCTCTTTATCATTGCCTATTTGGATAATCTCTTCCACACCTTCGGACTGGATGGCTTCTTCTATCATTTCCCCTACCCGCTTGTTCATTTGCTCAGCGTCGGGTGTTTCGCCTTTGGTCAGTTTGTAGATGATGGAACGGATACCGCAGAAGAAATGAATGTCTTCCCGTTCTTCTTGAGTAATCTGTTCGCTATTGCTGCAAAGATTGAAAGCCGATTTCAGTTTCTTGGTATGCCCCATGAACTGATTTTCCATTTCTTTGGTGGTCTGTGCATATTCCGCTCCTCTGTTCAGGCAATCCAATTGTTCCAACGGTGTACCTGTCGAGAATTTACTATAATCGAAGTTGCCAAACATCCGTCTCAGGATATCCAATTCGTCCTTTACCATGATGATGGAATGTTCTACAGCTTCTACCGACCCTGCATCTTCATCGTTACCGTTAGCATATCTCTTCAAAGCGGTATTCAGATTGTTCTTGATGCCGATGTAATCCACCACCAAG
>JAZUCE010000130.1:0-1293 GCA_045638905.1 Faecalimonas sp.
ATTCTGATATTTCCATAAGAGTTTTTCAGAAAATATTATCTTTCGTAAGCATTTAAAATTTCACTTAATCTCCGCAAACATCAATATCGGATTATCATCTTCCTTCAAGTTCGGAAACTGACTAATGAACTCTTGATTGCCACTATTCAAAATAGTTTCGGGAGAAACTGTCATGACAATTTTTCCTTCTTCAACAAAATGGAATATCTGGGGATTAATACATACATTCTCTGCTAGCTCTATTTTCTTGAAGGTTTGGCTTTTTCCGCTTATCTTGTCTATCAATGCCCAACCTTGCGTTTCTGTTGCAGGCACTTCCCCTCTGAAACCAAAGAAGATTGAATGATCGTTTTCAGTAAAACAAGGAATATGACCAATATATCCCATTCGTCTATTCTCGTCAGCAATCAAGGAATATGATGAAGCCTTTTGGTCCCAAAATCCTTCAGGAGGCATCTTGTCATTAATATTGATAGTATAACGAACCTTTACCCCATCCAAAGTAACTTCCAATACATCATTGCTTTGACATTCGGATATCAGGATTTTATCCTTGTATCTTGTCATCGTTTCCGGGAAACCAACCATATATACCCGGTTCTTTATCGGATGAAAGGCTCTTATCACTTTTCTATTGAATACATCAACCACATGAAATTTGTAACCTGAACGATCATAAAAGTTCTGCACCAACAACAAACTATCATTCAAGAATATATCTTTGATCATTGATATTGTGTCCATTCTGATGCGTGATACAAATTCACCTTCTTGTGTGTAGTTGATGATTTCTGAACGTATTCTATCCGGTAGGGAAAGCATCCCTTTACCGTTTACGGCAATATGCAGACCTCCCAAATAGTCATTCGGTCCTTGCCCTTTTTGTCCTATATGCCTAATATATTTTCCGTCAGAATCATATAAATGAATTTCATTACCCGACATTTTTATGTCAAGTATGTATATATAATTATCTCTCAAGACAATACAATAAGGTTCAGCTAATAACGCAGCATCATTCGTTTCCAAAGGTACATAATGGATGTTCTTAAAAATATCCACAGCTTTTACAATACGATTACGGTCTTTTCCTTTATAGGTAATATTGATTTGTTTATTTGTTGCAAAAGGAGCTTTTTCCACAGATTGTTGCGGTTCTACAACTTCCGTTGAAGGAATTTCGGCTATGACTGTATCTTCATGTACAAGTTCAATCTTCTCATCCTTCAACTGCTCTTTTAAGGAAACATCAGCGACTTGTTCTTTTTGTGACTTCCTTGTAGAACATCCAAC
>JAZUCE010000131.1:0-1953 GCA_045638905.1 Faecalimonas sp.
CCATTCTCAGTCAATGTGTTTTCCAATTTGTAACCCACCATTGCATAGCGGTACTTATCATCATCCTCATTGCGTGTTAAGAACTTGTAAATCTTGTGGAAAGCATCTCTTCCATAATAATCATCTGCATTGATAACGGCAAATGGTCCGTCAATCTCATCAATTGCACTGAGTACAGCATGTGCAGTTCCCCAAGGCTTCACTCTGCCTTCCGGAATTTCAAAGCCTTCCGGAATATTATGTAAATCTTGATAAACATAAGCCACATCAATAACTTTTTCAATACGATTACCAATTGCCTCTTTAAAATCTGCTTCGTTTTCTTTCTTTATAATAAATACAACCTTCTCAAATCCCGCTCTTTTGGCATCAAAAATAGAAAAGTCCATAATAATGTGACCCTGGTCATCTATCGGGTCAATCTGTTTCAAACCGCCATAGCGGCTGCCCATTCCCGCTGCCATAATCACTAATACTGGTTTTTGCATTTTTCTTTCCTCCGTAAAATTGCATACTACAATAGATTATTATATTACATCTAATCAGGAAAATCTTTGCATTATAATCGCTACCTTTTGCACAATTAACCTTTTCCTTGATTTTTTTCTGTCTATGTAGTAATATAAGGATAGGTTACAAGATACACAACAGAAAGAGGTTTACCAATGAGTTATGTAGGAACTACACTAGAAGACAGCCTTCGCATTGAAGAGCTTTATACAATACATTACTTTGAATACGCCAGTAAGTTCTTCTTCCCGGGAGAATCCCACGATTTTTGGGAGTTTGTCTGCGTAGACAAGGGTTCTGTCAATATCTGTATGGACGATACTGATCTCATCCTTCACAAGGGGGAAATTGCCTTTCACGAGCCAAACGAGCTCCACAAAGTATCCACTTATGGTCAGATTGCACCAAACCTTGTGGTAATATCTTTCCGTTGTAATAGTCCATTGATGGATTTTTTTAGGAAGCAGGTTTTGAAAATAGACGAAAAAGAGCGTTCTTTGCTCGCCTCAATTTTAATCGAAGCGAGAAATCTATATGAGTCACCACTGGATGATCCCTATTTGACTCATATGATCAAGAAGAAACACGTACCGATCGGTACGGAGCAACTCATTCGCACACAATTGGAGCACTTTCTGCTTCATTTACTTCGCAGATATACGGCTGCCAGCAAACATACGAGTCTTCCTGCTACGAAAAGCACAGCTGATATTTTCAAACGTGTGTCTGATTATATGGAAGCTAATATTTCTACACGCTTGACAATTGAGCAGATTTGCCGCGACAATATGATTGGCCGAACACAGCTCCAGAATGTGTTTCAGAAAGAGGCCGAAATGGGCGTGATTGAATACTTTTCGAAAATGAAAATTGACGATGCCAAGCACATGATACGCATCGGGAAGTTGAATTTTACACAGATTTCCGAACAACTGGGATATACATCTATCCACTATTTTTCAAGACAATTTAAGAAACTCACCGGCATGACGCCATCCGATTATGCATCTTCGGTGAAGGCGATGATTGAAAAAAACTTATAACACAAAAAAGAACGGTTGTGAATTGATTTCACAACCGTTCTTCAACGTTCTTAATTAATCTTGTACATATGGCATAAGTGCAATATGTCTAGCTCTCTTAATAGCTACTGTAAGAGCTCTCTGATGTTTTGCACAGTTTCCTGTGATTCTTCTTGGAAGAATTTTTCCTCTTTCAGAAACATATTTTCTTAACTTAGCTACATCTTTGTAGTCGATTTCGTTATTCTCTTTTCCACAGAATACACAAACTTTTTTTCTTCTGCGGATGTTTCTTCTCTTCATTGGAGAATCTGTTTTACTACCTTTATCAAAAGCCATTTGTCAATACCTCCTATTTTATTCTCGAACACGCATGTTCAAACTATACTACACAATTAATCGTCTAGCTGAATGGTAATTC
>JAZUCE010000132.1:0-2273 GCA_045638905.1 Faecalimonas sp.
CACAAATATGAAAAGGATTATTCTATTTGTATTAACTCTCTTAATCATGCCAAATGTGTATACTCAAACACAAGTGGAGATAATAAGGGAACGTCAATGGATTGCTAAACAATCAAAAAAAGAACTCGAAACCCAAGTGAGCAAAGCAACCAAAAAAGAAGCCAAACGTCTTGCCAAAGAAGGTTGGGTAGTGAGTCCAGGGGCATTGCCATTGGAAAAACAATTACAACGTTCGTATGAAATGGAGTATCAATACGATGATTTAGGTTTTCCAAAATACATTATGGCAAATGCACAATCCATTGCAGAGAATTATGATGCAGCCAAAACTGCTGCTACATCGTTAGCCATTACCAATCTTGCAGGTCAAATCCAAACAGAGGTAGCTGCATTGATTGAAAACACGGTTGCCAACCAACAACTTACAGCCGAAGACGCAGTCAGTATTTCTGAGACTGTCATGTCAAGCAAGAACCTTATTAGCCAGTCTATTGGACGTACCATTGTTGTGGTAGAATGTTATCGCGTTTTGAAAAACAAGAACCGCGAAGTAATGGTGCGCATTGCGTATAATGGCGAAATGGCAAAACAAGCAGCAAAACAGGCTGTACGCGAAGAATTGGAGAAGAAGGGCGACAAATTGCACGAACAATTAGATAAAGTACTTGGCTTTTAATGAGATACACCATTCATCTGATATTATTTCTTTTACTGGCAACAACCATTCATGCGCAACGTGTAGCAACCGTTTGTGGCGAATATCGCTATATCGTACCTGGCGAAGTACCATTGAACCGCGCAAAACAAATAGCCATTGATAAAGCGCGCAACGAAGCTATTGCCAATGAATTTGGGCAGGTTGTATCACAATCTACCACAACAACCATTCACACCTCAAATAGCAAATCACAAGTTCAGTCGGATAGTTATGCTTCTACCGAATCAAAGGCAATTTGGTTGAGCGATACCAAAGAACCTGAAGTTAGTATTGCATATGAAAATGATGTCATGGTAATTACCGCTTCTGTGTGTGGCAAAGCGCGTGAGTTGAAAACCGCAGAGGTAGAACTGAAAATGCAAGTCCTCAATAATGGTTTTGAAGCTGACCAATTTAGGAGCGGAGATAAAGTGTCTATTTTGTTCAAATCACCCGCATCAGGATATGTGGCTATCTTCTTCCGCGATGACAATGCTGGTGTTATTTCTTGTATGATGCCTTACGAGAATGAGGATGGTACAGCGCGAGAGGTGAAAAGTAATAAAGAATATACATATCTCTCTACTGCTGACCCCATCTATCCCTATCAAGAAGCAACGATTTTGGTGACAGAAAAGGCAGTAGAATTTGATACATTTATTTTGGTATTCTCTAAAAAAGCATTCTCAATGCCTGCAACGGATATGGGCAAGTTTGTGCCTGAATTATCTATAGAGGGCTTTCAAAAATGGTTACGCAAAAATCGCATCAATGATGAAACGATGCAAACAATAGAAAAATCAATTCAAATTAACAAATAGTTATGAAAAAGAAAATCTTTATTATGGTAGCATTATTAGGCTACGTCTTGTCAAGTTGTACAATGTACAAACCATTTATGTCAGAAGCAACTAATAACCCTATTAGTCAACCATTACCAAAGATGGAATTTGAGTGGTATTCAGGTGGTGATATTAAGGGAGCTAATGTGGATTTTGTTAAAAATATAGTTCGTAATGAAATTAACAAAAATATTGTTTCTAATACTGGACAAAAACAAGGTACTATTGAAGTTAATTGCGAGAAAATACATCTTAAATTAAATTTGGGATTAACAGTATTGTCAGCAGCTACATTGTATACTATGAATCTTTTAGGTCTGCCACTTACAAGCACAAAAATAGATATGATATTGTCCTTCAATATATTAGATGAGAAAGGGAGTGTCATAGATACTCGTAAATATTCGGTCTCTAAAAAAGGAGCTATGGGCTTTTATTATGGAAAAGATGCTACGGTTTGTATGGTTGAAGCAACGAAAGAAATTATGAAACGCTTTAGAGATGATATAAATTCAAATTCTACTAATCTTATTGCAAAATTAGAAGAAAACAAAGTATCTTCTCCTGTTTATTATGCAAATGGTCAATCGCCAATGCCTGCAAAGAAACCTGCTGTTACGAAATCAGATGTGGATCAAAACATCCCTCAAAGCAACAAAAAATCGGAAGACACATACGCTTTGATTATTGCAAACGAGGAGTATCAATTTGTGGATAATGTAAATTTTGCAGCA
>JAZUCE010000133.1:0-2906 GCA_045638905.1 Faecalimonas sp.
GTAAATAACCAGTGATACACTGATTTTTGGAATCTCGATATACCCCATAACACCATTCCCCGTGATATTCAGCATGTCTTCATAGGTGAGACCAAGTTCTTCTAGTTTTTTCGGATTGTTTATATTTTTGTTATATGTAATTGCATCTTCTTTTGCCTTATTATATTCCTCAGGTTGAATATCTGAAAACGCTTCCCGATAATCCCCAATCAGTTTTTTATTCAAATATTCATTGTACAGATTACTGACTGTGGGATAAAGAAATAGGGAAAGGCCACAGAAAAAAATAATACCTACAATGATTGTTGATAAATGTTTTTTCATCTGCCTTTCCCTCCTTTACATTCAGTTATTTATTCGCGAAAAAGAAATTATGCCCTGCTATTTCTTTTTCTTGTAGAAAAAAAACCGATTGCACCTGCCATCATAATGATACCTAGTACTGTAAACAATGTGGTACCCATACCACCCGTTTCAGGAAGAGCTGAACCTGGCGCGTTAGTAATACCAATGTAATATTTTTGAGAATTTTCTTGAATCAACACACGGGTAAACTTTCCAGGGGCATCTGCACGTGTTTCACTGATATTTGCATTCGAAATAGCACCTGTAATACCGATTGTATCAGATACGGTGAATTCAAAATCACCCTTCGCAATCTGATATCCAGCCGGTGCCTTGGTCTCGCGGATTACATAGTTTCCTTCTCCTAATCCCCAAATTAAAATCTGACCAAGATTACCACCATCTGTATAACCAACATCCGTTGTGCCATCGTCTGTTCCATTAACGTCCATGGTCTTCAATGTCTCTACTGTGCCAGCCGGATTCAAAACATATTTGATATAATCAACGTTATCACTATTTTGAACTGTCTGTTCAGTAAATTTTAATTTTGTCAATTCGCCGTTAGTAGCTTTACTATAAATTTCAAACTCTGCGCCCGGAAGACGAATAAAGGATGGTGTTCCACTCGCATCTTCCATGTGCTTTGTGAGTGTAAACTGCCAAAGCATTACCGAAGCTTCTGCGCTGACACTACCGGTAGAACCTGTTGTACTGTTAGGGTCATTACTGTAAGTTAAAGTTGCTGTGTTGATATTCTTTGCCTTTGCATCAACTGTAACCTTTGCATCATATAAAACTTCAACAACCGTATCTTTACTTAAATCTGTAATATTATTGAACGTAATTTCAAAATCCGCACCATCACTAAGTCCTTCTGTGACAACATTGTATGTCGCAGAAGCGTTCTGCGTTTCCCCATCTACTGTTGATGGTTCTGTAATAATTACCTGGATAGAATCGTCAACCAATTCCAATTCATTCGCCATTGTGTCAGTGATGACAAATGTATAATCATCTCCATACAAATCATGATCCGGAATCATGGTAACAATTCGGAAAGTAACTGTTTCCCCAATCGAAGCTGTCGTGCCCAATTTCCAATCCGCATCTGTTGCACCCGCATCACGATCATCTACTTGTTTCTCAATATGTGGACGGTCTGCTTTAAGTTTAATGACTTTGTTTTCGCCCGGATGAGTCAGCATAGCTGCCGAACGTACCGCTTCTTTAGCACCACTTAGGTCTGTAGCATCATAAATCAAATAATAGCCCAACTTCAAACCCGAAAATGTGAATGATGTACTTCCTTGTGGAACGTCTTCAGACTTGTCAGCAGTGATTTTTTCTTTATGAATATATGTATGTAATTTTGCTGCCATTTGTGAAAACGCAAAAGAATCCTCCTTTAAACCATTGATATAATCTACCACGTCATGTATCGTGCCTTTTTCCACGGAAATTACACCATCTGTTCCAAAGAAAAATGATTCATATTTTTTTGTTCCACCTTCTTCTATCCACTGATAAGAAATATTTTCTCCATCTGTAGTTGCATCAAAGATTTTAAACAGGTTTAACTTTTTCCCTGCTACACTGGCATTGGTTCCCGATTGATTCTCAATCGTAATACTGCCTGTTGGTGTCTCTTCTGCTGAACCAATCACTGCCACACAGCTCCACATAAGACATAGGCACATCATGGCTGATAAAATTCTTTTTAATGCTTTCATGTTTCTTGTTCTCCTTTTCTTTTGACTCTGTTTATGTAAATACCTGATGCCACTACACACAGTAGCAATGCCAAGGTATATAACATACAATTTCCCGTTCCGCCCGATTCCGGAAGTTCAATTCCCTCCACGTTGCGGACAATCATATTGTAGGCGGTCGTTCCCGCTTCTGCATAGTAGCTATCTTCCACTGTCACCGAACCATCTTCATTGATGGTAAAATAGATGTATTCATCCAGTTTTAAATAGCCTTCCGGTGCTTCTATCTCGGTCAATCGATACCTTACACCACATTTCATATTATCAAATATCAGCGTGCCAGCTTCTCCTGTGCTAGCTGTTTTTGCTATCTCCGAAGGAATGACATTCCCTTCTGCATCTACTACCTCCAATAAAAATGTAGCATTTTGCAGTTGCACACTCTTATTCAAATTGGTTTTCGTGAGTCTCAGCATAACACGCTTCGTGGTATTATTGACTGTCAAAACAACCTGCTCATTTCCGTTCTTATCTGTGGTATAGATTGGCAATTCATAAGATACCAACCAATTCACAAAACCTCCATCCGCTTTACAAGGCTCTGTTCCAATCTTAGTTTCCCGAATGGACCATTCTATTCTAGAACCATTTACATAGATAGGAAGGTTATTCCATGTGTACTCCCAGTTGTTGGTTTTATTTAAAACCACCTGAGCTTCCACCCCTGCAATCAATGTGGTAACCAACTTTCCGTTAGCAAGTAATTGCACAGTGACATCCTGCCATTCACTTTCCGGACAATCCCACGTTTTCCTTGCGGTGACTGTAGCTGTCTGTGTACTGTTTCCA
>JAZUCE010000134.1:0-1730 GCA_045638905.1 Faecalimonas sp.
AAAACCAACGATAGAAAACCTTGCATACAAGTTTCCAAGACTCAGCAAGATTCTTGCTGATGGAGGTTATCAAGATGATTTGGCTGCATGGGTAAAAGACAAGTTTGGTTGGGAATTGGAAGTGGTTCTCAGACCAAAAGAAAGCTCCAAAAAATTCAATGTCATTCCTAAACGATGGATTGTGGAAAGAACTTTTTCTTGGCTTGAGAACTATAGGAGACTCACCATTGATTATGAGTTTCTAACGGAAACTGCAGAAACAATGGTGAGTATAGCTTTTATACAAATTGTGCTTAATAGATTTTTTTAATCATTTCAAAACAGATTCTAAATTTACTCTAAAATAACCTTAAACAAAAACTCATCCTCATGCGAACATACTAAATAGAACACATTATTTTCATTGGTTGAACATCCACCATAAAAGCGCATACCTTTGGGTAATTTATATCTTTTTACCGGATTGCCTTCCCAATCATATTTTTCAATATAGTAGTGTCCGTTTTCTTCAAAATCAGGACTATAACTCTTTTCACCTTTATATAAAGCATAAAAAAAGTTTTCATCCGAAAAAAGCGCTCTGTAATAGGTTTTTTCTTCTCCTGTATTGTATTTAGAAGCCTAAAACAACCAAAACCAACCAGAAATAATCATTTGTAAACCTTTAATTATCAATACATTCTAAAATTTAACACTTTCAGGCTGCTTTTTGATGGTTCCCAAATTTCCACATATTTTTGATACATATTTCTGACGTGGAGAATTTGCGGAGCTTATTTTTTGTCATTTCGTGCAGATAGTTGACAAGGGTTTACATCCGTTTACAACGAGTGACAAATTCCGCCCCGATATGTGATGATAGTCACATTGTGTAGAAAGGCGACAACGGTTTACTACTGTTTACCTCCGTTCACCACTTCAGATACATGAGAATGAAGAAGTGAAATTAGTAAACGATAAGCAGTATGAAAGTAACCAAGAAATGTGCCTTTTGCGGTCAGTCATTTGAGACCAGAAGCGGAATGCAACGCTATTGCAGCGAGGCTTGTCAGGCAGAGTCCAAACGAGCCAGAGCAATGCAGAAGAACAACCTCTTCAAACTGGCTCAGCCACTCATGGAGATACAGCATCAGGAGTATCTTACCTTTTCCAAAGCAGCCATCCTCATGGGCTGTTCCCGTCAATACATCTATAAACTTGTAGCCATTGGTAAACTGAACGCCTCCCGTATCAGCAACCGAATGGCATTCATTCGCAGAGCAGACATCGAGCAGATGTTGGCAAGCAATCCCTATCATCGTATCCTACCCGGAAGTACCTCTATACTGAGAAAGTCCGCTTCGTCTTCCACATCCCTCAAAAAGAAAATGAGGGAAGAGAAAAACGATGAGGTGCTGGACTTCTATTCGGGTGAAGAGGTCATGACCCTTTATAAGGTCAAGCAATCGTGGCTTTATACCTCTGCTAAACGCAACAAGATACCTATCTGCCGTATCGCTGGTAAGAACTATTACAGCAAGAAACACATTGATGAGTTCTTCGGTGTTGCCGTTGACATCAGCAAAATCACCCAATGGTTGACAGCCGAGCAAGTGGAAGAGCTCTTCAATATGAAGCCCACAGCCCTCCGTGCATATACCTATCGACATAAGATACCCACCAAAAGAGAATACGGTCGTACCTATTACTCCCAATCCCATTTGGCGGAACTCCGCAGAACCGATCTTATG
>JAZUCE010000135.1:0-15027 GCA_045638905.1 Faecalimonas sp.
TTACCTCACCAACTAGCTAATCAGACGCGGGTCCATCTCATACCACCGGAGTTTTTCACACTGTACCATGCGGTACTGTGCGCTTATGCGGTATTAGCAGTCATTTCTAACTGTTATCCCCCTGTATGAGGCAGGTTACCCACGCGTTACTCACCCGTCCGCCACTCAGTCACTAAATCCATCATCCGAAGAATCTGTCAGAAGTGCTTCGTTCGACTTGCATGTGTTAAGCACGCCGCCAGCGTTCATCCTGAGCCAGGATCAAACTCTCGTTAAAAGTGTTTGTTCTGGTCAAAATCACTTGCTAGCAATTTTACCTTACTTTACTGTTTTTAAGGTCATCTTTACGATGTCCGTTCTTGAATTTTTCTCTTAGAAATTTTCAGGAAACTTGTTTTGTCATCTATTGTTTAATTATCAATGTTCTCTTTGCTCTCTTGCGACAGCTTATTAACAATATCACATTAACACTGTCCTTGTCAACAACTTTTTTTAAGTTTTTTTATCTTCAACTTAAAGCACTTGTTTTGTGAGTGCTTTACAAGAATATCACAATTTATTTTTGATTGTCAACACTCTTTTTCTAAAAATTTTGCCTTATTTTTTCAGCATCTAAATCTTGTGTTTTTCCTTAATATAAGCATCAAGATATGCTATATATTTTCTCACTCGTTTTACAGTTTATTCATATATTATAATAGGAGGTGAATAAATATGTCTTTTTCAAACTGCGAAACCAAATGTAACTGCACCGGGATTGCTTTTGTAGCAAGTCTTATCATTGGTATTATTGCAGCCTTTCTACAAATCACAGCTACAATTGCTCTTACTCCGGTCATACTGCAAAGTGCGATTATCATTGCCCTCTCTTTCTTGGCAATAACCCTGCTTTCAGTATCTTTGACAAAAGGTGCAACGTCATGCTTTTCCTTATGTTCAGTTATTTCTACTCTTTTATTAGGAATATTAGGAAGCATTCTGTTCGCCATCATACTTTTAGTAGTTGATTTGGCAGCCACAAGTATAGTAAGTGCCATCTTTGTTGGTCTTCTGGTATTTTCCTTTGCACTACTGTTAACTTCTGTTGCTTGCCTTATCAAATGTAGCGTAAGATGTGGTGACTAAAAAAACCTCCGCAATATTTCTATTGCGGAGGTATGTTTTTTGTTTTTAATCACAGGAAAACTAAAACGGAGAAGGCGGGATTTGAACCCGCGCACCGCTATTAACGACCTACTCCCTTTCCAGGGGAGCCCCTTCAGCCTCTTGGGTACTTCTCCATAAGATTATATATTCTATTTTGTTTGAGAGAAAGGAAAAATCACAACCCTCTACTAAGGTTGTGATTCTCTTGCAACGCAGAGGGTGGGATTCGAACCCACGTGCCCTCTCGGACAAACGGTTTTCAAGACCGCCTCGTTATGACCACTTCGATACCTCTGCATATATGAAATTACTCTGTCCTCTGCAGAACCGTAACTAATAATATCATGTAAAATTTGCACTGTCAACACTTTTTTAAATTTATTTTTCTACAAATATTTCTGCTATTTTTAAGTCTTCCGGAGTTGTAATTTTAATGTTTTCATAGGCCCCAAATACCAATTTTACCTTTTCATCCAGCATCTGTTCTACAACCATCGCATCATCTGTCACATTAACATTATCGCTCTTCATCAATTTTTTATACGCTTTTTTTATAAGAAATGTTTGAAAAACTTGCGGAGTTTGAATCTGCCACAGCAAACTTCTTTCAGGCGTCATATTTGCATAACCATCCGCATCCGCAATCTTAATCGTGTCCTTTACAGGCACACCAACTACACATGCTTTATGCGAAAGCACTTCCTGATACACTCGTTGCAAAATATCTTCATTCACAAAAGGGCGCGCACCATCGTGGATGAATACATATCCATCCTCAATCTCCTGAAGTCCATTCCAAACAGAATGATAACGTTCAGCTCCGCCTTGTACTATCTTGCGTACTTTGTAAAAACCATATTTAGAAACAATTTCTTTTTCACAATATTCTTCTTGATTCTCACCCACAACTAAAATAACATCATCAATGATTGCGGAATCTTCAAGCACTTTCAAAGAGTAGTAAAGCACTGGTTTCCCTTTTATCTCCAAATATTGTTTTTGTATCGTCGTACCCATGCGTTTGCCCTGTCCTGCTGCCAGAACAATCGCCGTACACTTTTCTTTTCGCATCCTAACGCTCTCCTAATTTTAGGTTTGGAACAGCATTTAAATCCCAGTCATGTCGTGTTCCATTCAGATATTCATAATAAGCCGCAACTCCTATCATTGCCGCATTGTCAGTACAAAAAATCGGGGATGGATGATAGAATTCAACTCCATTCTGCTCACACGCCGCTTTCATAGCTGCTCGCAAGCTACTGTTGGATGCCACTCCACCAGCAATTGCAAATTTCGAAAGCCCGTATTCCTTTACTGCCTTCATCGCATTTTCCACAAGTACCCCTGTCACTGCATTTTGGAAAGATGCCGCAATGTCTGCAGGATTGTATTCCTCGCCCTTCATCTGGCACCCATTGATGTAATTTAACACAGCAGATTTCACACCACTAAAGCTAAAGTCATACGGTGCATCCGTAATATGTGCCTTTGGAAATACAATTGCTTTTGGGTCTCCCTCTTTTGATAATTTATCTATCTTCGGTCCTCCCGGATAGCCTAACCCAATTGCTCGTGCCACCTTGTCAAAAGCTTCACCGGCCGCATCGTCTCTTGTCTTACCAATAATCTCATATGTTCCGTAATCCTTCACACACACAAGATGGGTGTGTCCTCCGGAAACAACCAGACAGATAAATGGCGGCTCTAATTGTTTATTTTCAATATAATTAGCAGAAATATGCCCTTCAATATGATGAACTCCTATCAGCGGAAGCTTTTTCGCATATGCAATTGCTTTTGCCTCGGCAACGCCAACCAAAAGTGCGCCAACCAATCCAGGTCCATAGGTAACTCCAATAGCATCCAAATCATCCAAGGTGACATGTGCCTCTTCCAATGCCTCTTCAATTACTTGATTAATCTTCTCGATATGTTTACGGGAGGCAATTTCCGGAACCACGCCACCATACAGCTTGTGTAATTCTATTTGTGAAGATATCACATTTGACAGAACCTCTCGTCCATTCTTCACAACCGCTGCAGCCGTTTCATCACAGGAGCTTTCAATTGCTAATATCAAGATGTCTTTTTGTTCTTCCATTATCCTCTTCCTCTATCCTCTATTCCTCAGCAAAGGCCAACTCCACTGACATTCCATCCTTCCCTGCCTTGGCATTCGGAAAGATTTTTCGCACTGCATCCATGTATGCTTCCGGATGTGTAAGCGAAGGGCTGTAATGAGTAAGCCACATTTCTCTTACCTGTGCATTCTTTGCCAGTTCTGCAGCTTCATAAAATGTCATGTGTTTATACTCTGCCGCCTTTGCATCCTTATCTGTTTCACCATACATACCTTCGCAAATAAACAAATCTGAACCCTTTGCATTTTCACGAATGGAATTGGTCGGTCTGGTGTCTGTGCAATAAGTTAATTTAATTCCCTTACGCGGAGCACCCAAAACCATGTCCGGCAAGTACACTTCTCCCTCATACTCAACCGACTCCCCCTTTTGCAACACTTTCCAGTATTGCTTTGGAACCTGAAGTGCCATCGCTCTTTCCAAGTCGAATTTTCCGGCACGGTCAATTTCTAAGGTGTATCCATAGCATATCACATTATGATTCACTCGGAACGCTTTGAGCCTGTACCCGTTCATTTCAAAGCTCTCTTCAGGCTGAGTAATCTCTATAAACTTTAATTCAAATGGTAGCTCCGGCGCAATGATACGCAAAGCGTTAACCACTCGCTCCAACCCTTTTGGTCCTATTAAAGTTAACGGTTCTGTTCGGTCAGCATTTCCCATTGTAAGCAAAAGCCCCGGTAAACCACTGATGTGATCGCCATGATAATGCGTAAAGCAAATCACATCAATCGGCTTAAAACTCCAACCTTTTTCTTTAATAGCAACTTGCGTGCCTTCACCACAATCAATTAACAAACTGCTTCCATTATATCTGACCATAAGGGAGGTCAGCCAACGATACGGCAACGGCATCATGCCACCGCATCCCAACAAACAAACATCTAACATGGTTTTTCCCACCTATTCTACTTCTACCGGAATTTCAAATGTTGCAATGAATTCATCATAACATTTCTCACACAAATCAAATTTATGGACATCATTGTCCTTATTAGAAAAGTATCCCCATCTTTTTTCTATAGAAAGTACATCTTCATTTTGAATTTCCCGTCCACATTTATTACAAACAACTTTACATTGACGCATACAATTTCCTCCTTCTGAATTTGCTACGTCTAATTATATCGTTCCCCCCTATATCATCCTAGTGGAAAACTCTGTATTTACTGCCAGCAATTAGACAAGCGTCTTGCTCATTAACACTGCATTCTCTTTTGGATTCTCATAAAAATTCTTGCGGATGCCATCTACTGCAAATCCGCATTTCTCGTAAAACACCCGTGCCCCCAAGTTGCTCTCTCGCACCTCCAAAAGCACTCGTCTAATGTTTTCCTTTTGGCATTTTTGGAAAATATAATCAATTAGCCCTTGACCAACGCCCTGTCGTCTTGCCTTTTCATCCACTGCAATCCGAACAAGCTCTGCCTCATCTAATACGGAATACACAATTCCATATCCCGCAAGTCCGTTTTCTGATTCAACCACAATGATATATGCCTGACTTTGACAAAATGTCTCATATATACTCTGCTTTGACCATGCATCGGAAAAGGTTTTCTTCTCCAACTCCTCCACAAAGTCAATCTCTTCTTCTGTTATATTACGAAAGACCAACATGTTTCTCTGCACGCTCCCGTTCTGCCTGGGAAAGCCGAAGATAATCCGGCTGATGCTCGCGTGCCGTCTCAATCTTTCCCTCTTTGAAATATCGGAGTCCTAGAGCACCTACCGCGGCGGCCCTCTGTCTGTTCAAATGCCCCGGCGCAAAACAGTATTCCACCTGCAGGCCTCGCTTTAACAATTCCTGATACGCAGGAACCCCGTCACCAAGGAAAGTGACCTTCTCTCCATATTGATTTAACTTTTGCATCAATTCATCCAAAGAAATAGCCATCTGCTCTTCCACAACTTGAAATTCTGTTTCAAATCGATAAAGACCTGTATAGACCTGATTTCTCCTTGCATCCATAATCGGACAAATGATTCCTCTTGTCCCAAAAAGATTATATGCCATACCATCTACAGTCGGAATATGAATCAACGGCTTTTGCAAAGCAAGCCCAAGTCCCTTCGCTGTTGCAGATCCAATTCGAAGTCCGGTAAATGACCCAGGTCCTCCGGCCACTGCAATTGCATCAATGGTATCCAAATCAAATTCTGTCATTTTTACCACTTCGTCTAACATAGGAAGCAGTGTCTGAGAATGTGTTTTCTTATAGTTGACGGTATATTCCGCAATGGTCTGCTCATCCTCCACGAGGGCTACTGTGGCCACCAAGCCGGAACTATCCAAAGCAAGTATACGCATAATTATGCCTTCCTCTCTTCCATGGTAATCTTTCGATAATCAAATCCTTGTTCCAAATCTTTTTCAATGGTTATACATGTCCTGTTTTCAGGTAGGATTTCTTCGATTAGGTTGGCCCATTCAATCAACGAGACCCCTTCTCCATACACATAATCTTCATACCCAATTTCATCCATTTCACTGATATCACCAATACGATACACGTCAAAATGGTAAAACGGCAGGCGACCATCATCATATACTTGCACAATGGTAAAGGTCGGACTGCTAATCGATTCTCTAATATCTAATCCTTGTGCCAAACCCTGCGTAAAAACAGTCTTTCCAACACCAAGGTCGCCTATCAATGTAAACACCTGTCCCGGTGTGGCTTTTCTACCCACTTCTACGCCGAGTCTAAACGTCTCTTCTGCACTTCTCGTTTCAATAATCATCTTAAACCCCTTCTAATGTATATGGCGTATTTTTACTTTCTTCGGCTGGACATGTGTATGAATCATTTTCAACACTTCCTCATACTGCCCTTCCATACATTTTTTTGGAAAAATCAAAGCCCTAACTCGTCCTACATATAAAATCACACTTTTCTGTGTGCTGACTGCTTTCGAAATCTCATTCCATTCGGTTGTAGCTTCTGCGTCCCCTTGTCTTACAACAATGCCTGTTTCCGCAAATTCATACTCCAACGGATTCTGGAACATTTCCGTATTTTCCACCTGGCTTTTTGCCCGTGTCCATATGGTATATGGAGAAATAAACAAAAGTAAGACGGCGCACATCAGCCAAACCCATGATGATTGCGAAAGACCTCCTGCCACATCCCTAAGAAAAACGCCGAGAAATATCACGCCGGCAACCACACTGAATAAACCATTTAAGTGAGTATAATTATGATATAACATAAAATCATACATGTATTCCGCTTTCATTTTTACACTGATTTTCAAAGACATTACAATTCCTCCGTTTCGGCAAGGATTTATTTCTGAAAAAATGCCGTGCCATAGAAATTATAGCACAGCATTTTCATTGTTACAACTAATGTCTTTTTATAATTGGGCTGATTTTTTTATAAATCAAAAATACAACTAAGGATACCAAAATACCTTTCAGGAGGTTAAACGGCACTACTGCAAACATCACAAAGGTAAATAAATCGGTAATGCCTGCGTTCACTTCGCTTCCCATGGCAATAATGTTTTCCAACGGCCACGAAAATGCTTTGGCATAGGCCGGAAGCATAATATATGCGTTAATGAAACAACCAAAAAAAGTCATAATAAAGCTTCCCCATAATAAACCTGTAGCGGCCCCTTTTTTTGTCGTATTTTTCTGATAAATAAGCCCCGCCGGAACACAAAAGGCACAGCCAAGGCAGAAATTAGCCAATTCGCCAACCCCTGCTGTCAATGTTCCATTTATAACAAAATTCAAAGCGATTTTTACCAGCTCAACAAAAGCTCCCGCCAATGGTCCCATAGCAAAGCATCCGACAAGAACCGGCACTTCGCTCAAATCCATCTTGTAAAAGCTAGGCGCGAAAAAAAGCGGAATTTCAAACAGCATAAGTACTGTCGCAATCGCCCCCAACATTCCAATTGTCACTATTTCTCTTGTGCCTAATTTTGTTTTCATTTTTTCATCCTTTCTATTTTGCAGGATTCATCAAAAACGCCCTGAGCATAAACTCAGGGCATAAACATAGCATTTTTGCATTTTCTTCTCTCATCCAGACTATAACTGTCGGCACCGGAATTACACCGGTTCAACCACTCTCGTGGGTCGCGGACTTTACCGCCGGTGAGGACTTACACCTCGCCCTGAAGAATCCTTATTTATTTTTTCTTATTATATCTTGTTACAGTTTCATCGTCAACTGAATTCGCTTTTTCTGCAAATCCACACTCATAACCTTCACTTCTACAATATCACCAACACTAACCACTTCTAGTGGGTGTTTAATAAACTTCTTGTCCGTAATTTGCGAAATGTGAACTAAACCGTCTTGATGTACACCGATATCCACAAATACACCAAAATCAATGACGTTTCGTACCGTACCTTTCAGAATCATACCTTCTGTCAAATCCTTCATTTCCAACACGTCGGTTCTGAGGATCGGTTTCGGCATCTCATCACGCGGGTCACGCGCCGGTTTCTCCAGTTCTTTCACGATATCCTGTAAAGTAATTTCACCAATCTCCAATTCCTCCGCCAGCTTCTTGTAATCCTTCACTGATTTTGAAAGTCCATTCAACTTGCCACCGGCAATATCCTCCGTAGTATATCCCAACTTAGCTAACAGCATTTCTGCTGCCTCATAGCTTTCCGGATGCACGCTAGTTCCATCAAGCGGATTATTTCCTCCTTGAATACGCATAAAACCTGCACATTGTTCGTACGCTTTCGGGCCTAATTTTGCAACCTTAAGTAACTGTTTACGGTCCGTAAAACTTCCGTTCTCTTCACGGTATGCCACGATGTTTTTAGCCAATGTTCCGGAAATACCGGAAATGTATGCAAGAAGTGGAGCCGATGCGGTATTTAAATCTACACCAACCTTGTTTACACAGTCTTCTACAACACCAGAAAGTGCTTCGCTGAGTTTCTTTTGATTCATATCGTGCTGATACTGACCGACACCAATGGATTTCGGATCAATTTTCACCAATTCAGCCAACGGATCCTGCAATCTTCTGGCAATAGAAGCCGCACTTCTTTGTCCTACGTCAAAGTTCGGGAATTCCTCCGTTGCAAGCTTGCTTGCAGAGTAGACAGATGCCCCTGCTTCGTTCGTAATAATGTACTGCACATTCTCCGGAATTTCTTTAAATAATTCCACTATAATCTGCTCAGACTCGCGGGAAGCCGTACCATTACCTACTGAGAACAAGGTAATGTTGTGTTTGCGAATCAATTTTTTCAAAGTATCTTTTGCCGCTGCAATCTTTTGTGGTGTAGTAGGTGCAGTTGGATAAATAACTGTGGTATCAAGAACCTTTCCAGTTGCATCTACGACTGCTAATTTACACCCTGTACGGAACGCAGGGTCCCATCCAAGGACAGTTTGACCCACAATTGGCGGTTGCATCAAAAGCTGTTCCAAATTCTTGCCAAATACTACAATTGCACCATCTTCTGCTTTTTCTGTTAAATCATTTCTAATCTCACGCTCAATGGCTGGCGCAATCAGACGCTTATAGCTATCTGCAATTACATCCTTTAAAACCGGTGTTGTATACGGATTATCTGAGACAATCACTTTCTTCTCCAAATATCCAAGAACTTTATCCTCAGGTGCCTCTATTTTCACTGTCAGGATTTTTTCTTTTTCGCCACGGTTAAGGG
The DNA here is from genome assembly GCA_045638905.1 of Faecalimonas sp. Lineage (GTDB taxonomy): Bacteria > Bacillota > Clostridia > Lachnospirales > Lachnospiraceae > Faecalimonas. Next base: position 8,947 of record JAZUCE010000135.1, read on the forward strand.
CAAGCACACGATGTCCTGCCAGTTTGGTAATCGGTTCCTCGAACTCGTAATACATTTCATATACGGACTGTTCTTCCGGGTCCTTTGCAACAGAAGTAATCTTTCCTTGCTTTGTTGTCAAATCACGAATGTAGATACGGTAATCCGCTTCGTCAGAAATCTGTTCTGCAATAATATCCTTTGCACCTTCAATGGCTTCCTCAGCAGTAGCCACTTCTTTTTCTTCCGATATATATTCTGCTGCCGCATCTTCCAACGGCATGTCCAATTTTTGAAGCATGATAAGTGCTGCCAGTGGCTCTAAGCCCTTTTCTTTCGCAACAGTTGCTCTTGTCCTTCTCTTCGGTCGGTATGGACGATACAAGTCCTCCACTACCACCAAAGTCTCTGCGGCAAGAATCTGAGCCCTCAACTCCTCTGTCAGATTTCCCTGCTCCTCGATGGTTGCAAGTACTTGCTCCTTCTTTTCTTCCAAGTTACGTAAATATTGCAACCTTTCATGTAATTTGCGAAGCTGTTCATCGTTCAACGAACCAGTAACTTCTTTTCGATATCTGGAAATAAACGGAATTGTATTCCCCTCGTCAATCAATTGTACTGCGGCTTCAACCTGCCATCTTTGCACTTCCAGTTCTTGTGTCAGTTTTTGAATAATATCCATGTAAATTAACCTCTCTATAATTTTCAAAAATACTTATTTATATTACCATATTTCCACATTAATTACAATGTTTAAAACAATATTTTAGAGCACACTCTGTTTTCTTGTTTTTTCCATTTAAGTGTGTTATAATGAGGAGAGATTATGAGTAAAGGAGACATTCTCGTGGAAAAGACTACTGAATTGTCCAAACAACAATTGAAATCAAAAGAGACAAAAGAACGCATTTTTCAAGCTGCGAAAACGATTCTACAAAAAAGCGGTTATGAAAACTTATCTATAAAAAATATCTGTGAAGAAGCCGGCGTTTCTAACGGAAGCTTTTATCACCATTTTCAAAGCAAGGATGACCTACTTTCATATCACGTGGAAGAACAACCTGCTGTTAATCCAGAGCTTCTAGATATTCCGACCGACAAAGAAAGTGCAAAAGCAGCCATTGTCGAAGTGTATCTCAACTACGCCTCTTACTGCTATGTGCTGGGTGTCGACTTTATTGCCGGATACTACCACACCAAAAATCAGGCGCTTAATCCGGATATTCGTACTGAACGCCCTTATCCAATTGTCACCGTTCAACAATATTTGGAGAAGGCTGTGGCAGCAAATGCCATTCAGTTAAAACTTTCTATTGAGGAAGTTGTTACAGATATTCGTATGCTGGTGATTGGAAATGCATTTGAATGGGCATTACGAAATGGTGAAGTAGATTTGAAAGAAAATATCAGACGTTCAATCTCGCATTATTTAGATGGAGTGTTATTGTAATAATAACGATGTTTTAACTAAATAATTCTTGTTTCTTATAGGAGGATAACACTTGTGAAAATCAATATTTTCAATAAACAAAATAAAAAACGCATGATAATAATTTGCGTATGCATATTTCTTTTATTATCTATAATCACATGCATACTTCTCTTTTCATCTGGGTTCTCTAAAGAACAGAAGCTCGAAGAACAGTTACAGGACATATTAGACTCCGCTGAAACAGATGAAGATGGTACGCAAGTAGCCGAACAAATTTATAGCAAAACATCATTTAATATTCATGACGTTACCGACTCTGATTGCATGATCACCGTAACTGCTCCTAACATACGTGAATTATTTTTTTCCATATTCAATTACGCAGATTACAGTCAAGCCACAAATTTCACTGAATACGAGGACACAATAAATAAAATTCTCGGGCAATTAGAAAAAAAACTAATTGAAGACAAATGCCAATACATTACCACTGACACAAAAGTTCCTTTAGACGAAAATGGTGACCTTGAAATCACTTATGAACTTGCTGATGCACTTTATGGTGGATTGTTGACCTTACAGCAGGAACTTATCAACAACTATATTCAGGAGGGATCAAATGAATAAATTTCTCTGTGTTTTTCTCAGCATTTTAATGATACTTACTATTCCATCTGAGGCTCATGCCAAAGAGGATCCTCAATTTGTATATGTGTATTCGCATACTACTGCTCAAGACGCTGAGATACGGCTTCCTCTTTTAGATGTAAATTCTACTGCTTATATTTCAGCGAGTAATGCAGCTCTTCTCTCGGGAATGATGCTTACCAAAGAAACAAAAGACAGTGCAACGTTTACTACTGGATATCACCAAGTCAACTACACTGGCCCATCTGTTACTTACGATAGCGTTACCTATTATGAACTGAAATCTTTAATGGATTCTCTGTCAACCTCCTATAAGTATGATGCAAATAGCCAATCACTGTTTTTTGTTGCATGTGAATCTTTCTATTCCAATCTTCTGAAAGACTGCGAGACCGTATACAAGACAGGATATCAACTTACCTACATAGATAATCCTTGGGGCTATGGACTCGCCGCAATATATAATATTATTGGTGACATAAGAGTCGATGCTATTTGGGGAAACTATCAAAAAGAACAGTATAAAGCTGCTTTAACTGAAATAATGCTGCCCAACAATAGTAACATCTCTATTGCCGAAATCGCCATACAAGGAAATTCCCTCGCATCTGACTTGTCCACCATATATGCTGCAAATCAAACAACAACAAAGGACATTGAAGAATATTGCGAACTTTTTGGTTTCCCGTATGACGACTTCCTAGAAGCTTATGAAATAATCAATGATAGCAATGCTTCTTTTAGTATTAGTGATTTTCTCAACATAACAAAAAATATTTATCTTTCAAAAAATGCTTATGATTTATATGTAAACGCTGTAAAACATGGGCTTTATGAAAACAAAACGATTAAAAAGAATAACCTAAAAAAAGCTGTTAAGGAGACTTATACTTATTACACTGAACACATGCCAACCTTCTCTGATATTTTTGCCGATACAAGTGCAACAATAAGCAACAACATATCCTCTGACTTGCTAAAGAAAACACTTGTAGAGAAGCTCTTGGGTATAAAAAACGTATATGTGGCAATTGCAAAATTGGGGCTTGATGAAATGGGACTACGCGAAATGACAACAGCTCTTGAACAAACACATGCCTGTTCAGAAATACAACTAGCTGCAAAAGCACAGTATAAAAATGCTCTAAAAAAACAAAAAAAACAAAATGCGTCAGATGCAATAGACATAAAATATAGTACGATTCTATATTTAAGAGCATGCCAATATGCTTACTCTTTGTATGCTTTTGATGACGAGTTGCGTTGGGCTTCAGAACATTGGACATCTCAAACCGAAGAAGCTATCAAAACTCTTTCTGCATACTCAGACACAGAACTTTCTCGTGATATAAAAAACAAAAATCTTGATATGGCTCAGGACGGATTTTTTAGAGCAAGTATCTCACCAACACAGTTATCTGAGATTTATGACATCCTCTCAGACAGTGTTGTATATATGTTCACGGACGGTGGACAGTCCGGACATCTTTATCAAGACAATCCATCTGATAAACCTGGCGGTTATCGCTATGATACAAATAACGACGGTTATTTGGACTGGATTGTATGTTCACTAAATAATGAATGGCTAATATGTACCGGTGGGAGCTCCAATATAACTACATTCACCTTTGACAATGACAACTCATATGTACACTTTTATGATGCATCTAAGGAAGATAGACTTGTTGTGCACCAAGGCCTCGGTGTTGCCGGTTATACTTGGGAACACTATATGGTGTTTGATAACAATAAACTGATAGAACTTATGTACCAAAATACTTACTATAATTGGGAAACACAACAATATGAAACACCAGAATATAAGGTAGATAACAAAAAGGCGAATGAAAAAACATATCAAGAAAAATTAAAATCCCTGGGGACATTAAAAACCCTAGAGTATACTGAATTTCAGTTTCAAAAAACAACGAACATTGCCATGGATTCCATGGAATTTGTGTTTAATGTTTTGAAAAATCATGCATATGTGTCACAAACAAAAATAACAGATATAAACGGCGACAAGAAAAAGGACTACATATTATATCTTGCCAAAGATACTAATAAATGTTGCATTGTCCTCGAATCATCTTCCAATAGTATAAAAGTAAAAATCTGTTCAAATGAGCAAGCTGAAGAACTCATTCAGAATGCCACTATTGCAGAAGCTCTCGAAACAATGAAGCTTCTTGAGGATGGTGATTACCAAGTAACGCTTTATGAGAACAAATTCTACGAAAAAGGCAATGACTTGTATGCATACGTAGATGTTCTAAGTTATATTGATTTTTCCGCCAAATATGTATCATCTTTAAAAATCGGAGACACACTCAAAATGCCACCACAGCATGAGTATGGCGATATTGTAATTAAATATATGGAGCGAGACACCTACTTTAATGACATCATTCGCCTAAATGACGAATGTTATCTTTCAGAAAATGAAGATGGTACATGGCTACTTCGTGGTCACAATGACCTTCCATATACATATATCAGTGACCAAGCTTTGATTTTGTTCTCCAAAGATGCTGTCATTACGAATGACCTCTCATCAATGAATGGGGAATATTTTTCGAGTACCCACAATCCTCGCGACTTATTCAACTCGTCATCCACATACAACAGTGCAGACGTTTATATCAAAATTTCCAACAAAAAGGTCGTAGACGTCCTGCTCCCATATAGACCTTAATAAACATAACGAAAGGAACTGTTCATTGAGTTAACAGTTCCTTTTACTATTCTTCTATAAACTTCTTGACTTTTCCGCGCAAACTTCCATTGCCTGCATAAGCGCACCTTTAAATCCGGTTTCTTCCAACACTTTTACAGCCTCAATGGTAGTTCCTCCTGGTGAGCACACCATGTCTTTGAGTTCACCTGGATGTTTCCCTGTCTCAAGAACCATCTTGGCGCTTCCCATTACAGCCTTTGCCGCAAATTTATACGCTTGATTTCTTGGCATACCTTCTGCAACTGCTGCATCTGCCATAGCTTCAATCATCATAAATACATAAGCCGGTGAGCTTCCGCTTACTGCCACTACTGCATCCATCAATTTCTCTGAAACCACTTCCACATCACCGAAAGCCTTTAAAATGTCACATACATATGCAAGTTCTTCTGTCGTAACAGATGTACTTGCACATGCCGCAGTCATACCCTCTTGCACCATTGCCGGAGTGTTTGGCATGGTACGAACGACTTTTACCGGTTTGCCAAATTGTTCCTCCAACCACGCAAGTGTTTTCCCCGGTGCCAAAGTAATAACAATCTGATTCTCTTTAACGTAATCTTTGATTTCAGCAATTACATCTGCATAAAACTGTGGCTTGATTGAAAGCACAAACGCATCCGCTTTTTGTACCACTTCAATGTTGCTTTCTGCGATCTGGATACCTAGAGTCTCTTTCGCTTTTTCTTTACTTGGGGCAAAAACATCTGCCCCAATAATCTCCTGTTCCTGCAAAAGTCCATTGGAAATGATGCCGCTCATAATGGCACTCGCCATATTCCCGCATCCGATAAATCCAAGTTTCATACGACCACCTCTATTTTTCTTCTTGAACTTCTTCTTTTCTAATTTCTTTGGTACGAATTTCTTTGCAAATCTGTTCTACAAATGCATCGATTGATTTTTGTCCTTCATCACCTGCATAACGGCTTCTTACTGAAACAAGTCCCTCTGCTTCCTCCTTCTCACCAACGATGAGCATATATGGAAGTCTGTTGAGTCTTGCATCACGAATCTTGTAGCCAATCTTTTCTGAACGATTATCAACCGTTACATCCACACCGTTTATAGCAAGTTCTTTGCGAACCTTCTCTGCATAATCTGCATATTTTTCTGAAATCGGTAAGATACGCACCTGTTCCGGACATAACCATGTCGGGAATTTTCCGGCATATTTTTCAATCAACCATGCCAGTGTTCTTTCGTAACATCCAAGTGATGTTCTATGAATGATGTATGGACGCACCTTTTCACCATTCTGGTCGATATAATACATATCAAA
>JAZUCE010000136.1:0-19179 GCA_045638905.1 Faecalimonas sp.
ACCTCGTTATTTTCACCTCCGTTCATTTTTGAATACGAGCGTCTTACAAACGCTTGTTGCAACAAATCGGGATTTTTAAAACGGTATCCGATTTGCCCCTGGATCATTTCCAGCATTTCGTTGTTCATAATAAAAACAACCTCCTTATAGTTTTCTATAAGAAGGCATAAAGATAGCCCGAAAAAGCCCACGTATTCCGTGCGCTCCAATCGGGCACAAGTATATAAAATGCGTTACATAAATCATTCGTGTTTGAACAAAACCACTTGCATAGTTAAATGCAAACACACCTGTTTTATGTCCGGCCGTTTAGATACTCATACGCCTTCTTGTTTTTATTATAGCGAAAGAACAATCCTATGTCAACATATTCACTCTACCCGTTTTGGGTAGAGTGAATATGTGAAAAACCGATAACTTACTTTTTACTTCCCACAATGGATTTTGATGGCTTTGGAAACGAATTCCGCCGTGCCTTCACCGTGGCTGTCGATATTTTGCTTGAATCGCTCGTCGCAGACGTACATCTGACCGAGTCCTGCAAGAATATCATCGGTGCAGTGATAAAAATTCGCGGTGATGTAGTCCTGCAGTTTCTTCACGAGCTGCTGTGCCGTATCGCTGTCAGCTCCGTCGCCGCACTTCTTGCACGCGGCAAACTCTGCAAAGACACCGTTCATTCCGGCGAGAACGTCGTTCCATTTATCTTTGGAGTATCCGGCAGTCTTTGCCCGGCTCTCCTTGTAGGCGTCTGTGTCGCCCCACCGCTGTTTCGCCTCGTCCTCGTACTGCTGACGGGCGGTCTCGTATTCGCTGTTGTCAAATGCGCTCATAGTGATCTCTCCTTTTTCTGCTTGTTCCAGAGCTACAATCAGCCGTTCCAGCCGATCCTTCTTCAGCGTCAAGAGCCGCTTCTGCTCTGCAAGCGCTTTTTGTTTATCGTAGTTTGGCGAGGCGAGGATCTCCGCAATGCTTTTCAGCGAAAAATCCAGTTCGCGGTAAAACAAGATCTCTTGCATCCGTTCCAAAGATGCCTCGTCGTAAAAGCGATAGCCATTTTGCTCGTCCACATAGCTCGGCTTCAGCAAACCGATCTCGTCGTAGTAATGCAGTGTGCGCACGCTGACACCGGTGAGCTCGGCAAATTCTTTGATCTGTAGTTTCATATCTTCACCTCACAAATAGGAGTATACACTATAACGTAACGTCAGAGTCAATACTATTTTACACTATTTTTTGCAAATGGTAAAGGGCGCGGCACCGGGCCGCATTTGCGAAAAATTTTTCTCCGCCCTATTGACAATACGTATTACACGTGCTATGATGTAGGTAACAATTAACAAAAGGAGGACCTTTACTATGTGGAGTAGTTCTTAGTTTGCAGTTAAAGGCAGCGGAAAATCAACGAAAAATATCATAAAGGAGGTTTATTCGGTATGCGATCCGAACAGATTGTTGAAATGGCAGTTGAAGCGGGTTTGAATGTAGACGAATACGAAAACCATGTTTGCGTTAGCGTTAGTTTTTCCGTCAAAGTGGTTTTTCCCCGAGCTACATACCTCCCCGAAGCAATTGCTGAGTTCATCAAGAAGTTGTTGGGGTTCTAACTCAATCTCATGCGGGAGACAATATCTCCCGGTTGTCTCCCGCATGACTTCTTCTGGATTGCAAACGAATGTATATATAAAATTATTGATTATGGAAAGGGAATTGATTATGGAAAGCACAAAGAGTTTTTGCTCTCTTGCGATTATTACCAAAAGACAGAATGTTTATTGCGTGGAGTTTCCTGGTCTTCCGGGATGTTTCTCGCAAGGAAACGATTTTAAAGAAGCAGTACTAAATGCTCAAGAAGCGCTAGCAATTTATTTCTACCAACAAGGTGAAATTTTAAACAATGAGTATGATATTTTCGATCTACAAAAGAACAATCCAAATGCAATAATTCAAATGATAATTGTTGATCCGAATACATACAGATTGAAATTAAAGGAAAAATCATCAAGTGCAGTAAAAAAAACATTAACTATTCCAGCGTGGCTAGATGCAATAGCAAAAAAATATCCAATTAATTACTCAACTATATTAAAACAAGCATTGATTCAGCATTTAAAGAATTATGATGGTATTTCTCAATATGATAAAATGATGTTGGACAATTAATTTGTTGATATAATGAAACACGTGGGAGTGTTGTTAGCGTGATTTTGTTGGATAAAACTTTTGCAAAAACAGTAATCATTTCTTTTCGGTAGGTATAACTAGAAATTTTAGCACTTCTTACTTTTTGTTCAATTTAATAAAGAACTATAATTGGAGGTGAAACGATTAAAAATTAGTACAGGTGATTAGCAAATACCCTTACAAAGTATAATTATTTGTAAATCAAATTTGAAGTAATATGTAAATATAATTAAAGGCGATAGATTTCTTTTTTGAAATCTATCGCCTTTATCTTCAAACCATAGTTTTTGGAAAAGAATGCAAATTTTCCCTCTAACATTCTTTTGGATTTGCATGCCAGATATAACGTTTTGCTATGTAAACTATTATTTCTATTGACGCCGCCCATGAAAGAAGAGATCAGATTTCTCCCACCGGTTCCATACCTTCCATGACCTCGACCATAATCCGCATCGCCAGGATGAACCCATCGGTGAACGCCTGGCGAGCCGTGAGGTCGCAGATCTCACTTTGGCAGTCCTTGAACTTTTCGAAGGTTTCTTTCTGCTGTTCGGTGAGCGTGGACATGAGGCTTTCCTCGTTCTTGCAGATGAGTTTCACCAGTTTATCCATCCGCGATCCGCGCTTCATGTCGCGCTCCCACGGGCTGATGTTGCCGTAGTACAGATATTCAAGCGTTGTCATATTCATCCCACCTCACATAAGAAGAGGACGACTCAACATCGGTCATTCCCGATATCGAGTCGCCCTCTAATTTCATTTTGTCCGCTGCGATCAGCGCGTGCTTGACGATCAGCATCTCCACCCACGTCCGCTCGTCGTACTCTGCCGGACGGCCGTTCGCGAGATATTCCGCCATCGCCGCGCTCATCACGCCGTACTTTTCGCCTCTGTAAACTTCTTCAACTGTTATTCGTGCCATGTTCGCACCTCCTTTGCAGTACACAACAGTACCACAGGTCAGTGCGGAAGTCCAGAGATTATTCGCTCAAATAAATAAAAGATTGCGGAGCTTGCGATAGCCCAAACTCTTCAAGTGTTTTCGGAATATCGTATACCATTGTCTCACCTAACACATACGCGTGAGCTTTCTTGCATTTATCAAAATATTCTCGATACTTACTTCTACTTATTCCAGCTTCCATTTTTGTCTTTTCCCAAAGCGAAGTTTTGGACATGGCTAGTGTCTCTTTAACTTGTACTTCTCCGACAATCTTCATAACTGGAAAGGTTGAGTATATAACAATTTTCGAAACATTTTTTTGAGCAAGATGTTTTCGGAATTCATATTTTTTTGTTCCTTTAAATATCCGCTCAACATATTCGGGTTTTATGGATAAAAGTATTGTACTCATGGAATATTACCTCAAAGCATATATTTCCGTTTTTGAATCACGAAGAATAGAATTAAAATCATTGTCCGAAATAATATCAAACGGGCGTGGACCACTGTTTTGAGGAATAATACCTGTATCCCAAAAATGTTTTAAATTCAATCTGCTTACTAAGCTCTTAACAAAGATAAATTTGATAACAAGTAAAGTATCACGTTTTGTGCGCCAAAAATATTCCAATTCTTCATCGGTAAATACCGTTCTGTTTTCGCAATATTTCAAGAACTCTTCTTTGTTTTTAAAGCTATATTTTACTTCATCAATAACTCCAATTGTACTGACAACTGATTCATATCCTTTACGCCCGGGAGTAACACCCTTTCTGTACAAAACAAGGAAATCACCAGGATTCATGTTTCTTTTATATGAAAAAGAAATATACACTTTTTGCAACGCATATCTATGGGGCTTCTCGCCAAGAAAATCAACCTCATTCTCGGTTTTGAGTTGCGAATCCGGCAAAAGTGGGGTATGATATTTTGCTTCGATTGGCAAAAAGAATTTTTGATGGCAGTATTTTATGTTTGGGAAGTTTTGTTTGGGTGTAAGATCATCATTGTAAACACCGAGTTTTTTTACAAGAACCAATTCATCTTTTCCATTTGTTCGCTTAGTGCCATGTTCCTCGAATCCCCAACGCGTCAATAAATCATACAACGCTTTTAGTTCCGGACGATCCATAAAAAGAGTCACATATATTTCATTCAAATGGCGTTCAATTGCATTGTCGAATATGATTTTGATAAATCTTTCTCCCAGTCTAAATCCTGACGCTTCCACCTTAAAAGTCCCCACCTTAAGGCGGCGCATAGGTTTGAATGTGGGAGTTATATCGGTATAATTCTCCCATTCGTCTTCGGTTTTTAAATACAAAAAGCCGAGCATATCTCCTTTATCATTTCGACATATATACGCTTCTTCGTCACATTTTCTCGCAAACCAGTTTTCAAAGCCGGGATATGCATCCCTAAAAGTATCAAAGAAAGAATTCGATACATCTATATTTCCAAAACATTCTTTTCTAACAGATAATGCTTTGTAATCAATTAGCGCAGGATTCTCGGATAGCGCTTTTGTTATAAAGGCATTTATTGTGAACACTTTATCGGCAATGCCAAGTCTTTGTGCCTTCAGTCGCATTTTGCGATCTTCCGTTATAAGGATATCCGCTCGACCGCAATACACCTCGTACAGCAACTGATTGTCAATCCTATCGTTATCTGTCTTCGGCACATCATTTAGCAATCCTGTAAAAGTTGTCGTTTGAGTAGCGACGCTTTTCATCTGCGTATATGCAGTTAATTTTGCGTCATAAAGCGTCTGCATTTGTTCATTGGAATACTTACGCAATTCGTCAACTGTATACGGATGGATTATTTTTTCATAATGTAAAACATCCAACCAATGAAATAATTGCCCGATAGACAAATTCGTCGCTCGTACGTTTTCTCTGTGAATAACGATATTGGTATCAAGTAATGCTCGCATTATGAAACACTCCTTTGTATTATAACAGATACTTTATCGACATCCGTTTGGTCGAAGTTCATTTTATGTGTGTAAAGAGGAAGATTTAATTGTTCCGATATTATTTCGGCTTGTTTTCGTTCTGTCAAAATCAAACTTTTAACAGCATCTAAACTATACATTTTATTATCCCGCGATTTAATATTACTGACAATTGTATTAACATCTGTTTCTAACAATATAACTTTTGAAATCGGCATTCCCTTATACACAAAACCAGGAAGGCACTCCACTTCGCCACTTTTGTTGAAGATACAAAAATGCCCCGCCAGCATAAAAACAGGATTCAAAGACAATTTTCTGTTCACAGCGGTTATCAATATGTTTTGATTAGCCGTTTTGTCTTTCACAATCTTGTTTGCACCGTATGTTTCACCATTAATCTCACTAATTAAATCGCCAGAAGAATATGACGGAATATTTAATCTTTCACTCAGCTTGTTGCACAAAGTGCTTTTGCCAACTCCATAAGTGCCAGCAACAAAAATTACTCCTCTTTCCATGTTTCTCTCCTAACAATTAAATCAACACCCCGTCACAATGATCCACTTCGTGCTGAATAATCTGCGCTGTCCAGCCGGTATAGGTCTTGATGTGAGTTTGCAGTTCCAAGTTCTGATATTTAACCTTGATGGATTTATATCGTTTGCACGGACGCGGACCACCGAGAAGCGATAGACAATTTTCCTCGGTGTTGTACGCACCGTCTTTTTTGATAATCTCGGGATTAAACATTACGGTATATGTTGGAGCTCGTCCACTATCATCAAGAAACGCAATGATGCGTTTTCTCACACCAATCATATTAGCTGCCATACCGACGCAGCTATCTTTGTGCACCATCAGCGTGTCGAGCAAATCCTGTGCAACTGGCAAATCTTCTTTTGTTGCAAGCTCCGACTTCCCTGCAAGAAAAAATGGATCATGTGCTAATTCCCTAATCATAATGCAATCGCCCTCGAAACATCAAAGCAAGGATGGATAGGCGAAACAGCAAGCTTCACAGTATGCACGTGTGCAAACTCATCCAGAGCTACTTTATATTCGTTTGTTGTACAATTGATTGCACAGAACAAGCCATCAACATCACAGCAAATTCTCAAGTACCGTTCCCCAGATTCATTGCAATAGACACGATACACACAATAATTCTCTCTATAATCAGAAGCGAACTCAACTTCATGGTTACTAAAAATCATCTTTTGCTCAAATCTATAATCGGTAGTTTTTACATCCAAATAAAGGATTGTTCCATCTAACCTATCTAAAACAAAATCATACGGCAGGCCACTTTCGCCATCTTTATTCATCCAAGTATAGCTTGAAATATGGCCGTGGTGCAGTTCATCTTCAAAGAATCTAGCAACTACTTCTTCACCTTCTCGCCCTATTTCAGAAATACGCTTTTGCGCTTTTGAAAAATCATATTTTCTAATATAGCGCCCTTTCTTTTTTTCTGTCTGCGCCATTAATTCTAATTCTTCCGCATATTCAATTCCGCTTACATTAACCATGCGCTCAAGATAATCTAACAAATCGAAGAATGCGGAATCTTTAGACTGAAGACGACTTTTTATACCCAACTTTAAATTAATACCGAAATCGCAAAGATCTGAATATATTTTCGTGCCTCTCTCAAAAATTAAGAAAACTGGCTGACCGCTCTTTAAACCGAACCAAAACAAATACCATGTTCCATCGGGCGATGTAGCTTTAACTGTTTCACGAATAAACGATAATACGCTTTCGCCTTTACGTGCTCCTGCACGTATTTTGGGGCTTCTGTAGGAACCATCGGGATTTTGAATTCTATCAAAATGCAGTGGTAGTATTTCGGCCTTATTGTTGTAAATTACCATTGCATCTTTGACAGTAGAAGAATTCGGAAGAAAAGTTAATACATCATCAAAAAGGCCAATATGTGTTTGCTTGGACTTTTCGGCTCTGCCTAGATCGGCATCGCTTAATTCCTTATAACCTATCCTATTTTCTTCATGCAATTCAAAAAACATATTTTACCTCCTAAGTCACTCCATCGCAACTTTTATCTTCTCTGCAATTCTTTTTATAACAGGTACTACAACGCTGTTACCACACTGTTTATAGGCGCTTTCAATCGGAATCTTAGGAAAGCCAAAATTTTTAGGAAAACCTTGAAGTGCCAAGCATTCATACGGCGTGATTTTTCGGATCCCGTAATCATCCAACACTATTGGAACTCGATCCGGGTAGGTTCCCATGTTGGCTGTTAGTGCCGGGCAAAAATAGTGTCTTTTGCGAGATACTCCCGAATCATAGATTTTATAAATGGCTCGCTTGTCTGTTACTATTCTTTTTAGTGCATTCCAGTGTGCACTAGATTCATCATAATAATAGGATTTATCATGTGGAACAGTGCGATCTAAAATATCATTCATCCCAACTTCAAGCGGAATGGGCTCGGGAAAACTGAATCTGTCGCATTGATCATAATCCAAAAATGCCACTATAAAAATGCGAGTTCGCTGTTGAGGAACATTCCCATATTCCATAGCATCCATAACTTGATACTTAAAAGAGTATCCCAGAGGAACCAGCGCATTATAAATAGTCAAAAAGGATTTTCCATCATCGTGTTCCAAAAGATTCGCCACGTTTTCAAGAAAAATAACTTTTGGAAGCTTGGCTTCGGCTATACGCGCGATCTCAAAGAATAGGTTTCCACGAGGATCTTTGAAGCCCTTTTTGAATCCCATAATTGAAAACGGCTGACAAGGGAACCCTGCGACTAACACATCAAAATCCGGCATAGTATTCGGATCAATTGATCGAATATCCGCCTCAACTAAATGATCCACGCCAAAATTATGTCGATAAGTCTTGGCGGCGTCGCGATCAAACTCATTCGCCCAAACAATCTCAAAACCTGCTTGTTGAAAACCAAGATCTATACCGCCAATTCCACTAAATAAACTTGCTACTCGCATGTTGGTCATCCCTTACCGAAAGATGCTTTGAAGACTCGATGTAAGCATTTGTCTGGTTCGCTCAGTATCTTCTTCAAAAACAAATGGTAGTCTTACAAGATGAATTGTCACAATATGACTAACACCATCTACAATAACTTTCTGCTGAAGCTCGGGTGCAGATGGTTCCTCATCCTCAAAGCGATACATGGGATAAAGTAAATAACCATCTGATAATCCTCGTTTAGCTGCATAAGCTCCTATTTGATACAAATCTGTCTGATTTACATCACTGATAATGGATTGTTTAAGTTCGGGATTATCTTTGAATCGACGAACTTGCTTATATTTCGTATCAAGAACGAAAACCTTGCCTTGATACTCAGCGAGAATATCGTGACGCATGGTGAAGGCTCGGCCATAAGATTCGCCTTCGTATACCATGTTATCAATAAGGGCTTGTTCACTAGCTTGCAAACGAACTCTTCCATTATCACCAAGTACGCTTTGCAAAAATCCACCAATGAAGCCTTCGAATAGCACCTCTGTAGGAAATAGAAAGCAAAAAGATTCCGTATCATCCACACTATAAGTAGTAGTTTTGTTCAAAAGGAACATTTTGCTCATGCTAAGTATTACAGAATAATTCTTATGCAAATGACTGAGGCGCAGTTGATTACAATCAGCTGGAGTACACTTTACATCGGCAACATCATTAAGTTTCATAAGAATATGTCGAATGATCTTTTGGTTGGCAGCTGATGTCTCATTCATTAGAGATTTACAGGTGTATTTGATAATTCTGTTTAGAGCATTGTCAAATACAAAGCTAGAGAATGTACAAGAAAACTTATTCGGCATACCATTCGGGATTTTTCGAGTAAAGTAGTCCTTCAAATCAATCTTTCCTTTGATCGAACTACAATCCTCTGTTTGTTCTTCATAGCGATAGAACAAACCCCGATCAATAGCATTTTTTACATATCGAATATAGAGAGTAATAAATAACTCACGGAGGTCATTAGCATCATCCAAATCACTGGAGATGCTAATATAGGGATAAGCAATTTTAGTACAATACTCCAACCAGCGAACCAGATTTTTCATGAGGTGCTTTAGCGACAGCTCGCTGGTGTCAGTATCATCCTTATCTTCACGGAAGATTTTCGGAAAGATATTTAACTGCTGGCCTTTAAACACGATGGTTCCAATATAATTCTTGGTCTTAATACCTTGCTGACCTGTAAATTCAAGAAATTGCTGTCTACTGGTAACTTCACCATCATCGTAGAAAGCTGATCTCTGCTCCCAGTTGAACTGCAAGAAGTCAGCCAATTCATCCAAGCTGGTTTGCGTTCTCCATTCGGATGGCAGAACTCTATTTTTAATTGTGCTTTCTTCAAAACAATTCAACAACATAAGATTCCAACCTTATTTCTTAGATATCTTGATTCTTCCAACATTCCCACCAACAATCTCATATTGATCGCTGGGCAAAGCATTCTTGATTTGTGCTTTAACCTTTGTGCTGTTGTCGTAGAAATACTCATACAGAAGCGGAATGATACTCCGATTGAAAATGTTGCAGAGATCATCTTCTGTCTTGCCGATAAAATATGCATGTCCAACCAATAAATCGGTGCTATCAAGTTCTTTTACGAGAGAAGCATTTAACTTCTCTAAGACAGAACGAAGTACCGGATCTGTAATCAAAGATGCATTAGGCGTTACTTCAACAAACTCAAAGCGACGACGCAAGGCAGTATCAATCAGCGAAATAGACTTATCCGCAGAATTCATAGTGCCCAAAACATATAAGTTGTTCGGAATTTTGAAAGAGTGACCTGACGGCAGTGTTACTTGTAAAGCATTTACCTCGCCCCAGCGCTTATCATCCTCGATCAATGTAATCAGTTCGCCGAACACCTTAGAAATGTTGGCGCGGTTAATTTCATCGATAATAATCACATAATTATCTTCCGGATGCCACTTGGCGGTATCTGCTATATGCTTAAAAACACCGTCAACAGGGACAAAATCCATACCGCCATTGGCAGGTACAGGACGCAAACCTTGGATAAAGTCCTCATAGCCATAACTTTGATGGAAAGTTGTGAAAACAATCCTCTCATCGTTCACGTAACCACGATACTTTTCCATAACCGCTTTACGTTCTTCAGCCGTCTTAGGAGATTCATCCACTTCTCGATTCTCTATAATAGCCAAAGCATACTCAGCAGTTATGTAAGTCTTACCCGTACCAGGCGCACCATAAAGAATGCTGTTTAGGGGATGCAGTTTGTTTGTGCGCGGAGAAAAAGTAGGCTCATTCATTTCACTTTCCGCAGCAACAGCATCTTCATCAACGTATTTTTCCTCACACAGCGAATAATCTTGAGGTGCGTTATTAAACGTAAAGTCTAAAAGCGCCTTGCGAGTATATCCTTCATCTGCCGCAACATAATGCACGGTAGTTCTCAAAACACCAGAGCCATACCATTCTCTCGCAGGATCAACCTTTTCCCACTGAACCTTTATGTTCTTACCATCCTTGGGGTTCTCGGTAATGACACCGATCGCTTTGATGGCCATAACACCAACAACTTGACCGCAATTGTTAAAGGGCAGACCTTTTTTCTTGGTATACGCTGCCTTAATGGCAATTCTGTCGCCAACCTCCATAGAGTTAACGGCATCAATGAATTTATCATCCCAGCCATTTTCCCAACGTCCCTCAGCAATGTACTGATCAGAGAAATCCATCCAATCGCCATTTTCATCATGGCCAGTAGCTCCAACATACCACGCATACGGAATATCGTTATATGTAGCAGGAATATCCTCTGCCACGTCAGCATCAACAAAACGGATTCCATATTCGTTGTCCTTGATCACCTTATATATGCTAATTCCTTTGCTAACTTCAACATTATAGGACTCACCGATTCCTGCAACACGAATGATTTCAGCAGTAGAATAATTCTTCGCTTTTATGATATGACCATATTTAAGGCCAAACATATGAATTGCAGACACTTTTCCGCCGATGGCAGCATCATACATTTTGCGCAGAATCTTACCTAGATCTTCAACAGATAAATCTTCCGGAATAGGCTCCGCAATGATTTCTCTTTCAGATCCATCATTAAAAGCATTAACATCAATAAGAGTACTTGTAGAATTTTTAAAGAATTTGTTGTTGAGTATAGAAAGAGAATTGGCAAGATCGGCGTTTTGGGCCGCACTAATACCAAAACCTTCAAAAACAAGCTGACCTTTACGTTTCAATAGGATTAGATAGTCGTTTGTATGGATCAGCTTCCTAAAACTGACAAAATCGGTAGAAGAGTATGTCGGATGTCCAAGTTCAATTTGGTCTGAGGAATCTTTACGTCTGCTACGAAGTACGGACATGTGAGTTTCTTTAGTAACAGATTCTCCAAAGACAATATTAGAATCAGTTCCATTTGCAAGATAGGAAATGTTTTTAGCGTCAAGATAAACAGTTATAGCGGGGATATAGTATTTTTTGAGATCCCCATCCATTTTCGCATACTGAGGTTCAAAATAACCATCTGCACGCAAATATGGAAACATATCAATTTGAGGACCGGTAATGGCAATATGGGTTTGTTTTGTCGCTCCGCGAGAAACATCTAACGTATTAGAGGCAGACAAAGCCTTAACCATCAAGCCATCATAATCCTTTTCAGCAATAGCACTGCCAACGTGAGATAAAGCATCTTTAACAAGCAATATTGCATCACTAAAATTCATAGACTCACCACCTTGAACGACATTAGATCGCTCCGTTTCTGCTTTCCCATTATTTAAAATCGTTTTAACTGCTTTTTCAACTTCCTCTAGCGGGAAAGCCGAATATTTTTGATGTATTTCGACAAGATAAGAATTCTTTTGCTCCAATGACTTTTGGTGCCAACCTTTTCTTCCGTTATCAAACAACGGATCAAAGCAATCTTTATAATTCTTCAATGTGTTATAGTTGATATTGCTTCGCTGAGACATCGTCATTAACGCGGTCGTCATTTCATGATATCGTTCATCTTTGCTATGTAACATAGCAAAGTAAAGACAAACCAGTACAGCTTGTTCTCTTACTTCAATAGACGTTACGTCAATCATTAAGACACCTCTTTTCAAAGATATTTCTTAATTATTTTAGCAATCGCTCTTCCAAGCAAAGGCGGAACCGAATTGCCGATCTGCATATATGTCTTTGTATATGCGCCTCGGAAGAAATAATCGTCCGGATAAGACTGAATGCGCGCCGCCTCTCTAGGAGTTAAACCTCTTGCTTGCGTCGGGTGAATATACATATTGCAGTCAAATTTCATATGTGCCGTAATGGTCTTTGATATCTTGCCTTCTTCAAGTTTGAAGTACTTGTCTTTAAATATTCCATTTCTTCGAGCATAAGGCATGATATCGGCAATTTTAGGATCGTTGGAATTATCGCCTTGATTTAGTCTTCCAAATATCTCAATATCACGATCATTATTGTATCTTGCTTTATGATTAAATGTGAAACTACAAGGTCTTCCGTTATTGATTAAGGAAATGTATCTTGAATTTGCTCCTGTCACATTTGCTTCAATTGTGTACCCCGATTCAACTGTATCCAGTTCAGTAGAATTCATCGTGCGTTTTGCTTCTAAAGGTCTTAAACCATAGAGTGCATCCGCTAATACATAATCATCATAAAGAGATGCCGACGACACGATTTCTTTCAGAATGGACTTGCTGTCATATCCCATTTTGTTACCAATGTATATGAGTCGCTCTCTGTGCTGTGGGACGCCGTAATCTTTGGCGTTGAACACATCGCAAGCCACATTGTAACCAATCCGTTCGAAGTCTTCTATGACTTGAGAAGCAACAGACATCATGCCTTTAACATTCTCCATAATAAAGAACTTCGGCCGAACAATGGAGACCACTTCGACATAGCTTTTGTACAGCGAGTTTCGAGGATCGTCAATCAGTCTTTGCCGATTAGCCATGCTAAAACCTTGACAAGGAGGGCCACCTACAACCACATCAACATCTTTGAATCGGAGGAGTTCTTGGATGTTGGCAATCACATGGTTAATGTCGCCAAGTACTATATGCTTTCTTGGTGTTTCCGGATGATTGTGCGAATAGGTATCAATACAGCAAGGTTCAATATCGTTGGCCAAACTTACATTAAAGCCTTCCTGGGTGAATCCAAGCGACAATCCACCAGCGCCACAGAACAAATCAACCATCGTAGGCGCAGAGGTGTCAACTGTATCAATCTGCTTTTGAATACAAGTATTGCAGTACTTAGCAACGGGGCAATTTGCACATCGTTGATCGCTACAAACCTCTCTATAAAGAACAGCTAACAATTTTTTGGCGGTTTTATCTGCCGTTAGGTATTCTCGTAAGGCCGCACCGCGCTCTAGCAGATTTCCATTATCAACTGGTGCTGCAATTCTATCCAGCACAACAGATGCACCGGTTTCTCTAGGTGAAACCTGTCGGTATTGCGCCGTTAAAATTGCTAACACTTCCCGACAATCGGAACTAAACTTATTCATCAAATCCATTCTCCCAATCTTTCAAGTTCCTTACGCACACTCGTAGCTACAGCTTCAGAAACATTTACTGTTACGGCATTTCCGAACTGCTTGTACGCTTGGCAATCGGATACAGGAATCACAAAAGTATCATCAAATCCTTGCAATCTTGCACACTCACGAGGAGTTAGCCTTCTAACCTTTCCGTTTTGAGTAACATAATTATCTTGGCAAGCACGATGCATCTTTGCCATCGTTGCACACAACGGACGAGCAATTTTTAAATCAATTTCAGATTTTGCTTTATATCCACCGGTACCATTCGATAATATGGTCGGAAGTATCTTATCAGACAGAAAATACTTTTGATCTACATCATGCTCCAATAAATCTTGGAGCGTTTTGTCAAGAGCTATTTTTTCTGGGAAACTATATTTCGCATTTTCATTTGCAAAGCAAACTATATATGTTCTATTTCGCGTTTGAGGAATACCATATTCTGCAGTATTTAGAATATCGCAGAATACTTTATATCCCAGATCATTCTCTAAAATGTTTTTTATTGTTTTATACGTGCGCCCTTTGTCATGTGTTTTTAGCGATCTTACGTTTTCCAATATGATCGCTTTAGGTTTCTTGCCTTTATTAATACGATCCTGAATGATTTCAGCTATTCTAAAGAACAGTGTTCCACGAGCGTCTTCAAATCCTAGTTCTGCTCCCATCATGCTAAAGGGTTGGCAAGGGAACCCGCCAATTAACACATCAAAATCCGGAAGTTCGTCAAGCGAAACATCATATATATCACCTTCTACTGAGGGGTGATCAAAATTAGCTCTGTATGTTTGGATAGCATATTTGTCAAAGTCATTAGCCCACACGATGTCATATCCTGCATTGACAAAACCTTTATCCAAACCTCCACATCCACAGAATAATGATAGAACTCGCATATTATTTTCCCTCCGGGATGATTTCAACTATATCATCCATAGTGCACTCCAACGCCGAACAAATCTTCACTAACACATCGCTCGATACAACGGCACCGTCTTTGCCCATTTTGGTGATGGTAGCGATGCTGATGCCTGCTTTTTCGGCGAGTTCTTTCTTTTTCATGTCGCGATCGATCAGAAGTTTAAACAATTTCTTATAGCTTGCAGCCATTGTATTACACCTCATAAGTAGTTATAGTCAGTGCATCTTATCACTAGTTTACATTATACCACACCTCACGCCAAATAGCAACAGTTTTCAGCGGAGAAATACTGCGATTTCAGCATTTTTCATCACAAGTCGATTGCTTTTTAGCTTTGCTTATGCTATACTTAAGACACAAAACTTGACGCACTTAAGGAGATGTAAAATGGCTACTTATCGTTATTGGGATGTCAGAAGAGATGTTTATGAGCAATGCTCAAACAATCCGCTCAAAAAATACCGCACTTTTGCAGACATGAAAAGACTGTTTAAGACTAGTTATTGGCTAATTTTGATTGGAATCATCGTATGCTTGATAGCGTACGTAACTTTATTTTTAATTTTCCCGGGTCGACTTTACTGGTTGATACCAGTTGCTTGTACATTCATACTGGCAGTTATTAGCGAGATTTTCAGTGGAAAAATGTATAACCCTTCCGAACGTAAAAAAGAGTTAGATGAAAAAAGTGCTAACTTAGACAAATACATCGAAAATATTAAGACAATCCTGGCAGCACATGGCATAGTCACAAAGGAACAGCGTGAAGTTTTGAAAAGCGAATGTGAAAATCAACTGTCCTTACATAGTAAAAATTATAAATCTGTCAGCAACAAAGTTTTTGATATGCTTGTCGGCGTTCCTTTAGGTGCATTTGTTTCTGCACTGATATATAAAAGCGAAAGTGCAGACATTGTTATTGAGCAGCTCTTCGTAATTATAATTCTTGGACTTATGACAATTGGCGCTGCGAATGTTTTCAAGAAAATCACCTATTATTCGGATGGACATTTTAAGGATCAGTATCTCTTAGATATCCTCAACGAATTAGACTACCTCTCTGAATAATTAGATTCCTCTCAGAATATCCCCTTTTCTTTGTTTACAGCGGTGCAACGGTTGACACGGGCGCAGATTTGGCTGTACGTTTGAATATCCATCTCCGAATTGGCAAGAATATCTAATAGTAAACAAACGGAGGTAGCGAAATGTTCAAACACGAAAAGATGCTTTTTCATCCCGTGGAGGTAGAGAGACCAAATCCGCAGTATGCGGCGCTTTTGCAGGAACAGCTTGGTGGCGGTAACGGTGAACTGAAGGCAGCAATGCAATATATGTCGCAGAGCTTTCGGATCAAAGATCCCGAGATCAAGGATCTGTTCCTCGATATTGCGGCGGAGGAGCTCGGCCATATGGAGATGGTGGCGCAGACCATCAACCTCTTGAACGGTCACGATGTTGATGCTACAAAAGTGCCCAGCGGTGAGATCCAGTCCCACGTGTTGCTCGGGCTCAACCCCGGTCTTATTAACGCTTCGGGTTATTCCTGGACGGGCGATTACGTGACGGTCACGGGTGATCTGTGCGCAGACCTGCTCAGCAATATCGCATCCGAGCAACGTGCAAAGGTAGTTTATGAATACCTTTACCGTCAGATCGATGACAAAAAGGTACGCGAGACCATTGATTTTCTCTTGAACCGCGAGGAGGCGCACAACCAAATGTTCCGCGATGCCTTTAACAAGGTGCAGAACTCCGGTTCAAACCGTGATTTCGGCACGACCAAAGCCGCAAAAATGTATTTCTCCATGTCGGACCCCGGTCCCAACGCATTTGCGACGGGTGATACAAAACCTGTTTCCTTTGAGTAATAACGAAAAGCCGATGAGGAATCGTTTGATTCTTCATTGGCCTTTTTCTTTGTCTACTGCGGGGCAAAATTTGTTTTGCGAAAGGCCTTGACTTTTGGGGCGGGTAGAGTTACCATACAGACGACAAAAAACTCCCTGAGTACGGCAGATACCGTATTCGGGGAGTATCTTTTTGACCACAGTTTATCCCACAGACACGACCGGAGTACACGGAAACAGTGGAGAAAGAAAAGCCGGAAAGGATGTGTTTGGGAGCGGAAAAAGGGCGGAAATGCCTAGAAACGAGCGGAAACAGGTACTCCCAAATTCTTTGGGAGCAAGATGCTGCAGGTTCGAGTCCTGTCACTTCGACCAAAACCAAAGGAATCACCATAGGGTGGTTCCTTTGGTTTTAATTGTATAAGTAAACCACGCGAATACCGCGTGGTTTTTTTACTATTTCCCATCATGGATTACAATTCTTACACGGTTCATATCCTGCGTCGATCACATATTGGCGATTTCCGGTAAAATCCTCACGATTTTCGGCTTTCATATTATCTACCGAACGGCAGGTCGCCAAATGAAATTTCATATTGCTTCGATTCAACACGTAGGCCACCGATTCGCCGCCCGGGGTAGTGGCGGTAGAGGAGGGGGCAGGCTGATTTTCCAAATGGCTTTTCCCTGTGGCATAATCAATCACAATTCCGGGTTGCTTGTTGTAGCAATATACGTTGAAACAGATTCCGACGCCGTTGTCTTCTATGGATTTTGCTTCCAACGTGACACCGCGCGCTACTAATTCATCACCTTGAAAGTCGGGGGTAACACGGTATAGTACATGATTATTGCTGGATTTGACGTAATCGGCAATCATGTTTTCAAATGGCAACATTCCTTCGTTGTTCATATATCGGGTGCCGGTGATTAAATTTTTTGTATTTGCGTTTTCTCCTGTTAATTGAAACCCGATTAAATGACAACGGTTGTATAAATATTTACCATCTACAATGTCATATTTAACGGTTTGCCAACCGCTTGGTTTCACCTGTCCTATATTGCCCCGCTCTTCGGTTGGCATAATATCGGTACCTACACAGGCCATGGCAGCGCCGCAACGACCTTTGCTGTCTAATTCACTATAAGATTCGTAAGAGTCGGCTATCAGTTCTTCTGCAGTGAAATTGGGCTGATTGTTATTGAGTACGGTGTACGCGTTGGTGTCACTTGGGGGCAATGCAGAAGGGGAGGCTGTTGGTGCTGAACACCCAATCAACATTACTAAAATACTTAGTAGACAAAACAGTTTATTAAAAGTTGCTTTTATATGAATCACTCCTAAATTATGTTGCATTTTTATGATACTTGTTCCTGTTTCGATTGTCAAGATGATACACCGCAATAAGAGAAACAAAATTTTGAGAGAAAATATAAATTTGCAGATGCATTTTTGACTTTTGTGTGTTATGATGATAGTAGACTGAACAAAGGAACGAATTGTATGAGTCTTTTTGAACAACTCCCCAATTTTTTAGTACCGTGGCACAGAGCGAACAAGCGTGATTTGCCGTGGCGTGTGGATTCTTCACCGTATCATACCTGGTTGTCAGAAATTATGTTGCAACAAACTCGTATAGAAGCGGTGATTCCGTATTATTATCGGTTTTTAAATGAATTGCCTACCATAGAAGCTTTGGCCAACGCGTCGGAAGAACGGTTGCTGAAGATGTGGGAAGGGTTGGGCTATTACAGCCGTGTGCGGAACTTAAAAAAAGCGGCTTTGCTTGTTATGGAACAGTACGACGGTCGTCTACCTGCTTCGTTTGACCAGCTTCGTCGATTGCCCGGTATAGGCGACTATACGGCGGGTGCAATTGCTTCTATGGCTTTTGGTTTACCCGAGCCTGCTGTGGACGGTAATGTTTTGCGTGTGGTTACTCGAATTACGGGAAATTCTTCCGATATTACGCTGACCGCAACTAAAAAAGAAATTACTCAGTTGTTACGTTCTATTTATCCTTCCGGTGAAGACGCGGGCGATTTTACCGAAGGACTTATGGAATTGGGTGAAACCATTTGTATTCCTGTGGGAGCACCTCGGTGTGAAAATTGTCCTGTTAAGGAAATTTGTGTAGCGTATCGTAACCAATTGACCGAGCAATTGCCCGTAAAGTCCGAAAAAAAGAAACGAAAAATTGAAAAACGTACTGTTTTGGTTTTGCAACACGGCAATCTGTTTGCTTTGCAAAAGCGTCCTGCTCAGGGGTTGCTTGCCGGGATGTGGGAGTTACCGAATTTCAAAGGTCACCTGACAACCCAAGAGATTTGTTCACTTTTTGATTCAGCTTGTGGCAATACGTTAATACCATTGCAATCATTTAATCATATATTTACTCATATTGAATGGCACATGCAAGGGTATCATTTAACAAGCGATTGCTTAGATGACCGATATACGTGGGTAACCTCTCAAGAGTTATTACACGATTATGCTTTGCCGACGGCATTTCGGTCTTTTAAAGATTATATTTTAGCATTACAGGAGGAATAACCAATGTTATACACCATAAAAAATGATTACTTACAGGTACAAATCAATTCCCGTGGCGGCGAAATGATGTCTGTACAGACTTTGCAAGACAATTGCGTGTATCTTTGGCAAGGGGATTCGGCATATTGGGGTGGCCGTGCGATTCATTTGTTCCCAATTTGCGGTCGTTTGTATGGAGGTAAGGA
>JAZUCE010000137.1:0-2650 GCA_045638905.1 Faecalimonas sp.
CCATGGCATAGCGTGGCATTGCGTTTCTCCTTACGGTTTTGCCAGAACCGCCGCTTGAAGCGTGATGACCACGCTTTTTTTTTGAACGGAGGTAACGATATGGCAAAGATTCAGATCATAGCAGCGATGACAATGGACGGGTTTCTTCCGAAAGCTGACGAGAGCTTAATGCAGTGGGTAATGAATGATCCCAAGGGCTTTCCATATTGGCACGAGCATAGCATATACCGCCTTATGCCTCACTATCCGTTGCTTGACCTGCTTGCCGAGAAACACTCCGACAACAACCAATCCGATACATACATCGCTGAAATATCCGACAAGGATAGCATAGAGCTTCTGCGAGGACTATCCCGTTACAATCTCATTGACGAGATGGTTGTCTATATCCTGCCAATCATTGCAGGTAAGGGAACTCCCGTATTCGATGACCTCAGTCCAAGTCGTTGGAGCGTACATAAAACTGCCTCATTCTCCAACGGGATAACACGCATCATCTATCGCAACTCTTGCATTTTGCAATAGCAGGTTGCGAAAAAGTGTTGCATTTTGCAATACTCTGAAAATCCTCAAATTTTACGCTGAAAATTTTTATTTCACTGATACACAATGATGTATCGGCGTCTTTTTGTGTCATTCCATGTCATTGGCACGCAGGATGCCATTTAATAAGTATAACCTGTTGCGCAACACGGTGTAAATAACCCGATTATTCACACTTAAACAGATTATACGATGTTACAGATAAATAGTGAAACCGCCCATAAGATGTTCTACCAGCTGATGGAACGCTTCCATAAGCTTGAGAAGATGCTGGAGCGACAGAACAAGATGAAAGAGTGTCTTGATGGCGATACATTGCTGGATAACTACGACCTGAGCAAACTGCTTGGCGTGACTCACCGTACTCTTGCACGCTACCGCCAGAAAAAGCTTATCCGCTACTATATGATTGACGGACGCACATACTACAAGGCTTCCGAGATTAATGAATTCCTCAAAATGAAAGGTGCCTTATGAAAGTCGTTGTCATAGAAGAGAAGATATTTGAGGATCTTTTGTCAAGTATCGAGATGTTCGTTTACAAGTTTGAGCAAACATTAAACAGTGAATCCGAGAAGCGTTTAGGAAGATGGCTGGATACGCATGAAGTATGTGCCTTGATGAACCTATCCAAGCGTACTGTACAAAGTTTAAGGGCGAGCGGCAAGTTGCCTTCTACGCAAATCTGCAAGAAGAACTACTATAAACCTGAGGATATTGAGAAATTATTAAAAGATGGAAACGATGAATCATGACACAAACAATAACAGCCGTAGGGTAAAAAAGGTGATTGCGGCTTTATCAAAAATGAGTGCCATACTTGATAGAGTTAAAGAGAACTACAAGCCTACACTAAATGGGGAAAAACTGATAACAGATAAGGAACTGGCGGATTTCCTCAAAATAAACAAGCGTTCACTGGTCGAATATAGGAAGAATGGAATACTGCCATATTACCACATAGGAGGACGAATTTTGTATAAAGAATCCGATATAGAACGGATAATGCAAGAGAATTTCTATGATGTATTCGGTAAGGAGTAGCTCAAAGTGTTAAAATACCTATAATAACACTCTTAAAAACGCCACGAGATTTGAGTATATGCGTATTTATCGCTATCTTTGCACCGTTGAAATTCACAGATGCAATAAGCAATAAAGTGAATCCTTCTGTAGATTAAGCGTGCCAATCTCGTGGCTTTTCAATTTGCCTAGAGAGTAACACATTAAGATACAAGTGCTTATCGGGATTCCTCAATTCCTGGTGGCACCACAGCAAAGAAAAGCAAAACAATGTAAAATCCTGATTTTCAACGAAAATCGGGATTTTTTATTTCTCCCAAACGGAAATGATTGTGCAAGCGAGTGTAACATCAAAATTTCTTGAATGTTACGCAACGAGCGCAGTCAATCATCGCGATACGAAGCAACGCAAAAAAGTTCGGTTCACTCGCTTTCACCCCTTATAAAGTTAACTCGGAGGGTAATATCTCCACATTCAAGCCTACGGATTTTCGAGTAAATACTCCTCGACGTCACCGTCCGAGTTGAAAATGAGACTGGAACGTAGCGACCTACAACGCATAAATCGATGTAAAAAGTTGATAAACTGACAATAATATCAATCTTCAAATTACAATCAAGCCCCATTATATAGAAAAACAGAGTTGGGGACTAAGGCAGCTCGATCCCAACCCTGGATAAAAAGTTCAGTTAATGTTTCCTCTATATTTATTTTATACCCTATCGGGTGTAATTTACTCATACTTAACTCATATCATACCTTATCGGGTATAATATCAAAACTAACCATGATAGCAACTTTGCATACTTTCTCCATATCGTTTTCTCGATGCTAAGTAAAATCAAAAAAATATGTTCTGCAAACCTTACATAACGTGTCACCAGATGTCATTAGATTGCATTTTGAAACGATACAAGATGTTCGAAAGATTGTTTGTTGGTCATAACAGACCATATGACCAACCATTCCAAGCGGGCTAATTAATGAGTTAAAAAGAAGGGAATGTGTAATAATTTCCAGGCACTGAAAATTCATGTTCAAGCGAACATAGCAAGTTGTGTTTTGGGGCACCCGAAATGTTTT
>JAZUCE010000138.1:0-5047 GCA_045638905.1 Faecalimonas sp.
TCAAGGCTTTGAGGGGCTCGTATCCTTCAAAGCCTTTACTGCGCTCGAATTTCTAGTATTGCCACTTTTACTCACTTTTCTAACCATTTCTGCTAGAAATATGTTAGAAACCCCGATGAAGTGTTTCGGCGTTCTTGAAAATTTTAATGGAGTGTAGTATAATAAATTCAAATGATACTTAAAAAAGCATTGTCCTTTTTATGGTATAGTGTTTCTGATATAATCCTTATTAGACTTTTGTGTATGGAGGAAATAAAAATGTTTCTAATCGAAACTATAAAAGATGACTGGTCGTATAGATTGCCAGAGAGACTAAAATATAATAGATACCGTGGTACCAACAGACTAAGCTATCAATTCTTGTGTTTATTGTACTATCCTATGAAGACGTTGTTTCTACTCGTCTTGTCAGTATATTACTA
Source organism: Faecalimonas sp. (assembly GCA_045638905.1). GTDB lineage: Bacteria > Bacillota > Clostridia > Lachnospirales > Lachnospiraceae > Faecalimonas. The sequence continues at coordinate 423 of JAZUCE010000138.1, forward strand.
TCTTTTTTATGGCTTATATCTGCTTTTAAAATTCTTTTTTGAAAGAAAAGACGTTTATTATGAAGATGATGAGTATGAAGAGTGTTTTGAGGAAGATACGTCGATAGAGACTGATGCAATAAATGCTAACTATTCAAACGCTGCAATTAATAATGAATCAAAAACTAATAAGCTTAAGTTGTTATGGTATTATGGTTCTGAAAACGAATGGAAAAAAGCGTTAATTTATTATGATGATATGTTGGGTAGTGAGCAGAAAATAATAGAAGATTATATTAATAATATTGATGCAGATGAAGTAAATAACTTAAATGGCAACGAGTTTTATGAATTTTTATATCATAAATATTTTGTGTGGAAGTACACACAAAAGAATCGATTGGCAACAACAAGAATGAATTTAGAGAAGTACATAGATAATGATGAATTATCCAAACTCGAAAGCATCAAGGAAAGATTGTTTAGGGCAGAGAAATCTGATGTTTCAAAGTGTTTGGAAATTGCAACGGAAATATATGGATTGGGCACTGCTGGAGCAAGTGGTCTGTTGGCGATACTATTTCCTGAATTTTTTGGCACTGTTGATCAGTTTGTTGTAAAAAGCTTGCGTGAGATAGAACACCCTGTTTATAAGGAAGTATTAAATGGTATGAAACCAGAGTCGCTTAATAATAAAGATGGTGCAATTTTGATAAAAATAATGCGCGAGAAAGCAGCGGAATTAAATATACAATTTAACACAGATTTTTGGACGCCAAGAAAAATAGATATGATACTATGGTCTTTTGGTAGATGAAAAAATAATATGTGAACTTAGTAACGAGTGCCGAATAATGTTGAAAAAAAGAAAGGTGTTATCCTAAGACAGGCGGGAAAACAATGACGGATACTGAAAGAAAATTCAACATAGCAATGAGAGAAATATATGAAACAGCAAAAAAAGAATGCGGATATAATGCCGTTAGATTTATGCAATTAGTTGCTGAAAAAGGTGGTGTTGCCGCTGCTAAACAGTTGATTAGTAAAAGTGGCGGTACAGACGGATTTGCAACTTTGTGGGAACATGGAAGATTAGATTTATCAGTAGAAGCTCATGTTTTAAAAGATGAATACAGAGAATTATTTACAAACGATGAAAGAGAAATGTGCAGAAACAGACTATTAGAATTTGGGTTTAAGTGTGATTGAGGTGTTAGTATGAGTATATCGTTTAGACATTCGGCGGGATTTGGGAAAAGAATGGAATATAAGATTGTTGGGGACATGCTGATGGAGGGTTTGGATTGCTATCTTCCGTTGGTAGACGATCATGGAGTTGATTGCGTTATCAAAAAAAGTGATGGCACTTTCATTGAAGTACAAATCAAAGCAAGATCGAATGCTGTAACAGAAGGTGACGCAGCGCTTTTTTCTGCTATTATTCATGATTACAGACCGAACTTTTATTTCGTGTTTTATTCTGAACGCATGGACATGATGTGGATATTATCATCAGAAGAATTTCTTGAAGAATGTGTTACGAATAAAAATGGTAAAAATGCAGGGAAGCGGAGCATTTGGTTTAATGGCAATAAAATGAATAAGGAAAAAGGTGTTAAGCAAGAGTATTGCAAACCGCAATTCGAGAAATACATAGCAAATGATTTCTCGCGGTTTTATTAATAAGACACAATGGAACAACTTGCAGTAAGTGAGGACGAAAAATGAAATTATATAAATTATTCAAAAGCATCCTTGAACAAGACACAGCCCCTGTGGTTGTTTGCGATATGGATGATATAATCGTATATATGAATCCGTCTGCGATAAGAAGTTATCATAAGGATTTGACGGGTGCAAGCATTAAAGACTGCCATCCGCCAAAAGCCAACGAGATGATAGAAAAGGTGCTTGCGTGGTTTAAAGAAAGCAAGGACAATAACATAATCTACACCTATCGCAATGACGAGGAAAACAAAGATGTTTATATGGTCGCTCTTCGTGATGATGAGGGTAACTTAATCGGTTATTACGAAAAGCACGAGTACAGAAATAGAGAAACAGTTGGGCTTTATCAGCCGAAGAAGTAATAAAATTTAACGAGGTTGTGCTATGGGAAATTTAAACTTTAGATATGCAACAGAAACTGATACTGCATTGATATTGGAATTTATCAGAGAATTGGCTAAATATGAAAATATGATTGATGAAGTAGTAGCGACAGAAGAACTGCTTCGTGAATGGATTTTTGAAAAGAAAAAAGCCGAGGTTGTTTTTGCTTTAGAAGACGGAAAAGAAGTAGGATTTGCACTTTTTTTCCATAACTTTTCTACATTCCTTGGCCGTGCCGGAATATACTTGGAGGATTTGTTTGTAAAGCCTGAATATCGTGGCAAAGGATACGGCAAAGGTCTTCTTAAAAAGCTTGCTCAGATTGCAAAAGAGCGAGGCTGTGGAAGGCTTGAATGGTGGTGCCTTGACTGGAACAAACCAAGCATTGATTTTTATCTGTCCTTGTGTGCAGAGCCTATGGATGAGTGGACTACCTATCGCATTGCCGGAGAAACTTTAGACAAACTTGCTAGAGAATGAAATTAAGAGGGATAAAAATGAACGAAGAATGTTTAATTTGCAAAGCACCGCTTGAATATCTGGAAACAGATGCAATGATGGAATGTGTGATTTGCCATAAAAAAGAAAACAGCAAAACAAGATGCGTAAATGGGCATTATGTTTGCAGTGAGTGTCATACAAGCGGAATGGATGAAATTATAGCTTTGTGCTTAAATGAAAAGTCCAAAAATCCCATAGAGATTTTAGAAAAAATGATGTCAATGGACTTTTGTCATATGCACGGTCCCGAGCATCATGTTATGGTGGGGGCATCACTTCTTACTGCATACAAAAATGCAGGCGGAGAGATTGATTTGGTCTCTGCACTTTCTGAAATGTATGCAAGAGGAAAACAGGTTCCCGGCGGAGCTTGCGGTTTCTGGGGTGCCTGTGGTGCAGGAATCAGCACAGGTATGTACATGTCGATTATAACAAAGTCTACACCGCTTGCAAAAGAAGCCTGGGGACTGTCAAATAAAATGACAGGACGTGCACTCACGGAAATCGGCAAAAACGGCGGCCCCCGTTGCTGCAAAAGAGATTCTTATATTGCAATTCGTGAGGCGGTCGACTTTACCGCTGAAAAGCTTGACATACATATGGAACTTGGCGAAATCATTTGCTCTCGCTCGCATATGAATAATCAATGTATAGAAGAAAGGTGTCCTTTCCATGTCAAAAACTAAAATAGCATTTATTTGCGTTCATAATTCCTGCCGAAGTCAGATGGCAGAAGCATTTGGAAAAGTGTACCTTTCAGAAAAATATGACTGCTATTCTGCAGGAACAGAAACAAAACCGCATATAAATCAAGATGCCGTGCGGATTATGAAAGAGCATTTCGGCATTGATATGTCTGGGCAGTATTCAAAGCTGATTTCAGACATTCCTGAACCTGATATTGTTATCACTATGGGATGCAATGTTCATTGTCCCAATATCCCATGCAAAGAGCGTGCAGACTGGGGCTTTGATGATCCCACAGGCAAAGGTGATGAAGAATTTATCAAAACAGCGAATAAGATAAAAGAGAAAATATTAGAATTGCGGGGGCGGTGAGGATAATGCAAAATTGTAGAATTACCGTTATGAAAATGGCACGGTATGATGATTTGATAGAAAAATATGAAAACCCAATTGAGCACACCTGCGATATGAGGCTCGGACAGGAGTTTATTTCCGTTGGTGGCGAAAAGCCTGAAAATATGTGTGATTCTGCTTGGGAAAGTATGGAATACTTTGTGAAAGAGCTTTCAAATGGTGGCGGAAATTTCTATGATGGCTGGATGAAAAACAAAAAATCGGCTATGATTTCCTGTAATGACGGATTCAGACCGGTCAGTTTTTACATAGAAGTTATATAGGAGGTTATCTATGAATAATATCACAGAACATATCCAAAACAGAAGAAGTGTAAGAACATTCGATGACAGAGAACTGAGTAAAGCTGACATAGAAAAATTGGCATCTTTTGCAAATACAATAGAAAATCCTTATGAGATACCTGTTGAATTCAAATTTATGAATGCAAAGGAATACGGACTTAACTGTCCTGTTACAGTGGGAACGGATTTGTTTATCGGCGGTAAAATCAAATGCACAGAAAATGCAAGTGTGGCGTTTGGCTATTCCTTTGAAATGTTCGTATTATATGCCCAGTCTCTCGGCATTGGAACAACCTGGCTTGGCGGAACTATGAATCGCTCTGCTTTTCAAGATGCAATGGAACTTGATAGTGACGAAATTATGCCATGTGCAAGCCCTCTTGGGTATCCTGCAAAAAAGATGTCTCTCCGTGAGAGTATGATGCGAAAAGGAGTTAAAGCCGATGAGCGTCTGCCTTTTGAAGAGTTATTCTTTGATGGATCATTTGATAAGTCTTTATCCAAAGAAAAAGCGGGTAAATGGGCAGAGGCTCTAGAGATGGTAAGACTTGCTCCCTCGGCAGTAAATAAGCAACCCTGGCGAGTTGTTGCATGCGACAATGCAGTTCACTTTTACTTAAAACGCAGTAAAGGCTTTGCTCGTACCGA
>JAZUCE010000139.1:0-93937 GCA_045638905.1 Faecalimonas sp.
TACATCTCTTGGACAACGTTCTACACATGCAAAGCATGACAGACATTTCCAAAGTGATTTAGATTGAACCAAACTTTCTACATCTCCGTTTTGAACGTAAGATACGAACTGGTGTGGTTTGATGTCCATCTCATTGAAAGATGGGCAGGAAGCAGAACATTTTCCACATTTCATACATTTAAGTGGATTCACGCCGCTGATTTCTTTGATTTGATCAACTTTATTTACGTGACTCATTAGATTTCTACCTCCTCTTTTACTCCGAGCGCCTCAGCCAAGAGTTCTGTAAAGTATACAACAGGAATCTTGTCTTCTGTGCTCTTATTAAGGTTATACATGCAAAGAGGACAAGCCGTAATTAACATTTCTGCGCCGAAGCCTTCTGCGCTGTCAATTATCTTGTCACACATGTTTTTCGCCATATCTTTTTCTTTTAATGATATGTATCCGCCACAACACTCATTGCGGTATGGATAAACAACCGGTGTTGCACCGATTGCACGGATAAAATCTTCGATGATGGTTGGGTTTTCCGGATTGTCAAATCCTAATACCTTTCCTGGACGAAGAAGTAAGCATCCATAATATGCTCCGATTTTCTTGTCCTTCAGTGGATTTACCACTTTTTCTTTCAACTTATCAAAACCAACTCTGTCCCGGAGTACTTCTAAGAAGTGCAATACCTCTGTCTCGCCTGCATATGGTTCTTCGAGTTGCATGTAGTTGTTTGCTCTTGTGCGAATGTCTTCTACATTTTTCATGTCATCATTAACACGTTTTACTACGTGATGACAAGCAGAGCAAAGTGTTACTAAGTCCTGACCCTTCTCTTTTGCTGCATTCAGTGTACGAACTGAAGAAAGTTTTGAAGCAATTTCGTCAGTGCCGAGCGGATAAACTCCGCCACAGCACTGCCATTCTTCAATTTCTTCTAATTCAAATCCAAGTGCTACTGCAGAAGCTCTGGCATATGCGTCCAAATCTTTTGCTTTATTTTTGAGGGTACATCCTGGATAATAACTGTACTTCATATCAAATCCCTTTCCTCTTTTTAGCATTCTAATTTATTAGATTTCGATTTGTGAAATAACTGATTTTAATGCGTCTGCACTCTTTTGTAATTTTTCAATTTCTTCGTCTGTTAATTCAACATGTACTTTTCCTTGGTATCCGTTTGGACCAACAAGAGTTAATACGCTGAGGCAAACATCGTCGATACCATATTCACCATGCATCATTGTAGATACAGTAGCTGTTGATTCAGATGCAGCAACAAGTTTTTTGCACAATTGAACAACAGATGCAGATACTGCGTAGAATGTTGCTCCTTTGTTAGCAATAATCTTTCCGCCTGATTTTCTTACATATTCAATCATAGCTTCTTCATCAATTGGTTCTACTTCTTTACCAATTCTCTTCATTGCTTCTGGATATTCCTTAACTGGAACAGCAGAAATGCTAGCACAGCTCCATGGAACAAATGATGAATCACCATGTTCACCAAAGATATAAGCATGTACATTCTTTTGAGCAATTCCGAAATGTTCAGAGATACCGCAACGAAGTCTTGCTGTATCAAGAACTGTACCTGAACCAATGATTTGATTTTCAGGAATACCTGAAACCTTTGTAAATACATATGTCATAACGTCAACCGGATTACTTACGATAATATACTTTGCATCTGGTGCTGCTTTTGCAATTTGTGGTGCAATGCTCTTTAAGATATTTACATTTGTTTGTGCCAATTCAAGTCTTGTCTGACCTGGTTTACGTGCAATACCTGATGTGATGATTACAATATCAGATCCTGCTGCATCTTCGTAATCTCCTGCGATAATAGAGATTGGATCTCTAAAGCATGTACCTTGGATAATATCCAAAACTTCACCTTCTGCTTTTTGTTTGTTAATGTCAATCATAACGATTTCTGATGCGATATCGTCGTTTGACAATGTGTAAGCAATTGTAGCACCTACGCTACCTGCTCCAATGATGGTAATTTTTCTGCTCATAAGCTTCCTCCTGTATTGTTTGTTTTTTTTTTAACAATCTTTTCTTATAAAAAACGAGCTTATCTTATAACTCACCATGACATTTTATCACAGCATCTTTTATTAATCAAGGGTAAATATATCCAATTTTTTTGAAGAAATCCAACTTATTTTATGCGTATCAACATAAGAACTTAAAAACAATAAAAAAGGAGTTCAAGACTCCTTTTTATTCTAATACAGCTACTGCATCCAACAAATATTCATTTGTTACTTCGTAGAATTTTTCATCCTCTACCAGCTCTGCAAGTTTTGGGTCGATTGGCATTTTCCCAAGAACCTGTAATCCAAGTTCACCTGCAATTTCGTCAATATGACTTTCCCCGAACACTTTTATTTCTTTCCCACAATCCGGACATTTTAAATAACTATAATTTTCCACAATACCAAGCACCGGAATATTCATTGCCTGTGCCATATGATATGCTTTCTTCACAATCATGGAAACCAAGTCCTGTGGTGATGTTACTATTACCACCCCGTCTACCGGCAGTGATTGAAATACAGTTAACGGAACGTCCCCTGTTCCCGGCGGCATATCAATAAAGAGATAATCCAAATTTCCCCAGAGTACTTCATTCCAAAATTGAGTGACAACACCTGCAATCACAGGTCCTCTCCAAATCACCGGCGTATCTTCACTATCCAGTAAAAGATTCACAGACATAATTCGGGTCTCATCCTGTGCAATACAAGGGAACATTCCTTCCTCTGCACCCATTGCGTGGTCATGTACCCCATACATCTTCGGAATCGATGGTCCTGTAATGTCTGCATCCAGAATACCTACTGAATATCCCCTCTCTCGCATTAATCTTGCAAGGGATGCTGTTACCATAGATTTACCAACGCCACCTTTTCCACTGATAATACCTATTACCTTCTTGACATTTGTATATTGATTTGCAGGCACCTTCATATCTGCCTTTTTACTTGGACATGAGCCTGCCTGCGCACAACTCGAACAACTTTCTGCCGCGCATCCTTCTTTCTTTTCTTGTTCTGACATATGCTTCACTCCCTATTCCTCTACTACTGCGATTAATTCCACTTCACACAGTACGTTCTTCGGTAATGTCTTTACTGCCACACAGCTTCTTGCCGGCTTTGATACAAAGTATTTAGCATACACTTCGTTAAATGCAGCAAAATCTCCCATATCAGCCAAAAAGCATGTGGTCTTAATTACTTTATCAAAAGATGTTCCGGCCGCTTCCAATACTGCTGCCAGATTCTTACATACTTGTTCTGTCTGACCCACAATTGTCGTCTCCTCAATGGCATCTGTGGCTGGATTAATCGGAATCTGTCCCGCCGAATAGAACATGCCATTGTGTACATAACCCTGTGAATATGGTCCCAAAGCTTTTGGCGCTTTTTCTGTTGCTATTGCTTTCATATGCTCTTATCTTATCCTTTCCGGGAATCCTACTTTTTTCTGAACCTTGCGTAAGGTCTTCATAGCATAATAATTTGCTTTTTCTGCGTTGTTTTTAATCACGCTGTCAATATATGCTTTATCTTTCTCTAATCTTGCCACTTCATCCTGTAATGGTTTTAAGACAGATACCACTGCTTCTCCCACTGCCATTTTAAAGTCTCCATAGCCTTTTCCTTCAAACTCTTTGACCACCTCTTGTTGCGTTTGGTTAGTACAAGCGCTATAGATATCAATCAAATTCTTCACACCCGGTTGCTCATCGCGATACAAAATCTGAGCTTCCGAATCTGTTACTGCACGTTTACATTTGCGGATAATCGTATCCGGGTCATCCATTAAATAAATACTTGCATTCGGATTCTCATCAGACTTAGACATCTTCTTCGTTGGGTCCTGAAGACTCATAATCTTCGCTCCTACTTTTCCAATATACGGCTCCGGAACAGTAAATACATCCCCATAAATACCATTAAATCTCTGAGCAATATCTCTGGTAAGTTCTAAGTGCTGCATCTGGTCAATACCTACCGGAACAACATCTGCCTGGAACAATAAAATATCTGCTGCCATAAGCACCGGATATGTAAAAAGTCCGGCATTAATATTATCTGCATGTTTAGCCGACTTATCCTTGAACTGTGTCATGCGATTCAGTTCACCCATGTAAGTATAGCAATTCAAAATCCAAGCTAATTCTGCATGGCCTGAAACATGTGATTGATAATATATACAATTCTTCTCAGGGTCCAGTCCTGCTGCAATGTATAATGTAAGAAGAGCTCTCGCTCTCTTACGCAAAGTCGCCGGGTCTTGTCTTACTGTAATGGAATGCATATCCACCACACTATAAAAGCATTCATAATCATCACTAAGCTTTACCCAGTTCTTCATGGCACCTAAATAATTTCCCAATGTCAGATTACCGGTTGCCTGCATGCCGCTAAATAGTACCTTTTTATCGTTAATCATAATTTCTTCCTCCAAATATGTCTTTCCTCAGTTTACACCCCTTCCCTGCTTCCGTCAAGATTTCATTACCATGTAAACCACTTGTTTTCCGCAAAAAGAATGGTTATAATGAAACCATATTCGTTTTAGGAGGATTTATGATGAAAAAAATAACCAGTTTCACTATAGACCATATCAAATTAATCCCGGGAGTATATGTTTCACGGAAGGACAAAGTTGGTTTAGAGACAATTACTACTTTTGATATCCGAATGACCAGTCCGAATGAGGAACCGGTTATGAATACCGCCGAAATGCATACCATCGAACATTTGGCTGCTACATTTTTACGTAACCACAAAGATTTCGGACCGAAAATCATTTACTTCGGGCCTATGGGATGTCGCACCGGGTTTTACCTGCTTCTCGCAGGGGATTATGATTCAAAAGACATTATTGATTTACTAAAAGAAATGTTTGTATTTATTGCTGACTTTGAAGGAGAAGTCCCAGGCGCCTCTGCAAAAGATTGTGGTAATTACTTGGATATGAACCTGCCAATGGCAAAATATTTAGCCAAAAAATATTTTAATGAAGTGCTGACAGGCATTAAAAAAGAAAGGCTAGTCTATCCTGAGTAGACTAGCCTTTCTTATGCAACACTTCTTTCTTTACATATGCAAAGGTTTCTTTCTCGCCTTTTTCTGCTAACATCTTCAGCATAGTTTCCAAAAGTTCCCTTGTATCCTTATGCATCATCGTAATTTCTTTCCCACGCTCATAGTATGCAAGCGGACTACTGTCGGTATAATCACCATGCATATACACTTTGCATGCTGCTATACGGTCCATCAACATTTCTACTACGTATTTCTCCGGCATGCGCATTCCTGTTGCTCTTTTATCCGGTGCAAAGCCATAATCCCACCAATACTCGAGATGATGCTTATTCCTGCCCTTATGATGTAACCAAGAAGATGAATATCCTCTATCTTCTTTTTCCGCATTATTTGGACTTCTTGTTCCCTGAAAATATTTCGCTCCAACACGAAATTCCGTAAAACTATATTTTGACATATCATGCATGATTCCCTGCCAATATAACCCAACTGCAAAACACCCTTTTGCCACCAAATATTTATGGTGGGTAACGGTGCAAAAATGTTTCCAAGCCTTCATTTTCTTTATGTCCTTTTATATTCTTATTTTCCGATAAACATTTCGATCGTTCTGTCCTGAACAACAGTTTCTTTCTGATTTTCTATCAAAACTTCCTTCTCTTCTATCTGCACATCTGCTGTAGAAATTACCCTATGCCATTTCTTCCCTTTGCGAAGTCCTGGCAATGCAAAAATCTGCGCCTCTTCATGCATGTTATATGCAACAAAACAATCGGTTCCATCCGCATGGTGATAATAGACCCCCAAATGCTTACTTGATATTTGATTTGGAATCTGCCATGCATTCTCCCCATGGAAGGAAACATCCGGCACACCACAACTTGTTTTATCCACGCCCAAAAGTGGTTTGTCAACTCCAATAACAGAATACTGCCTGCGAAGTGCAATGAGCTTTTTCACATATTCATAAAACGCTCTCTCTTTTTCCAATTTATTCCAATCCAACCACGCAATTTCATTATCCTGACAATACACATTATTATTTCCCTTTTGCGTATTTGCAAACTCATCTCCTGCCAAAATGCATGGTGTTCCTTGTGACATAATCAATAGAAACATAGCATTGCGCATTTGTTTTCTTCGCAATTCTATAATAGTTTTTTTACGTGTAGGTCCTTCGACGCTACAATTCCAACTGAAATTCACATCCGGTCCGTCCAGGTTATTCTCCCCATTCGCCTCATTATGCTTTTCATTATAGGATACAAGGTCATGTAAAGTAAATCCCGTATGATTAGTAATGTAGTTGCAAGAGCCTATCTCTCTGGTAAGCTGTTTTACCCACCACATTACACCTTGCACAGCGCCTTCAGTTCCAATAAGAAAACGGCGCATGTTATTTTGGAAATCATCTTTGTATTCCAAAAGCTTGGTCCCCTTTAAAATCGGATCTGACATGATACTGCTCATCGGCGCATTATATGGATTCAAAACAAAGCCATCTATATGATATTCCATTACATAGTATCTCAAACATTCCTCAATCAATTGTTTGGAAACTCTATCTGTAAATGGTAAATATAATACCACTTCTATTTCATTTTTATGACATGCTTTTACCATGTCTTTCAATTCTTTTTCGGCATCGCAAGTTGCCGCATAGGCATTTTTTATAGCAAAGCAATAGGCCTCGCCAAATCCCCAATAATTCTTATAGTGCAGAGCTTCCTGAAAGGCATAAATCGGCATGCACTGAATCTGGTTGATACCCAAATCTTTCAAATATGATATCTTCTCAACAACAGCCGCAAATGTCCCTCTTTTTGTAGTCTGCGAAGATTTGTGCATGGTAAATCCTCTGACATGAAGATTATACGCAACAATCTCATGATATGGGAGGTTGAGTGGTTTATCTCCTTCCCAATCATATTCTTCCATCAAGATGCGCCCACGAATGGTTGTGCTATACTCTACAACTGCTTTTGCATATGAATCGAGTACCAACTCTCCATCTATTTCATAATTATATTCCATATCTGCAAGCTCTGTTTTTGAAAGCGCAATATGACGCACCTCACCAATTGCCTGTTCTTCCGCAAGTTCAATCTTACAAAAAACATCTTGGCAGCCCTTGGTATACAAACATAAAAAACAGCTTTTTCCACTTTCTACCGCAACGGAAAAATTTACCACATCTTCTCTTATCGAAATACCTAGTGGCAATGGATATCCTGACATTATTTTCATATGAATCCCTCCTCTTCCGTATACTGTTATTTATTATACACGATTCTTGTTTTCTTGCATAGATAAAAATGGAAACAAGCCTTGCATTTCTTGTCCCATTCTGATAGAGTTAGTATATCAAATATTTCATTATAAAGGAGACTTATTATGAGCGAACACACACATGATCACAACTGCGATTGCGGATGCAATGAAGAAGTAACTGTAACATTAACACTTGATAACGATGAAGTTATCGAATGTGCAGTACTCACAATTTACAGTGTAGATGACAAAGAATATATTGCATTACTTCCATTAGATGAAGATGGAGATAACGAAGAAGGCGACGTATTTATCTACCGTTACGTTGAAACCGAAGATGGAGAGCCTACTTTGGAAAACATCGAAGACGATGATGAATATGAAGCTGCTGCTGACGCATTCGACGAATGGCTTGATGAACAAGAATTCGAAGATATGGACGAGGAATAAGGTTAAGACAGTTTGAGCCGGAGAAATTCTCCGGCTCTCTTTTTATTATATTAAAAACTCACCAAACACATAATTACTCACATCAATTCCTTGACTTGTGAGCATTAAGCGACCATCTTTCTGCTTAAGTAATCCTTGCTGCACCAGACTCTGAATGTGCTCTCCATAACATTCATCTATGTTTTTTCCAAACGTGTTTTCAAATTCGGATATTGAAACACCTTCCATTTTTCGTAATCCCAAAAACATAAATTCTTCCATCTGTTCTTTAACAGACAATTCTTCCACATCTTCTCGGATTGCACCCAAGTCATCTGCATGTTCCAAATAATACAAAAGGTCGTCTGTATTCTTATACCTTGTATTATCAATCAAACTAGCTGAACCCAAACCAATTCCCAGATACTCTTTTCTCTCCCAGTACCCAAGATTATGTCTGCATTCTTTTCCCTTTTTCGCATAATTGGAAATCTCGTATCTGTGATATCCTGCTCCGGATAGCAATTCTTCGGTTTGATAATAGATTGCTCGTTCCTCTTCTTCACTCGGCAAATCGTGTTCCCTCGGACACCCTTCTCCATACAATTTTGCAAACGGTGTGCCTTCCTCCACAATCAAACTATAGGCAGAAATATGCTCCGGTTCTAATGCAATCACTTTCCCCAAAGTCTCCTCCCAGCCTGCCACGGTCTGTTTCGGAATTGCAGAAATCAAATCCACATTGATATTGTCAAAACCGCATGCTCTTGCCAACTGATAACTTTCCAGAAACTCTTCATAAGTATGGATACGGCCAAGTAACTTCAACTCTTTGTTATTCGTTGATTGGAGTCCGAAACTAATTCGATTGATTCCACACTTTTTATATACTTGCAGTTTTTCTGCTGTAACCGTTCCCGGATTTGCTTCAATTGTGATTTCTGCATCTTCAGAGATATCAAAATGAGCTCTTAATGCATCAAAAATCGCAGTAATTTGATTCTTCTCCAAAATAGATGGCGTACCACCACCAAGAAATATGGATGTAACTTGATAGCGTTTAATCATCTCCGAATTGCAAGAATGTGCACGAATTTCATCTGTTATCTTCTCCACATACCGGTTTCTTGTCACTTCGTCCTGTGGTCCGGACAAAAAATCACAATATGCACATTTTCTCACACAAAACGGTATGTGGATATATATTTCAAGCTCTTTATTTCTTCTCATCTAACTTTAATACGCTCATAAACGCCTTTTGTGGAATCTCTACGTTTCCAATCTGACGCATTCTCTTCTTTCCTTCTTTTTGTTTTTCAAGAAGCTTACGTTTACGGGAGATATCACCACCGTAACATTTTGCAAGTACGTCTTTGCGCACCGCTTTGACGGTCTCTCTGGCGATAATCTTACTTCCTACAGCAGCCTGAATTGGAATCTCAAATAGGTGTCTTGGAATCTCATCTTTTAATTTTTCGCACATCTTCCGTCCACGCTCATATGCACTTCCGGAAAATACGATAAATGACAATGCATCTACTTCTTCCTTGTTGATAAGAATATCTAATTTTACAAGCTCAGACTTTTCATAGCCCAGCATTTCATAATCAAAAGAAGCATATCCTCGAGAACGAGATTTTAGGGCATCAAAAAAGTCATAAATAATCTCGTTAAGAGGCAAATGATAACGAAGCACTGCTCTTGTTTCCTCAATATACTCCATACCTTGATAAATCCCTCGACGCTCCTGGCACAAGTCCATAATGGCACCGATAAACTCAGAGGTAACCATAATCTCCGCCTTTACCATTGGTTCCTCCATGTAATCAATCTCTGTCGGTTCCGGCAAGTTAGACGGATTGGTAAGTTCAATCACTTCACCGTTTGTCTTATGAACCTTATATACTACTCCCGGTGCAGTTGTTACCAAATCTAAATTATATTCTCTTTCCAAGCGTTCTTGTATAATTTCTAAGTGAAGCAATCCCAAGAAACCACAACGGAACCCAAAGCCCAAAGCAATTGACGTTTCCGGTTCAAAATGCAAAGAGGCGTCATTGAGCTGCAATTTTTCCAATGCATCACGTAGATCCTGATATTTCGCACCGTCCGCCGGATACATACCACAATAAACCATAGGAAGCACTTTCTTGTATCCAGGAAGTGGTTTCTCACATGGTCTGTCTGCATCTGTAATGGTGTCACCAACACGAGTATCTTTTACATTTTTAAGACTGGCTGTGATATATCCAACCATACCGGCTGAAAGTTCATCGCAAGGAATGAATTGTCCTGCACCAAAATAACCAACCTCAACCACCTCGGCAGTTGCCCCTGTGGCCATCATTTTCATATTGGTTCCCTTTCTCACGGAACCTTCCTTGATACGGCAAAATACAATGACACCTTTATAGGAATCGTACACGGAATCAAATATCAAAGCCTGAAGCGGTGCATCCGGGTCTCCTTCCGGCGCCGGTATTTTTTCTACGATCTGTTCTAAAACATCTTCGATATTCAATCCAACTTTAGCAGAAATTAGCGGTGCATCCTGAGCCTCAATTCCAATCACATCTTCGATTTCTTCTATTACACGTTCCGGCTCTGCGCTCGGCAAATCAATTTTATTAATAACCGGCATAACATCCAAATCATGGTCCAATGCCAAGTATACATTTGCAAGTGTCTGTGCCTCCACACCTTGAGCAGCATCCACTACAAGAATGGCTCCGTCACAGGCTGCAAGACTTCTTGAAACCTCGTAGTTGAAATCCACATGTCCAGGAGTATCAATTAAATTGAAAATATATTCCTCTCCGTCGTTCGCCTTATATACGATTCGAACGGCCTGTGCTTTAATCGTAATTCCACGCTCTCGCTCCAATTCCATATTGTCAAGCACCTGAGCCTGCATCTCGCGACTGGTAAGTAAACCTGTCTTTTCGATGATACGGTCTGCCAAAGTTGACTTTCCATGGTCTATATGCGCGATAATACAAAAATTACGAATTTTACTCTGTTCTATTCTAGCCATTACCTTCCTCCTGAATATTTTATAATAAAAAGTTCAACACCTAAGGTGTCTGTAAGACGTCCTGTCTTAATTGCCTCTTCTGTTTCAACACTGTCTTCTACAATTCGTCTTAATTCTCGATTAGAAAATGCCTTTGCCTGTGCCTGGTATTTCCCTACCACAAAGGGGTTAATCCCTAACTTTTCCGCAATCTCCTTACGTCCAATCCCATGCTTATCCATGTTTTTAACCTCTAATAACGCTTTGAACTGTCTCGTAAGGAAAAAAAGAATTCGCATTGCAGGCTCTTTTAAAGCAAGCAAATCATAATAATACCCCAATGCTTTTTTCTGCTGTTTATCCGCCACAGCATTCACCATATCAAATATTTGGTTCGCAATCTGAGTCGTGCAGATTGCCTCTACATCCTCGACTGTAATGCAATCCTTATCCAAGGTATAGCAGAATAATTTTTCCAACTCTTTCTGAATATTTTCCATATCCGTCCCGACTTTTGCAAGAAAGAAACGTACGGTATTCTCACTAATCTGCTTCTGCTCTTGCTTCACATTACTTGCTACCCAGCGAATCAATGTATTCTCATCCTGACGCCCCAGCTCAACCGCACGCCCCTTTTGCTGCACCGCTTTGTACAGCTTATTTCGCTTGTCCACTTCTGTCTCAACAAAAATAATACAAGTGGTATCCGGCATCTCCTTTAAATAGTCTGCAAGTTCCGGGGACGCATTTTTAAAAAATCCGGTATCCTCAAGGACAATCAATCGACGCGGTGCAAAGAATGGCAAAGTCTCTGCCAAATCAATGACTTCATTGACATTGATACCCTTACCTTCATAATATGCATAATTCATATCGTCGTCCGATGAAACCATAGCGTTGCGCAATTTATCCTTGTATTGCTTTTTCAAGTAATCTTCTTCTCCATACAACAGATAAACACTATTAAATTGTCCGGTTTTCAAATCTTCGTTCAGACTCTTCATTCACGTTCACCTTTCTTTGCATACTCCATTATAGTCTAAATAAAACTCAGTGAAATGTCAATGAATTCCCATCGGTTTCAATCGTAATTGCCCCATTTTTTATTGTCGTAAAGATTTTGCACCCTCTATCTAAGAGTCTCATTAAAGTTTCCTCATGTGGATGTCCATATGCATTATCTTCTCCTGCCGAAATCAACGCAATTTTAGGGCGAACTACTTCTAAGAACTTTTCTGTGGAAGAGCTTTTTGAACCGTGGTGCGCCACCTTTAATATAGTAAAGCTTCCCTGTATTCTTTGGGTCAATATAGCTTCTCCTTCCAATTCCACATCTCCCGTGCACAAAAGCGAAATTTCCCTGTAATGAACTTCTAAGACCAAGGACCCTCCATTCCCTTTCAAATTGCCATCCTGTAAAGTCGGTTGTATGCACAGAATTTGAAGCTCTCCTTCTTGTATTCGTTCATTCGCCTGCATTACCAACACAGCAACACCTTGCTTTTGACCAAGCTGCGCCAGTGAAACTAAATCTTCATCCTGTTTCCAATTGCATGGAAACACCAAATGTTTTAGCTTAACTCCCACATCTTGTCTTTCCAACATTTCTGCAATTCCGTTATAGTGGTCAGTATCACCGTGAGTAACAAAAACATAATCCAATTCCCCTACCCCTTGAGACTTCAAAAATGGTTCCAAGCGATATTTTGCCACTTGGGACACATCACTGCTGCCACCGTCAATCAGATAGGTGTTGCCTTCCGGCCCTCTGAGAAATGTACTGTCCCCCTGACCGACATCAAGCATTGTAATACTTAAGTCTCCTCTTGGCTTGTATGCCATTAAGAAAATAAGTAGTACAAAACTTCCACAAAATATCCATCGCATTCTTCTTATACCTTTTCTCTTCTTACAGTGAAACACGCCCACTAACAATACAAAGAGTACTAGATAATAGAAAATGAGTTTCCACAAATCCGGTTGTCCCACTACAGCTCTTGAAAACGGCAGCTTGCTACTGGTACGAGTAATGAGTTCAAATAAATCCAATACTACATTACATACATTTAAAAAAAGCTTCCCTATTGACCATGAAAAAAAACTTCCAATACTCCCAAGCATTCCCAAACCTATCACCACACTCATTAAAGGAATGACCAAGAGATTTGTGAAAATAGAATACACTGAAAACTCATAGTAAAAGAATAGAATAATCGGAAACAGGATGATATTTACTGCCATACTTGCGTAACATCCCGTGATAATTTTCCAGCGAACCCGAAACATGCGTTCCATTGCCGGCAACACAAACATAATGCCTAAGATTGCTCCATAGGACAGCAAAAATCCTGCATCCACAAAAGCCTGTGGTTGCATGCCGACAGTAACAGTTGCAGCTACGCAAAGTGCTGTTAATCCATCGTATACTCGTCCGGACACGTCTGCGCCTATGCGGAAAAGCAACATGATAAATGCCCTGACAGCCGATACAGAATACCCTATCATAAGAATATAGATACTCAAAAGGATACCTGCCAACAAACCGGAACCGACATACCCCAAGCCGGTTTTTCGAATCATGTGATATACTCCAAGGCCCAGAAATGAAATATGTAGCCCGGATATTGCCAAAATGTGGCCTATTCCATTTTTCTGATATACCTCCTTCACGTCTGCATCTATATTATTCTTATCGCCTAGCAACATAGCTGACAGAATTGCTCCGTTTTTATCCCCCATAATTTGACAGATATTTGCTTTACACTGTATTTTTAATTGATACAGAGATTCCTTGAAGCAATTTTCTTCACCTTCGATTTTCAGTATGTCTTCGCACCATATTACCCCATAGATATTTTGTTGTGCGTAATAACGTAGCTGGTCAAAATTACCGGGATTTCTCGCCTTTTGAAAGCTACCGGTCTTTCCCCTTAACGTGACAGTTTGCCCAATGGAAATATCTCTATGCTGTTTGTCGTAAACCATAATCTTGGAATCATTTGTGGAATTGTTTTTTAGATATAAAATTTGAATTTTAGATGTGTTTGATTTCTGATACACTTGTCCGTGAATAACGACATTTTTTTCCTTCTCTCCGTAAAAGATAGAAGAAACGGGAATTTCCCCTGATAAATTCCCGCCTGTTATTATGAAACAAAAAATATGAGCAATGAAAAAACACAGACATGTGAAACATAACGGTCGTGTTTTCATCTCTTATTTTACCTCAAGCAATCCCACATTCCACTCAAGTGGCCTGCTCAAATCTATCGTATTTTTATAAACCACGTCATTTGCACCATCAACCAGAATCTGTACTTTTGTGACACTTCCGTTTTCAATAACGGAATTGACAATGGAATAAATCACAACCTCCGGGCTCAAATCATAGCTGTCTGATATAAATTTGGAGTCCAAATTTACATAGCAAATTCCTTCTCTGACTGACACCCCTAATATCTTTGTAGTTTCAGGAATGGTTGACTTTTCCTTAATGAGTTGTTCAACTACCAATCGTTCAATCGGGGTATTGACGTGGTATGTAACTTCCGTTTTCTTTCTCGCGCGCAACTGTTTGCCATCTTTACTTGCAAAATAAAGGAGCAAATCTGTGGTTTGATAAGAATCAAAAGATGATCCTGTATTCTGCACAAAATCCTCCGCCCGCATCAAACCAACAACATTACCCTTGCTATCTGTCAGCACCTGTCCATCTACAAAAAATTCGACAAAACTCACTTGTTCTACTTGAACCAAGGTCTGTACCACAGCTGCCCGCACCAAAACCTCCGTGTTCTTTTTCATCTGTGCATACTCGGAGTTAAAATACACACTCAAATAATCTTTGTTCAGTTTAAAACCTTGTACTTTTACCCCTTTCGGCAAAACAGAATAGCCTTCCAATGCCTTCAAAGCGCCTTCCACATCTGTTTTAGGATGAGTCTCCTGAAGCAATCCATTGCCATTGGTATTCAGATGATATACATACATTTCCCCTGCTTGTGTTTGCTCTTTGCACGCACACAGCAAAATGCAAAACAACACACAAAGGAACAAAACTAGTTTCTTTTTCATACTTTTCCTCACTTCTCTATGCAATATAGTTCAATGGAATTCGAACAGTAAATGTCGTACCCACGCCTTCTTCACTATGAACCTTCACTGCACCACGATGCATGATGACAGCATTACGTGTAATTGCAAGACCAAGACCCGTTCCTCCGATTTCTCTTGAATGAGACTTGTCTACTCGATAAAAACGTTCAAAAATATGGTCTAAGGATTCCTCCGGAATTCCCATTCCGGAATCCGAAACTTTTACATAGAAATATTTATGGTCTGCATTGATTGACACATGCACCCAGCCTTCTTCTTGATTATATTTAATCGCATTTTCAACCAAGTTAGAAATAGCGAGCGTAAACTTCACCTCATCAACTTCGGCAGTAACCGGACGAAAACTTTCAAAAACCAATTCTACATTTTGTTTTGCCGCAATCGGGCGTAAACGTTTCAAAATACGTTCTACCAATTCATTGATATTTTCCGGTTTTACATTTAAATCCGTTGATGTCTTATCCATTTTTACAAGTGACAGTAAATCGTTAATAATCTTATTTTCACGTTCGATTTCCTCTGTAATATCACTCATAAATTCTTTGTATAACTCTGCCGGCACATCTTCTTGTGCCAATAATGAGTCTGCCAACACCTTCATGGAGGTTAACGGTGTCTTTAATTCGTGAGACACGTTGGATACAAACTCTTGGCGGGAATCATCCAAAATTTTCATTCGGCCTAGCATTTTGTTAAACGCTTCTGAAATATTCTTGGTTTCCTGATATGTGTCAACATGAAGATAATCAGTGTCATACCCTTCAGTCACATCTTCAATTCCCTTTACAATCTTCTTAAATGGTTGCATCATATGTCTAGTAATAAAGATACCCAAAAACAAGACAAGCAATAGAAGAATCCACAAAACCATATCCGCTTTTCTATTAAGTTCCATCATGGTTTCATAAATAATGTCTGTAGATACGCTGGCTAAAACAACCCCTTTTACCTGTACCTTTTCATCTTCCGTTACCGTAATTGGTGTGGTAATGTCAAGGTATTGCGCCTTAGAGTCATAGAAATCAGTTCCGCTTCCTTCCATAAAGCAAGTAATAACATCCGGGGCAATCATTGTCTTCCCATCGTCTGTGCCAAAGGTATCCTTCACAATTCGGAAATTGTCATCAACGATAATCACGCGCCCATTGTATATATTAGAAAATTGTGATAATTCCGCATCTATTACTTCGGACTCAGACTGTTCCAAATATGTACTTTTTGCAATCTGATTGGACAGAATGGTACACTGCTCCTGAATTTCAGCTGTTCTCCATGCAACTGCACGGTCTTCATAAGTACCGACAATCACTTCTTTTATGAAAAAACAAGGTATGCTGCTTATAATAATAAGCAGCATAACAATTCTAAATCGAAGACTTTTCCATATTTTGTTCACAATCTGTAACTTAGCCTTTAAAATAGTAACCCACTCCCCACTTTGTATATACGTATTTTGGATTGCTAGGAAGCTTTTCAATCTTCTCTCTCAAACGTCTGATATGTACGTCCACAGTTCTCGCATCACCCGGATAATCAGACCCCCATACCAGCTTTAACAACTGTTCCCTGCTATAAACCTTATCCGGATTGGTAGCAAGTAGTTCCAAAACATCAAATTCCTTTGTCGTCAGATTGATTTCCTCACCTTCGATAAACACTCTGCGGTTTTCACGGTCAATCTTCATATCGTGCTTTTCTAAAACATTACCCGGTACTTCTTGAATATCTTTTTTGCGTCCACGGCGCATAATAGCTTTGATCCTGGCTTTCACTTCCAAAATGTTAAATGGCTTCGTGATATAGTCATCTGCACCATAATCCAACCCCAAGATTTTATCCATGTCATCCCCTTTGGCTGTCAACATAATAATCGGAACATCCGAAAATTCACGAATCTGCTGACACACTTCGAAGCCATCCATCTTAGGAAGCATGACATCAAGCAAAATCATATCATACTCATTTGCCTTCGCCATCTCCAGTGCTTCTTCGCCGTCATATGCGCAGTCCACTTCCAAACCGTCCTGCAATAAACTGAATCGGATTCCTTTCACAATTAATTTTTCATCATCAACAACCAATACGCGTTTTCCCATGAATACTCTCCCTAAATTATATTTTAATTAAATGTTTAATTTTTTCAAACAAACCTTCCTTAATTCCCGAAATCTCCATGATTTCTTCTATGTTATGAAAGCCACCATTCTCATTTCGATACTGAATAATACTGTCTGCTTTTGCCTCACCTACGCCGGGCAATGTCATAAGTTCTTCCTTTGTAGCCTGATTCAGATTGATTTTCCCATCTCCATTTTCTTTTGCTGAAATAACATCAGCAAACGTAGGGACATAAACCCTTGCCTCGTCCTGTAACACTTCTGCCTGATTAACCTCCGATGTGGCAGCATCTTCACGAAAACCACCTGCCATCTCGACAGCCTCGTAGATACGGCTTCCTGTCGGCAATCGGTATACGCCCTCTCTCTGAACAGCTCCACATACATAAACATAGATATCACTGCTCACCTCTTGCGCTGTTTCTTGTGGCGGGGTGTCAACTGTCTCTAAAGACATGGTCTCTTTGTCATCGGATCCACATGCATTCATACATATCAGTATCAACACCATCAATAAAATTGTTTTCCATCTTTGCATAATACCTCCGTAGTTCTGCTACAGATACCCCTCTATGCCTAGACATCTTCATTTTATCGAATTTTGTAATAAATTACAAGCCACATTTTACTTCCATTGAAAGATTACAATTCCAACTATTGCAACAACTAATCCAACCAGCTTATGCCATACAAAAGGCTCCTTGTCCACACCGAACATTCCAAAGACTTCTATTACATAGGAAACAAAAAGCTGCGCAACCACAATAAGTAATGCTGATTTTGCCGGCCCCAACATTTCCACACTTTTGATTACAGTCCAAGTAATGCCTGCTCCTATGACACCGCCCAAGAGCACATACTTCGGCTCCACCTTTGTCAATGTCATGATGGAGTCTCTTCCGTTAATAAACCACGCTACTACACAGACAGCAAACGCCGTCAATTGCACCCAACCATTGGAAACCCACATTCCTGTCGTCTTAGTTACCTGTGTATTAAACACACCCTGAACGCTCATCAGCGCACCGGAAACCAAAGCAATAATAAACCCAATCATTGTCATTCCTCCTTTTGATAGGGAGAGTATTTCCAACTGACTGGGTTCTATTCAAATATTTTTCTATTCACTTAAAGCTTTGGTCAATTTCTCAATCATTTCATCCACATGGACCTTTTCAATGGTAAGTGGAGGTACTAATCGCAATACATTTCCACTTGCTGATATCACAATCAAACCTTGTTCCATAGCTTTTTTCACTACATCACCAACCGGCTGCGCCAGCACCAGCCCCTGCATCAACCCTTTGCCACGTCGCTTTATAACAGCTTCCGTCTTTGCTACAAGCGCATCCAACTGTTGTTCCAAATATGTACTTATTTCTTGCACATGGCAGATAAGATTGTCTTCCTCAAAGATCTCAAGCACCTTGTAAACAGCCGTACAGGCCAGCGGATTACCGCCGTATGTAGTTCCATGGTCTCCTGGAGCAAGCGACTTCTCGGCCACTTTTTCAGTCATGGCAAATGCGCCCACCGGAATTCCGTTCCCGATTGCTTTTGCCATGGTCAGAATATCCGGCTTCACGCCATAACCTTGCCATGCGAACATGCTTCCCGTACGTCCCATACCACATTGTATTTCATCAAAAATAAGCAAAATGTCATGCTCATCGCATAGGGCACGAACCTCTTGCAAAAATTCTTCGTTGGCAGGGTATATTCCGCCTTCACCTTGTATAGGTTCCATTATAATAGCACAGGTCTTATCTGTAATCTGTGTCTTGACACTTTCAATATCATTAAAATCCGCAAATTTCACACCTCCGACAAGCGGTTCAAACGGTGTACGGTAATGCTCATTTCCGGTTACGGCAACAGCACCCATGCTTCTTCCATGGAAGGAATGGTTCATGGCAATAAATTCATATCTGCCATTTCCTTTGGTATATGCATACTTTCTGGCAGCCTTCAATGCTCCCTCAATTGCTTCTGTCCCACTGTTTGTAAAAAACACACGGTCCATCCTGCTTGCTTTCTTTAGGCTCTGCGCTGCCATAGCCACCGGTTTGCTGTAAAAAAGATTGGAAGTATGTATTAACATATCAATCTGTTTTTTTAGGCTTTCTGTCAATTTTGGATGTCCGTAGCCCAAAGAACAGACTGCAATTCCTGCTGCAAAATCCAGATACTGTTTCCCTTCTGTATCGTACAGATACACGCCTTCGCCTTTTTCTAATACAATCTGATACCGATTATAGGTGTGAAGCAATGCTTCCTCAGCCTGACTGATATAATCATTCATGATAAAACCTACTTTCCATCATCCTTTAAAATTGCAGTACCAATACCCTTGTTGGTAAAGATTTCCAAAAGCAGACAGTGTGGAATACGGCCGTCTAAGATATGAACCTTGGAAACACCACTATTGACTGCATCAATACAATTTTGAATCTTCGGAAGCATACCACCACCGATATATCCCTCTTCCATTAACTTTTCTGCTTCTGATATCGGCAATACCGGAATCAAAGTTTCCGGGTCCTTCGGGTCCTTGTATACCCCTTCTATGTCAGTTAGGAAAGCTAACTTCTCTGCCTGCATAGCCTGTGCAATCGCACACGCCGCATCATCTGCATTAATGTTGTATGTATTGTAATCATCATCCATACCAATCGGACATACAATTGGTAGAAAATCTTTTTCTAATAAATCCCACAAAATCTGTGCGTTTACTTCTTTCACGTCTCCAACAAAACCAATATCTTCTCCGTTGGAATATTTCTTGTTCACTTTGAGAAGTGCACCGTCCTTACCACTGATTCCAATAGCACGCACTCCCAAGGATTCTACCAACTGCACTAAGCTTTTATTCACCTTGCCTAGTACCATTTCAGCAATCTCCATGGTCGGCTCATCTGTCACGCGCAGACCGTTGATAAATTTCGGTTCCATTCCCAAGCGGGAAACCATACTGCTGATTTCTTTTCCTCCGCCATGCACAATAATTGGTTTGAATCCAACTAATTTCAAAAGCGTTACATCTTCAATAACTCTTCTCTTTAAGGCATCATCTACCATGGCACTTCCGCCATATTTTACAACGATTACTTTTCTGTTAAATCTCTGAATATAAGGAAGCGCTTCGATTAAGACTTCCGCTTTACTTAAATATGTTTGTAATTTTTCGTCCATAATTAACTCCTGTAATCTGCATTGATGTCAATATAACCGTGAGTCAAATCACATCCCCATGCAGTTGCTTTTTCCTCCCCCATTTTAATATCCGCTGTCGCAATTACCACTGGCTTAGAAAGAATTTCCGTTGCCTTCTCCTCACTGTAATCTACTGCAACACCGTTTTCCACAATCTGAATTTTGCCTGCTTCACTCTCAAAAAACAAGTCAACCTTCTCTGGATCAAACTGGGCTCCCGAATATCCCATTGCACATATAATACGTCCCCAGTTTGCATCATGACCTGCAATTGCAGTCTTTACCAGATTCGAACATGCAATGGATTTACTGATAATCTTTGCCTGCTCCTTTGTCTGAGCACCAATCACATTGACTTCGAAGAGAGCTGTTGCTCCTTCACCGTCTCCTGCCATCTGCTTTGCAAGATATTCATTCACTTCCCGAAGAGCCTTTGCAAACAGCTCATACTCCTTCGTTCCTTCAACAATCTCCTTATTTCCTGCCATTCCATTTGCAAGAACCAATACCGTATCATTTGTGGATGTATCTCCATCCACAGATATCATATTATATGTATCCTCTACATCTACACGGAGTGCCTGTTGCAATGCCGTTTTAGAAATGGAAGCATCGGTTGTAATGAAACTAAGCATGGTACACATATTCGGATGAATCATTCCAGACCCCTTTGCCATACCACCAACGATAATCTTCACACCGTCAATTTCAAGCTCCACTGCAATTTCTTTCTTACATGTATCTGTAGTCATAATTGCTTTTGCTGCTGCTGTTCCCGCTTCTACGGAATCACATTTTGCTGCTGCAAGTTTTTCCACACCTGCTTTGATGCGGTCAATTGGAAGTTGCATACCTATAACACCTGTAGAGCCGACCAAAACAGCATCTGCAGGTATCCCCAACACTTCCGCTGTTTTTTGTGCTGTTTCATAACAATATTGGTATCCTTCTACACCTGTACATGCATTTGCAATACCTGAGTTAATAACCACTGCCTGTGCATATGCACTTTCCTCCACCACTTTTTTGTCCCACTTCACAGGAGCCGCTTTGACAATATTTGTTGTAAAAGCTCCTGCTACACAACACGGCTTTTGACTATATATCATTGCCATGTCTGTGCGACCTTTGTATTTAATTTCTGCAGCTACAGCTGCTGCTTCAAATCCCTTCGCGGAAGTAACACCGCCTTCAAATACTTTCATGTTCTCTCTCCTTTTTATTGGTTGAACGCTGTAATATTTTCTTCATTCAATGTAAAATCGTAATAATTTAAATCTTCTCTCTTGGTCCACCCAATTTCTTTCCAAAAGGCATTTCCCACATCATTCTTTGTAAATGCAATCAGAGACACTTTGTTAACATGCTCCTCTTTTAACGCTTCCATGGCTTTTACAACCATTGCCTTTCCTATACCACGCATACGATATTCTTCATCCACGCACACATGGTAAAAGCAACCTCGACGACCATCATGACCACAGAGTATACTTCCCACTATCTTTCCGTCTTCCACTGCCACAACACTGGTGGTAGGATTCCGTTTTAAGAAGCGTTCTACCCCTTCCCGCGAATCATCAATGCTTCGAATACCGAATCCCTTTATCTTCATCCACAACGCTTTTACACCGTCATAGTCATCCATTGTCATTAATCGAATCATAAACACAACTCCTATGTATTCCTATGGGAACATTGGAACTAATTCCAGCCCTTCTGTTTCTTTGAGGCCAAACATAAGATTCATATTCTGTACTGCCTGACCTGCCGCACCTTTTACAAGGTTATCTATTGCTCCCATCATAATAACACGGTTTGTTCGATTGTCAATCACAAAATTCACATCTACGTAATTGCTTCCTTCCACCCACTTGGTTTGCGGGCATACTCCCTTATCCAAAAGACGGACAAATTTTTCTTCTTTATAATACTTATCATATGCTGCTCTTACCATTTCCTCCGTCACACCGGACTTCAGATTTGCATATGCAGTTGCCAAGATTCCCCGATTCATTGGAACAAGATGAGGCGTAAAATTAAGCACTACGTTTTCACCGGATGCATATCCTAACTGTTCCTCAATCTCCGGAGTATGTCTGTGAGATGCCACACCATAGGCTTTGATATTCTCATTAACCTCACAATATAGATTATCGACCTTCGCACCACGTCCTGCTCCGGAGGTTCCTGATTTCGCATCTATAATGATGCTGTTCATGTCAATGAGACCTTCCTTTGCCAAAGGATAAATAGTTAATATTGAACATGTTGTATAGCACCCCGGATTTGCAACCAGTCTTGCCTTCTTTACATCATCTCGATTGACTTCACACAAACCGTAAACTGCTTCCTCTATAAACTCAGGACTCTTATGCTCTATCTTGTACCACTTCTCATAGGTAGCAACATCTTTAATACGGTAGTCTGCACTCAAATCTACGATTTTTACTTTGGATAAAATATTTTCATTTAATATAGAAGCAAGAAATCCTTGTGGTGTGGCTGTAAAAATGACATCCACCTGTTCTGCCAATGCTTCTATATTGTCATCCAGACAAACATCGTCTACAATCTGAAACATATTCTGATACACTTCATAATATTTCTTATCTATGTAACTTCTGGAACCATACCACTTAATCTCTACATCTTTATGCCCCATTAATATTCTTACTAATTCGCCGCCGGCATATCCAGTTGCGCCAATGATACCTGCTTTAATCATAACAAACCTTCCTCTCATTTTTACATTGCATAATTATACACGCATCTTGCATATTATTCAATAGTTAATTTTACACAGTTTTTATTTATAATGCAACCGTTTTATATTACTTTTTCATATAAATGTAATTTTTTATGCATAAATTTTCATTTTTCTATTGATTTTATGCAAAATTAGGAGTATAGTGTGCATATTGATTACAAAAACGAATTTCTAGGAGGCATATATTATGAAAGAAAAAGTTGTTTTAGCATATTCCGGTGGTCTTGATACTACTGCCATTATCCCATGGTTAAAGGAGAATTTCGATTACGAAGTAATTTGCTGCTGTATCGACTGCGGACAAGGTGAAGAATTAGAAGGTCTGCATGAACGTGCAAGATTATCCGGTGCTTCTAAATTATACATTGAAGATATCGTAGATGAATTCTGTGACGATTATATCGTTCCATGTGTGCAGGCAAATGCAGTATATGAGAACAAATACTTGCTTGGAACATCCATGGCTCGTCCGGTTATTGCAAAACGATTAGTTGAAATCGCAAGAAAAGAAGGTGCTGTTGCCATCTGCCACGGTGCTACCGGTAAAGGAAATGACCAAATCCGTTTCGAGCTTGGTATCAAAGCACTCGCTCCGGACATCAAAATCATTGCACCATGGAGAATGACTGATGTTTGGACCATGCAATCTCGTGAAGATGAAATCGAATACTGTAAAGCGCACGGCATTGATTTGCCATTCGATGCAAGCCACAGCTACAGCCGAGACAGAAACTTATGGCACATCAGCCATGAAGGTTTGGAATTGGAAGACCCAAGCCAAGAGCCAAACTACGACCACTTATTAGTCTTGAGCGTATCTCCTGAACATGCTCCGGATGAAGGCGAATACATAAGCATGACCTTTGAAAAAGGTATTCCTACTGCTCTCAATGGTGAAAAGATGAAGGTTTCAGATATTATCAAGAAATTAAATGTACTCGGTGGAAAACATGGTATTGGTATCATTGATATCGTAGAGAACCGTGTAGTTGGTATGAAATCTCGTGGCGTATACGAAACACCGGGCGGAACTATCTTGATGGAAGCACATCAACAATTAGAAGAGCTTGTATTAGACCGCGCTACTATGGAAGCCAAAAAAGATATGGGTAACAAGCTTGCTCAAATCGTATACGAAGGGAAATGGTTCACACCACTTTGTGACGCAGTAAAAGCATTTGTAAAATCAACACAAGAATATGTGACAGGTGAAGTGAAATTCAAACTTTACAAAGGAAACATTATCAAAGCCGGTACTACTTCTCCATATTCTTTATACAATGAATCTCTTGCAAGCTTTACAACCGGTGATATGTATGACCACCATGATGCAGATGGATTTATCACACTTTTCGGACTTCCGTTAAAAGTTCGTGCAATGAAACTGGCGGAAGCAAAAGCAAACGAAAATAACAAATAAAATACTTCATACATAAAAAATTGCTTAAACCTCATGGTCTAAGCAATTTTTTCATTTAAACTATCTTTCCAAATTCTTTAATTCTTCTTCTTTTTCTTTTAGTTTCATTTGCAGGTTGTTAATCTTTTGCTCTTTCTCTTCTTGAGCCTTTCCTGCTTTATTTCCTCCTAAGCCAGCCCACAAACAGAAAGCACCAATAGCCAGGAATACAACTCCGAGAATAGTTCCTCCTTCAAATACCTCTTCTCCTATACCTAAGTATAAAATACCACAGAACAAGAAAAGAATTCCCGCAAAAACAGCACCACATCCGGAAGGTGTATTCTGCTTTTCCGCATTTGTAATTTGGAACTTGAGACTTGATATTTCACCTTCAAGTTGCTCTTTTTTCTTATTGTAAACATAATCTTTCGCATAAGCCGGATCATATTTACCTATTTTTTCTGCATACATAAAAAGTTCATTTGTGTAGCGTGCTGTATAAATAAGATACGATTGTTCTAACTTTGCATGCAGGAACATACCGGCTTTCCATGCTTTTTCTGCAATTGAAGCAATTTCCGGTTTGTCAGCAAAAATACTGTCGATGTAATCACCGCATGAAAACATGATATTTCTTGCTGCAAGACAATTATTAATCACTTCATTTGTATAATTCGATTTGATGGAAGAATCAATTCCGTCATAATGATTTTTTGCACCATTATATAACATAGTAGCGATGATTTCGCAATGCTTCTCAATTTCCTCTACTGCACTTCTTTGTTCTTCTACATCAGCAACATAATCTCTCACCAATGAAAGTACACTTTCCTCACAATTTTCCACGGAATTTGCTGCACTTTGAATCTGCGCAATCTTACAACTCATTGCTGTAAAATATACTTGATAAAAAGCAGCTTCCCAACTACTTGGGTCTTTAATCATAATCATCTCATAATATTTTGCAGCATTCTCGCTGTTGTTGTCATTTTTTGCACGACGTGCAATCTGATAAAGATTCTCTAATTCGTTGGATACAGGAGCCGCATTTGCCGGGCTTACTGCCGGGCTTGCAACTGTACTTCCCGTATCATTTCCCATCATTTTTCTTACTTCTTCAATCGTATACTGGCATCCACAGCTTTTGCAGGTGAACACACCATCCCGCTTTAGTAGTTCCGTGCTTCCGCACACCTCACATGTTATCATAACTCTCTTCCTCCTTGGTTTATATTATATAATTATCGCTTCTGCAAAGCACATCGGCAAATGAAAATTCGGTGTTTCACTTTCAATCGGCGAATAACTTCCAAAATGTTGTACCTCTTCTGTTTCCGCAATCTTATAAAAATTGCAATAGAAAAGCTTCCCTTGCTTTATCTGTTCAAAATTACAAATTTGATTCAAATAGGTTTCCGGGAACAATACTTCCAAATACCACCTGTCTGCTTCTATCGTTGCCTTTACACCAGTCTGTTCATACTGTTCATCTGTAATAAACTTTCTTCCGTGTCTCCCCTCCCCAAAATTGGCAAGCATGGCACCATTGGAATTAATCTCGAAATTTGTATACATACAGTCGTTACTCAATTCCCCCTCAGGAAATGCAAGAAACACTTCCATTGCGCTGTCCTTATAAACCGGATCTCTGTGGTTCTTATATATCCTCATCGGATTGGTTTCTTCACAAACCATTTTCACAAACAATCCTTCACCTTCTATGTATCCCATCCAGCCATATGCCTTTGGTTCCCGTTTGCTGTTCCACATATATTGGTTGATGGAAAATTTGTCACATTGTTCAATTAGATTTTTGTTATTGATTCTTTTGACTTGATATTGCATGATGTTATCCCTCTTTTAATTCTATATTTCATGTATAAACAGACCACTTCTAAGTTTTGGTTCAAACCACGTTGATTTTGGTGGCATCAACATGCTTGCATCAGCCACGGCAAATAATTCCCCGATAGATGTCGGATACATCGCAAATGCCACCTTCGCATCCTTGGCAACTCTGCGCTCCAACTCTCCCAGTCCACGAATTCCGCCCACAAAATCAATACGTGCATCGACCTTCGGGTCCTCAATTCCAAGAATCGGTGCAAGCAATTTGTTCTGCAAAATGGAAACATCCAATCCTTCAACCGGATGTGCGCTCCTATCATCTTCTCTTACAACACAGCGATACCATTTTCCATCCAAATACATGGTAAATTCGCCTTTTGCACTTGGATAGTGGTCTGCACAATCGTCTACGGTCACATCAAACACTTTGGATACTGTCTGCAAAAATTCTTCCGCTGTGTATCCGTTCAAATCTTTTACCACACGGTTATAATCCATAATCATCAGTTGTTCATCTGCGAACAAAACGGAAAGGAAATAGTTGAACTCTTCTGCTCCGTCAAATTCCGGATTTTCTTCCCTTCTCTTCATGCCGACTTTCACCGCTGAAGCGGCTCTATGATGTCCGTCTGCAATATAGATTTCATTAACTTGCGCAAATTCCTTTTGAATCATTGCAATTTGTTCCGGACAGTCAATTCGAAATACACGGTGTCTGATACCGTCCCCTGAAGTAAAATCATACATCGGTGCTTCTGTCTTCTTCTGTGCAATAATTTCACGAATCACCTGTCTTGCTCTGTAAGCCAAGTAAATTGGTCCGCTCTGAGCATTACAAGCATCTACATGTCGAATGCGGTCCTTTTCTTTCTCTTCACGGGTATTCTCATGCTTTTTGATAACCTCGTTCTGATAATCATCAATGGATGCACAGGCTACCAAGCCATCCTGTACTCGCCCATTCATTGTTAATTCATATATGTAATAGCAAGCACTCTCTTCTGTTACAAAATCACCATTTTCTACCATTTCCCACAAAAGGTCATGTGCTTTTTGATACACTTTATCATCATACATATCATAGTCTACAGGGAATTGTGTCTCTGCCCTGTCGATACGCAAAAAAGAAAGGGGCTCTCGCTCTACCTCTTGCCTTGCTTCCTCACGATTATATACATCATAAGGTAATGCAGCAATTCTGGATGCCTTGTCTTCACTAGGTCTGATTGCAATAAACGGTCTAATTGTTGCCATAGTCTTCTCTTCCTTTGTTGTTCTTGTTTTTCTTACCTGTTTAGTATACTTGGAAACATTAAGTTTTTCAATGGGTTTGTAAAAAATAGAAAAAGACAATGGAGAGCTTATTATTGCATACGAACAGCTGACTGCTATAATGCCTCCATAACCCTCATCGCATTTCCACTCCAGAACTTCTCCATCTGCCGCTCTGAAAGTCCTCTTCTTTTCACTGCTGCATATAGTTTTTCTATTTCTCCTATATGCGCAATCTCAAGTTCACCTTCGTCAAATCCATCAAAATCAGTTCCCACAGCAATGAAATCTTCTCCACCTGTTCGGTACATATGCCAAACATGGTCTGCAATATCTTCTACCGTCGCTTTTCCGCTTTTATTCACGAAATAAGGATATAGATTTATTCCCGCAATTCCACCTTTGTTCGCCAGCGCTTTTATCATCTCATCAGACAGATTTCTCGGATGATCGCACAACCTTCTTGCATTAGAATGGGAGGCTACTACCGGCTTTTTGCTGTATTTTAGAACATCCCAGAATCCCCCATCGGACAAATGGGAGACATCAATAATCATTCCCAGTTCGTTCATCTTTTCCACCACTTCAACACCAAACGGCTTTAAGCCTTTTTGCATGATTGCATTGTCTTTGCTGTTCGGATAGCCGATACAGTTTTCATGATTCCATGTAAGAGTGATTAGACGAATTCCTTCATCATATAATCTGTTCAATCGTGTAATATCTCCATTTAGAATCCCGCCTTCTTCAATTGTCAAAAATGCAGACATTTTCCCTCTTGCATAGTTTTTTACCATGTCATCATAGCTTAACGCCAATGAAATTTCATCCGAGCATGCAGCAAACTCTGTTTTTCCTCTCTTAATCATATCTAATGCCAACTGATATCCTTGCTCCCATCGTTCTTCCCTAGCAATCTGATTCAAATAGATAAAGCATGCAAAGAATTGAGCCATGCTACCTGCACGCTTTAATTTCTCAACATCCACACAAAATGGATTGTGTTGTAGTTTTTCTTGTTTTTGTCGCATCAGCATCCAAATTGTGTCGCAATGCAAATCAATTAATCTCATTTTTTTCCAGTCTCCTGCATAAATTCTATTATTCTAGTCTACTCTATTTTAAAGGAGTTGTATATATGAGAACAAAAATTGGGATTGTTATTTGTGGGTTGGAAAATCAAAGACAATTTGTAAGCGATGCCTATATTCAGGCAGTGAAATCAGTTGGTGGGCTTCCGATTATTCTGCCTCTTATCAAATCAAAAACGGTCATTCAAGAATATGTAGAACTATGCGATGGTTTTCTTTTCTGTGGCGGAGGAGATATTACTCCACTTCTTTTCGGACAGGAACCGGAAACAAATGTAGGCAAAACTGATATCGCCTTGGATTTGTTCCAAATCCGACTTATGAAAGCCATTTTAGAAACCGACAAGCCTGTGCTTGCCATCTGTCGTGGCATGCAGATTCTAAATGTTGCCTGCGGTGGAACGATTTATCAAGATATTAACCTTGTTGATTTTGAAACCATTAATCATATGCAAAACAGTGTCTCACGCAAGGATATCAGCCACAAAGTCATTTTTGAACCTGATACTATGACTCATAAAATACTTGGAACCTTTGCATACACAAACAGTTTTCATCATCAGTCTGTAGATCGTCTTGGAAAAGGTTTAACCGTTTCCGGCTTTACCGGTGATGCAATTGTAGAAGCAATAGAAATGCCATCACACAGCTTTGTCCTCGGTGTGCAATGGCATCCTGAAAGCATGTTGGATTGCTCTAATATGAAGCAACTTTTTTATGCTTTAATTCGATATGCAAAAGTTGTTCTCTAAAATATTTTCGTGGTCCACTTCGTACAATCCCATACTTCATCTACCACATCGCGATAGAACTCCGGCTCATGACAAATCAGAAGCACACTGCCTTTGTACTCTTTGAGTGCGCGTTTCAACTCATCTTTTGCATCTACGTCCAAATGGTTGGTAGGCTCATCAAGAAGTAGAATGTTGGTGTCTCGATTAATCAACTTACAAAGTCTGACCTTTGCCTGCTCCCCACCACTGAGGACTCGAACCTGACTTTCGATATGTTTTGTGGTCAGTCCACATTTTGCCAAAGCAGAACGCACCTCATATTGCGTATATGACGGAAACTCCTTCCAGATTTCGTCAATACAGGTGGTTGCATTGTCTGGCGCTGATTCTTGCTCAAAATATCCGATAAGTAAGTTTTCTCCAAGTTCTACCGAACCTTCAAGCGGATTAATTAATCCTAAAATGCTCTTAAGGAGCGTTGTTTTTCCTATTCCATTTGCACCAACCAGTGCAATCTTGCTCCCCCTCTCCATAGATAACGTTAGCGGTTTAGAGAGTGGCTCATTATATCCAATTACTAAATCCTTTGTCTCAAATATATATCTACCAGGTGTTCTTCCTACCTTGAAGTTAAATTCCGGCTTTGGTCTCTCTGCCGCAAGTTCAATCACTTCCATCTTATCCAGCTTCTTCTGACGCGACATTGCCATATTTCTAGTGGACACACGAGCTTTATTTCTCGCAACAAAGTCCTTTAACTCACTAATTTCCTGTTGTTGTCTTTTGTAAGCCGCTTCTAATTGTGCCTTCTTCACCGCATAGACCTCTTGGAAATGCTCATAATCTCCCACATAACGATTCAGCTCCTGATTTTCCATATGATATATGATATTGATTACTTCATTTAAAAACGGAATATCATGGGAAATTAACACAAACGCATTTTCGTACTCAATCAAATACCGTTTCAGCCATGCAATATGTTCCTCATCCAAGTAGTTGGTAGGCTCGTCCAAAAGAAGAATATCCGGCTTTTCCAAAAGCAATTTTGCCAAAAGCACCTTCGTTCTCTGTCCGCCACTAAGGTCTGTCACATCACGTTCTAACCCGATGTCCATAAGTCCCAGGGCTCTTGCCACTTCTTCTACCTTTGCATCTATCACATAGAAATCATGCTGTTCTAACAGATCTTGAATGGTACCCGTTTCTTCCAGTAGCCTTTCCATCTCCTCTGGAGTAGCTTCCCCCATCTGTTCAAACATCTTGTTCATGTCTGCTTCCATATCAAACAAGAATGCGAAGGCAGCGTTTAACACATCGCGAATGGTCATGCCTTTTTCTAAGACTGCGTGCTGGTCGAGATAGCCCACACGAACGTTTTTTGCCCACTCAATTTTCCCTTCATCCGGCTGTAGCTTGCCTGTTACAATATTTAAAAACGTAGATTTTCCTTCCCCATTAGCTCCCACAAGTCCGATATGCTCTCCTTTTAAAAGGCGGAAAGAAACATCTCCAAAGATAGCTCTGTCACCAAATCCATGTGTCAAATGCTCAACATTTAAAATACTCATTTATATGAACTCCTTTAAGTTTGATTCCCTTTCGTTATTCTAACAGAATTTTTCATAAAAAGAAAGATAAATGCAAACACTATCTTAGAAACATTCTTCGAAAGGAGTGCATGCGCATGAAAGATAAAGAACATCCGGTTATCGAAATAACCACACGTCCAGGAAATGTTTACGATGATGACAACATTCCGGAAATTGATTTACCAAGACCTTCTGATGTTACTACAAATGTAACACCGGATGAGGTGCCACGTCGAGACGGCCCTGGCGGGGAGTAAATGGCACAAAAGAGGGTAACCCATTCTATGGGTTACCCTCTTACTTTGTCTTATTTCTGAACAATATTAATAATTCTTCCAGGTACATAGATTTCTTTTACGATTGTTCCTGTAAGCTTGTCAGCAATTGCTGCCTTACCTGCTGCGATAGCATCGTCTTTTGAAATATCTGCAGGTACTGTAATAACAGTTCTTGTTTTACCATTGATTTGAACAGCAACTTCCTTTTCATCATCCTTCATTGCCGCCTCATCATAGCTTGGCCATCCCGCCTTGAATACGGTTCCTTCATGTCCTAACTGTTGCCACAATTCTTCTGCCATATGTGGTGCAAACGGTGCCAATAATACGGCAAGCTTGCTCAGTGTTTCTTTATCCACACCGCCCTCTTTCTTGGCAATTTCCATCAACTTATTGTTGTATTCCATGAAACCGGAAATAACAGTATTCAAGCTAAAGCTTTCCAAACGATTTGTGATATCGTATACCATCTTGTTGCGAATCTTAATCATTTCTTTTGTTGCAACAACATTCTTATCCTTGCTGTCAATTACAAGATTCCATACACGGTTCAAGAAACGATACACACCGTCGATACCACGGTCATCCCATTCTGCATCAAGTTCCGGTGGTCCAACGAACAATTCGTACATTCTAAGTGAATCACATCCGTAATCTCTTACCAAATCATCCGGAGAAACAACGTTTCCTTTTGATTTACTCATCTTGATACCGTTCTTACCGGTAATCATACCCTGGTTAAATAACTTAGTAAACGGCTCCTCAAAATCGACTACACCAATATCATATAAGAATTTGGTATAGAAACGTGAGTACAACAAGTGAAGAACTGCATGCTCTACGCCACCAATATACATATCAACTGGTAAGAGCTCATGTGCTTTTTCTTTGGATACCAACTCTTCTGAATTCTTGCTATCTACATAACGTAAGAAATACCATGAAGAACCAGCCCATTGTGGCATGGTATTTGTCTCACGTTTTGCAGGTTTTCCACAAACCGGACAAGTTGTATTTACCCAACTTTCAATACCAGCAAGTGGTGATTCACCCGTGCCTGTTGGTTCATAAGAATCAACTTCTGGTAAAGTAAGTGGAAGTTGGTCTTCCGGAACAGGAACTGCTCCACAAGTCTCACAATGAACAATCGGAATTGGTTCACCCCAGTAACGTTGACGAGAGAATACCCAGTCACGAAGTTTAAAGTTCACAGTCGCTTTACCAATACCCATCTTTTCAATCATATGCGGTGCTTCTTTTTTCAGCACTGCTGATTCCATGCCATTCCATTCACCGGAATTAATCATGGTTCCTGCTGCTTCTGTGTAAGCTTCTGTCATATTTTCGATTTCCACGCCATCCTTTGCGATAACCTGGATAATAGGAATATTAAATTTGGTAGCAAACTCAAAGTCACGGTCATCATGTGCAGGTACACACATAATCGCACCTGTACCGTAATCTGCTAATACATAGTCAGATAACCAAATTGGTGTTTTAGCACCATTTAATGGGTTGATTGCGTATGAGCCTGTAAACACACCCGTTTTTTCTTTGTCCTGAAGTCTGTCAACGTTTGACTTCATAGAAGAATCATAAATATATTTTTCTACTGCTTCCTTTGTTTCCTCTGTAGCAAGTCCTGCTGCCAGCGCATGCTCAGGCGCAAGAACCATAAATGTTGCGCCATGCAAGGTGTCCGGTCTTGTTGTATAGACCGTAATCTTTTCATCTCTTCCTTCTACCGGAAATTCCACTTCTGCACCGTAGGATTTACCAATCCATTCAGACTGCATCTTCTTAACCTTTTCCGGCCAGTCAAGCTTGTCCAAATCATTTAATAAGCGGTCTGCATATTTTGTAATACGAAGCATCCATTGACGAAGATTCTTCTTGGTTACGTCTGTACCACAACGCTCACATTTACCGTTTACAACTTCTTCATTTGCAAGTCCTGTCTTACATGACGGACACCAGTTAATTGGAAATTCTTTTTCGTAAGCAAGTCCTTCCTTGAACATTTTGACGAAAATCCATTGGGTCCATTTGTAGAACTCAGGGTCTGTTGTATTTACTTCCATATCCCAGTCATAAAGGGCTGCTATTTCATTGATCTGCTTCTTAATATTTGCCACATTTTCTGCGGTTGAAATCGCAGGGTGAACCCCCATTTTAATTGCGTAGTTTTCCGCCGGAAGTCCAAACGCATCCCATCCCATTGGGTGGATGATATAGTAGCCTTTTAATAATTTATAACGGCTCCATACGTCAGAGATTACATATCCTCTCCAATGGCCTACATGGAGACCATTTCCTGAAGGATATGGAAACATATCCAGACAGTAATATTTTTCTCTTTTTCCATTTTCATCTTCTTTTACGTTTACCGGGTTTGCTGCCCAGTTTTCACGCCATTTCTTTTCAATGGCCTTATGGTTATAAGGTGTTGCCATGATTTTTCTCCTTCTTTCTTGTTATTATTCCTTTTGTAAAATTTATTGCACGGTTTTTAAGTTTGCTACTTGGTTTTAGGCTTATAGAAAATAATTGCCTAAAAACTAACCAAAATATAACATAAGTCCTGCATTTTTACGACTTTTTGTTCGTATATAATAAAAACATCCAATTTCTAACCCAAATCCATGCAATCTCGGTTAGAATTCATGGGATTTTTTCATATACGAACAATCGTCAAATCAGAACCTAGGCCGCACTAGGAATTAAAAAAGCCCTTCCATCTCCTTCAAGAGACGAAAAGGCTATATTTCCGTGGTACCACTCTCATTCATCTAACCTATGATTAGATGCACTCATTACTTCTATAACGGGAAGTCCCGCTTTTACCTACTATTCATTCAATAAAAGAACTCCGAGGCGAGTTGGGAGATTACGCTACTGCCTCACACCAACCGGCAGCTCTCTGATAACGATAGGCTCTTAATACTCCTCATCACTGTTTATGCTGTATTTGATTGTATAAACAAATCTTTTGTTATTGTACCACATCTCTTTGTTTTGTCAAGATTTTTGATGTAATTTCCTTGACATTAATGCGTTAAAGTGCTAATGTGTTTTTATATTTTATAAATGAAAAGGAGGTAGCTTATGAGCGACACAAAAATACCATACAAAATCTATTTAGACGAAAATGAGATGCCTAAGCAGTGGTATAACTTGCGTGCAGATATGAAGAACAAACCGGCTCCTCTTTTAAACCCTGCAACCATGAAACCAATCACGCTCTCAGAGCTTAGCGAGGTTTTCTGTGATGAACTAGCAAAACAGGAATTGGACGAAACTACTCCATACATTGATATTCCGGAGAAAATCTTGAACTTCTACAAGATGTATCGCCCGGCTCCGCTTACCAGAGCTTATTGTTTGGAAGAGAAACTGCAGACACCTGCCAAAATATATTACAAATTTGAAGGAAACAATACCAGCGGCAGCCACAAGCTTAATTCTGCAATCGCGCAGGCCTACTACGCGAAAGACCAAGGGTTAAAAGGAGTTACAACTGAAACCGGTGCCGGCCAATGGGGAACTGCTCTTTCCATGGCATGTTCATATTTGGATTTGGATTGTAAAGTATATATGGTGAAATGTTCTTATGAACAAAAACCATTCCGACGCGAAGTAATGCGTACATATGGCGCCAACGTCACTCCATCACCATCTATGGAAACAGAGGTTGGTAGAAAGATTTTAGAAAATCATCCTGGAACAGGCGGAAGCCTTGGATGTGCAATTTCAGAAGCGGTTGAAACAGCTAGTAATCTAGAAGGATATCGTTACGTTCTCGGAAGCGTACTGAATCAAGTACTGCTCCACCAGACGATTATCGGATTGGAAGCAAAAGCTGCTATGGATAAATATAATATCAAGCCGGATATCATCATCGGTTGTGCAGGTGGTGGTTCTAACTTAGGCGGTTTGATTGCTCCGTTTATGGGGGAAAAACTTCGTGGCGAAGCAGATTATCAATTTATTGCAGTTGAACCTGCATCCTGCCCTTCTCTTACACGAGGCGTATACGCATACGATTACTGCGATACTGGCGCAATTTGTCCTCTTCAGAAGATGTATACTTTGGGAAGTAACTTTATCCCAGCTTCTACTCACTCTGGCGGACTTCGTTATCACGGTATGAGTTCGATTCTTTCACAACTTTATCATGATGGTTATATGGAAGCTCGTTCCGTAGAACAGACATCTGTATTTGCAGCAGCTGAGTTCTTTGCCCGTGTGGAAGGTACACTTCCTGCACCGGAAAGCAGTCATGCAATCAAAGTTGCAATTGACGAAGCATTAAAATGTAAAGAAACCGGCGAAGAAAAGACCATTCTTTTCGGACTTACAGGAACTGGTTACTTCGATATGTATGCATATGAGAAGTTCCACGATGGTAAAATGACAGACTACATTCCTACAGACGAGGAATTACTGGCAAGCTTTGCTACACTGCCAAAAATTCCGGAATAAACCTATAAATACAATAGAAGCAAGTCATTATGACTTGCTTCTTTCATGTTTTTCCATACGCGTAAATCTAGTAGCAATCTCTACACTTTGCCCACTAAACGTCAAACCATACTTTGCCACATTCTTCACATCTTTCTTCTATTTCTTTCAAAAATATCTTTCTTCTCACCGGCGATATCAATATCATTCGATGCACGCCTTCTTCCATATAATCTATTTGTATTCTACGAAGTGACATTGCTGCGGAAGATAATGGGTTATGTGTTCTCTTAATTTCCACAATGTCTACATAGCGAACTCTTGCCCTGCCATATATATTCATAGAAATCAACAGATGTTCGGAATACATTACATATTTAATTCCAAACAAAGGCATGATAATAATCGTTAATCCAACTGCTATCAAAAGTGTGCCCCAATTAATTTTCCCTGTCTTCACAACCGGTTCTGCTGCCATCCAC
Source organism: Faecalimonas sp. (assembly GCA_045638905.1). Lineage (GTDB taxonomy): Bacteria > Bacillota > Clostridia > Lachnospirales > Lachnospiraceae > Faecalimonas. The sequence continues at coordinate 36,150 of JAZUCE010000139.1, forward strand.
AGCACAAGGGCTTCGCAACCACCTAGCAATAATCCCAACCACCAGTCAACTGCAGTGCGATACACCACACCCTGCTCCTGTTCTTCCATCGCCTTATATACAGCCTTCTGACTGCCGCTCGTAGCATGTATTCTTCCACATTTGTATATCAGGTACGCTAGTGGCGCAAATATTCCAGTTAAAAATATCGGCAAGAACAACTCTCCCAAAGGTCTACAAGTGACACAACAAAACATAATGTATGCAAACATGAGCTGTACAAGCAGGTTCATCAAGATTACAATCGGATAAGCCACTCGCATTTCTGACTTTTCTGCTGCTTTTGAGTATTTGGACTCCATATTGATTTTCACCATATAAACTGCAATACTCATCACACCCATTAGCAAAGCAACTACAAAAAACAATAAGATAAGTGAACTTTTATCGGACCAATTATCCACTTCCCCTGCTGCGTTATAATGCATTGGAAGCGTATCCGGAATCCTGTTCCAGAAGATAAGTGGTAACAAAATTGTAAATGCACCGATTAAAAGAGAAACCCTATGAAGATTTTTAAATATGTGCATATTATGTTCTTCTGCCATAATTATTTTCCCTTCTAAAAGTGCCAGAGTCATAATGACACTGGCACTAATATATTCCTACAACTCCGGTACCGGTGGTCTGTCCGGATCTAAGATTTCTGCTGCATCAAATAAATCAGATACATTGTTCTGTGCCCCGATAGCATTCTTGTAAATGCGATATCCATCTAGATTTCTTCTACCTTGGCGCATATAATCCGTTCCTAAGAACGTCTGATATTTTGTGGAATCCACAGTACAGAAAATGCGGAATCCTTGTTCTTTGAAGAATTGGAATTTGTCATTGCTTGATGGATATTCACCAAAGTTTGCATAGAAATCCTGACCATGTGCAAAGATTAAGGTGTTTGTTTCGCCAATAATCGGCTCCACGTTGCGTTTCCATCTTTCTGTATCTTTCTTAATGGTTTCCAGGCCTCTGTCTCCCACTCGAATATGTCCCCAAGTATGACTTGCAAATTCCCAGCCGTTTGCCTTCATGGCATCTGCCACTGCTTTTGCCTCTTTGCGTTCTGTCTCCAAATCAAATTCCGGATGTGCATCCATCCATTTCTTTTGATGCCTATCACAGGTTGGATGATTGTAATCGTAAGTCTCATCTGTACGATATCCAAGCACACCATTATATCCGGTCATGGCAATAATGCCTTTTGCTCCCTTGTAGGATGCATCCGGATGTTCTTCCACAAATTGGTCTAAGATTGGGACATAATCATAAGCTCCGATGTGCATCTCGCCGCTTGCATCATAATACTCATTTACCACATCCCCGTTCTCATCCAGAACCAACCTTGCGGCATATCCGTAGTTATCATATGCATGATAGTAGCTCAAATCATCCATGGACATAACAAAGGCTTTCTTCCCTTCCGGAAGCAGAATTTCTGCCTCTTTCCATACCTCTTTGCCGTTCGCGTCCGTCGTCACTTCATATAAATCATGAATGCTGACCATCACGAATCCTCGGTCATACATCTCCTGTGTAATAGCCTTGAACTCATCTATAGTTGTCATCCACTGATTATTACCGGCTGCTTGAGAATCATTTTCCTGATTCTTAAATGCACGATCTTCATCCACTACCAAAGAATGGTAAAAAATATGAGTCACTTCTTCTAATTTCACCGGTACACAAGTCGCTTTTTCTGCCTGTATATCTGAAATCAACTTCTGTACCTCTTTGTCGTTTTCATAACCTTCTATACCCTGAAGTATTTCAACAGCTTCATCATATCCGTAGGATGCTGCCATCCTTTCTGCTGAATCAATCAATTCCAAACGTACTGTTTCTTTATCCTCTTTATCATTCTTGCCGTTGTTAACACTTCCTCCTGTTTCCACTGAGGAACCGAAAGAAATTTTCTCCCATGGTTTCCATTTTACACATACAAAAACAAGCACCACTGCCAACGCAGAGAAAATCATACCTATTTTCACTCGTTGTTTCCTACGTCTTACATTGCGCTCATATTTCTTGCGCTCCAACAATCCCATTTTCTTAGGTTCTTTCATTTTGCTAATCCCCCTTATTCGTACATTATATTCCTTTGTACCATACATTTATTTCTAAAATATCAATTACACCAAAAGCATGGCATCGCCAAACGAAAAGAATCTGTACCGTTCTTTAATTGCTTCTTCATACGCATGTAATACATGTTCTCTTCCTGCCAGTGCCGCCACTAACATAACAAGTGTTGATTCCGGCAAATGGAAATTGGTAATCAAACAATCTAACACCTTGAATTTGTATCCGGGATAAATAAAAATCTCTGTCCAGCCACTAGTCTCCCGCATCCTTCCATTCTCATCTGCAGCTGATTCCACTGTCCTACAACTGGTTGTCCCTACACAGATGACGCGCTTTCCTTTGTCCTTCGCACGATTAATCTTTTCTGCCGCCTCGGAACTTACCATGTAAAATTCAGAATGCATATGATGTTCTAATATATTTTCCACCTTTACCGGGCGAAAGGTTCCAAGCCCCACATGTAAAGTTACACGTGCAATCTCAACCCCTTTGTCCTCAATCTTTTGCAATAATTCCGGCGTAAAATGAAGCCCTGCGGTTGGCGCCGCTGCCGAGCCGGAATGCTTTGCATATACAGTCTGATAACGATTCTTATCTTCTAACTGATGGGTAATATAAGGTGGTAAAGGCATCTGCCCCAATTGGTCCAGAATCTCCTCAAAAATTCCTTCATACTCAAATCGAATCAAGCGGTTCCCTTCCTCTACCACATCTACAACTTCTCCAATTAACAACCCGTCTCCAAAGCTGATTCTTGTTCCTACTTTTGCTTTTTTCCCCGGTCGTACCAAGGTCTCCCAAACATCATTGTCTCCCCGCTTCAAAAGTAACACTTCTATCTTTGCATCCGTCCCTACTTTTGCACCAAACAGTCTGGCCGGAATTACTTTCGTCTCGTTGATAACCAGGCAATCGCCTTCTTCCAGATAATCAATCACATCGCGAAACACATGATGTTCCACTTCACCTGTTACTTTATCTAATACAAGAAGCCTTGAGCCGGAACGGTCTACTAATGGATCCTGCGCTATCAATTCTTCCGGTAAATCAAAATAAAAGTCTTCTTTTCTCATTCTATATACCCTTTCGCTTCTAGTCGTCTTCATTATATCTGTTTTTGTCGAAACACGCTACCCTATTTTCTAAAAAAAGTATTAATTTAATAAGCTTTTCTTGTTTCCCCCCTGTCAACATGTTATACTCTTCATATTAAAGACAAAAGAGGTATGACTCATGGCATTAATGGACGAATTCAAAAAAGAACGTGAGGCCGTATTAAAACACGGAACACTCACACAAAAAATAAAATATATTTGGGATTATTACAAATGGCACATTATGATTCCAACTTTTGTGATTATTTTTCTCACATCATTCATTGTGCACCTTGTAACTGCACCGGATATTATTTTAAATGGTGTGTTCTTAAACGTATACAAAACAGAATCTACTTCTTCCTGTGAAAACATTGCAAACGAATTTTACGAGGAAGAAAAAATTGATTCTAAGGAGGAAGAAATCACTCTAAACTCCAATCTGTATTTTTCAACAACCTCAGATACCGGAAATTATGAAACTCTGCAAGCACTTATGGCATGGAATTCAGCAGATTCGCTTGATTTTATAACCGGCGACTTAACCGCTATGATAGAACTCACCTACAGAGGATATTTTCTGGATCTTAGAGAAATACTGACTGAAGAACAAATCACCAAATACGAACCATATTTCTTATATATGGATGAAGACTTCTTCCTCCATCGTTCCGAGATGATATCAAATATGGAAGATGTATCTTCCATGGAATATCCTGATTGCTCACATCCAGAGGAAATGGATAAACCAATACCGGTTTTAATCGACATGAGCAAGAGTGAAAAGATAACGGAACTCTATGACGGAATAAAAGATATCCCTGTACTTGGTGTTACCTCGGACAAAGAAACACTGAAAACAACATTAAGTTTTATCGATTTCTTATTTAAATAAAATGCAAAATGCCGATTGTCATATATACTCAATCGGCATTTTTTAGAAAGGAACTCTTCTATGAAATATTTAAAACAGTTTCTCATAATTATAGCAGTCAGTTGCATAGGTGAATTGCTATACCATTTACTGCCTTTACCCGTTCCCGCAACTATCTACGGCTTGGTGATTATGCTCGCTTTGCTTTGCTTCAAAGTACTACCACTTTCTGCTGTAAAAGAGACCGCTGAATTCTTGATTGAAATTATGCCCGTGATGTTTATCCCTGCAGGTGTAGGACTGATGGTTCACTGGCCACAGCTTAGAGAAATACTGATACCTGCCTGTGTGATTATTGTTGTGTCGTCTATCCTTGTTGCACTGATTACGGGTAAGGTTTCTGATTTCCTAATTCGCAGGAAAGGAGCTGATAATCATGAATAATATTGTATTACAGTCAGCCACCATTGGCGTTGTTATCAGCCTCTTAGCCTATCAAATTGGTATATATTTGAAAAACAAGACAAAAATAGCACTCTTCAATCCACTTTTAATTTCTATCGTGCTTGTCATTCTGTTCCTTGTGATATTTGATGTCGATTATGATAGTTATAATAAAAGTGGACAATATTTGAGTTATCTCTTAACTCCTGCCACTGTCAGTTTGGCAATCCCTCTTTACCAGCAATTAGAGTTATTAAAGAAGAACTGGGTTGCTGTTATGTTGAGTATTACCGCCGGCGTACTGACTAGTCTTTCCTGTGTTTTGCTAATGTCTATTGCATTCAGTTTAACCCATGCTGAATATGTGACATTGCTTCCAAAATCCATCACAACAGCCATTGGAATGGGGATGTCTGAAGAATTGGGCGGAAACCCCACAATTACAGTCGCAGCGATTATTGTAACAGGTATTTTAGGCAACATGTTTGCAGAAGGATTTTGCAAGTTGTTTCGCATTAAGCACCCTATATCAAAAGGACTGGCAATCGGAACCAGCTCCCATGCCATGGGGACATCAAAAGCCATTGAGATTGGTCAAATTGAAGGTGCCATGAGCAGTCTCTCTATTGTTGTTTCAGGATTAATGACTGTCATATTGGCTTCCGTATTTGCAATGCTATATTAAGAACAAAAACGTCAATTCTCACCAATATCGGTGAAAATTGACGTTTCTTTTATTCGCTTCTAAGTGCCAATACCGGGTCTTTCTTAGCCGCTTTTCTTGACGGAATTAATCCACCTATTAGAGTTAAAACAACACTCAAAGCCACTAATATAATCGCCGCATTCATCGGTAGCACTGCATTAATTGCCAGATTTCCTGTCAAAGTATGAATAAGATAATTGATAGGAAGTATGAGTACCAATGTCACTCCGATTCCAAGTATTCCCGCAAGCAGACCAACAATGAATGTTTCCGCATTAAAGATTGATGATATATTTCTTTTTGACGCTCCGAGTGCACGAAGTACCCCGATTTCCTTGGTTCGTTCCAAAACAGAAATGTAGGTTATAATTCCAATCATAATAGATGATACAATAAGTGAAATACTTACAAACGCAATCAATACGTAGCTGACGCTGTCTACAATTACCTTCATAGACGACATCAAAAATCCTGTAATATCCGTATAGTTAATTACCTTATCGTCATCTTCCTTCTCCATCTTCTTGTTATACTGTTCCAAAAAGTCTACAAAAAGCTCCTTTGACGCAAAATCTTTAAAATAAAATGCAATTGACGTCGGGTCTTTTAAATCCTGATATCCAAGTTTTCTAAGATTTGTTTCTGCCGTTTTTTCTATTCCTCTGGAAGAAAGCGATGTCATTAAGCGCATGAGCTCTTCTTCGTCCATATCAAAAGAAAATGCTGCCGCAATTTTTTCCTGGTCCACGTTAAAAGAAGTCGCAATTGTGCTCACTAACTGTCCACTCAGTTCCCCGACTTTTGTCAAAATAGTCTTCTGCATCACTGCTTCTGTCATTCCTGTTGCCAATTGCTCCACTGCCGTTGCAATTTCTTCAGTTCCTACAGCTGTTGTAACTATGGTATCCACCATTGATGCATGTAAGGTGGCACTTGGGTCCTGAACATCAGTCGCATTTGCATTCTGCATAGCAATCACAGCATGTAACATACCTTTCAACATTCCGGAGTAAAACATATGATAATTCTCTGCCGGCACCAGGTATGTGTTCTGCAACCCCACAAGTGCCTGCTGATTCAAGTCTTTTGCCATAAATGTATTGACAAGCTCATCAACCTTAGATTGCGGGATGGTTGCAATTCCTGTTACAGTATCGGCATTTGAACTGATGTATTCGTTCAGCATGTCTTTGGAGAACGTCACCAGGAGGCTACTCACAGCATTTCTTGCATTGCTGTTATCTGCTGTAATTGCATCTGATATTTCTGCTATATAGCCTTGGGTGATATTCGCAATATCATCCTCTGTGACATTTGCACCAAAGGCAGAGGACAACATATCGGTATCCACTGAAATCATATCCTTAAAATCAAGACCTACATCTTCACTCTTATCATCGAAACGTTTGCCGTTAAAAACGTCAATCTCCGAGTCAGCCAATTGTTTTTTTACAATCTCAGAATTTTCCGCCTGTTCCACCATATACTCTGTCAGCCCCTGAGTGTAGGCAATTCCAGGAAGTAAGCTTCCACTTGTAGTCTCTTCATTCATACAAACAACACCGACAATCTTTAAATCTACGGCCTTGTCATACACTTCCTGCATATACGCAGCATCGCCTGTCATATCTTCGTACACGTTGTACGCCGCATTGTATTTATATGTGTCGGACGCATTGACCAATTTGAAGGACAGATTCATCAATTCTTCATAGGTCCATTCCAAAGGCACCTTGTCATTTTGGACACTTTGCCCCGTCATAATCTTCGAAATCATATCCGTCAGTTCTGCTTCATCGCGAAGTCCCAAACTGTATACCAATAACTCGCTGATGGTATGTGGTTCTGAAAGCACCAACACCATTTCATCATATTTCTCCGGCCATCTACCTGCCAATACATCATATTGTGAATGTATCATCTCATCATGGTCAAGCATTTCATTAAATACTGCCGAACTCATCCCCGACATACTTGACATACTCGACATGCCCGAGTTCATACCTGTAATCGAATTCAACAAGGTACTTGGATTAATCTGCGCGACCTCATTTTTGCTGTTTATGGTATAAATATACGGTGTTACACTATACCCATAATCTATAAGAGATACCATATCATTCACTTCATCTGCGTTGTCCTTTAAATATTTATCAAAGGAAACCAAATCATTGGTGCCGATTTTTGAAAACATGGTGCTAATCATTTGATCTTCCACAACAGTGTTTTCATCTTTATTCTTTCCCTCATCTGACACCATAGACAGTAGCATGGATGTTACATCAGCTGTCTCGGCATATATCTTTAAAGGATAAGATGTCAAGGTTTCTTCCTGTATCTGGTCAATGTAATTTTGAAATCCAGTTGATAATGCAAGAATCAGTGAGATTCCTATAATACCTATTGAACCGGCAAAAGAGGTTAAGATGGTACGTGCTTTCTTTGTCAGCAAATTGTTAAAACTAAGTGTAAATGCTGTCATAAGCGACATTCTGGCCCGACCGAGATTTCTATGTTCCGGCTCTTTTAACTCATCCGTAGGAACAAATGGGTCCGAATCATCTGTGATTCTTCCGTCCTTCAGCTTTACTATACGCGTAGAATACTCTTGTGCCAGCTCCGGATTATGCGTAACCATAATAACAAGGCGTTTTTCTGCAACCTTTTTCAAGAGCTCCATAACCTGCACACTGGTTTCCGTATCAAGCGCCCCTGTTGGCTCATCGGCAAGTAATATATCCGGATTGTTGACAAGCGCTCTGGCAATCGCCACACGTTGCATCTGCCCACCGGACATTTGATTTGGTTTTTTATGTGCCTGTTCTTTAAGGCCCACTTCTTCCAAAGCTTTGAGCGCTCTTGCCTTGCGTTCTTTCTTTGAAATACCGCCAATGGTAAGCGCCAACTCTACATTTGACAAAACATTCTGATGCATAATCAGGTTGTAGCTCTGAAACACGAAACCGATGGTATGATTACGATAAGAATCCCAATCCCTGTTTTTATAATTTTTAGTAGAGATATTGTTAATAATCATGTCACCACTATCATAGCGGTCCAAACCACCAATGATATTGAGTAAGGTAGTTTTCCCTGAACCCGAAGGACCGAGGATGGATACAAACTCATTATCACGAAAATTCAAGCTCACATCCTTTAAGGCATCTTGAATCAAATCTCCGGTTTTATATTGTTTTGATATATCTTTAATTTGTAACATATATGTTTTACCCCTATTGCTTTTCTTGTTTTTCCATTATACTCCATATTTTTTAATCATCCAAGGGCTAATTGATCATTTAATACAATTTATATTTATTTTATAAATATCTACAATATAATAGGAGATGGATTTTTTCTTCCATCTCCCAACTGAATTTTATAATTGTATTTGTTCTAATGGCACAAGATACTGCGCTCTGCGGTTTTCCTGTTCAGCAAGATACGATTGGTCTGCCGATGCATGCAATTCCTGCAAATAAATGTGATGATTTTTCATGATTTCTTCATTATTTTTTGAAAGCATTAGCATGGCAATACTAGAGCATTGGTCCGCTGTACGTTCATAGTATGTAAGAATATCCATAAATATCAATCCTGAATCAATGGAACAGATTCCCTGGCAAAGTCTTTTCGTGTGCTTATCTTTCAAAAGTAACACCATATCATCAATCACTTCTTCCAGTGGTTCAATACGTCTTGTGATGTAATCACTGTCATTTTCCAATGCCTCTACTGTGAGACGAAGGATTTCCTGTATAGCATCACTGAGAATGGCAAGTTCCTTCTTCGCTCCCTCAGAGAATTTGAATCCGGACTCATTCATTTTCCGTGCCATTTCATCTAGATTCGTCGCATAGTCTCCAATACGCTCGATATCCCGAATACATTGCATCAATACATTACGCTGACGATTATCACTTTCTGTGTCAATATTTTTCGACAAAGCAATCAGATAGTTATCTGCGCTATCCGTAAAACAGTCCAAACGTTCTTCATATACAAGAATTTCTGCACTACGTTTGTTACTGAATTTTTCATACTGTTTCATACTTCTAGCTATATTTTCTTTTCCCACAACTGCCATGTCAACAACAACCTTTTTCACTTCGTTGAGTGCAAGAGTTGGTGCAATCATAAGCTTGCTGTCTAGAACAGCCAATTCAGGGTATGTTGTTTCCTCTTTTTCATCGTCTTTAACAATGCTGCATGCAATCTTAACCAATAGATTTGTAAATGGCAATAAAGCAATAGCTGTAACTAGGTTGAAAATGGTTTGGAAATCGGCAATTGCACCACTATCTGATACACTTTCCCACAATCCCGGAAAACCACCACACATACGAATAGCTGTCATGACAATCATGAAGAGAATCGTACCGATTGTATTAAACACAATATGTACAACACCTGTACGCTTTGCATCCTTTGATGATCCAATGGAACATACCATAGCTGTAGTCACACAAGTACCCAGGTTGATACCCATAATCATCGGATATACCAGTTCAAAGGTAATCACCCCTGTTGAAGACAATGCTTGCAGGATACCTACCATTGCGGAAGAACTCTGAATTATTACAGTAAGAATCAAACCTGTAAAAATTCCCAAAACCGGTATATCACTAAAATAAGCAAGTACATCAACAAACGCTTGTGACTCTGCCAATGGGTCAACAGCTGCTGTCATAGACATTAATCCTGTAAACAGTACCCCGAATCCGAGTGCAATCGTTCCTATATTTTTGGTTCTTTCTTTTTTGATAAACATAATAAACACAATACCGATAATCAATGCTATCGGCGCAAGTGTATCCGGTTTAAAGAAGCTTAAAACAGAACCTTCTGAAGATTCAATGTCCATGAGTCGAATAAGCTGTGCGGTTACTGTAGTACCAATGTTAGCACCTAATACAATACTTACAGCCTGCTTCAAATTTAACACTCCGGCCCCTATTAGACCTACGGTTAATACTATCGTTGCTGTGGAGCTTTGGATAATAGCTGTTACTAAGGTACCGGTAAGTAAACCTAAAAATACATTCTGAGTCAGTTTTCCCAAAACATTCTTCAGTGCAGTTCCGGAACCTTGCTTTAATCCATCTCCCATGACCTCCATACCATAGAGGAACATGGCTAAACCGCCCAGAAGTCTAATCGCTATCATAATGGTATTCATGTCGTTTTCTCCTTTGTCACAAAAAGCCTTGTAACTGACTATCAATTACAAGGCTTTAGATTGTTAAATTATTGTCCCATTTGAGCTGCAACTTCTGCTGCGAAGTCATCAACTTTCTTTTCCATACCTTCGCCTACTTCGAAACGAACTACACTCTTGATTACAAGAGCACTGTTTACAGATTTAAGGTATGCAGCAACAGTTTGTTTTCCATCTTCTGCTCTTACATAAACCTGGTCTAATAAGCAGATATCTTTTAATTGCTTAGAAACACGACCTTCAATTGCTCCACCGAAAATCTTATTTGCCATGATGTTTTCCTTGTCTGCCATAGCTAAAGTTACAAGTGTAGCTTTTGCTTCGTCTGAAAGGAAGTTGAATAAATATTTGTTATTCTTTTGCTCTTCATATACAGCGATGTCTTCGTCGCTCCAGAGTTTTTCATCACAAGCCTTGCTGATTAAAACATTTAATACTGGTTTTGGAAGGTTTGCTGGATCATTTAATGAAGATTCAACAATGATTTCTCTGATTTTTGCAAGGTTTGTTGCATCAATTTCATCTTTGCTGATATATTCCGGTTTCATAGCTGCAACCTGCATAGCAACATTTGTAAGTGCTTCTTTTACATCTGACGCACCATCTGCTGCAATGATTACACCAATCTTACCGCCTGCATGAAGGTAGCTAGCTACACATTCTCCTGAAACTTTTGCAAATCTACGTACAGATAATTTTTCTCCAATTGTAGCAGTTTTTTCAATCAACTCGTCCTTAAGACCATTCATTTCAAGAAGTGCTTCTACATCTTCACCATTGTTACCACCATTTAATCCTGAAACAAGTGCTGTATCAGCTACTAATTGTACAAAGCTCTGGAACAATTCGTTTTTAGCAACAAAGTCTGTTTCAGAGTTTACTTCTGTAACAACTACTTCGTTGTCATTGAATGCAACACGTGTGATACCTTCAGCTGCAATACGAGAAGCTTTCTTTGCCATTTTAGCTGCACCGCTTTTCTTTAATACTTCAACAGCTGCATCCATATCTCCGTTTGTTTCTGTAAGAGCTTTTTTACAGTCCATCATACCTGCGCCTGTCATTTCTCTTAATTCTTTTACCATACTTGCTGTAATTGCCATAGTTATTTCCTCCATACTGATGTTTGAAATCTTAAGCTTCTTCAGCTACTTCTTCTGCAACTTCTTCTACGAATTCTTCTGCAACTGCTTCTTCAGCTACTTCTTCGTATACAGCTTCAACAGCTGTTTCACCTTGGTTTGCTTCGATAACTGCATCTGCCATTTTTGCAACGATTAATTTTACTGCTCTGATAGCGTCATCGTTACCTGGAATTACGTAATCTAATTCTTCTGGATCACAGTTTGTATCAGCAATACCGATAAGTGGAATTCCTAATGTATGTGCTTCTTGAACACAGATTTTTTCTTTCTTAGGGTCTACGATAAAGATTGCATCCGGAACTTTCTTCATTTCTTTGATTCCGCCTAAGTTCTTTTCAAGTTTTTCCCACTCTTTTTTGAGTTCGATAACTTCTTTCTTAGGTAATACTTCGAATGTTCCATCTTCTGCCATTCTTTCGATATCTTTTAAGCGGTTGATTCTACCTTGGATAGTTTTGAAGTTTGTTAACATACCTCCTAACCATCTTTCACTTACGTAGAACATTCCACAACGTTCAGCTTCTGATTTAACAGCATCCTGAGCTTGTTTCTTTGTTCCTACGAAAAGGATTGTGCCACCTTCTGCAGCAACATCAAAGATTGCTTTGTAAGCTTCATCTACTTTACCAACTGACTTTTGTAAGTCAATGATATGAATACCATTTCTTTCTGTGTAGATGTACTCAGCCATTTTAGGGTTCCATCTTCTTGTTTGATGTCCAAAGTGAACACCTGCTTCTAATAATTGTTTCATTGAGATAACGTTCATTTCTCTTTCCTCCATTTTGGTTTTTTTCTTCCATATACTTCACGCTCTGCCACCCGTTTTCGAACGTAAGGAAAAACAGGCACCTGCAGAGATAACCATATATGTGATTTTTTTGCAACATTCGTAGTATAGCATAGACATGCCAAAATTTGCAAGCACTTTTATAAAAATTAAGCTGTAAATTTGCATTTACAGCAAATCTACAGCTCTATGTACTACCAATATCTTCGAATGGCTATAATTTCTTTTAAATATACCGTTGCTTCCTTCACCACGGTTCCCGTGTGCGGTGCATGAATTACTCGATAATTTCCTATATAGATTGCAACATGACCTGAATAGCAGATAATATCTCCCGGAAGTGCTTCTGCCAGGCTGTTTATCTTCTTTCCGCCAATTGCCTGATGCCCTGACCAGCGGTCAATGGTAATACCGACAGCCTTATGTGCTGCTTTTGTAAGACCGGAACAATCGATTCCATTATAACCGTTACCGCCCCATACATAGTCAACACCCAAGTAGGTTCTGGCTGCTGCAACGATGGCATCACCTACACTTTGGTCTCCGTTTCCTACATAATCTCTGCCGCCTGAAGAATTGTTGCCGTTCGTAATCGTCTGCTGATTTCGCTTTTCCTCTTCCTCACGACGTTTACGTTCTGCTTCCTCTGCTGCCTTTCTTGCTGCTTCTGCAATCTTTTCTTCTAAATCTTCGACTTCTGCTTTCTTTGCTGAAATCTTATTATTTAATTCTTTTTCTTTTTTAGAAAGTTGAGTCTGAAGCTTTTGCAAAGAGGCCTGCTCTTCTTCCAAACTCACTTTTAACTCTGCAATTTCTTCCTTAACAGCGATATAATCATTTAAAGCTTTTCGGTCATACTCATGTATTGCCTGTACGTTTTCGAGATTCTGTAACATGTCAGCTATGCTTCCGGACTCCATCAAAATCTGTAAGATGCTGCTGTTTCCTGTTTCATACATGACAACAATACGCTTAATCATATTATCATGCTGCTGTTGTTCTTTTTTCTTCGCTTCTTCCAAACGTTGTGTTGCATCAAGGACAGCTTCCCCTGTTTCAACCAGCTTCTGCTCAGTAACATTAATCTCTGTCATCAGCTCTGTCAACTCTGCCTGAAGGGACTGCACTTCTTGCTGTGCCTGTTCCTTTTTATCTTCCAGCGACGGTGCGGCAAGCACGGTTGTGGCAAACACACACACTATCAGTAACGATGGAATAAGTGTTTTACGGATTTTTCTCATTGTATCTCCCCTTTACAAAATTTCGTTTCTCCCCATATAGATACATTATACACGAAATTCCGCTCTTTTTCAATCTTTTAGATTAAAATGGTTATTTTTTCCTTTTTTATTCGACAATACCTTCGAAACCTAGGTCATCCAATGCCTCCAAAGCTGTTTTGACACAATGTTGGCATCCATTGATTGTTACAGTTTTATCAGCAAGACTTATAGAAAAGTCTAAGCCTTCCTCTGTCAAAAGATTTGTAATTCTTGATACACATTTTTCACAGTGCATATCTGCAACTTTGATTACTGCCATGTTTTTATCCTCCTTATTTTAGTTTTTCTCTGCGAAGACGCAGTGCATTCCCCACCACGCACACAGAACTGAATGACATCGCAAATCCACCCACTATCGGGCTCAGCAACATTCCATTAATTACATACAGCGCTCCTGCTGCTAATGGAAGACCACATGCATTATAGAAGAATGCCCAGAACAGGTTTTGTTTGATATTCCGAATGGTTGCTTTACTCAGTTTAATGGCTTTATAAACGTCATTTAAATCTGATTTCATCAACACCATGTCGCCGGAATCCAGTGCGATATCGCTTCCGTTGCCGATAGCAACTCCTACATTTGCCTGAACGAGCGCCGGAGCATCGTTAATACCGTCTCCCACCATCATAACATATTTTCCGTCATTCTGCAGTCTTTCAACAACACCTACCTTATCCTGCGGCAAAACTTCCGCAATGACATGGTCTACACCAACCTGCTTGCCGATATAATCTGCTGTCAGACGATAATCTCCGGTCAACATGTACACTTCAATTCCTAATCCTTTTATTTTGGAAATAGCGTCTTTACTTGTTGGTTTCAATGTGTCTGCGACACATACAATGCCGATTACTTTTCCATTGCATCCGACAAACATTGGCGTCTGCCCTTCATTTGCCATTTGCAATGTTTCTTGTTCATATTCAGAAAAGTCAAGATTTTGCTCCAAACAAAGCGTTTTATTGCCAATATAGTAAATGGTATTTTCTATCAAAGCCTGAATTCCTTGTCCCGTAATACTTTGGAATTCAGTGACTTGCAACAGTTTGATTTCTTTTTCCTTGGCACCATTTACAATCGCCTGACCCAGTGGGTGCTCTGACATCTGCTCACTAGATGCCGCAATCTGCAAAAGCTTGTCTTCTGTCATTGTATGGCTAAGCACTTTTGTTACCGCAGGTTTCCCTTCCGTAATCGTTCCTGTTTTGTCAAGCACAACTGCATTCACTTTATGAGCGATTTCAAGTGCTTCCCCACTCTTAATTAAGATTCCGTGATTCGCACCAAGGCCGGTTCCAACCATAATTGCAGTAGGTGTAGCCAAGCCCAGTGCACATGGACAGGCAATGACTAATACGGATACAAATATGGTCAAAACAAACGCTATATCATGTCCCAGGATTGCCCAAACAACAGCTGCAATTACCGCAATTGCCATAACCACCGGGACGAAATATCCTGCCACTGTATCTGCCAGTTTAGATATCGGCGCTTTTTTCCCCTGCGCATCTTCCATCATTTTTACAATCTTAGCAAGTGTAGTATCCGCACCTACATGTGTAACTTTCACAGTGACTGCACCTTGAAAATTGACGCTTCCTCCGATCACTTCGTCGCCCTCAGACTTTTCAACCGGAACACTCTCTCCCGTCAGCATGGATTCATCTACACTTGTATTACCATCCGTCACGATGCCATCAAGTGGGATACGGCTACCCGGCTTGATGAGAATCAAGTCACCTACTTTCACTTGTTCCACCGAAAGTTCTATCTGCTGCCCTTCCTTAAGAACGATGGCTGTATCCGGTGCAAGTTCCATCAACTTTCGAATCGCCTCAGAAGTCTTATTCTTGCTGCGTCCCTCCATGTACTTTCCAAGCATGACAAGGGTTACTACAACAGCCGCTGATTCATAGTACAGACTATGAACGCAATCTGGTTTAGTCGGTATCAAAATGGTCATTACCAGGCTGTAGATAAACGCACTTCCTGTTCCGATTGCCACCAAGGAATCCATATTCGGATGCCCTTTGAACAAACTTTTGAATCCCACAATATAGAATTTACGACCATTAATTAACACAAACATCGTGAGTACCATTTGCACAAGAGCAAATGGAAACGGTGCATGGTGCATGTCCATAAATACCGGAAGCGGAAGTGTGATTGGCAGCATATGACCAAAGCATATGTACAGCAATGGAATTGACAAGATAATATTGCAAACCAAACGGAACTTTGTCTTTTCTAATTCCTCGTCTCCTGTCTCCGTCTTTGTTTCCTCAATGTAAAGTTCTGCCCCAAATCCAGCCCGGTCTATTTTTTTTATAATAAGTTCTGGTGTTACTTTCGCCTCATCATACGTTATCGTCAGAAGGGCTGTGGTCAGATTGACATTGCTTTCTGCAACACCATCCATTTTTCTTGTGACACGTTCTACCGCGCTGCTACATGCAGCACAGGTCATGCCTGTTATTTTAAATTTTTGTGTAATCATAAAATCACCTTTCTGGTATTCCCTACAGGGACACATTCATGGTAGCATTATCATTCTACACTGTCAATGAGGAAGAACCTGTCACAACAGACTCTTCCTCATTCAATAAAATTATTCCTCAAGAATAATCCTTTCGTCATATGCGTTGTAATAGTCATCTTCTGGTTTATATGCATTCTCTTTTAATGCAAGTCCTTCTTTTTCCAAAAACTCCAAATCTTCTTCTGTTGCATGAATGATTGCTGCTATTTTTTCATGCCCCACTGAATAAAACCAGCATTGATTTCCTTTAAAAAAAGCTAAATCCTGTGGATATGTTGGGCATGACCAGTCACTCATTTTCTCAACATTTTCTAATATTTCTTTTGCCTGTTTGCTGGTACGATAAAAAACGATTTTATAGGTAGTATTGGGACAAACTTGTCCCAATGTACCAGGCCAACTTGGATTTGTTCGACTTTTTACTTCGAAAGGTTTTAACATATTTCTGTAAGTCTTCATAATTTTGGTATAGCCTTTTCCAAAATAATTCACATATACTAACATGAAATAATCTGTTTTCTCAAAAGCATAGTCTAAAAAATGATAATATCTTTCTCCACAACAATAATCTGTTCTTTGATTATCATTATTAAAATAAATTATTTTTCTCATTTTATTCTCCATAATACCATATATGATTAGTATGAGCCGAGCTCAAATGATAATGATTCAAGTATCCCGTCCTCTGCCATGCGCAGGATCCCATCTCGCTGAAGGGTAAAATTTTACAATAGTAATAGCGGATGCGCGGTTTCTACAAAGCAAATTATTCCCCGCATCTGCCCACACACATGCTTGTGCATATGTAAGTGATTTTATTGGCATTACTGTTCCATTTTGTATAGTTGCCGCCCAATAATTGTATTGTTTTTCACTCAATTTAGCAACAACCTTCGCCTTTGCTTCTTCCTTTTCTTTTGCAACCGATTTTCCTGTTATGGTTCGATCAATTCCTGTTACAATATTATCAACTGCTATAAACAATGCTCCTATAGCAGCCAGAATCCCGTCTCAGCATCGTATACATATCCTCTATATCTAAAAGGATTCAGGTTGCCTAATGTCTTTGACAGACTTCCGCTTACATCGATAGTCTTGCCCCAACTATTATACTCATAGGATACCACAAGAGTAAGGTCTTCTGCAACCATTCCTATTACATCTCCCTGTTTTAATGCATGTATTACACCTGATGAATCAGTAAAATATTCTGTTGATACATTTCCTACAGTTTTTCTGATGCGGATACCGTCTGTATTATATGTATAGCTTACTTCTGTTCCGTCAGATAGTACAGTCTTACTAAGCTTTCTTCCATGTTCCCACACAAATGACATTCCATTATTTAACGAATCATAAACGTAAGATTTTGTTCTGGTCTCGTTTCCGTTTTTTTCTGTAATACTGCTTATATTTCCATTGCTGTCATATGTGTATTCGAAAGAGGTATACACTTAAAATAATTGCTACAATTCGTTTCATGTTATCCCTTTCCTTCCGAAAAAATCAATAAAAAAATAGCAAGTATGCTTAGGGCATAAATGCCCCAAACACCTTACTATTGAGTACCTAAGATAATTATAACATATTTATTTTAGAATTCTACAAAAATTTCCTCAGCTTTTCACAGAGTTCTTCTTCAATTCCGATTAATCTCTTACAGATATCTTTTGCAGATTCCTCTGCGCAGGAATACTGATTCATATATTTATACAAGGACTTTACACCCATATTACAGCCATCTGTAATCAGGTCTGCCACCATGGCATCACTATTGTCCATCCCCATTTTAAAATTAATCTTCAGCTTTGACATACCCTTAGCCATAGAATTAGGCTCTTTCTCATCAGAATCTTTATCTTCCAACATGGAGTGTAAATCATTGCCCAGTTTTTCATGGTGTTTTTTACTTTCTTCCAATAGGCTTGCCAATTCCGAATCCGAAACCTTGTCCATCAATTCATCAATGGATGTGACTGCCATCTTGCTCCCTGCATCACATTCCCGTAATAGTTTAATTGTATCTGTTGTCTCCATACCCACCTATTCCTTTCCGTTTTGGTTAGTATTAGGAGAAATCAGAATAATATGTATGATTATTTCAACGGATATTTTGCTGTTAATTCAGCTACCATTCCTTTTACTTTTTCAATGTTGTCTTCACTTTCAATCACAAGTGCAATAGCTTCCGCAATGACATCCATATCTGCTTCCACTAATCCTCTTGTGGTTACTGCAGGTGTTCCGAGACGAACACCGCTTGTAACAAATGGAGAACGCGGGTCATTTGGAATAGTGTTCTTGTTACATGTAATATGAGCACGGTCCAGACGTTTTTCCAAATCTTTTCCGCTGATATCGGTTCCGCTAAGATCAACAAGCATCAAGTGATTATCCGTACCACCGGATACAATTTTCACTCCACGCTTCATTAAACCTTCACAAAGTGCCTTTGCATTTTTCACGATTTGTTCCTGATATGTCTTAAACTCCGGTTGAAGTGCTTCCTGTAATGCAACTGCCTTTCCTGCGATAACGTGCATTAATGGGCCACCCTGGATACCCGGAAAAATCGCCTTATTGAAGTTAAATTTATCTGCCGCTTCCTGATTGCAAAGAATCATACCGCCACGTGGTCCGCGAAGGGTTTTGTGTGTTGTAGTTGTTACAACATCTGCATACGGTATTGGAGATGGATGAACACCTGCAGCTACAAGACCTGCAATATGTGCAATATCCACCATCAAGTATGCTCCCACTTCATCTGCAATCTCTCTGAACTTCTTAAAATCAATTGTTCTTGCATATGCGCTGGCACCGGCAATAATCAGCTTTGGTTGCTCCTGAATTGCAATTTCGCGTACTTTTTCATAATTGATAAATCCGTCCTCTTCTACACCGTAAAAAACAACATTAAAATACTTACCGGACATATTAACCGGTGAACCATGGGATAAATGTCCGCCGTGGTCAAGGTTCATTCCAAGCACCTTATCTCCCGGTTGCAACATTGCAAAGAACACAGCCATGTTTGCCTGTGCACCTGAGTGTGGCTGAACATTGGCATAATCACAGCCAAACAATTCTTTCGCACGTTCTCTCGCAAGGTCCTCTACAACATCCACACATTCACATCCGCCATAATAGCGTTTTGCAGGATATCCTTCTGCGTATTTATTGGTCAAAATGCTTCCCATTGCTTCCAAAACAGCTTCACTTACCCAGTTTTCAGACGCAATGAGCTCGATATGAGAATTTTGTCTTTCTCTTTCTGCTTCAATCGCATTGGCAACTTCCATATCTATTAATTTTAATTCCTGAAATTTATCCATTATATGTACCTCCAACATAAAATCTTTACTCATCATAACACATTCTCAAAAAAAGAGGAAGAACTTTTGTCCTTCCTCTCAAAATTAATTTGCTTTACCCAGCGTAATTTCTATCTTCTCTTCTTCATAACCTTTTCTGTTTTGAACCATGATGGTAAGCTCTATTTTCTCACCGGCTCTGTAATATTGTAGTTGCTCTTGTAGTTCTTCCACGGTATCCACATTATATCCTTCTACTTCTGTAATGACACAGTATAATGGGAGGTCTGCTTTTTCTGCCGCGCTTCCTTCCAAAATGTTTGAAACACAAACACCCTTCGGCATACCAAATTGCTGAGACATTTCTGCTGTAACACTAACCGGTTCAATACCAATATAACCGCGTTCATCCACCGGAACTTTCGTGCGAGTCTCTTTATTCATTAGTTCTTTCAATGTATCGAGAACATCAGAAATCGGTATTGCATAGCCCATTCCCTCTACGGATTCATCTTTGATTTTTGCAGTATTAATTCCGATTACTTCCCCATTGGAATTCAAAAGTGCTCCACCGCTGTTTCCCGGATTAATCGCCGCATCTGTTTGTATGAGTTTGCCTTCGTATCCTTCAATTGTTGTTCCCAATGCACTCGTAATACCCGCTGTCACAGATTGTCCATAGCCTAGGGCATTCCCAATTGCAATTGTCGGTTCTCCCACGCGAAGAGCATCTGAATCTCCAAGAACAGCTATTTTGATTGTATCTAAAGTACCTTCTTCCAGTTCCGCCAGAGACACAGATATAATAGCAAGGTCTATATCTGAATCCGTACCTTTGATTTGTGCATTTACACTCGTCCCATCAATGAAAGCAACTGTAAGCGTTTCGCTGCCCTCCACCACATGGTTGTTCGTTGCAATTAATAATTCTGTTTCATTTTTTCCGACAATAATACCCGAACCACTACTTGGCACCTCGTATCTGGTTGTCCCGCCAAAGAAGTAATCCCTCACTTCTTGGATGCTGATGTTTGTAATCGATACAACAGAAGGCATCACACCCTCTGCCACATCTGCAATATTCGACTCTACACTTGTTCCTGTACCTTCCACAATGGTAGTTGAATCGATTTCTTGTTTTCCTTCGGAATGATTTTTATTTGAAGTCCCGCCAATGTAACGTTCAAACAAATAATTCGAACCGCTAAACACCGCGCTGGCCACCACACCAAATAAAATAGCCAAGCCCATCACCTTCAGTGCCTTAAATCCACCATTTGAATTCTGATTCTGAGGTTGTCTACTCGTCTGCTGGTTCTGCGTTGTCTCATACGAACTGTAATCATATCTCGGCACCGATTGTTTTCCTTCATCCTGCTTAGGCTCTACACTTTCAGCGTGTTCCTCAACTGATGTATTCTCTTCCTGATTATGCTTTTCTAACTCGTCCAGCAAATCCGGTTCTGCAAACTGTGGTTCTTCCGGTTCGCCGTATTGATATGGCTCATATCTATCTTCACTCATAGTATATCTTCCTCCATTCACATCTTTCATTTCTATGTTGTAGTCTAACAGAGATTTGTGAATAAAATGTGTTTTTATAACCTATAAAAATGGAGATGCTCTAACATCTCCATTTCTATCATATTAGTCATCTAAATCAATAAAGTCCATTGAAAAATTATCCAAAACATCGTCTTCATCGTCATCATAAAATTCTTCTTTTTGTTTTGCTAACGCATCGCCCAGAGTGCTCTCTTCCTCAGTAATCTTTTCAACTACTTTCTCAACAGGAATCTCGACTGTATTTTGGCTTTCCTTTTTAACCGGTTCAACAACCATTTCCTCGACTTCGTCGTCGTCTTCAACAGGCACCTCTTCCGCTTCGTCTTCTTGATTATCTTCTTCCGGGAATACTTCCTTCATACCTTGCTGAACAAACAGTTCCATCTCTTTGTCTTCATCTTGCTCTTCTTCGCTATCGTCATAATCGTCATAATCGTCATCTTCAGTTTGCTCGTCTTCCTCGTCTTCTTCATCCAAGCCGTATTCATCATAAATTTCATCCAACTCAGCATTACGATTATATAATTTCACACTTAAAATAACGATGATAATAATGAATAGAAGAAATCCCAAACCGGTTCCAAGAATCACATAATCCATGTGTTTCTGCAGAGCCGCGCTAAACTTTCCAATAAACGAATCATCTGTGTCGTCTTCAACAACATCAGGAGCTACAAATCTTTGATAGGTTTTTTCTGTATTATCCAATTGATACAGCGATTTCTCTCCGCGATTATTCACTGCGTACATGACGAAGTATTCTTCATCCCCTTGAACCTTCCATGCCGGGAATCCATGACCGTTCAACACCACTTCTGTCTCAATAAAATCTTTTGGAAGTGCAATCTCTGACACATCCGTCAGCAACGCGATGCGTACCTCATCAGAAACTTTGATTTCCTCGTATGGTGCAAAGGTTGCATCCTCTTCTACATACATGAAAAGTTGTCCTTCACCATCTGCTCCTATCATATATGCCAAGGACAATCCAAATGCTTCGCTATATACAACATTATATTGCTTTAAATCATATTCTAATTGGGATGCTGTATAACCTTCCGGAATTTCATTCTCCGGAATCTCATTTGAGAATGTGTATAGCTTTCCTGCAATATCAACGGTTGCATTATCCGTATCTACTGTTCCCGGTGTTTCATCTTCTTCATCACTCGGGTCAGTAGTTGTTGTAGGCTCGCCTGCTGCAATCGTTATTTTCGAAGAACCCTTCGTGTAATCCATGACTGTTCCGGACACATTTTTAATGGTAGCAGACTCTATTGCTAATTTGGTTGTTCCTTCCTTTAAAACATCAAATACTATTTTGAACTCTTTTCTGGAACCCGTATCATTGGTCGCATCCGCAGTATACGTGATTTTACCACTTGCTGACTCTGCAAGTCCTTCTCCGCTTTTGAATTTGAGATATCCCGTATCATAGGTCATTACAATTTCTATTTTCCCTAAGGTACCGCTTGATTTTTGAACAACACCGGTAACTTCTAATGTTTCACCTACTTTTGTAGACGGGTCCGTAAACATAATCTTTCCATCTGCCGCAAATGACACCATGGAAAAACAAGGAACTACTAAGCAAATAGCTAACAACAGTGTTGCTAATTTTTTCATCATTTTCATATCTGCATCCTCTTTCTTTTTTCTTTTGACATTATTTATTCATTTTACATTATTTTAAATTTCTTGTCTAGAAGTTTTGATGTGTTCTGTTTATCCTAATTCTTTTTTACTCAGTGTGAGAGCTGATGCAATGACAGCATCCATATCATAATACTTGTACTCGCCTAGACGACCTCCGAAAATAACTTGCTCCTCCTGCTCTGCCAGTTCTTTATACTGTCTGTACATCTTTTCATTTTTCTCGTCATTCACCGGATAATATGGTTCATCACCCTTCTTCCACTCACTACTGTATTCACGGCTGATGACCGTTTTTTCCTGTGTCCCAAATTCAAACCACTTATGTTCAATAATACGCGTCCACGGTGTTTCTCTATCCGTATAGTTCACAGCTGCATTCCCTTGGAAATTCGGTATATCCAAGACCTCTGTTTCAAAACGTACACTGCGATACTCTAATGTGCCGAGTTGATAGTTAAAGTATTCATCAATAGCTCCTGTATAGATTACCTTGTCAGCGAGAGCTTTCCATTCATTCACCTGTTCCAGATAGTCCGCATTCAATTGTACTTCAATTCCTTGTAGTAAATTTGCAACCATCTTTGTATAACCACCCATCGGGATTCCTTGATACAGGGCGTTGAAATAGTTATTATCAAATGTCAATCGCACTGGTAAACGTTTGATAATAAAGGCCGGCAAATCCTTACACTCACGTCCCCACTGTTTTTCTGTATATCCTTTAACCAGTTTTTCAAAAATATCCTTTCCTACCAAGGAAATAGCCTGTTCTTCCAGATTCTTCGGTTCTGTAATCCCCGCCTCTTGTCTCTGTTCTTCAATTTTTTTCGCTGCCTCTTCCGGTGTCACAACGCCCCACATTTTATTAAACGTGTACATGTTAAAAGGAAGTGAATACAATTCTCCCTTGTAGTTTGCCACCGGGCTGTTTGTAAAGCGGTTAAAATCCGCGAAACGTGTAATGTAATCCCATACTTCTTTATTGTTAGTATGGAAAATATGTGCCCCATATTTATGTACATTAATTCCTTCCACCTCTTCTGTATACACATTTCCTGCTATATTCGGTCGTTTGTCTATTACTAACACCTTTTTTCCCGCTTCTTTGGCCTGCTGTGCAAATACAGCTCCAAACAATCCGGCTCCTACTACCAAATAATCATATTTCTTCATTTCATTTTCCTCTCTCTTTTATTCCTCATGATCTTCTCTCGTATAACCACTTACCGTTTCAATCTCTTGTGCAATATTCTTTACGTTTTCAGATGCAATATAATCCGTTTTTGGATACAAAAATGCATGTAATTCTTCTACATTTTCCAAAACTCCTAACGGTACAACTACGCTTCCAATTCCTTCAATATTTCCGTCTGTATATTCAAATGCATAGCCAGCACTTTCACAAATTTTATAGGAAAGTATATCGGAAGCATATCCTGTCATTTCACTGAAGGTAATATTTGTTGACAAATTAGAAACTACTGCATCAATAATGTTATTTAAGCTTAGTAAATCGGTTGCTTTAGCTTTTTCAACCAGCTTTTGAATCACAAGCCGCTGTCTTTCTGTTCTGGCAAAATCACCGCCCACATTTTTTCGAATACGAGCATAAGTGACAGCTTGTACACCATCTAAAGTCTGCAAGCCTCCCTTCATGCGAACCGCTTTCTTGCCGACAGAATTTGCCGTCTCATCAATATAATTATTGATTTCTTCTGCCTCCTCGTCCGTCACATCGATTTCTATACCACCTAACAAATCAACCACTTCTGCAACAGCCGAAAAATTAACAGTCACATAATCCTCTATGTTCAAATCAAAATTATAATTCAACATGTTAATCGCATCTTTTGACCCACCATAAAAATAAGCGCTGTTAGCCTTGCCAAGTTCATCATTCGGACGTTTCACAAGCAAATCCCGATACACTGACACGATTCTTACTTCTTTGGTTTCATCATCAATACTCACAACCATAATGGTGTCTGCATGCGTACCTTCCTCCAACGCTCCCTCTCTGGAATCGCCCCCGAATAACGCGATTGTGGTGTATCCTTCCAGCTTCACTCCTTCGTTATGTTGAATTTCGCCCTCTTCAAAACTCTGTAGCTGTATTTTGTCATATTTCCACATCGCATACGCAATCGTAAGCAATATCGCAAAGATGATAATCTCAACAAGTAGGACAATGATTCTTCTTCGCCTCTTTGCACGTCTCTTTTTAGCTGCCCGCTCTGCTTTTGCAGCCTTTAAGCTTCTCCCCTGTTTCATATGTATCTCCCCTGATGTTTTATGAACTATGATATCATTATATATCAACTCATCCAGAAAACAAACTGAATTATGATTTTTTTATAAAAATAGCGTAGCAATCCTTTGACATTATGACTGCTACGCTAAAAATTCATGTTTTAAATCATATTTCTCCGCCGGTGTTACCTCCGTTTTGCCCAGCGCCACTTGAAGCTCCCGGAGTCGTCGGCTCCTGTCCAGTTGGTTCATCCGGATTCTCCGGGGTTTCCGGGTCTGTCGGATTGTTTGGATTGTCCGGATTATTCGGGTCTTCCGGATTTGTTGGATTGTCCGGATTATTTGGGTCTTCCGGATTTGTCGGGTTATTCGGATTATTTGGATCTTCCGGGTTTGTCGGATTATCCGGATTATTCGGGTCTTCCGGATTTGTCGGATTGTCCGGATTATTTGGTTCTTCCGGGTTTGTCGGATTATTCGGATCTTCCGGATTATCTGTTGTCGGGTCCTCAGGTGTATTGTTATTATTTCCAGTACTTGTAGTATCCTTATCCGGTTTTCTGTTACCTACAATATAGGCTATCTCACCACTGATTTCCACAACCTTTGAAGATGGTTGATAGTCCTTTGTACCATACAAAAATTCATGCAATTGCGATACATTTTTTTCCAGGGTAATTGGATATACGCTACTTCCTCTTCCCGGAATGGTACCACTACCTTTTACAAACGGGAATCCTGCTGTTTCTCCAATCGAATATTTTGCAAAATCAGCCGCGTAAGATAAAATCTCTTCCGAACTAAGACTTGTAGAAATATTCGGTGCAACCTTGTCAATAATCCTATGAATTGTCGCCAAGTCCGAGCGAATTGCCTTCTCTACAACTTTTTCTATCACGAGTCGTTGTCTCTCTGTTCTTGCAAAGTCATTTCCAACATTCTTACGAATTCTCGCATAGGTTGTTGCTTGCACCCCATCCAATGTCTGTACTCCTGCATGGGTGAGATACTTTGCTTTCTTACCTACCACTCGTGCGGTCTCGCCAATAAATTTATTTACTTCCTTATACTCTTTTGCTGAAACATCAATTTCAATACCGCCAACCATGTCAATCACGTCTGCCACAGCAGCAAAGTTTACGGTGACATGGTCTTTAATATCTAAGTCGAGATTCATATTCAGCATATTAATGGCCTGTTTTGCTCCTCCGTTACTGTATGCACTGTTGCACTTCCTGATTTTTCCATTTGTAAGGTCAAGCAGGGTGTCTCGATATACAGAAACAAGCTTCACCTGTTTTGTTTCATTATTCAAACTCACAATGATAATAGAGTCGGTATTAAGATTCTTGGTGACATTTCCCGAACGCGAGTCTCCTCCAAACAGCACAAAGTTGGTGTATCCCTCTCCCACTGATGCATCCAACTCATTGATATGAATATCTTTCTCGTCAATATCTTCCTTATGGACCTTCCCTAACATAATTGCAACATAAGTTATAATCGTAATTATCATACAGGCAATGATGATTCCCAATACAAATAAAATTTTCGATAATATACTTAATTTCTTAAACCATGTAAGGAATTTGTTTTTATTTTTTCTTTTTCTTCTTCTTCTAATTTGTTTTCTTCTTTCGCTTGTCATTTATACTTCCCTCTTCAAACAAACTTATTTGTCATCTGTATTATGATACACCTTATTTTATTATTATTCAAGATTCTTAAAGATTTTCACGCAACTGCAAATTTCTTTTATTTTACAAATTCGGAATAAATACGCTCGAACATAATCTATAAGTGAACATACCAACCATATTACAATTGCTGTTCCGAACACACAGAAAATCATGAGTATCGGGTTGAAACTACCGTACACTTCAAATCTTCCGCTAATCACATATTCTCGCACCAATGGCTCTTCATGTACTAAATATACACCGAAAGTCAACGGTGCAAAAAAGGATACCATCTTAATTACATACTTATTTAAGTTCATATTGGCAAAGAATAGTAGCAACGCAATCGCTGCCAACAAAACACTTGGCGAAACATAGCTTATAAGCGGTGACGAATCACTGCTGTTGCTTAGTTGCCTTTTGGTAATCAATTCTACTCCGCATTTACTTAGCCATGTAACCACAACACATGCGACATACATAAGTAGATACGCTTTTTTTGTCCCCCTTATTTCTGAGCCGTATTTTCTTATATATGCACCAATAAGATAAAGCATGGCCAACCAAAACGCACTTGAACCTTTACTTAGTTTAAACATATCATTTTGAAAAACAGTAGGTAATACAGAAAATATCAGTATGATAGTTCCAACTAGCATTCCCGCCTGCTTTTTGTTTAAACTTTGCATCAGAACATTCATAAATGGTATAAAGAAAAACATACAAAAATATGCTGTGAAATACCAATAGGTATTGAAGGCAAATGGAAATAGTGCTTTCACAAAATCCTTTATGCCAACTGAACCAGGTATAACAACTGCAAATATTGCTGTAAAGCAAACAATCCAAAAGACAACTTGCAAATACAATACAACAATATTGGAATACTTGAATTTAGCTCCGAACCCAACATATCCTGAAATCAATGCATAACAATTGACTGCACAATATGCTGCCAATTCCAAAAGCCAGGCGAAACTATAACCTACCACATGATTGACACTGGCTCCCAAGACACCACCGTGACCCAACACATGTAACATTGCTATCATTGCCATAGAAACAATTCTCAGCAAATCAACACCGTAATTTCGTTCATTCTTTAATTCTGCCATCATTTATAACAATCCCTTTTCATGTAATTCTTGTAGTGCCTGAACCAGTATCGCATTATCCTTTAAAGACAACTCCCCGATATGGCCGACTCTGAATATCTTATCGGCTAATTCACCGCCATTTGGGCACACCCACATACCATATTCATCCTTCAGAATACTAAAAATATGATACGCTGACGCATGAAGTGGATGAAGTGGAGTGACCGCATTTGACATAGATTCCGATGTAATTTCGAATGGCAAGTGTTTGATTTTATTACGAAAATCTTCTGCCAACTCTTGTATTTTCTGACGTTCTCCCTCAATTCCGATTTCATCAATTTCTTTTAACCTTGTATTAATTTGACGTAAAATTCCGACAGCCGGAGTAAATGGGGTCTGACCGCGTTCTCCATTTTTCAATGCCAATGCCAAATCAAAATAAAGGCTTTTTACATGTGCGGCATTCACTCTTTCAACTGCTCTTGGTGACAAAACAATAACGGATATCCCCGGAGGACACGCCAATGCCTTTTGGGAACCGGTAATCATAATATCCACTTCCCATTCCTCCATTTTGAATGGATCCGCAATAAATGCACTGATAGCATCCACCACTAAAAACAACCGATTTTCTCTACAAAAAGAACTTACCAGCTCCATATCATAGAGCACACCTGTAGATGTTTCATGCATATTGATTAAAAATCCCGTATACCCTTGTCCGGAATATTGGCTCAACATTTCTTCCGTTATTGTCTTGCCTAAATCCGGCTTTATCTCGGTGTATGGAATATCATGAATTTGACATATTTCTACAAATCTCTGACCAAAGCTTCCACCATTGACAATCAAAACTTTGTCTTGTGAGGTAAAAGCATTCATAACAGATGCTTCCATGGATGCGGTCCCTGAACCTGTGATAAAAACAACTCTCGCATCCTCTTGCGCATATGCCATTTTCTTTATGAATTTCTCGTTTTCTTTCATTACTTTCGAGAACTCTTCCGTTCTAAAGTATGGTACCTGCTCTGCTCCCATTTGACATACAGCTTCACTGGATTGAACTGGTCCAACTGTAAAATTAATCATAACAATACCTCCAAAGTCACTATATTTCTATTGTTCCTCTACGCGCATTATAATCCTCCATCACGCCGCTGATTGCATACGTGATATCCGGCGAAACGTAAGTCTCTAACTTGCCACTCTTTATTGAACGCAGGAAGCTTACCAGCATATAACGAATACCTTCTCCCTCAAGTTGGTAAAAATATCGTTTATTATTCTGGGAATTCTCATAACGCACTTCATAATAATCTGTTTTCCACCATGGTGCCGGAACGTAAATGTATCCCTTAGTACCGGAAACAACGAGCTCACCTTCTGATTTCACGCCGTTTGCAGCTTTGATGGATGCAACAGCTCTATCATAGATATAATCAATTTTGGTGAAGGAGTCGTATTTCTTCGTTTGTAAACGTGTCTGTATAATCTGTTGCTTATAATCAACTCCTAAGATTGAAAATACCGCTAACAGTGCATATGGTCCCCAAGAATATATGCTTCCCCATTTTTTGACACGTTCCTCATCGTCAACAGGCATATCTCTCAAACTCGTACAAGTTGCATCGACTGATACCACTTCGCCAATCTCACCCGTTTTTACCAGCAATTTCAATCGATCAAAAGCCAAAGAGTATGCTGTTTTCAGCGATTCCATAAGAATGCACTGTTTCTCCCTTGCTATCCCAAATAATTCCTGACACTGTTCCTTGTCAATAGCAACCGGCGATTCGCACAATACATGTTTTCCACAGAGTAACGCCTTCTTAATTTGTTCATAATGCTCCGTAGGATGGCTCAAGAGATATACTGCATCCACCTGTTCCAGCAAAGCATCATAAGAGGTCGTTATCCAAAGTTTTTCTTTCAAATCTACTGATACGGCTTCTTCCATGTCCGTACAAAGAGCCTTTACTTCCAAGCCATTAACCGCAACGCTTTCACGTGCAAACTTTTCAATGACGTTTCGTGAATTCCCCACAATGCCGATTGAAATTTGACGTTCTTCTGCCCGTATTTCAGAACTGGAAATTCCCGCTGTGCGTTCCAGATATACCACCTTACAATATTCATTGAGATAGTCAAATACGCCAACCCAGTCTGAACCAACTGTAAAGATATCGATGTTATGCCGTTTGATATCATCAATTTTTTGTCCTTCATACTCTTCAACAATGATTTCATCTGCAATACCCAAGGATCTCACAGCTTCAATTCTCTCCATTAGAGGTTGTTGAACATTAATTTTCCCTCTTGTTTTGTCAAATCCATCTGATGTGATTCCTACCACAAGATAGTCTCCCAACGCTTTGGCTCTCTCTAACAAGCGTACGTGACCATAATGCAGCAAATCATATGTTCCATATGTGATTACTTTTATCATCTCGATTATACCTTTTCATTCTTAGACTTATTTAACAAGTTCCACCATGCCACCTTTTGTCTGTTCCCCCACACATACTTTTGATAGAGCAGCTTTAAAGATGGCTTAGTAGCCCATTTTTTACAAATTGTCTGATACTCTTCTTTTTGCAAGTCCTGTATAAACTCCTCACGCTTCTCATTATTGTCAATGTGTTTACGCATAGGACTTTGGTATCTTAATGCATCCTCCACCTTCAGAAAATGACCGTGCATACTAGGTAAGACTTTTTCCCAATAGTCTACACCTTTTTTGCTGTTGCACACAACCAAGGAAGCACCCTTGTTTTTGCCATATAACTCAGGACAATAAAGATGTACTCCCCACAAATCTGCTATCGTAATGTCTGCCCCTCTTTTCGATGTGGCAAATGGACAAGTGTAGCAGGATGGTCTGGACATCAAATGCTTCAACCAAATGGACCAAAACGGATTAAACCATCGGCTGATTTTATATTCACTGGAATCTTCAAATCCAATTTTCATAAATTGAAAATCCCATTTGTTCCGATTCTTATCTCTCCAATCATAGTAGGTGACTTTCTTGTGATACTTGTTCTCCAAGAATTCAATATGTTTCTCGGTAAAAATTGGTGTCGGGACACCCTCGCACACAACTTCCACCAGCAATAAATTCTCATTACCCGCATCTTTACCCAAAAAACTCTTTAATCCTGCAATCTGGCACGGTGTTCCTGAATAAAGTACTTTTTTCCCTTCTTTCAGAAAATCACGCACTTCCTTAAATGTCATTTTTGTATCGCTTTGCAAATATTTTGATTTTCTGAATTTAGCAGCTTCACTCATACTAGTCGCGTAGGAATGTACGATTTCTGTCGGCTTTTGCAATTCCGCTCCAAAAATCACGCCTTCCTCTTTGATCCATTCCTCGGCAATCGCAGTAAATGCGCCTCCCGAAGTGGATTGTTCACGAACTTTCACATCCTGATGATATCCACCCCACGCGTTTTCAATCTCATTCAATTCTCTATTTTGTTCTACTGCCGGACATATTTTTCTACATTTATCACAGTGTATACATTTCGCTTCATCAATAACAGGATACCAAAATTTTTCTGTATCATATTCCATAGAAATAGCCTGTACCGGGCAGCATTGATAACAAGCACCGCAGCCAAAACATTCTTCTTTTTTATTTGAAACCAGATATCCCTGCATATTACTCTTTTACTCCTAAAGCTTTTCTTATATATTCTTTTGACTGTTCTCTTCTTGTCTCAAGAATTGCTTCGACCTTTTCGTAATCTATGCCTTCATTCACCACTTCTTTACCCGTAATCATCTTGCGGCTCATGAGACCTAACATATCTAATAATTCATCTATTTTTGTATCACATTGCTCTCTCGAGAAAATATAGAATTCTTTATGCATCTGAATACTGAAAATTGCCCCGTGGAATGAATTGGTTACCACACATTCAGCATGTTTAATTAAAGACAGGAATTCCTCTACACCTGCTTCATAAAACATCATATGCTTTGACTTATTGGTTGCGCGCAGACTGATCTCCACTACCTTACATCCCAATTTTTGAGCCAATTCATCTGCGTACCGCTCCATTGCCACATTGTATCTTCTGGAATATAACAAGATATAAGGCTCGTCCAAAATTTTCTCTGATGTAATCGTTTGATAATCCTTTCCTTGTAGTAACAAAGTCGGATCCACTACTCGTTCAACTAAAACATCTGTATTCTCTCTGATAAAGTCAATATTGGTATTTTCTCTCACGCCAATTGCTTTATAATTTTGCAACTTTTCCTTGAGTATCTCGCTGTCTTTCTCATCAAAAACTGCATCTCCGAAACTCGCAGCATATGAGATGGTATGGCTATCTTTCATAGCCTGATAATTTCCGAAATACCCATCATCAAATCCTCCAAACTCTTGGATACACCAAATAGTGTCACTGCCACACACAAAGCCATCCAATTGTTCTTGTCCTAAGATATCATTAAAATTATCCGAGGTATATTTCCCTTTTGTGATATTATAATTTTCCTTATAAAACCGATTGAATTTATCATTATTAATGCGTATTGCAGGCATACTGAGTTCACACATTCTTTTTGATTCTTCATCAGAATCCCACATATTCTTTAGTGGATTCAACACATCTTTATCAGCCAGAATATCCGGGCAGTAATCAACGACTACAGATTCAACCTGCTCCGGGGCAATCTGATTCAATGCCTTATGCAAAGCATATGTCTGCAGAGCAGAGCCATAATTTGTGAAATTACAATACATATTATAACTTATGATACCATATTTTTTCATTTCTTCTATCATCCTTTTCTCTATTAAGTCAAAAATTTTTCATAACATTCGTCAAATTTAATCATGACATTCGGGTCATCGCTGTGCTTTGTCTTATCCTTTGGAATCTGCATATAATCATGGTAATACATGCTGAGGTATTTATCATAGCCGGATGGACATGGTAAACTCAAACCTTCAAATTCAAAGTCAACCGTCTTCTCAAACCACTCTTTTTCAAAGTATGCACCCTCCGGCAAAGATGGCGAATGAGATGTTATGCAAGTCGGATCCATACCTTTTGTATTACACAACTTTTTGAAATAGTAACGAAAGAGTGCACTATTCATCTTATCAGGTATAAGTAAATGTACCATTTTCTTGATTTTTTCAATTCCTTTTGCCTTTTTCAACGTACCTACATGATAGTATTTCAAGCTTAACAGTGTCATAAGCTTATAGTACTTCTTAAGTTTTCTTTGCATAGCAAGATTCTTGGTATATGGGAATAAAGGAAATATATCCACACAAATTCCCCATGATCTATGTACGTGACTCATAGACAAATTGATTGATGTACTATTCTTCACTCCAAATTGATTCCAAAATTGGTATGACTGCACATTATTGTAATGGCTTTCCAAATAGTATTTGTCACTCAATTCTTTTTTGCACACTTCCATGAATTTCAGATAATCATCTACCTTCATATGAAGGTCTATGTCATCATCCCATGGTATAAAGCCTCTGTGTCTTACTGCACCCAAACAACTTCCATATGCCAAAAAATATTGAATGTCATGTTTCTTGCAAATTCTGTCAATCTCTTTCAAGATATCAACCATATATAGTTGTAAATCCCGCAATTCTACATCTGCCATATGTGTATTCCTCTTATTCTTCTTTTGTTGTATCAAATATGATTTTCATTGTACGATGATTCACGCGGTCTTCTTCTTTCGGCATCTTCATATAATCACCATATAATATCTTCAAATATAAATCATACTCTTTTGGTACGCAGAATTTTTTTTCAGCAAATTCCGTTTCCTGAACCGGAAGGAAATAACCAACAGGATATATTGATTCCATATACTTCCTTGATGAGCAAAAATCTGCTAAATACTCTTTTTTACCCTTTCCCTGTAGGGATGCAATTCTCTTTTGCAATCTACACAATGTTTTCAATGAAAGTTTAGCCAACACCATATCAAGAGAACGATATCTTAGTGATTCCTTGCCGCTATAAATTCCCGCCTTATAATACATTGTCTCGTTAATTGCTTTCGACATGATAAATTGTGCATGCACTAAAAAACCGCCATGTTTTTTCACATAATCTAACGGAAATATATCTATAAAAATTCCTTTATGAAATGTGTCTGCCACACGTTTCAATGACGCTTCTTCAAATAATGTATGATTTTTTCTTACTTTAGTGAATGGTAGCCAATGCTGTGCTTCAGTATCTGAATTTTGCAAAAAAAACTTTTCATCTAATTCATCTTTAGCCACTCGTAAAAAGGTTTCATAATCATCACGCGGCATTCCTATATCAAGGTCATCATCCCAAGGTATAAAACCACGATGTCTGATTGCACCAATTAATGTTCCGAAGTTCAAAAAATAGGAAAGATTGTATTTCTTACAAATTCTCACAATTTCATCTAAAATTTCAATCTGAACAGCCCACAATTTTTCCAATACATCCGGCGTCAATTTTGTCATACGTCCATTATCAAACATAAGCTTCGTTTCCTTTCTCACTTAACCTTGCACTTCTTGACTCTCGCAAACATTTCGTGTATGAATCAATAAAATGCTCATCACTATTCCAATAACGAGAAGCGGCAATTGGCGCTCTAAAACGTGTCCTGAAAGTTTTGCCACAGCCAAACCTAACACTGGGGGAATTGCATACATTGCGCATTCCAATGTAAACATCTCCTTAAAGTGCCGTAATCCTTGAATGATAACGTATAACAGCATACAAAAATATGGGGCAATAAGCAAAACAATGCCTGCCATGCCATAACTATAATATTGATATGAATAATCAGCCTCTGTATATATATAGTTCAAGGTATATCCCAGACCTAAGTATTTATCCATAGGATTATCATTTTTTTCATATATATCTTTTAAGATCATTGTCTTCAAAACTCGATAATCATTGTTCGGTGTGTGCTGGATATATTTTGCCCAAAAAACACTATGTTCGATGTCATTATAGCTACTGATAATAAAAGGGGAAATGCCAAAATATCCACAATAATCCAGCATATACTGATTTACAAATTCTTTCTCTTCTTTCGACATAGAATCCGGATTTAATTTCTTAAAGATTTTAGAATCCCGTTTTAAGTTTTCATAATACATTTTCTGCTCTTCGCTCATGTCCTCAATATCTTGCATATCAATTTCCAAAGCGCCATCCAACATGAGTGAATTTTCAGAGGACGAAAAGCCACCATCATTACCATATCGAAGCATATATCCTATAGGTGAAAATGGAAAAAGTGCCGCAAAGCCAACAGTAATTAGTAATAGTGTGATTATCCCTTTTTCTTTATGCTTTAAAAATTTAAATAGGAGCCAACAAGCAACAAACACTGCAACAATCACCAAACAGCCAACATTCGCAACTTTTGTTCCTAGCATAAACATTGCTAGTATCTGTATGCCAAACAGAACATAGCTAAAAACAGTTCTTTTCTTATACGCCTGATATACAATGATAGGAAATGTCATAAACAGAACTGCTGACATTTGATTTCCCGACAAAAACCAACCTTTTGTTGTCAGTTGATAATAACTACGTCTAGTTACATTCTCAAACGAAAACCAATCAAACAGGTTAAGCGTATTGTGCTCGCTTACTTCCGAATAATTTCTCTGCGCTATATAAAAAAGATTTGTCAAAACCATGACTGAAACAATAATAAAAATAAATATTCTCAATATTTTTATCATCTGTTCCTTTTTTATCTGAGAATAATAGATTGAAAAAATTAATATCAAAGGCAAAACGAAAGTTCTGCAAATATAATAGGTTTCTACAAAAAAGCTTGGTGTCTGAGCAGAATAATACTCTCCCCTAAACTCGTAGATGTGAAGTCCATGAAACACTAAATATATGCCTAAAGCTAAGATATATGGTATAAATTTCAAAAACTTTTTCTTATTTGGATAAGTTAATATACTCAAACATGCACTAGCACAAACAATTGCAATATTAAATCCTTCAAAGATAGATATTCCAAACAATTGTATATCTCGGATAATTGTCGTTTGAAACATAATTATAAATGGTTGTATAATAAAAAATATTCCGATTAGCAAATGATTTAATTTGACTAATTTTTTATTCATTGTCTCTCTCCTTTTATTTGTGCTTCATAATATACATTATTTCCCCTAAAAATTTGTTGAAAACAACACAATATATCCCTTTTAACGAGCAATAAAAATAACAGTTCTTTCTATAATGTTTAAAATGTTTTCGAACTTCTTCCACGGCCACATGCAAGGCTTTACGATATGTTTTTCTATCATATTTAAGACTGTTTTTTACAAATGTTGCATATAGATATCTCACATAGCAGTACTCTAATTCACTACGGTATGCCTCCATATAACCGTTATTAATATAATATTCCACAATACCATTCCAATTATATACGCAATGAAAAATACGTGGATCAGTAACTTTCGAGATACTTCCTTCACGTTGAACATAAAAGTAAAATGCCTCTTTTACAACACCGACTGATCTCACATGTGGAAATAACCGATATAAAAATTCCACATCTTCAAACCATACATTTTTTTTAAATTGTACTACTGAAAAAAAACTCCGCTTATATATTTTATTCCACGCCGACGGATAAAAATCCAACATGGCTTGGCGAACATCTTCCGCTGTCACTAAGTCCTGTTTTACTCTGGAAGAACCTTGAACTACATGATTGTCATAGATTTCCTTAAAATCACAAACCACTATGTCAAAATCTTGTTCCTTGGCTTTTTTTAGCATTGTTTCAAACATACGACTATCCACATAATCATCACTGTCTACGAATGCTATATAATCTCCTTTTGCTCTATCTATTCCATAATTTCTGGCATCACTCAGACCACCATTTTCCTTTATAAGCGGAACGATGTTTGTGTACTGCTTCGCAAAACGTTCGATGATACTCTGACTGTTATCCGGTGAGCCATCATTGACTATAATAATCTCATAGTCTGACTTGGAAAGCGTCTGATTAACTAGGCTGCTAATACATTTTTCCAAGTATTTTTCAACATTATAAACAGGAACAATAATACTTAAATCCATTCCTCTTCTCCTAGACTAGTTTTTTCATTAAAGAAATTAATCTGTATTGTTTTAAATACCCAAGCCAACAAATCATTCGATATTTCCAGCTTGACTTTTTTAAATATTTATTTCTTAACCAATTTGGGAATTTATCCTTCATGGTTTGATGCACTCTTCTTAAACAAGCAGTTGCTCCATTTAAACCAATGAAACGCAAAATTGCTGAGCGTTGGAGATGTGTGATATACAGATATTCCAACTCAGCATAATACTTTTCGTACAATTCATTTTCTTCAAAAACATTTGAGACATCTTGCAATGCCACAAAAATATCTTCGTATTTTGGATGAAAATCTGTGCGATTCATAATGCTTTCTTCACGTTGCAAATAATGATAGAACGCCTGATGAACAAACCCTATTTTTGATGTGTACACTGCTAATGTCGGCATCAAATCAAGGTCTTCGTACCATATGCCACGCTTAAAAGAACGCTCTTTCAATAAATGGTTTTTTATCAATCTGGCCGGTGCGTTTGGATATGTGATAATATATGCCTTCACCGGGTCATCTGAATACTCTAAATCTGCTCTTAACACATAAGAGTGTGACGGATATTCCATGAACGTATCACAAACCACGATATCTAAAGATTCTCGTGTCGCCTTTTCATACATTTC
This sequence comes from Faecalimonas sp., assembly GCA_045638905.1. Lineage (GTDB taxonomy): Bacteria > Bacillota > Clostridia > Lachnospirales > Lachnospiraceae > Faecalimonas. Next base: position 73,692 of record JAZUCE010000139.1, read on the forward strand.
CTGACACATCGTCTTTTCAACATAGTCATCACTGTCTACGAATGCAATAAACTCACCTGTCGCTTGTTTGATTCCGTAATTACGAGCATCGCTTAAACCACCGTTTTCTTTCTGAAAGCCATGTACATTAGTATATTTTTCTTCGTATTCTTCAATGATTTGCTGGCTGTTATCCGGAGAGCCATCATTAACCACAATAATCTCTATTTCTTGCAGTGTTTGCTCTACCAAACTATCCAGACATTTTCTTAAATATTGCTCTGTTCCATAAACCGGAACAATCACACTTACTTTGGCATTCATTTTATTACCTCTTACGTCTTATTAAATTCACTACTCGATTCATAAACTCTGTTTCACCAAGCAACTTATATATTCCCAAAACCAAAAGCCCATTCAAAACAGTAAACACTGTAAATACGAAGAACCACATAAGCATATTTCCCAATACGACTGCTGACATTAGCTTTGTTCCTATCCAAAGGTCTACAAAAGCAAGTACCCAAAACTTCAGATTGCCCACAAAATATGTTTTGCTGGAACAGTTAAATATTTCCTTATGAATAACTACTGTCTTCATGATGTATTCCGCAACGAAAACGGCCACACATGTGGCAAACAAAACACCGGAAATCCCCATAAATTGAACTAAAACCAAAGACAGCGTTAAATTAATAATTGTATCAGTTATTGCACATTTTTTTGTCTGTTCAAACAATCCCCCTGCATTTACAAATACAATAACTGCAATTTTCACTGTACCTAAAAACAGAATTCCAACGAATCCATATGCTACCATGATGTTTGTTTCAATCATGTTCTCATACCATATTTCAATAAACGAATTCACTGCTAAAACTAACGGCACAGAAACTACTGTAGCGATATAGAAAAGCATGGAATTTAATTCTTTAAACAATTTGTATGCTTGTTCCTTATCTGAGCTAAGTATATTCCCAATAATAGCCAATAAAGCGGAATAAATCTTATCAATAATCTTTCTGACCATGGCTATAATATAATTGTAAGTTGAATACACATTTGAAGCTACCAACCCTAGAAAGCCTGTGATAATCATCACATCAATGTTTGACCCTACGAGGCCATTAATCTTATGAAAGAGCAAGTGCTTCACCTGTTTTCTAAATGTGTAATCCTTCTGTTCACTATGATAAGAACATTCAGGAAATTTCCTTTTGGCCAATAAAGCCATCACCAAATATGCTATCAAACGGACAACGCTGTGCATTAATAGTATGACAAAGAAATTCACCTTCGCCAAAAGCATGGCTATTTCCACAGCACTTTGTATAATTTGTCCCAATTGATAAACAGTGTTGTATATATATTTACACTCTTTAACCTCAAGCAGACATTGATGCGGAACAAAAAAGTAACTGATAACACTGCTCAAAGCAAACAACAAGAACGTAATAATAACATAACTGTATTCGAACGGATTATCTTTAATAAGGAATGGCACAAAAAAGGAAACAATAAATGCCAAACCATAGACTCCGATTCCCAAAAGCGAGAAAATACGTTGTGCGCCCGATAAGATTGCATTCATTTCTTCTTGCTTTCCCGTGCTATTCGGACGATACATTGCATAAAGAACAGCACTGCCAAGTCCACCGTCAACAATGGCTATATATACCATAATCTGTGTGAAAAATTGGTATAGCCCCTGCACTTCTTGACCTAGAACTTGCACAAAAAGCTTGAATTTAAAAATCCCCAGAATAGAGACAATAAGCATAGGTACTACATCTGTAATTAAATTCAAGAAAACTTTTTTTGTTCTCATTTCACACTACATCCTCATTTCTTCAAATAGTTGTAGCCATTTCTGACCGATATTTTCTATTGAAAATTGCTTTGCAAATATCTTCGCTTGATTGCTCATCTTTCTTCGATATTCTTCATGTTCAAATGTTTCTTTCATTGCTGCCTTAAATGCCTGTTTATCGTTTTGTGTCACAATAACGCCTGTTTCTCCATTTATGACAACTTCTCCGCTTGATTCACCAAAATCATATATTAGCGCCGGAACCCCACACTCGTTTGCTTCTAATACCACAATAGGCATACCCTCAAAGCAAGATGTCAAAACCAACAAACTGGCTTGAAGCAAGGTTTCTTTTACTTGCTCTGTCCTGCCTTTATAAAAAACCTGAGTTTCTTCTGACACTTGTGCTTCCACTGTCTCAGTAAGTTCTCCGTCACCATATATTTCAAATGTCCAATCATAAAAATCATTTTCTCGAACCACTTCTTTGAAATATTCAATTGCCAAATGAACTCGCTTTTCCTCAGACAATCTACCTATAAAAACCATTTTTTTGTTAGACATATCTGCAGAACGTTCTTCCGAAAAAGGTAACGGATTATAGATACATACACTGTTGTCAAAGCCACAACGTAAGGCGGCTTCTTTTGTCTTTTCACTCAACCATACAAACTTATGGATTTTAGATGCATATTGCTTAAAAATTCTCAAATAACTGCTATTGGCTAATACTTGATCAAAGCTTGTATGAAAGTGCATAATTGTTTTTTTTAAATATTTATCGTTGATTCCTTGAAGAACTTCATAATGAGAATTGATAATTACATCCGGTTTTAGTTCCTCAATTACATTTTGACATTTCGCATAATCTGACGCCATTTTCTTATCGTATATTACTCTGCTTATTAACAAACGCAATCCTTTGACAAAACGGACTTTTTTAAAATATGCCAAGGCATCTTTTAATCTTGGACATCCCCACACATCTGTTTCATTGATAAGATACGCGCTGGCACTTTGTGGATAATTTACTGTTTCCCATGAATCCCCATGGCGAACAGACAATACATCAACTTGGTGTCCCAATGACAAAAAATAAGACATCAATTTTAAATTAACACTCGCAATACCACCACGTGCATTGTCAACCTTCTGCAAAAACAAGATTTTCATCCGCATTACCTTTCACTAAATTTCTCTATAATTGCATCTACAATACGCTTACTAGCAAATCCATCCCCATACGGATTAGAAGCCTTACTCATACGTGTATATTCCTCTTTATTCGATAGCAATTCATCAATCAACCCATAAATTACTTCTTCATTAGTTCCTGCTAATTTCAATGTACCTGCCGCAATGCCTTCCGGTCTCTCAGTAGTATCGCGAAGTACAATAACCGGTTTCCCAAGAGATGGTGCCTCTTCTTGAATGCCACCACTGTCAGTTAAAATCAGATATGATTTATTCAACAAATTATGGAAATCCAAAACTTCCAACGGTTTAATCAGTTTCACGCGGTCACAATCACCAAATATTTCTTCAGCAGTCTGTACAACAATAGGATTTAAGTGAACCGGATAAACCACTTTAATATCATCATATTTTTCAATTATCCTCTTTATTGCACGAAACATATTACGCATTGGCTCCCCAAGATTTTCACGTCTGTGTGCAGTTAACATAATCATCCTCGAATCGCCAACCCAATCAATAATTTCATGTTCGTAATTATCTCTTACTGTTGTTTGCAGTGCATCAATTGCTGTGTTACCTGTTACAATAATGGTTTCCGGTCGTTTTCCTTCCTTCAAAAGATTTTCCTTGCTCTGTTCTGTTGGCGCAAAATTCATATCAGAAATTACGCCTACGAACTGGCGATTGGCTTCTTCCGGAAATGGAGAATATTTATTATATGTCCGTAATCCTGCTTCTACATGCCCGATTGCTACTTGGTTGTAAAACGCAGCAAGCGCTCCTGCAAACGTAGTTGTTGTATCACCATGTACTAAAACAATATCCGGTTGAGTTTTCTTTATAACTCCTTCAAGCCCCTGTAACACTCTGGTCGTAATATCAGACAACGTCTGTCCCTGTTTCATAATATCCAAATCATAATCCGGAATAATCTTAAACGCATTTAGCACCTGGTCTAACATCTGTCTATGCTGCGCTGTCACACATACAATTGTTTCAATCTCATCTCTGCTTTTCAATTCTTTCACCAATGGTGCCATTTTAATCGTTTCCGGACGCGTTCCAAAAACTGTCATTACTTTAATTTTCATTTGTTTGCCTCTTCATTTTTTGTATCTTTGAAATAAACTTTACATTACTCACATAGAATCTTTTAATCCGCTTTGGTTCTTTCGTGATTCTATACAACCATTCCAAATTTAATTTGATAAAAATTTGTGGCGCACGCTTTTTTGTTCCGCTGAGCACATCAAAAGAACCACCCACTCCCACAAAAATCCCTTTATCAAATTTATCATAATGCTTATAAATCAACTGTTCTTGTGCAGGAATACCAAGTGCCACTAAAACCACATCCGGCCTTAGTTCTGCCATCTGTCCAAACACTTCGTCCTTATTTTTTATATATCCATCTTGATATCCCACGAGTTCAATATTAGAATATTCCGCTTTAATGCGATCAACTAACTTTTGTAGAACCTCCTGCTTTGCTCCCAATAAATACAAACTTCTACCTTTTGCGTTTAAGAATTCAAAGAGTTTTTGAACTATTTCAACACCCGTAACTCTCTCTTTTACAGGAATATTAAGCATATGAGCTGCCTTCACTACTCCTATCCCATCTGGAACAATGATAGTCTTATCTGATTTTAATATTTCATCAAATAGAGGAGTTTCTGCTCCAATCATCAACGTTTCCGGGTTTGCAGTTATTACAAAAGTCTTTTCTTCATTGTCCATTTTGGTTTCCAAAACACTTGCAAATTGTTCGAAACCATCTCTATATATCTTTTCAAAATATTTTCGCATTTTTGTAATTCCTTCTCTATTAATTATTTTTCTCTCTCCTGAATTTCGTTAATTTGCTTTTCATCAAATCCTTCCGTACTTTCTTTCATAAAAATAATCTTAATTGTCATCAAAATTAACTTAATATCTAACAATATAGAATAATTTTGAATGTACATTAAATCCAACTTCAATTTGTCATATGCAGTGGTGTTATACTTCCCGAAAATTTGGGCATACCCGGTAAGTCCTCCCTTCACCTTTAGCCTATACGCAAATTCCGGAATATCCTTTGTGTATTTTTCCACATGTTCGACTCTCTCTGGTCTCGGCCCAACAAGACTCATGTTGCCTGATAAGATATCAAAAATTTGTGGAAGCTCGTCCAACCTGGTAGCACGAATGATATTTCCCACAGGAGTTATACGAGGGTCTTTTTCTGATGCCGGCACTGATACTCCTTCTTTTTCGGCATCAACAATCATGCTTCTAAACTTATGGATTTGAAATACCTTTCCGTCCAAAGTGCATCTCTTTTGTTTGAAAAATACAGGTCCTCTGTCATAAGCTTTTATTGCAACAGCAATAATAATCATAATTGGGGATGTTACAACAATAACAACTAAAGAAACAATGATATCTATCAATCGTTTTATTAGCTTTTCTTCGAAACTCATCCCATTATTTCTAAGCAATAACAACGGAGAATCAAACAAATGAATGTTTTCCGAGCTGCGAATCAATACATCCGATATCTTTGGTGTAATATATAACCTCACATCCTTTTCATAGCAATATTTCACAATCTTATTACGCAGTTCAGAATGAACATCATATATCATAATGGCTTCGCTTCTGTCTATAATACTAACAATTTCATTCCATTCTCTATCCACACTCACAACATCTTTAATAAGATATCTGTCTTTCCTTACCTTGACCTTACGTAACATATCCGAAGGATCATATTCCTGATATAATACAGTAATCTTATGTGGTGGAAACATTTTCTTAAACAACTTGTCCATGCAAAAAGAATATACGGCAATAATTACACCTTGTATCAGGGTCACCTCTATCATAGGAAATATGTTTACAAACTCTGCTGACAAGAGTACTGTTTCCAAATATATTAATGCATTTGCACAAATCAAGGATAACTCCTGCGAAAAAATAATATTAGAATTCTTCAAGTATCCGTAACTCATACCACCATAAATATATATAAACATAATAAAAAAGAAGATATAAAACGCTCCAACCAGCCAATATCCTTTATAATAGAATGGGAATACGATACCATCGTTATAATTCTCTTTCCAAAAAAAGATAAAAATGACAGATGTCATTGTTACTATAAACATAGTAGCAAGAAAACGCATCATCTTTTTGTATTGCTCAAATTTCTTTTTATCCATAGTAAGCACCTCTATAGTTTTCTTTTTATCAACATAATATTATAACATTTTTCTTTGTTCTTCACAAGCCTATTACTACCTTTATTATCTAGAATCTGAAATAAATAAATGGATTATATGAGGAACTGACAATATATATAACACATATAAAAAACATCAGTAAATATATAAGATTTTCCATGATTAACATCATATTTCCTCCCCTATACTTACGTTTAAACCACGGGAAACAAAAAAAGATTCCCAAAGGAAGATAAATTACCCCATACCATAAAGCACTACTACTCACAAGAGCACCTATTAAGTCTGTTCTTTGATAGGTAAACATCATTTTTATAGCATGAAGCATTTGTTCAAAATCAGTTAAATTAAAAATCACCCATCCCACAGTTACAAGTATCATAGCATATAACCAACTAAAGACTGACGGGATTTTCTGCAACCACTTATTCAGGAAAAGTTTCTCCATTAATAGCAGTGCACAATAATAGAAGCCCCACAACACAAAATTCCACTGTGCTCCATGCCAAAAGCCAGTCAAACTCCACACCACTAGAATGTTAAATATCCATCTTAGCTTTTTGACTCTGTTCCCTCCTAAAGGAATATATACGTAATCTCTAAACCATGACGAAAGCGATATATGCCAACGTCGCCAAAACTCTGTTATTGACTTGGATATATAAGGATAATTAAAATTCTCCAAAAAATGAAAGCCAAACATCTGGCCCAACCCAATTGCCATATCACTATATCCTGAAAAGTCAAAATAAATCTGCAACGCATACGCTATAGCTGCTATCCAATAAAACAGTGTGCCATAAATCGTAGCGTCGCCGCTATAGATAGTTTCTGCAATTAATGCCACATTATTAGCTATAATTACTTTTTTTGCAAGACCTATAATAAATCGTTTTAGCCCCGAAACAACGTCCTCCAAAGTTTCGCTACGATTTCTTATTTCATCTTCTATTGTTTGATATCTAACAATTGGACCTGCAATTAATTGTGGAAAGAAACTTACATACAAAGTCAAATAGAAAAAGTTCTTTTGAACTTTAATTTCTCCTTTATACAAATCAATCACATATGACAAGATTTGAAATGTATAAAAACTGATTCCTATAGGTAACGCAATCTGTTTAATCGGAATGTCAACTTTAAAAATACTTTCAAAATTATCACAGAAAAAATTAAGATATTTAAAAACAAGCAAATTAGAGACTAACAATACTGTTGTAATAATAACTACAGGCTTTTTCTTTTTGCTATTGTTCTTATAATGTTCCATTAGTAATCCACCAATGTAGGCCACGAAAGAAGCCAGCAGCATTAACGCCAAATATTTCGGTTCCCCCCAAGAATAAAATAATAATGAAACAATCAATAATACTGCATTCCTAAATTGCAGATTCTTAAACAAATAGTATGTAACAAACGTCACAGGAAGCACTGCATATAAAAAAGTAACTTCGCTAAAAACCATATATTAATCCTCCAACATAAACTCTTCCATTATGAAAAAGTCAATATTTCCTATCAGTAAAACTTTATCAATCTCTTGTTCCCTCACATACTGTGAAAAATTAAATTTTTCTCCCATGAAACTCTCATAGTTTCGTAAATCAATGGAATATGTTTTAAAAAAATGACTAGCCAACAACTTTAAGATAGCATTATCATAAGATTCACCTATCACTAACAAGTTATCTTTTGATGTGTTATGCGTGTTAAAAATGATTTCCCCATTATCCCAGCCATAATAATCACCGTAACTGATACTAGGCTGTGTTTCAGTCAGATAAAGCATTTGTTTTCCATAATCACCAGCATCCTGTCCATCTATTTTTATATCCATTTGAGGATATTCAAACTCATATACCGGGAATTTTTCCTTGAAAAGCTCCGTAGCTCCCATCGTTTTTGCTTTTGATCCACTAAAGGAATAATCCAACATCAACTCTCTTTTCACTTGCAACACATCTGTTTTTTCTTCGAGCAATTCCAAAACGCCAACATATCCCCTGTACGCTCCTCGACAATTCCAATGATGGTCGGTTTGGAAAAAGTTTTTTTCAAACTCAGAAAAATCACCAACCTTAAAACCGGAAAAAGCGATGTCTCGTTTTCCAAACTCTCGCTCTAAAAACTCGTATACACCTACTTTCTGATTTGTTTCCAAATTAATGTCTGTGTCTTTTTCTATATAATAAACATAAAATTCAACATCTTCATGCGCTTCCACCTGTGCAGATATATTTCCTATTTTCTTACCAAGTGCTTTATTAATTTTTTCTAAATCATATGGTGCGTACACAATATGTTCTCCAAACAATCTGCCTCCCTTGAACGAAATATATCTATTTTCTATTCTTCCCAACGCTTTTAGAAGAATTGTATTTTCAAATGACGATGTTAATTTGTTATATGTATTTTTCATTGTACCTTGTAAAAAGACTTGATCATTGAGGGCATTTCTAAACTGTTCTTGAAAAGAACCATCTTGGTAGCTTTCTACGCTTAATTTTCCAATCTTATTCGCATAACGGTTCTCCAATACATTAATATCATCCGGGAAAAATAATGTGTTTACCAATCCTCCTAAGAGAAAAAGAATAATTATGCCCAGAAAAATACCATTAATTATTTTTCTCATACATTCACCCACCTTAAATTAATCATTTTATATTTTAACACACTACTGATTGTAATTCAATGTATCCACACCACAACCTCCTTTTATAAAATCACATTTTCCCACAACAGATTGTTATTAACAATCAATTGATTTATAATTATTTTACTGAAGATAAAATAAACACAATATACTGTAGGAGCAAATTATCACCCCAAATAGGCGATCGCTATTTAACGAATGGTCGGTAACTACAAAAAAGGCAAGACGAAAAAGTCTTGCCTTTATATTCCTATTGAATCGTAGTTCTCCCACTATATGTATATGCAATATAGCTTTTTCCACGGTTAATTTCCAGCTCTCTTCCATTCTCATCATAGAATGTCAAATAAGAATTCTCACTATTTTGTGACCAACGAATTCTCTGCACTGCGCCATTGGAGATGTAATACCCTTTGGAGCTTCCAGAGCCTTGCCAGTCCAGTTTTTTACGCCCTGCAGAATCTCTCACAGAAATACTTGTTTCCAACACAAATACATTGGTAAATGCTAGTTGTTCCCCCGTTTTTCCATCTATATGTTTATGTCCATTCATAGATTTTAAATAGCTGTTACTCTCTGCATCATACACTAATTTCGAATTGCACGCTCCAAACCGAATTGCAACAGAGTTGCACGACCCATCCGTTGGTGTTACCACGCTTCCATAATCTGCAAATTCAAAAGCCGTGCCTGTCTTTGCACTTTTTAAACTGATTCTGTCACCACTATTTTCCACAACAGAGGCAAACTTGGTCCCTTTGAAATATCCTGTATGTTCCAAAGAATATCCGGCACTTTTCCTTGCACTGTCTCTGCCAAACAGTCCCCCGTCATTTGCCAGGCCATCATACTTGTCAGGACACATTGCTTTTACCTGGCTCTCAACAGACTTGTCAATACCCCAGTGTACATAAAAGGCGTCGAAACCTTTTGCAATTGCAGGATAATAATATCGGCAGCTTCGGATTGCACAGATATCCGGCACCTGTGTATAATCGGCATAAACTGCCATCAGTCTGGTTAAGTCACCTTCCACCGGAAGTTCGAAAATAATATCTGCCTGCGATATTCCATACTGCGGAAGCGCATCTTCCACATTGTTAACCATAACTGCAACCGGACGTTTTCCAATTGCCTTCTCAGACAAATTCGCATAACCGGTCAATAGATTCTGATTGTCAGGTGCCGGAATTTCATCCAACTTCGGCATTTGAAAAGAACTTTTTGTTTGTGTTTTCACTTCTGTTGCCGCATATTCCTGTTCTCCACATCCAACCAGCAAAAAGCCAATTGCAATCCATATCACCAAGCATCTCTTCATCTTTACTTCCTCTTTTATCCAAAAAGTTTATTAGGGTATACCCCCGCATCAATTAATTGTCTGACAGAAGCTACCACCGCTTCTTTATCTTCTTTATAAGTAACACCAAACCATTTATCATTCGACTGAAGAACCGTCACCACAGCTTTATTATCTCGCAACAAGCCCCCAATGATGGTTGGTAGCAGATATTCCGCTTTTAAGAAGTTTGCGGAATTCGCCTCTAAAAATCCCACGAATCCATCTTCTAAAACATCAAAAAACTCCGGTTTCAGTCCCCACATATTCATAGAAACTAATGATTTAACATCAACAGGCAGGTCTCCTTCTTCTGTTTGAACTGCAGCGCCTGCTTCCGTTTTAATGATATTACTGGTTTCTATCACATCTGTAAGCATGCCGTCTTCATTCACCCGACAGATTCCTCTTGTAACTCCGCCATTGTCACTCAAAGTATTTTCCAAAACAAAGCCAACCATACTAATCTGTACTTTGTCGCTCTTTTGAGTTTCACCTGTAAGATATCGATAAGCTTCTACATAAGCTTCTTTGCCATAATAGTCATCCGCATTGATAACTAAAAACGGCTCTCGCACAACATCTTTACAACACAGAATTGCCTGTCCAGTTCCCCATGGTTTCGTACGCTCCGCATAATTAGTTTTATAAGGCTCCGGAATATCTTCTCTTTCCTGATATGCGTATTCCACTTCTACCAGTTTTTCGATACGATGTCCGATAATCTCTTTGAAATCCTTTTCCAAATCTTTTCGAATCACAAAAACCACCTTGTTAAATCCGGCTTCCAGCGCATCATAAATCGAATAATCCATTATAATTTCACCATTTGGTCCCACCGGTTCCAACTGCTTAATTCCACCACCAAAACGGCTTCCTATTCCAGCCGCCATAATTACAAGTGTCGCTTTATTCATCTTTTTCTCTCCTTAAATAGTTAGCGTGCCAGTCGATTTAACGCACTAAACACTGCTCGGATACCTGCTCGTGTAATATTGGAACTTACACCTACACCGTATGTAACACAGCCACTTGCTTCATCCTGCATGCAAATATATGCCGCTGCTTTTGCATTAGAGCCTTCCCCAAGTGCATGTTGTGTATAATCTAAGATTTTAACATTTGCTCCCGTTGTTTCCTGCACAGCCCTTTTCACTGCATCAAGCGGACCATTTCCTACTGCCTCTACTTCCTTTGCTTCTCCGCTATAGCTGAAGCACAATTCTACCTTTGTATCTCGGTCGCCATGGTCTTCTGCCCGTGCACGGGTGAATTCATATGGTGTTTTTAATTTCAAATATTCTTGTTCAAACACTTCCATGATAGTTGCAGGTGCAACTTCTCCTTGCTTCTCAGCAATTTTCTGAATCACATCTGCGAATTCTTTGTGCATTGCCTTTGGAAGTTTGAAACCAAACTCACTATCCATCACAAAAGCAACTCCGCCTTTTCCTGATTGGCTGTTGATACGAACAATTGGTTCGTACTCACGCCCAACATCCGACGGGTCAATTGGAAGATATGGCACTTCCCACCAGTCCTGCTTGCGCTCCTTCATTGCCTTTACACCTTTATTAATTGCATCTTGGTGTGAGCCTGAAAATGCAGTAAACACTAATTTCCCCGCATATGGATGACGCATCGGCACTTCCATTTTACAGCATCTTTCGTACACTTCCTGAATCTCTACAATATTTGTCAAATCCAATTCCGGATTGATTCCCTGTGAAAACATGTTGTATGCAACTGTTAATATATCAAGATTTCCTGTTCGTTCACCATTTCCAAACAAAGTACCCTCTACTCGGTCTGCACCTGCCAGCAAAGCAAGCTCTGTTGCTGCCACTCCTGTACCACGGTCATTATGTGGGTGAATACTAAGGATAATACTTTCTCTGTTCTTGAAGTTTTTGTGCATCCATTCAATTTGGTCCGCATAAACATTTGGTGTCGTCATTTCCACTGTGGCCGGCAAGTTGATAATAATCGGTTTTTCTTCGGTTGCTCCCCAAGTTTCCTGCACTGCCGTACAAACATCCAATGCATACTCCAATTCCGTTCCCGTAAAGCTTTCCGGAGAGTATTCTAATGTTACATGGCCCGGGAAATCCTTGACAAAAGACTTCACCATTTCGGTTCCTTCAATGGCAATCTGTTTAATTTCTTCTTTTCCTTTATTAAACACCACATCTCTCTGAAGTGTAGATGTGGAATTATATATGTGAACAATAGATTTTTTCACACCGTCCAATGCTTCAAATGTTCTCTTAATCAAATGCTCACGGCACTGTACCAAAACTTGGATTGTCACATCATCCGGTATTAAGTTTCTCTCAACCAGCTCTCTAATAAAATCAAATTCTATTTGAGACGCAGATGGAAATCCAACTTCAATTTCCTTGAATCCGAGTTTAACCAGAAGTTGAAACATTTCCACTTTTTCTTCTACTGTCATTGGCTCTATTAATGCCTGATTTCCATCTCGCAAATCTACACTACACCACATCGGTGCTTTTTCTATTTGCTTATTCGGCCATTCTCTATCCGGATAACTCATTACCGGAACACGTCTATATTTCTGATAGTTCAGCATTTTTTGTCACTCTCCCAATCCATCTTCTATTAATGTCAACATAACCGCAAGTGCTTCCTGCTCATCCTCGCCATCACATACAAGCTCAATTTCATCGCCTTTTTTGATACATGCGCCAAGCACACTTAGCACACTCTTCGCATTCGCGGTTGTATCTTTATGTTGAAACGTGATTTTACACTTAAACTGTACTGCAGTCTTACAGAATAATCCAGCCGGTCGCAGATGCAATCCTGTAGGATTTTTAATCATGATTTTCTTTGATACCATAATAACTATTCCTCTTTTTTAGTTAATATTATTTTAACCTTCACTTCCTCCATATATTTGCATCCATTTGGAGCTTGCGTAATTTTCACAGGCACTGTAAACGTTCCTTCTTTATCATAACTTGCCAAATCAATAGATGCTATCACGGTCTCAGGAGAAACCTTCTCCAAATCTTCTGCTTTTCCACCGAAAGTAAGTTCCACTGCCAAAACATCATAGGTAAGTTGCAATTCTTCTGAGGCATTTAAAATGGTGATAGAACCTGTTGGCAAAGACAATGATTTTGTACCTGCCTTTTCCAAAATAACACGCACCACAACATTTGCCGCATCTGTATCTACTAGTGAAATGCCTTCCGGCAAATATTCGTTAATATCAACAATAATCTCCTCGCTTGCTGTCACATCTGTCAAAACAAGTGCTTCCTTGTCAATTGCAAGCTCTTTTAAACCTCGCAATATTTCCGGACTTCCGGCCACTTCAATTGTCTTTGGCTCTACATCGATTCCATTAAACACATAACCTGCTGCCGGTTTAATTCCGGATGTATCAAATTTCAAATTCAACTCTTTTGTCTTCCAGATAGAAACACTCACTGACGCACCATTTCGTTCTACATTACTTGTCAGTAAAGTCTGATTAATAATATTATCAGCTGCATCATAATAAATCAGCTGAACTTGGCTCTTGGTATCCTCCGCCAATTCACTGACATCAACTTTAGCCACCACTTTGTTGATTTTTGAAACTAAAGATTCCGGGCCGCTAATATCAACTGTCTTTGGTGACGCTGTCATACTGCCTACTACATATCCGTCACGTGGTGTTCCTAATGCCACAGTTGTAATTGGGAAGGTTTTTTTCTGTGTGTTTTCCACCTTCACTTGTATATTTCTTGGATTGGTGGAAACCTCTTCATAGCTTCCTTCAAATCCGTTTACAGTTACTCGTATTGGCACAGAAGTGTCCTGCATTTCGCGCAAATCTGCAGTTGCAACGATATGGCTTTTTCGGATTTCATCCAACACTTTTCTTCTTGCTTTTACCGTCACACTGACATTACTTGTATCATCAACAATTTGATAGCTTTTACCTGCATTTGTAATAACCTCAGGATTGGTAATAGCTACATCCACATTAAATGTCTTTGTGTCAACTGGATCATCTATATTTACGACTGCCCACCATAAGAAAAGCGCAAATAATATTGCCAACACTTTAAGACCGAGATTATTTTTCCACTTCTCTTTCATTGCCATTCTTGCGTCTTCCTTTCTTCAATATGAACTTTTTGTTTTCTTCTTCTGCCTTTGCTTTGCATTGTAACTGGACTAATTGTTCATGCAGTTGTTCCCTGGACACATCTCTTGTAATATGTCCACCCATTGCATATGACAATTTGCCTGTTTCCTCTGATACTACGATAACCAAAGCATCGCTCACTTCACTCATCCCTACTGCTGCACGGTGTCTGGTTCCTAAAGCTTTACTCAATCCCATATTTTCTGACAACGGCAAATAACATGTCGCAGCTACAATACGATCTCCACGTACAATCACAGCACCGTCATGGAGTGGTGTATTATGTTCAAAAATATTGATTAACATTTGTTCTGACACAATACAATCCAATGCAATCCCGGTTCGTTGATACTCCGTCAACATAATATCACGTTCTACAACAATGAGTGCTCCTGTCTTTACCTTGCCCATTTCGCAGCACGCGTTTACAACTGCATTCACTGTATTCTCACTAAATCTTTCCGGCACTTTATTTTTTTCAAAAATGGTCAATGCCGTAAAGAAATCTTTCTGTCCAAGCTTTTCCAACGCTCTTCTGATTTCCGGCTGAAAAACAATCACTGCTGCTGTTGCCAACACACTGATGGAATTCTTTGCCAACCATAAAATCGTGTTCATTTTAAAGATAGCTGCAATCAGAATGAAGACACCCAGTACAGCCATCCCTTTCAACAACATCCATGCCTTTGTATTTTTTATCCAAACAATAATATGGTAGACCATAAATGCTATAATAATGATCTCTATGATATCTGTCATACTCATATCAGGCCAATACCAATCATCTAGATAGGCATTTAAAAAGCCGCGAATACTATCCCCCATTCTGTCACCTCCATCTTAACTCTAATTTTTTAATTCTTCGTCTATAATTCTTTGAATTTCCGATTCATCATCCTGTTGTTTTTGCAGTTTTTCCAGTTCTACAATCTGTTCTGAATCTATAACTCCCGTCTTTTGACGTTCATTGATACGTTTTACAGTCTTCTCCGGAATTGCTACTGCTGCTTTCGGAACTGCTTTAACATAATAATAATATTCATCATCTTCAAACTGTAAGTATTCACTTCTGGTATAATCTACGGAAAACACAAAAAGTTTTGCCAGTAAAGCAGCGACAACAGCCACTATACTTCCCACAATCAGAGATATGTAAGATAATTGAATATCCATCACAATGTATCCATATGCCATTACATTAATATTTCCCAAAACACCTGCAATAATTGCAATTTCCCATGCATAATCAACCGATAGTCTTCTTACACTGTACACCAATAGTAAACTGACAGCATACGCAATAATAATGCACCACATTTCGCTATTTGAGAAAATTTGTTGAAGATATGTTCCGATTTCTGTCATCAAATCCACATCGGAAACTGCTCCAAGCAAGCTACTGTTTGCACTTACATAAGATATCATGTAATAAATAATGGCACCCACCGTAATAGGCAAAACGCATATTGGTGTCCCCAGCAAACCGTAAACGATAGGAACAACCACCGGTATCTTTAACATAAATGCAATTGGAACCAACAATATAATTATTGATTTTCTCGGCGAAAACCGGAAATAAAACCCATACAGTACAACAAATATAACTATAAAAACAATCGTCATGCCGACAGATACCGTTACCATTTGCAAAATAGCAACAACAGTAGAAATAATAACCGTCATAGTCATCGGCAACAGCATACAGATAAGAGACAACACAATCGTCATGATTGGGTTCGCTATAATATCTGTAAATCCTATCGTCTGGTTCAGAAATGTAAATGTCATTAGTGCAAGGATAAACTGCAGCACTTTATCAATTACTTTTGAGTACTTACTGTAATACTTTTCAAGATATCCTCTAATCTCTAGTAACTTGTGCATCGTGGTCCTCCTTTTCATACAATCCTTCTAATATTAACAAATTCCCTTTGTACTTTTTCACTCGTTGGTATGCTCTTGCATGTTTCTTCCTGTATAATCTTCTCGCCTTTACCGCATAAACAATTGTAATTGCCAAGTAAACACTTCCAACTAAAACGAACATAGACAGCCTCTGTATCGGTGTCAGTTCAACTGTTATATTATCTCGAACCATCAGCCATATTCCTGCTACGCAAAGCGAATAAGCTATGGTCACCCACAGAATGGTCCATAGCGTATTGGAATTGATATAATCCTTTTTGAAATAAGAACTGATTTTTATATCTTTACTGCCGCCCTTCGCTTCATAGTCGGCAAGCTTAATCATATGTTTGACACGTTCTTCATTCAACATAAGCATCACCTCTAAACATACTACTCCTAATATAGCATCATCTAATAGTATAACACATTCCTAGAAACCTTGTCCAATACTTATAGTCAAAAAAAACACTTTATGTACTCCGTGCTGTTTCAAAATCTTTGCCAAGGAATCTATCGTATTTCCTGTAGTATAAATATCATCAATCAGCAATACATTTTTCCACGCTTTCCAATGTCTTGTAACTCGGAATGCTTCCTTCAAATTCTTCTTTCTTTGCTTATGATTCAGTTCTTTTTGCGGTCTTGTATTCTTCACGCGAACAACTGATTTTGTATCGACCGACAATCCTGTCATTTTCCCCAAATGTCGGGCTACAATCTCAGCCTGATTATATCCTCTCTTTCGTTTTCTCCTCCAATGCAATGGAATTGGTATAATTACATCTATATCCCAGCTTTTAATAAGGCCCTTATACAGGCGGAACATTTCCTTCGCATAAAATCCCCCATATATTCGACGATTATGATATTTGAATTGGTACACCGACCAACGCACTTTACCTGTATGAAGCCAAATACTTCGTCCTTGTTCATAGGAAAAGGTGTTTTCTGCACAATCAGCACAATATTCTTTTTCCTCATATCGGATGGGTTTCCCACATTTCTTACATAGTGGTTCCTCAATATACGTGATTTTGTTTTCACATTCCTTGCAAATGTCCGTCCTACTTACCTTTCCGCAAAAGCAACAGGTGTTTGGATATAAAAGATTTAACATTCTCCTTTTTTAGACTCTCTACTTCAATTCCACTAGTTGTTCTGCCAAACTGGTGTATCGATTCTGTTCATTTATATTGCAAATCATTTCCTGAAATGTCACATCACTCCCTACCAATGTGACACATTTTCTCGCTCTTGTTACTCCTGTATAGATGAGGTTTCTATGATACAACTGTCTTGGTCCCTGCAGAAGCGGAATCACTACTGCCGGATACTCACTTCCTTGTGACTTATGGATAGTAACAGCGTAAGCCAGCTCCAGTTCATCCAGTAATTTAAATGGATACTTTACTCTTTTCTTTTCTTCAAATTCAACCTCCAGCGTCTCCATATAGGTGTTAATCTCTACAATCTTCCCGATATCGCCATTAAATACACCTACCCCGTTATCTATCAAAAGTCCATGCTTGGTTGTGATTTCCCATTCCAATTGATAATTATTCTTTATTTGCATGACTTTATCACCAACACGGAATATTTTGTCGCCATATTCTTTTTCTTGTTTATGGGCATCCGGCGGATTCAGATACTGTTGCATAATTGTATTTAAGCGTTCTACCCCCAATAAGCCTTTTCGCATTGGTGTTAATACTTGAATATCCATCGGTTCTGCACCTACATATTTTGGCAATTTGTTTTGAACCAAGGTAAGAATGACACGAATAATCGTGTCGGCATCATTTCTCTTTAAAAAGAAAAAATCTTTGCTCTTATTATCCAAAATCACTTCTTCTCCACAATTAATTTTATGGGCATTTACTATGATATCGCTTTCCTCTGCCTGTCTGAATATCTTATTCAGAGTAATAATCGGAAAGCAGCCTGATTCTATCAAATCCTTCAAAATGCTTCCTGGCCCGACAGACGGTAATTGATCCTTATCTCCCACAAAGATTACCCTTGTCCCAATGGTAACAGCTCGAAGAAAATTATGCATGAGCGTAAGGTCAACCATCGACATTTCATCAATAATGATGACATCAGCCTCCAGTGGGTTGTCCTCATTTCGGCCATAATGCATCTGATTATCCTCCCCTTCCGGGACATAACCAAGCTCTAACATTCTGTGAATAGTTCTTGCCTCATAGCCTGTCGCTTCCGTCATTCTCTTTGCCGCGCGCCCGGTTGGTGCCGCAAGATAAACATCCATCCCCTCTCTCTCAAAAAATTGAATCATGGCGTTAATCGTTGTTGTCTTTCCTGTTCCGGGTCCCCCGGTCAGAACAAGAACACCGTTTCTGACAGCCGCAATCACAGCCTGTCTTTGTCTCTCATCTAATTGCAGTTCGGTTTCCTTCTCAATTTGATGCAATCGTTTTTCTATTACCACGTCTGCAACATCATAGCTTTCGTTCAAATCATGCAACAATTTTGCCGTATTCAGTTCCATGTAATAAAACTGCGTTGGATAAATACGTTTTCCCTCTTCAGTTTCTTTGACGATAATTTTGCGTTCCATGGACAAATCCATGAAATACCTTGTCAAATCCGAGATATCAATTTCCAAAAGTTCTCTTGTTCTGTTAACAAGTTCCCACTCAGGGAGATAGATATGACCATCTGCTGTCGCCTGTAGGAGTGCATAAAAGATTCCGCTTCGTATACGATAATCTGAATCGGTGTGAATCCCTATTCTTCTGGCAATCTCATCAGCCGTCTTAAAACCAACACCAGGAATGCGGTCCGCAATCTGATATGGATTTTCTTCCAAAACATGATACACCTGTTGTCCGTAATACTCATAAATTTTAGCTGCAAGCGCCAAAGTAATACCGAACTTTTGCAAATAAATCATCGCTTTTCGCATATCCTTTTTTTCCAGAACCTGCACTGCAATTTCTCTTGCTTTACGCTCGCTGATTCCTTGCACTTCTGCCAGTCTTTCCGGTTCCTCTTCAATGATACGGAAAGTATCACTCTTAAATCTGCGCACAATCCTTCCTGCCAGCACCAAGCCGATACCTTTGATTGCACCGGAACCCAAATAACGTTCTATGGAAATTAAATCTTCCGGTTCAAGAACTTCATGTTCCAAAACCTGTAATTGTAAGCCATACACGTTATGAGTCTTATATTCCCCCGAAACTTTAAGCAATTCACCTTCGCTAATGTATGGAAATGTTCCGACACAAGTTAATTCACCTGCTTCATTTGATAAGTGGAATACGGTATATCCATTATCTTCATTTCGAAATACAATCTCATCCACGTATCCTTTTACTTCTTCCAAAACATTCCCTCCTGTTCTTAAACCAAAAGGAGCCATCTATCAAAGACAGCCCCTACATTCTTATTTACCCATAAATTCTACAAACTGGCCTGTTCCAATTGCAACAACCTTCATTGGATCCTCTGCAGTCATTGTATTAATTCCTGTTTTTTCTTCAATCAATTCTTCCAAACCTCGAAGTAACGCGCCGCCACCTGTAAGTACAATGCCACGGTCCAGAATATCTGCTGATAACTCCGGTGGTGTTCTCTCTAACACTGCAATAACAGCTTCCACAATCTGTGCTGTGGTTTCTCTCAATGCCTCTTCCGTCTCTGAAGAAGTAACTGTTACCGTCTTTGGCAATCCGGTTACTAGGTTTCGTCCACGCACTTCCATGCTATCATCTTCCACTAACGGATAAGTTGTCCCAATCCGAATCTTGATATCTTCTGCGGTACGCTCACCAATAAGCAGATTGTGTTTCTTTCTCATGTAGCGCACAATTGCTTCATCAAAATCATCTCCTGCAACTTTGATGGATGTATTTACAACCGTGCCTCCCAAGGAAATAACTGCAATATCTGAAGTTCCTCCTCCGATATCTACAATCATATTTCCGCAAGGTTTTGCAATA
>JAZUCE010000140.1:0-17509 GCA_045638905.1 Faecalimonas sp.
GACCGGTTCCTTGGTGCAACATACGCCCCTATTATACCAGATATCAATGGCCAGTCTATTGTATGGCCAGATGGTGGCAAACAGGCAACATTAGGATTTTATTACCAGTGGGGCAAAAAAGACCCTATAATTGGTCCGCCATCAATCAATTCCGGTACCGACAACTCCAACAGCAATACTGTTGCTTCTGCAGGTTGGTGGGAAAAAGATAGGACAACAGGGAAATGGTCTTACCGGAAAACTATCCGCGTAAAGCCTGCTGCCAGTATCCCTGATGTAGTAAAGGATCCTACAGCTTTCTATAAAAGTACAACCGATCAGGGTCAAAATACGAGCCAATGGTTCCCTGCATCATTTGCAGACGGTTATACAAATGTGGCATTGTGGGGTTATGCAGTAGCAGACTATTCAGCTATAGGCCAGACATTCTCAAAAACTATGCATGATCCTTGTCCTCCAGGGTACCGTACCCCGTTCCATTTTTCATGGAGATACAATGCATCTGAAAAGTATGCGGAAGGTGATGATGGAGAGGCAATTACAGAACTTACAAATGCCGAAACAGGATTCTCGGGAGGAGGATTTGTAACAAACAAAACCCATTTTGAGAAAATGTGGTTCCCTTATGCAGGATACAGAAATCCCCTTACTGGTGCATATACCAATGTAGGGACAAACGGATATATGAATACCGGTATGCCTATGGGACAGTACAATACAAGATCTTTCTGGTATGGGCAATACGAAAATTGGGGTACAAAATGGGGAACAGGACAATATGCCGGACAACACGGCTCTGCTTATGGAAAGATGGTAAGATGTATTAAAGAATAGTGAGATGAACAGATATCATATATATATTTTGTTGATATTGGCAGGTTTTTCATTTTTATCCGGTTGCAATAAAATGGAAAAAGAGCCTGATTATAATGGGGGTGACTCTTCCGGTCTGGTTACACCTTATTGCATTATTGAGGAGAATGTATATACAAAATACTCGTCGGGAGAATTGGGGACAAAAGCCCTTGTGAACCAGACTACCAACACAGATGACCTGTTGTGCAATTTCCTTAGGCTTGACCAAAATAATGGATCTTTCTCTTCTACAAACAATTATATTACCAACTGGAGTGAAGCTTATATTTCTGAAGGCACCATATCCTCTGCAGAGAGTCATGATGCAAATTATTTGAGGACTGTTTCACTGCATCCGGTACAACCGTATAATGAAGGAGAACAGAAGATAAGGATGATTGGATGGTATCCGAGGACGTGTGATCTTCCGGAAGATATACAGGGCAATACTACCATTACACAATTCAATGAAAGCAACTTTAGCAGTACATTTACCAATCTTAAAATAGATGAAGCTGATTATGTAGGTGTAAAGTTTACAGGATTGGACGGCTCCAAGGATGTAATGGTAAGTGATATAAAAGATGCTTCCCTAGCTTCTCCATTCAACGACAATAACAATTATTTCAAATTCAAGCATTATTACTCTGCTATAAAAATATTTGCAAAAGCAGAGGGTTCTGCCCAGGATTTGGGAATGTGGGGTGATATTACAAAGGTTATTGTTATGGAACAGCCTACTACCTGTACTATAGCTTTGCCGCAAACTCCTTTTATCCAAGATCAATCAACCGGTTTTGCAGAGCAGGAACATGTATTTTGGGGTGATGAAAATGCCAAACTAAATATAATTACTACCCCTATTTTTGGGGAACAGGACGACAGCAACGGCAACATATCTGCCGAAGAGTACCCTATATCTTTGGGTGGTAGCTCTGTAGACCATTATTTGGGGTATTTATTGGTCCAGCCCAACAGACCATTACGAATTCAGATACATACAACATCTGGTATTTATGATGTGAATATAGCGGAAGTTAAAAATGAAACCCCATTGTTCAATGCCGGACTGATATATGAAATTCATCTTAATTTCAAGACAGATGGTACTATCTTTACATTCCTGGGGAATGTAGGTGGGGAAAAGTACTACGACCTTACTACCGGAGAAGTTTACGTGGATGATCCTAATGATCAATCTCACGCCTTCAACTACAAGTATGCCAATTGCTATATAGTAAAGTCAAATCCTGGGGGAACTGCTCAAGATCCTATGTATGATGGTTTCTGTTTTGATGCCACAATAGCCGGCAATGGTGAAAAGGGTTTTATGTCTATTGGTGCACAGAAGATGTATCCAGAAAATGTACATCTTGAACCTAAAAGTGCAGATGTAGTTTGGGAAACATCTCCAAGACTGGTTACACAAATTGAACTTATAATGGGATATGTGAGGTTCAAGGTTGCCAAAGATCCTAATGACCCTACCAAATTTATGGAGGGAAATGCTGTTATTGCCGCTTATGACGAAAACAGGAAAGTATTGTGGAGCTGGCATATATGGATTACTGATATACCACAAGAAGTTTCTTATACAGAAGGTACTACAACCATCACATTGCTTGACAGGAACATTGGAGCAACGGCTGCAAAATGGGATGGTGCCGGAGAGTCATGGGGAAATATCCTCGAAACCTACGGACTTTATTATCAATGGGGAAGGAAAGATCCTTCAATGGGACCTCCTCAATGGAACTATTCTCCAATCAATATGATTACAGCGCCATACTATGACTACTCATCAGATACATATAATGCAGCTGAGGTGGTAAGGGTTGCACAACCATCCCTTAAAGATGGTGTTGAAAATCCTATGTATCTGATTATGCCTACTGCACATACTCAGACATATTATTTTAACTGGCTGTATGAGAAGATTGATTTTCTTTGGGGTTACAATTCAACGTCGGGAAAAACTACCAAAACAATTTATGACCCGTGTCCGTACGGATACAGAGTTTCGGGGGGTGAACTTACAGATTTGATTCAGTATGCAAACACTGTGGAAAATGCCTATACATTGTCTGATTATGGGCAAAAGATAAGTGTGCCTACAAATTCAAATAACACTTCAGTAAAATCTGATTTCTATTTCCCATATGCCGGATACAAGGGAGTTGACAGAGGATTGAACTCACTGGTCTGCTCTTGGAGGTATGTAGGTGAAAAAGCAGATTACCAATCTGCAGTTGTGAGTACTTTTGCAGATGATCCTGAGTATTTTATGCATAGGACAAGGATATATTTGTCCAAGAACAGGACTTGGTCTGAGACCGGTGTAGGCAATTATACCGGCCATCAGATAACAGATCATACCAACAGAAAAACCGCTGCTCCAGTAAGATGCGTGAAGAATGTTGAGCTTAACCGTATCACAGCATTCATTACACCAGACAAGGGTAGTGTTCCAAATACAACAAATTCTAAAATTTACTTCAAATTGCATGCAGAATCATTTGGTGTGCCAATTACAGAAGCGAGTCTTACTATAGGGTATCACCTTAAGGATAATCCGGAGAATCACATAGATTGTAAAATTATATCCTGGACACCAGAACAAATTGCTGAAAATTCTATGGGTAAAGAGGGATTCATATGGGATTTGAATTATACTTTCAGTTTTGAAGATTTGATAAATACCCATCATGTTGATTTGTCAAACAACACAGGTGAGCTCAGATTTATCTTGAACGTAAAGAACCAGAGCAATATACAAAAGATGTCATCTACAACAATTCTTGTTTCTGCCAATGACTATATAAGTTTTGACGAGTGGGAAAGCGGCAATACGGTACTTGTAGGGGAAATAATCAGCCGCGTAGTGAGACTATATGGTGATTCAAAACCAGTTAAGGTAGAAATGATTATTGATGGAGATACAGGAAATGCTATAGATATAACAGAAAATCTGGTTGAAATTGGAGGAGATGCATATGAAAACATCTGGTATTGCACCACTAATGAAAATTCTACATTCGCCGGACTTTCATTTACAACAGCTGGAAAACATACTGTACAGTTCAAAGTTACATATGAAAATGTAAATGATCCTAAAATAAGCGAAACCAAAGATTTTATTGTTAAAGGTATGCAGAAGGTTACATCTATTGATGAGATAAACAATAATATTTCAGCCAATTATGTAATAAAACATGTAGCAAGCGGACTATATGCTTATGATGGAGGAAACAATATTAATGTTAAATCTGGTGTTGACAACAGCTGTTTCTTCAAATTTGAGAGACCTTACTCAGATAACAGTTACAGGATATTTAATGTTGCTTCTCAAAACTATGCAAACCTATCTGTGTCGTGGAACTCTCAGACGTTGAGCATTTCGGGCACAACAGGTTCTTGGGCAACAAGATTTACACTAAATTACTCCAACGAGCAATTCAACATTTATAATAATGGATATTATTGGTATATGCAAAATAATGCAACAAATGTTACGGTAAGGAACAATGACAATGATACCCAGACAAAATGGGAAATATACAGAATTATTGATTAAATGAAACAGGGCGCCAAATTGATTTGACGCCCTTTTCATTTTCATTTGCAGAAGTTATACCTCCACCAACTCATATTCTCTGCTGCCCAATCCAAGCTTCTGGGCGTATTCCAAACCGCTCTCCCAATCAGTATCCGGGTGGATGTGTTTGAACAGTTCTTCTTTGTGAGTGTCACAACCGCAACCGCATGAGTTGTTGTGAACGTGCTCCTCTTTCATCCAGCCGTTGATTACAGGGGCCTTGTTTACAAGGTCTGCACATGCCTGGTCCAGTGCTACAGGATCGAATGATGCCATCATGCCCAAATCTGGTACAATAGCCATATCATTATGGCCCCAGCAGTCACATTCAGGAGAAACGTTCATTATAAGTGAAATGTGGAAGTTCGGTTTTCCCTGAAGTACCGCTTTGGTATACTCGGCAATCTTGCAGTTCAACACCTCCGATGTATCCCACTCTGCAAGAACAGCCGCAGCATATTGGCAAAGTGCCACACACTGCCCGCAACCTACACATTTGTCATAATCAATTACAGCTTTACGGTCCGGACCAACCGCAATTGCTCCGTGGTTGCAGTTTTTCTCACAGATTTTGCAACCTATACAGTTATCAGTATTTACTTTTGGCTGTGATGAAGAATGCAACTCAAGCTTTCCTGCAATTGAAGCACATCCCATTCCCAGGTTCTTAAGTGCTCCACCAAATCCGGCCTGCTCATGACCTTTGAAATGGCTGATTGAGATTACTATGTCTGCATCTGCTACAGCCTGTCCTATTTTAGGTGCAGGACAATATTTTGCACCTTCAATTGGAATGGCAGCATAGTTGGTACCTTTAAGGCCGTCTGCAATTATTACATTGGCATTTACAGCTATAGGATTGAAACCGTTTACCATTGCACTCTTAAGGTGATCTACGGCATTGTCCCTCCTGCCCTTGTACAATGTATTTGAATCTGTGAGGAATGTCTTTGCTCCAAGAGAGTTCAACAGATCCACAACTGTTGCCACATAGTTGGGTCTTATATAGGCCATATTTCCAGGCTCACCAAAATGGAGTTTTACAGCAGTATACTGGTCCTGGAAATCTATTTTCTCAATACCTGCAGCCTTTACCATATTACGCAGCTTTTTAAGGAGATTAACTCCCGGCTTGCAGCGCAGATTGGTATAATATACCTTTGATTTTTCCATAGTTATCCGTTTATAAACGTTTATTTTACTCTTACTATCCTAATTCCGTCGTTGTTCTTGCGGGCATTTACATAATCATGGATGCTCTTTTCATCAATAACCACTTTGCCGTCTGCATAAGAAGCGTGGATGAAACCAACCTCACCGTTATCCTTATGATAAACCAATGCCACATGGGCAATATCCAGTCCCTTTACATTTGAGTTGAAACCAAGAATATCCCCATCTTTAAGCAGATGCTCCATTTTCTTTACATCAGCCTTAGGAATAACATAATAATCTGTGTACTTGTTGAGGTTTGCCTCCATCTGTGCAATGCGTGCCACCTCGGCAGGATTGTCTTTCAACTGTTTGTATGCATCTGCATGCTCAGTCATGTAAGAGAATCTTTGTCCCGACAGGTTATCAGCACTCAGCACATCTGTAATTTCCCTGAAAATACCCCTTGCCTGGCCTTGTTTTATCCACTCG
Source organism: Faecalimonas sp. (assembly GCA_045638905.1). Classification (GTDB taxonomy): domain Bacteria; phylum Bacillota; class Clostridia; order Lachnospirales; family Lachnospiraceae; genus Faecalimonas. The sequence continues at coordinate 6,095 of JAZUCE010000140.1, forward strand.
CTGGTATAATGTATTCGGCTGGCATATCCGTCAACTTTGCCGTTACGGTATCTCAAGGATTGGGTTGTAGCGCAAAGGCTGTCGGGAGAATCATTTCCTGCCTTGGCATTGAGGGCCATTGCAAGACAACTCTCCACAAAAAGGATACAGTCTGTTTCTGTTAGGGAAACTGCAAGCTGCTCATTCTGAGGATTGCGGTCTAATGTGCCTCCTACATACTCTGTACCAAGCATATCCATTGCTGCAATGATCATAAGTTCTGGTATGCTCTTGTCTCTGTTCTGAAGAAGTTTTGCATTTATCTTCTTGTATTTTTCTGCACTTTCCTTTGAGATGTTTCCATTTGCAAGGTACTGCGCGTTAAGTGTGAGCGGTGCCAAAAGGGCAAGCGTCAAAATGAATTTTGTGATACTTTTCATATATAAATTATTCTGATTACAAACCAAGTTTCTTAAGGATATGGGCTGGGACAGCGGCTTTGTTTACAACTATGTTCATTGTTTTATATCTGACATAAGCCTCTGAAGCATAATTGTTCCCATTATAGATATTTGAAGTGCCCCAAGAATTTTTTACAATGTAGTATTTGGTACCGTTCTGGTCTTTTGCTATACCGTAGATGTGCATTGCATGGTCATCTGTAGTCTCTTTGTTGTCATATGCAATCTGACGCATCTGCTGGTCTATCTTTTTCTCCGGACCAGGTGCATTTTTGTTGTATAACATTGCATCCCTCTCCTGAGGGGTTGCTCCAATCCATTTTGCCTCGTCTGAACCTGCCTCTTTTACATTTGCCTGCACATCCGGAATGGTTGCCACATCACCCCAGCTCTTCTCGCTCATATCTGCTACCCAACCTACGGTAAAACCATTCTCTATGGCATAATCCATCACCTCTACCATTTCATCCAACGGCAAGTTGTATGACTGGGTCCAGCGCCAGTTGTCGGGAACATCAATTACCATCTGTTTGTAGAACGGATTGTGTGTGAATGATGTGAAGAGAATAAATTCATCCTTGCTCAACCCCAATGATTTTGCATAACTTTTTGGTGTGTATTCTTTTCCTTCATATATAAATTTCTGCGGAATTTCTCCCAGATAGGCATCCTGGATATTGTTGAATCCTTTTACCCAAGCAGTGGAAAGTTTTCTGTTGGGATTGGTTGCCAAAGCATCAAGATATCCTTTCAGCACAGCGGTAAGTTCCCAGTGGACATGAGCCTTCTCTCCATAATTGAGACCAGGCATTACACTGTCGGGAACAAGTCCATCCTCTTCCAGAACCTGAAGTACATCCCCCAAATCGCTTCCCGAAGCAAATTTTATATTTTTGTCTTCCCTTATATATTTGATTGCCCTACCGGTATATGATCTGTGGACAACGAACATTTCTGAAAGGTCAAGTGTCTTGGGTGCACCTTTTCTTATTGCTTCACTCTCAAGGAAGCTGATTCCGGAAAAGCACCAGCACGTTCCGGTCTCATTCTGGTCTTTGATTGGGGTTACAGGGTTGGCTTTAATTGTGGTAAATTTATATCCTTCAGCTGTTTCCTTTGCTTTTTGCGGATACGCCTGTATTGATACTGAAGATGCCAGAATCAATAATGAGATGTTTCTTATAAGTTTCATAAGTGGTGTTTTTATTGTCTGACTATAAAGTTGCAAAAAATTTATCAATTCCACTCAGGAAAAGAGGATTTTATGCAATTAGTACCTGCAATTCTGCCCATATTGGTGTTTTGAGGCACATTTTTTCTTCTTGTGTGAGTTTCGTCCCTGAATTGTGGCGTTTTGAGGACATTTTTCCTTCCTGAGCGGGTTTCGTCCCTGAATTGTGGCGTTTTGAGGACATTTTTTCTTCTTGCGTGGGCTTCGTCCCTAAATTGTGGCGTTTTGAGGACATTTTGTGCTCTCAGGTGAGTTTTGTCCCTAAAAATGCCCATTCCGAGGACAAAAGTTGCCTCCGGGTGAGTTTTGTCCCTAAAAATGCCCATTCTGAGGACAAATGCCGCCTCGGAGTGGGTTTCGTCCCTGGAAATGCCCATTCTGGGGACAAAAGTTGCTTCCGGGTGAGTTTCGTCCCTGGAAATGCCCATTCTGGGGACAAAAGTTGCTTCCGGGTGAGTTTCAACGGATTACATCTTGTGCAGGTCGAGTCCTGTAGGGCTCTGGAAAACTTTCAGATCAAATGTGTGCAGTACGGCCAATACATGGTCAAAAACTTCTCCCTGCAAATGTTCATATCTTATCCATGCAGTATCCGCAGAGAAGAAATACAACTCTATGGGCATTCCCTGCGCGGTAGGCTGCAACTGGCGCACAAGCAGTATCATCTCCTGATTAACCTTTGGATGGTGGCTCAGATAATACTGCATGTAATGACGGAACAGATAGAGGTTAACCTCCTCTTTTCCTGTCTGTTCAAATCCTTCCATCCATGGCTGCTGACGGAATTTTTCCATCTCCTCCGGTGTACAGAACCTTACTGTATGCATATCTATATTGATGGATCGCTTCACCCTGCGTCCTCCAATATCGAACATTCCTCTCCAGTTCTGGAAAGAGTCGTTTACAAGTGCATATGGTGGCACTGTAACAATTGTCTTGTCCCAATTACGTACTTTTACGGTTGTTAGAGTAACCTCCATCACATCACCGTCGGCACCATATTTGGGCATGGTAATCCAATCACCAGGACGGAGCATATCATTGGCCATCAGTTGGATTCCGGCAACCAGTCCTTTAATGGTATCCTGGAAAACCAACATTAGAATGGCAGTACCGGCACCCAAACCTCCAAGAATGGTGATAGGGTCCTTGTCTATTAGGGTACTTATGATTATGATGGCTCCAATACAGATTACCACAAGTTTAATCATCTGATAGAAACCCTTTAGAGAATGGTTCCTGAACTTTTCGTGCTCATTTGTAATGGCATACAATGAGGAGATGAACGAACAGATTAGCTTTACACCTATAGCTGTAATGTATATCCAGCACAATTTTAGGATAAAGTTTCTGAGGGCAGGTTCATCTGGCAAAGCAAGGGGAATCATCGCTGATACCACAATAGGTAAAATAAGCCTGCATACGCCGTTGAGAACATCATTGCTCAAAAGGTGGTCGTCCCAAGACGAATCTGTTTTGGAGGTGACCTTGCGGATAGATGGGATTATCAGCCTGCGGCATATCTTGTCGAGAATAAATGATACAAGCAATATACCCAATATGGCTGCAAGCCTTATAACCAAATTAATATAATCCTCTGCAATGCCTAACTGCTGCAAGAAGGAAGTAATGTCTGTATTCATCATATAAATTATTATTCGTAAGGTTTCCAGTTCTGGAAGTAGGTTGCAAGTCCTGGAAGTGGACTACCAACGCAGAACCGGGAATCCGTGCAAAACATTACAAAAATACTATTCTTTTGCAAAATGTCCTCAAATTACCTCCTTTCGTGGACAAATCTCCCTCCGTGGCGGATTTTGTCCTTGGAATAGGAGTTTTCAGGGACAAAACCCACTTAGAGGCAACTTTTGTCCTCAGAATAGGCATTTTTAGGGACAAAACCCATGCAAGAAGAAAAAATGTCCTCAAATCGCCACATTTCAGGAACATAATACAACAATTCAGGGAGGAAGTATGTTTTTAGGGTGGATTTGTGGCTGTGGCGGGATTTTTGTAATTTTGCTTTCCAAAGTGGAAAAGCTTCATTATTTATGTTGGGAATAGTTAAGGAATACAGAAGAAAGAAGATTCTTGCGCAACTGGCTGAAAGGCCTATGCGTAAGGGTGTTTTACCTAATTTTGAAGCTGTCGGGAACATAACATTTCTTTATGCCCTATCCTGCCCTGGGGATGTGGAGATTCTGAATCAGATTGAAGCATATTTGAATGGGGCAGGTATTGGATTCAGGGGTATTGTTGTTGAGCTAAAGAGTTCTTTTGCCAATGATTCATTGAGGAAGGAGTTTAAGGAAAACCTGCAGGAAAGAAATATTGTTTTCTTGTCCAAGAATGATCTGAACTGGATTGGCATGCCTGGAGATGCGAGTTTTATGGAGCAGGAATCTCCCCTGTTCATTTCGTTGGTACGGGAGCCATCCTTTACAATGAATTATCTTACACTTAAGGCCAATTCCAGCTGCATTGTTGGAATGTACAACAATCCTAAATTGCCTTATACCTTTGTACTTGAGCCACTTAAAACAGAGAAGGGGGAATTTTCCCATACAGCATATCTGGAGTCTCTATTCAATTATTTTAAAGCATTTAACAGAAGCAAGTCAAATGAATAGATTTGGAAAGGAGGAGATGGAGAATATTTTGCAGGAGTATCTTTCTGCCAGGGAAGAAGGGAATCTGGAGCAGCTTGGTTTCAGTGAGGATGAATTTGAAATGCTTATAGACCACCTCATTGAGAATGGCAAGGAGGATGAGGTGCTGCAGATATGTGAGATTGCTTTTGCAAGGTATCCGTATTCATCATCCATTTTAACCCGTTTGTGCGATACACTTATCCTTTCAGGTAATCCCGACAGGGCATTGGAACTATTGGAGCCATACACAGATTCTTCATATACAGACAATTCCATAAACATGCTTTTCGCCCGGGCAAACATTGCCAAAGGGAAGTTTGTACACGCGAGGGACTATTTTTACAAGGCTTTGGAGTTTGTCCCTTCTACCGCGGAAATTGCAGAGCAAGTTTGTGCACTTGGTCAGGATTGTATAGATGCCGGTAATTATACAGAAGCCATTTATTATCTCAACAAGGCTTCCCGCATGTTTGAGCTGCCGTATGAGTATTATAATGATTATGCCTTTTGTTATGACAGGCTGGATGAGCCTCAAAAGGCTATGGATTATTATAACAGATACTTGGATGCCAACCCTTTCAATGATACCGTATGGTTCAATCTGGGAACAGTACAGGCCAGACTGAGGGACTTTGAAAACGCCATTGACTCCTTTGAATATTCAATTGCCCTGAATGCAGGGAATGCCTCTTCTTTGTATAATCTGGCTGTTGTTTACATGAATTTGCAGAGGTATGCCGAAGCTGCTGCCACATTTGAACAGTTTGTGGCAATTGACTCCGATATGCTGGGCAAATTGGGATTGGGTGAATCCTACATAAGACTGGAGAAATTTGAAGCGGCACTGGAGCAATTTGAACAGGTTGTTATGGCTTCCGACAATATGGAGGAAAAAATGGTGGAAGCAAGCCAGGGAATTGATACCATAAAGGCTATCATATGTTGCCGTAATGGAGAGTATGAAGCATTCAAGGAGCTTTTCCTTAAAATCTACAGGGCCGGAGCCGGCTGGCTTACGGTTGTTTCAGACATGTTGCCATTCTTGAAAGGAGAACAATGGTTCCTTGAGTTTTTGGAAAGCATAGCTACCTCAAACCCGGGAGAGACATTAACAGAAACTGAAAATTAAACTGAATAAATATTTGACTTATGGCTAATTTTATAAAATACATTGGAGTTGCATTCAAGGGTATATGTATGGGTGCAGCAGATGTGATACCTGGAGTAAGCGGCGGTACAATAGCATTCCTTATGGGAATTTATGAAGAGCTGCTCAACTCAATCAAATCTATAAACGGAGAGGCGTTCCGACTCCTCTTTAAAGGGAAGATTGCAGATTTCTGGAAACACATAAACGGAACATTTCTGATAAGTCTGTTTGCCGGAATACTCATAAGTGTGTTCTCATTGGCACGTCTGATGAAATATCTTCTGGAGTTCCACCCTATTCCACTGTGGAGTTTCTTTTTCGGACTTATTCTGGCATCGGCAATTTACATTCTTAAAGGGCTCGACAAATGGAGCTTTCAGAATATTGTGGCACTTCTGGCAGGAGTTATAATTGCCGCATTCATTTGCCTTGCCAGCCCTGCCCAGACTCCAGATGCACTATGGTTTGTATTCCTTAGCGGAGCAATTGCAATATGTGCAATGATTCTTCCGGGAATATCGGGAAGCTTCATATTGCTTCTTATGGGAAAATATGCATTCGTAATGGATGCTGTCTCAACTCTCAACATACCTGTTCTGTGCGTCTTTGCGGCGGGTGCAGGAATTGGAATTGTATGCTTCTCGCATTTCTTGAGCTGGCTGCTCAAAAAATTCTACATGCTCACAATAGCATTGCTGTCGGGATTCATGGTGGGCTCATTATTGAAAGTTTGGCCTTGGAAAGTACCTGGCGCCGAAGCCGGGTTTGACTATCCTGCATTGCCTGGCAAGTTTGCGGAGGTTGTGGGTTCGGATCCACTGCTTTTCCAGGCTGTGGCATTCGCAGTGGTTGGTTTTGCAGTAGTTCTTCTGATTGAGTACTTTGCAGCAAAAGAAAAATAAACCGATACCATAAATCTTTATAAAGTTGCAAAGATTTATGAAAAAAATTTTTTGCAATTGAAAATAATTCCTATATTTGCACCCGCTAAAGGCAACAAGCCAAGCGGGACTGGTCCAGTAGCTCAGTTGGATAGAGCAACAGATTTCTAATCTGTGGGTCAGGGGTTCGAATCCCTTCTGGATCACAAACAAAGACTCGCTAGCTCAGCTGGTAGAGCACGACACTCTTAATGTTGGGGTCCAGGGTTCGATCCCCTGGCGGGTCACAGGAACAAATCGCAAGCGCTTGAAAATCAAGTTCTTGCGATTTTTCTTTTAAATCCGTGCCGATTTTGTGCCGATTCGTCAAAATTATCTTTTTACTTCTACCCTAATTTTAATACATACAATTGTTAATACTACTTATACTATAACAATTAGTTATAGTGTAAAATTTCTTAATTTCAAATATATCAGTTTTTAATTTAATTATCAAGTAGTTAAAATTTAACGACCAGCATACATTTTTGGCTAAACTTTCACAACAGTAAAACTATATATTCACCAATTTCCTTGTAATTAAAGTTTAGTTTAGTTAACTTTGTCTATTATAAAAGTAATCTAATCGTAATTTTATTATATAAAAATTAACAAAAGATTATAATGAATTATGTTACTATAGACAAATTGAATGAACTGGATATAGAAATTAACCCTAGAGATGGAGACTTTATCTATTGTAAAAGACAATACACTCTCAATAACAGTTTTGATTTTACCGGTAGAGAAATTATTTCATCTACTGCAGATGTAGCTTTCATCTTAAAAAATCTCCAAGAATATGGTGTTGAACACTCATTCATGTGTTACGTTCTAAATGATAATACATGCATAGTTCAACAGATTGGCATTGGAGACTTCAGTTCCTGCGTAGTAAACATAGATATCTTAAGATATACCGCTGTTAAATTAAATGCTAAAGGGGTATATATGGCACATAATCACCCTAGCGGTAACTTAAATTTTAGTCGTCAAGACAGAATAATGCATAATAGATGCAGTAATTCGCTTGGAAATATATATCAAGGAAGTATAATCATAAACACAACATCTGGTAATTATGCATATATAAAACATGAAGCTGACAAAGAATCTATAAGTAGAATTCCTGAAGAAGAACTTACAGATATCCCTATTCAAGTTCTGCAGTTTAATAAGCAGGTATTTTCCAGAGAATATAATTATCTCAAGCCATTTAAGGTTAGATCATCAGATGATGTAGCAGCATTTATCTCAAGTCAGAAATATGGAGCAAGAGATAAAGCTGGAATGTTAGTGCTGAATAGATCTATGATTGTTATGGCTAATATTCAACTCCCCTTCTCTAAGATTAATAACACAACAAAAAAAGAACTTGCATCATATATGCAGAAATGTATTACTGGAATGGGTGGGACTGATGCCGTGCTTTACTTCAGCGGAAATATAGGTAAAAAGACAATGCAAGAACTGAAAAAAGAGTTCTCCAAAATAAGTGCTCACAATCTTTGTGACATATGCTACAATTATAACGGTAGAATGAAATCCGGACTGAGTGAAGGATTTCTTAATGACGAGAAAGTATCTGACAAATACAAAGGCAAATCAATTAAAATCTAAATACCATGAAACATATTTATTTCTATGCAGTAATTGCCATTCTAATAGCATCATGTTCTGAGGATGCTAAAAACATTATTACTCCTGATATTCCACTACAGAATACACTACCAATAGAAAATCCAACTATATCTCTAAACTATCTACAAAGAGATACATTGATTCTATCTCATAATATTGATTCTGATAGAGTTAATCTGAGGATCTTTGAGGGAGATAGTTGCATCTCAATTGTCGGTAAAAATGTTATAGTTGGACGTAGAAAAGGAACTGCTAAAGTACTGGCTGAATATGATAATATGAGTAGTATTGTTACAGTAAATGTTGTTTCTGAAGAATATGTACCTATTAAAGCTCTGATTTGCAATATTAATGGCGCAATATATAAGTCAGATTCGCCCACTACCTGGCAGTGTTGTCAAATGTTAAAAATAAAACTTAATGGAGTTGAACCGGCTAACACTACTTTTCGTGAGGTTGCAGATATATCAATAAACAGTTATGATGAGAATGGGAGCCTTTGGTGGAAAGCTGAAGACATTATAGCAAATGTTCATGGATATTCAAAAGCAAAAAAAGCTGGTAAGATAGAAGAACTTGACACTATCAGTTTGAGAGTTTTTCCCCGGAACGGATTTAAGGTAGATAACACTCCGTGCTTTATTGTATCAGTTGATCTAAAAATATGGCCAAGCGACCTTACACTGACTGAGTGGGATAAATCTCAAATAGAAAAATCATATGGTGAAGCGGAAAATAATCTTGTAAGAAAATCATTCATCTTTAATGCTACTGAAAATCAAGTATCAGTGAACAAAGATGCTAGCTCCATTGGAATTAAAGAGCATATATATATTAAATCTGGTGAGACAAAACAATTATCTGCAAGCTTACTTTATCCCGATGAATTCAATTCTCAAGTATTCATCACATGGAGTATGGATGAATCGCACAATGAATATATAAATCAGGGGAATTTATCTCTTACGAAAAATGGTATTCTTTCTCTATCTTCTTCATACAGCGGTGAAAACTACCCATATTACAATGGCCTACAAAATGATACTGTTTATATAGGTTATCTAAGAGCAAATTTTCTAATGGCCGGTTCGGAACAATATTCTCAGCTATTTGAAAAATATAAATGTACAGAAAATGAAGGCAATATGTGCTACCAAAATGCAAGGCATTGGGTTTCAAAACTGCAGAAAGAAGATAAGGTAGATATTTATTGGGTTAGGAAATAATTTTTAATAACGTACAATGATAGACAGATTAATTATAGTTGTAAAATTGTTGATTCCTATTTTAGGGATAGCACTTATATTTTATATCAGTTACCTGGTGTTTGAAGGTTGGGATAGTGTTACCGCCGAGTGGATAAGATTAATTGGAAGATTAGAAGAACCTGAAAAATTTTTATTCTATGGCATTCAATTCAACTGCATACTTACTCTTATACAAATTATTATAATTTCTAAAAATTGGAAAATGTTTAGAGAGTTCAAAAAAATTTATAAAGAGGGAATTAACCAAAAATAGAGTGTTAATACTAAAATTTAGTTTATGATAAAATTATTGGCAAAAAACGCATGGCTAAGGAGGGGAATATATTTATCTATGATTATAATAGCTATATTACCCATGTTCTACGGATTAACGAATTATAGCATAGAGAAATTTAATGACGTATTAATGAAACATCCAGAAATTCAAGGTATTGTTTTTTATTATATGTATGTACAATCTATATTTGGATTAATACTGATTCTAGTATTCATTAGAATTTTTAGCATATTCAGAGATGAATTTAGCTGGGATAATTAATCTTATAATATGGGAAAGATTGCTTAGCTGTAGAATATAATTACAAGCCTTGTAATCAGTAAAAATACTACTCTATAAATAATACTTTATGGTCTAAACTAAAAAAGAATTAAACGAAATAACCTTTGTAACGGTTATTTCGTCTATGCATAATTTGAAAATAACATATTCCCAGGAAAACGGATATTGGCCGAAATTGGATCGGTTGAGAGACGTTTTTCTGGGAATTTTTGTTTGTGTCAAAAGTTGTCACAATACAAGAATACCTTTGCTCCAAATTAAGATTTCAATGACACTGGAAGAGATAAAATACTGGGCATGCAGGATGCAGATGGCAGCTATCGGGAATAAAGATGCAAGGAAACAGATTTCCGTAATGGAGAAAATGTTGGCATATGCAAACCAGCCATCATTACGTAGTGAGGTGGAGAAAGCTGCTAAAGAAGGGCTGTTAAAAGATCTATTGGCAAACGGATTCAGAGAATTGTAATTTACTAACATACAAACACTAATATTATGGAATCAGTACCTATTTACTCAGAGAAATCTGTACCCGCAAAAATCAAGTTGCCTCTATACAGAAAAGATGATTACTTCTGTTTACTGTCAGGAAGAAAATGGAGTGTATTGAGTGAAGAATTGGTGGCAGAGGTGAAGAAAATCTGCAAAGAGCATAAATTTAAATAGAGTTGTTTAACTTATCAAGGGGTTAAACAACTCTATTAATTAGGTATCAATACACAAAATCAAATATCTTCTTCCACTCTGGTGATGCCTGATTTGAGAAGCCGGAAACAAAATCTCGAGAGTAAACATAGAAATATCTGCCGTTTCGGGCATTTACCTGCCATGGATTGCTGTCTGCTGGTGAGAGGTAAAAATATTCATGATAATACAGAGGAACATTTCTTCCATTGAAAGTTATTGTTTCTCCGGTCAAAGCCATCTCATATGTTTGCCCTTTTTCAAAAGAGAAATCATTATCTACATATTCACCAGTATGTTCTTCATCATACTGAGTTCCATTATAGATGAATGGGATGGTAATGTCATTAACTATTCCGTTTGAATAGAACATAGAATTAGGATGTGCCATCCATTTGGCCAAAATCTCATTACTGTATCTGACATAGTAAATGCCATCCTGGTTACTTAAATTCTCTTTATTTTGTGTCTTGCTGACTCCAACTAGATAAATTGTTTCATAAACTTCAATATCGCAATTCAGAGAAATAGGTTGACCGTCATCTCCTGTAGCTGAAACTTTCAGATGATACAAACCATTTGCTCCACATGGATTGGCAAATGTAGCTGTAGAAGCTCCTAGATTAATTGCAATATTATTCCCGACAGCATTTTGAAGAGAGTTATTTACATCAGGAGTAATGGAATAATTCATATTGGCATGAGGAGCAATCCTTAAACCCAAGTCTTGGGTTACCTGATTATAACCTCTATTTACATTTACCTTTATCTTGTCGGTAATAGATGCCTCTTCTATTGTAAATCGAACATTGGTATATACATCATCCCTCCCCTTAACCGCAACTTTCATATTCATTGTTGGTGATCCTGA
>JAZUCE010000141.1:0-4203 GCA_045638905.1 Faecalimonas sp.
AAATAACTCCCGAGATATATAGCAAAGCAAAAGCATTTACTTTTGTACGCGGCGTACTTGCCACCTCTGTCGGTAAATTAGACGTTTGGGTCAAAGCCTATAAGCACGAGGAACTTGATGCATACGAAAATGTAGTGGCAAAGAAGTTCACAGCCATCGTTTCTCCTGATGCCTACGCTGCAGGCGATGAGTTCATCCGTATCCATGTGGAGGGCAGTGAACTGATTGCAAAGATGCCGGAAGATATAACCTTCAAGGAAGGCACCCACTACACCTTCGACCTCAAGGTGGGTAAGGATAAGGTGACAATTGAGAAAACGACTATCGGCAACGATATTCCTGGTTGGGATAATGATTCAGAAGAAGACTTAAATTAACAGGAGGGAAAGACTATGAAGAAGATATATCAGTATATATTGTTGGTCGTTGCAATGGTGGCAACAGCATCGTGCAGCAACGAGTTGGATGATACGTTGCAGCCTGTGGAGAACGGCACCTTGCAGTTTGTAGTCGGCGATTTCCCTGCTTTCGGTGAAGATCCGCAGACAAGGGCTTCAAGTCTCGGTACACCAGATGCGGGCAAGACGGCGTGGGAAGAGGGCGATGAAATATTCGTTACATTAATCTCTGCCCATTTTGGAACACAACACGCTGTGCTTACTTATGGCGGAAGCACATGGACTTTAGCAGGAGAACTCAATTACCTTGCAGACGAGAGCGTAGAAAACGCTAAACTGGACATCATAGCGACCTATGCCCCTTATTATGAGCTGAAGGATGGTGAACTTTCATTGACGGATGAATATGCGCTGGGTAAAGGTGAATATCTCGAAGTCAAATGTTATATCATCGAAGGTGTGTTGAACGTGTCGTTTGAAGAGGCAATACGCAACTACAGCCGCATCCGTATCGTATGTTCGGACGGAGTTGAGGAACTTAGCGTTCGTGCCTTGTGCTTTATACCTGCAGGACATGAAAGACAATCTAGTTGTGAAATACAACATGTCCCTGTGGATGACAATGGCAACGCATTTATATACGGTACTTTTGAAGAGGATGGAAGCATTGAGGTTGAAGATTGGGATATTGAAGGAGCTAAATTGGCTGTACATGGATTCACTGAGACTACCATGTCAGACAAAAGTTATGCATTGGATGCAAGAGCAATCTCCATCGATGGCAGTTTGGGAGGCAAATCTGAAGCAACCATGGAGGATATAGAGGAATTAGCTAGATTTCTTGAAAGTTCAGTGGACGAAGGAAAGACCACATTTGTTGTTACCGGTGAGAGTCAAGCTATATATGATAATAAATATCCATATGTTGGATACGGAATAGCTGAGGTAAGTTACAGTAAATATTTTGGAACGCTTAATTTTACTTATTGTAATGTTACAGAAATAATCGAGGCGGATTTGGCAGAGTGTAAATCGCTGAAGACTCTTAAACTTCCCTACGTAACAAGTTGTGCCAAGGATGCCTTTAATAATTGTTCGCATTTGGAAAAGATTATATTTGGTTCCGTGGTTACTTTTGTCGGAGAAGACGCATTTGAGAAAGTGGATAATTATGTTGATGGAGGCTGTGAACTTGTTCTCAACAAGGAACAAGTAAATGTTGAAGGACTTTCTCCAGACCTTACAAACAAAACATGGGCTGGACATACTTGGAAAAGCATCACATTGCGATAGTAAACTCGCTGAAAGCAAATCATAGAACAGCACATCGGCAGAGGAGAAATCACCTTCCCCTCTGCCACCTCACCACCCTAAAATAATTGTATAACATTAAAACCATCAGCCATATGAATTTCTTGATTAAGCGAATGAGGAAAAGTTTACTTTTACGCACTATGAGCGTGAAAGAAATGGGTGAAACCAAAGCCTCAAAAGAACATAAACCGCAACAGACACGGGTGATACTAAGAGAAATGGCTGAATAAATTTGGTTAAGTTGGTGATTAAAAGAGCATCGTAACGACCTATATATTTGTTTGGAGTACTAAAACGTACTCCATTTTTTATGCAATACTCCCAGTTTAGGCATTGATAAATAGCGCCTTACGCTCTATGTGGGTAACCAAATTAGATATAAATCGAAAAAATGTTGGAGAATATTTGTGAAAGATATTCTCGGGGGGACAAGAAATTGGCAAAGAAAATCATATCAAATACAAGTACAAGCATCAATTTGCAGAAATAATCATTTGCATTTAGACTATATATTTTTGTATTGCTGTGTTTTAACCCCTAAAAATAGCTGTTTTTTTGACGGGGAGAGTCAGATAGAGGCAAAGCATGTCAATGGTTATTTGATTGATATGGAAGATGTATGGGTAATGAACAATAAGAAACCTATATGCGATGTGCCTAAAATGGTTTATGGTAGTAAACCAACCGGGAATCTTTTTGTAACTCTTGAAGAACGGAATGAACTAATTGCTAAGTATCCAGGTGTTCTTCCGTTTGTTCGTAAGTTTTTGGGTGCTACGGAATTTATCAATAGTCAGGAACGCTATTGCCTTTGGTTGAAAGAGGCTAATCCTTCTGTTGTTCGTAAATGTCCGATTATACAGAAACGCATAGAGGAAGTTCGTAATGAACGTTTAAAGAGTGCAAAAGCATCAACAAGAAAATGGGCTGAAAGTCCAACCTTGTTTACAGAAGATAGGCAACCTGATGCAGACTATATTCTTGTCCCTAGTCATTCATCTGAAAAGAGGGTTTACCTTCCAATGGGATTTATTTCAAAGGATGTAATATGTGGTAATGCTAATCTGTTGATTCCTAATGCAACGACCTATGATTTCGGAATCTTGACCAGTATCCTTCACATGGCATGGATGCGTGTGGTCTGTGGAAGAATAAAGAGCGACTATCGATATTCAACCGATATTGTCTATAACAACTTCCCATGGCCGGAAGCAACCGAAGAACAAAAACAGAAGATTTCAGACTTTGCACAACGGGTCTTGGATGCAAGGGCATCACATCCGGATTGGTCGTTGGCCGACCTCTATCATCCCGACTTCATGCCTCAAGACCTTCGTCGTGCCCACAAGGAACTCGACAAAGCCGTTTTGAAACTCTACGGTCTAAAACCCGATACCGATGAAACGGATATTGTTCGCCATCTGTTGGGATTGTATAAACGGTATTTAATGGGCGTTTAAGATTTTGTTACAATGGAAACAACAAAAGTCATTCATTTTGAGAAAGCAAATACATTGTCACAATTTCTTTCTTATCAAGAGCGTAGAGAAGTTGTGTCCTTAAAAATAACAGGGTTTATTGGTCGTAAAGACTTTGAAGAAGTATTGGATGACATGTGTGAGGTATGGGGACTGTATGATGAAGATGACAATTTCATACCGGAATATGAAGATGCTGCTGCTATCAAACATCTTGATTTAGGCGAAGCGACCTATGTGGATGGTGATGAATTACCATACTTTGGTAATCATACATTATTAGAAACATTTATTCTTCCGCAAGGATTGAAATCTACAATTGATGATAGAGAGTTTGAAACAGGATTGTCGCAAGCAGAAATGTTGAAAACTCTTGTTTTGCCTAAAGGTTTAAAAGCGGTGGGTGGCTTTAACTCATGTCCAAAGTTAACAGGATTAGTACTCCCGGAAGGCTTGGAGGTGTTAGTGGAGAGACAAGATGCTGGGGATATTCACAAAAATCCTGATGCAGAGTAATGGCACCTTCAGAAAGGCTGTCGATATCATCATCAGCTTTGCCAAGGATACTTATCGGAGCATCTTCAGCCGAGAGGAAGCAAAGACCATCAAGAGTGTTATGGAAGCCTTTGGTAAAGACAAGGAGAATTACAGAGCTATTGGAACTTTCCTCGTGTTCACGGCAGACGAAAAGGAAAGTCTATCCAATAGTGAGTACCGCAAGGTCGCCCGTGAAGTGAATGATGTCGCCATCGGTAGATATGAGCAGGCTCAGAAGCGAGGAAATTCTCTAAAATTGTAAGGAATTAGGTAAAAAAGCATGATTCTTGTAAAATATTTCTGCAATTATTTGTTATTAGAGACAAAAAGCATTACCTTTGCATCGTAAATATGATGATTATCGGTTTGTACCGAGTCAATGATAACAGAACCCGTCAGCATCCCGTAAGAACTGCTGGCGGGTCGCTTTTTTTTATATAACTATGAACCAGCGCCCACGCACAATAGAAGAACAG
>JAZUCE010000142.1:0-8116 GCA_045638905.1 Faecalimonas sp.
GGAGATGTTGATTCTCATGCTGATGTGCAGCAATATCCACCGCCGGATAAAGTCGATGGCGGTACGGCTGACGGTCAGCATCAGTTGGCCGACCAGTATCAGGTAAATGAAGTTCAGATTCTGCTGCTTGATACCTATATCCACGATGGTTTGTGTCAAGAAAGGGAAGACCAGTTGCAGCAAGCATCCCACCAATGCGCCGAGAACGATTTGCCCGAAGTAACGACGGTATTGCTTCACGTAGCCAAAGAGGAAACGGAAGGAGCGTTTTTCCTTTCCGCTTTCTCCATTCTGTTCATAGAAAGCAGTGGTAGGCTGCAGGAATAGGGCAATTCCCTTTTCTTCCCCTTGCGATTGGGTGCTTACCCAGTGCTCCTTAAATTCTTCCGGTGTGTAGGTTATCAATCCTTTTCCCGGGTCGGCTATGTAGAACTTTTTCCCTTTCTTTACTTTATATAGAACGACGAAATGATTCTGGTTCCAATGGAGGATGCAGGGAAGGGGAGTTTGGGACAGTTGGTCGATGCTTATTCTTCCGCAGTTGGTCTGGAAGCCTAAAGAAGCGGCGGCTTCACTGATTCCGAGCATAGACACACCTTCCGTAGTGGCATGACATATTTGGGAAAGCGTATCAATGGAATACGCTTTCCCGTAATGTCTGCATATCATGGCAAGGCAGGCGATGCCGCATTGCATGGAGTCGTGTTGTTTATAAAATGGAAACTTCTTCATCTCTCTTATAAATCGACACCAAATCTGGATGTGTCTATCTGCTGCTGTTTTCTGTTCTTATATCCATTAAACTTATAAGTGAAGTTTAAAGTGATATTCCGGCGATAGAAATTTCTGTCCGATACCAAATTTTGTGTTTCAAAATCTGTTTTTATCAATGGATATATGGTCTCAAAAATATCATTGCCTTGCAGACTGATGATAGCTTTGTTGTTAGCAAATGTACATTTCATTCCTGCATCTACGCTCCATCTTCCATCTAAATCCCATATTCCTTGATTGGTTGAGGTATTATAAAAGAAATTTAAGTTGGCGGTAATTTGGGGTCTTCTTGATAAAGTGAAAGTGTTGTTTGCGGTGATTCCGCCGCTCCATTTACTTCTGTCATAAGCATATCCAAACCAGTCATTGCTTTTATAACGTTCATTGAATGCTCGTATAATGAGATTCGAACTATACCATTGCTTAAATTTAATGGGCAGTATAGCCATGATGTTCCAGCATGAAGAATATTCGATGTTGAACTTCTTATAAATCAACTTCAATTCGTCTGTGGATTGGAAACTTTGTGTGACAAAGAAATCATCGACACGATAGTAAGAAACTTGGAACATATATCTACTTTTTAATGTATAGAAGAAGTTCAATACATTGGTAGTTGCAGGTTTCAATAAAGGATTGCCGATGTATGCTTCGTATTCATTTTTATAGTTGAGAAAGTCTTGGCGTTCCCAATAGCTTGGATAGCTTTTCAACGAATAATATGACAACTGCCAAGAGTGATTTCGGGAAGGCACATAAGTCAAGGAAGCTGTAGGTATCAGTTCGTTCTTCTCATAATCATTGATTTTGTAATATTCGTCCGCTAAAGATAGGTTGGCAGAAAGTTTTCCTTCCCAGAATTTTTTTTGTATTCCGATATATACATTTGCGGAATGTTCCTTTGTTTCACTCGTGGTTTGATAGTCTTCTGTTCCTCCGTTTAGGACATCATCGTTTCTCTGTTCATTCTTGTTATTGGCAAAATGGTAGCTTGCTCCATAGGTCAATGTCCAGTTTCTTTTAAGGTCATGGTTTAAGTCCGCATATACTTTCATCCTTTTTATGCTTTGGCCTTTCCGATAGTTGAAAATGTCGGTGGAAACGGTCTTGTCATCGTATTTCATTCTTTGTTGGCTTCCGTTGTTATAGTGGGTATATTCACCTCCGAATTTAAAACCGCCTTTTGTTTGATACAATAGGCTGACATCGTGCAGTTTGTTGTTCCCGTCCTCAAAGGAATGGGACTGCATGAAACGGTTACTTGTGCTCTCGATGGTATTTTGGTCTTTGGGTGAGAATTGACCGGTATAGGCTAACTCTATGTAATCATTGTTTGCAAAATTGTACCCTACTCTACAGAAAACGTGATGTCTGTTTTCTGTATCTTTTTCTCGATTGGTATAATGTATATCATGGATTTCATTACCGACCGTGTGCATACTTTCCGTATCTTCTTTGGAGAGAGAATTGTTGTTTCTGAATGAATACATTAGATCAAACTCCCATGAAGGATTGGACATGAAGAAACTTCCGGTACTGTTCCATGAATTCGTATGTTTGTTCTTGTAGCCGGTTTGTAATTGACCGTTGAACGTTTGTTTATTCTCTTTTTTAAGAATAACATTGATTGCAGGCCCTTTGGTGTGCAACTGGTGATTGGCAGTATAAAGAACTTCTACTTTGATAACTTTGTCTGCAGGTAAAGCTTTAAGGTAATCTATCAATTGGCTTTGACTCAAATTTGATGGTTTGCCGGATATAAGGATGGCGGTATTGGATGTTCCTGCCAAACTAAGGTTGTCTCCGTCCATACTTGTAATGCTTGGGAGTTCTTTCAGTAGGTCGTGTGCATTACTCACAATCTTGTCATCCTTGATGTAACTGACATCATACGTCAATCGGCTGTTCTCGAATTTTGCGATGGGGCGTTCTGCTTTTACAACCACTTCGTTAAGAAGATTGTCTGTCTCTTTTAATATGATGTCCCCTAAATTCTCTTGGGATGAAGACAACATATAATTTTCGTATGCCAAATGTTGGATAATTAGTCTGTACGGGATTTCAATGTTGGTAAAGCTGAAAATGCCGGATTTGTCCGTAATGGTTCCGGCTATAAATGTTGAATCCATTTTCTGTACAATGACGGTTGCACCTTCAATGATTGTATGGTTGCTGTCTTTGATGCAACCTGTGAGTTTGTTGATAACTTGTGCTTGCATTTGAAGTGTTGAACAGCAAATGAGCATTATTATGTAAAGCTGTTTCATCTATAATATGATTATTGGTTAATATTCAATGTCGTTCGTGAATTTAGGCGCATATTGGCAGAACGGGTCTGGATAGTCCCAATTCTCTTTTCCATACGCTTTTAAGACTCTAGTAAAGCATTTTTTATGGCTTTCTTTGCAAAAATCAAAAGCTTTACAATGTTTACATGGTGATGTCTCTTTGGACACTTCGTATTCTCTTCTAATAAAGGCTAAAGCTTTAGGTGAGTTCCATACTTCTTCTAAAGATTGCTTTTTAAGGTCTCCGATAATAAATTGGGGTTGCCAATATAGTTGTTCGCATAGACTTACTTTCCCATCAGGCAGGACAAAAAAACGATTTTTAAGAATACTGCATACACCTCCGTCAAAACAAGGCCCGTTTGCCTTATCGCTGCGATATGTTTTATATAAAATACTGTCACTGACAACGATTTTAATGTTTGCCTGTGTCTTGAGTTCTTTTTTTGCAAAATTGCAAATCTCGGATAATTGTTTTTTGTCGGCTTTTATCTTTGTAAAAGATTCTGGTCTGTAAATGGACATTTCTGGTACTCGAATTTCCCAAAGCGTCAGATTCTTTATTTCATTTATGTATTGATATAGGTCTAATAAAGTTTTCTTGTTTGAATTATATTTTGTTAATATAGTGTCAATCTGGATAGGAAAACCATATTTCTCCAAGATAGAAATGCCTTCTTTTGTTTTTTGTACATAACCTTCCTGACATTCAATAATTTCTTTAAGGCAAGTTTCGTTTAGTGAGTCTAAAGATATTTGGACTACATTATTGTAGCCTGTAGCATGTAATCTTTTTGCTATTTGTTCGGTAATAGGTACTTTGGTAGATATATAAGTTGGAGTTAAATCCATATCGACCAATGCTTTTAATATAACGTCCCAATCTTTTTTGCAAAATAGTTCTCCACCTATAACATCGATATAGGAAAGTTTAAGTTTGTGTGCTTCTTTTATGATATTTAGAATTTCTCTGGTTGTGAGTTCATTGCATTTTGTTTCCTTGTCAGCGTAACAATATTTGCAGTTTGTAACGCATTTGTTGGTAAGCATGAAAAGAAACGAATTGGGAGCGCGATGCATTCTGTCTGGAGTTAAGTTGACATGCTCACAATGCAAGTCGTCTGTAATAAAACCGTAATGATATTCTGCATTAGTATCATTTACTGTTATCAATACATTTTTGGGAAAACGTGTTTGGTCGTTTCCGACAAGGGTATAAAATGGTTCTGCATTATTTATGTACGGTGAAATAGTGTCTAATAGTTTTTGATAAGGAACATGAATATGTTCACTTATTTCTGTAATATGTTCTTTGAGTGTTTTAGGAGTAGTAAATGCGCTTAAAAGCATAGCTTGAAAAGGATGAATATAACTAATCCAATCTATAGAACTATTATATAGACCTTTTTTCTTTGAATACATGATTATTCTATCTATGTCATTTTTGAAATTATAGTCAGGATTTAGAACTATCAAACTATTTGTGTTCATAAATATAATATTGTTGAGATTGATATTGTTGATTATTCAGCGGATATTGTCTTTTTATTTTAAAGACAATAATCCGCTGAGTTTGTTACATCCATTGGATGAAGATTAGACAATTGTTTTTCTATTGTTTAGAATAAAATCGTCTTTTCTTTAATGGATTAGTCGACATTGTCACCTGCAATGTATCCGGAATTATCAGATTTGCATTCTACTTTAATTGCTGCTTCTTTGCAAACAACGTCATCAGAATCTGTGCCACCTTTTACTTCCATCATTTCGAGAATGTCCAATGAATTTGGAAGTTCATTTAAATTTGTTTTCATAAATTTGTAATTTTAAAATGTTGCCTACTCTATCAGCTTTTCGGCATCCGCTCCTTTGATCAGTGAGGTCTGAACTATAATCATTACCGGTATAATTATTGTCTTATGAGTTATAAGGAAAACATTCCTTTAATTGATATATCCTATTCCATACCAACCACTACCTTCCATATAAATGGTATATGAACCGGCAGAAGGAAGTTGAATGGTGGTGTTTAAACTGTTGGCATAACCAACTACTGCGCCATTGCTATCATAGATGTAAACATTGGCATCTTGTGATTCTGGAGAAGTAATTTTGATAGTTTTTGTTTCAGAATCATAAACCACTTCTAAAGTCGGAATATGTACTAATGAACGATTCACTTTAGTACTTGATTCTTCATGCCCTGTCTTATAAAAATCTACAAATACTTCCGTCGTCTCTTCTGCCCATGCAGACAATGCAAAGGAAATAATTGCACAAAATAATAAAATGACTTTTCTCATAATAACTTGTTTTTTTTGTTTGACTGATGCAAAGTTATGATAAGCAAAGTTTTTGTGCAAGATAAAAAGTTTGACAGGTGAAAATTTATTTTATTGAAAATCAGTAACTTACAAATGGGGGGGGGTAATTTTTGCAATGCCGTTTATTTGAATGTTTGACACGGCTGCAAAATTCATTAAATAAAGAGGGTAATCTATGAACTTGGTATCGGTTCATAAATCACCCTCTTTTCTAATGTTGGTTGAGGCTCTTTCTAAAGAGTTTTCATCAATCTCCGTATGTATATTCCAATGTTGGTTTCATGTTCGTCGATGCCTAATTTTTTGCGGATGTCGCTACTGATGTGGTAATGTCTTTTCAGTTGGATGTACTCTCCGATTTCTTTTCCGCGAAGACCTATGGCATAAAGACAAAGATAGTTCTGCTCTGCTTCGGTCAGTCCGTGTTCTTCCAGATAGTTCATAAATCGGGGGTGCGATGCCTTGAATGCCAATCGGGTGGAATCCATGAAAGCATCCTTGTTTTTCAGAATTTCATCTATCCATGCACTATAAGGCTTGGCATACTTTTCATTGTCGGAAATCTGTGCTGCCAATAAACTATTAAGCATCTCAATCCGAATCCGGATGGATTCGGTGATAGGTTCGGGCAACTCTTTCTGATTGGAAAGCAAGTTCTTTAAATTCTCACTTTCGGATTCCAATTGCGAGATTCTCATGCCGAGGTTTTCTTGTTCAAGCCGTAATCGGTCGTTTTCTTGTTCGGCGATGACTCTTTGAGTCTTTCCTATCCGATAGCGGTAATAAATCACTCCGATGACGGATAACAGTACAAAGGCACAACAGATGCTGTACCATATCAGTTGGTCTCTTTTTTGAATCTCGATTAAAGAAGCGACTTCCAAGTTATGTCTTTCTTGTGCAAATAACAAATCTTGCGAGAATAAGATTTTGTGTTTTTGCTCCAATGTGCTTGAATACAACTTGTAAAAACTTAAAGCATCTTTATAATTGTCATTTGCTTCAAGAACGTCTGCTTTTATGGAAAGATATTTCAAAGAATTGGTGTCTATGTTTTCAGCATGAATTGATTCCAAAACTTGGAGGGCTTTATCTGCTTCTCCTATTTTGGAATACCCGTAAGCGATATCAAGTTTGGCGTTATTGGATAATTTCTTGTTGTCATATACTGAATGGATAACATTCCTTATTTCATTATCTGATTTAAAAACGATAGTGTAGGATATGACGTATGGAATCATAATGCTTCCATAGTCGGGATGCTCGTCAATGTTGTTTTTACAGCAAGTCATAATGCTGTCTGCCAGTTGCTTGTCTTTGTTAATGATACTGCCGTCTAAAGCGTTTGTTAGACTTGTCATTTGGTAATACGGACGATTGATAGCCTGAAACAATCGGGCAGCCTGTAAGTTATTCTCTATAAAATCTTTTATCTTATAGGAAGAATAAAAGTAGGTACCTTGTGCTACAAGCAGATTGGCATAGGTCAGCGTATCGGTTATTTCGTCTTTCAGTTCTCTGGCATTGATGAATGCTCTCATGGATGAATCTTTATCGCCCTTGTTCTGGTAGATACGTCCTTGATAATAATAGGTACGCAGTTTGTCGTTGGCTGTTCCGTGGTCTTGGTAATAATCAATGGCAGGTTGCAGCACCTCGAAGTCGGTGCGGTCGATGTAGTTCTTGTCCATTGCCATAGAAAGCAACAGAGCATGTTTCGCCTTCTCTTCTTTATTTGCAAGTTTTTCCGGCTGGATGTTCTGCAATGTCACCAATGCACTATCGGCATTAGTAACTATGTAAGTCTCTACATCTTGCAGTTTTTCCCATTCTTTAGAATGCCGAGTACAAGATGCTAAACAGAGGATAAAACTTAATATATATGCTAATGATTTCATTATTCAAACTTTGCACAAAGTTACTATATAATTTTCTAAATTAATAATTATATCATACTTTTGACTGAAAATACACATGGTTTCAAACCGAATTAACTAGATCGAATTTAATAGGAAAAGAATAATCTTTACTACATTTATCTTGAAACGCCAAAGAGACTTCGTTATAGAAATTTTTAACTATGCATACAGTTCATCATTAATTTTCTTTTTTCTTCATATTAGTAAGTAAGGTTACCTATCATAATTCTTTTTCAACTCATTAATCATATCTATAATGAGTTCACCTAGATCTCCATGTTTTTCAAGAAAATCGGACTCATCTGAATTCCAACATTTACTATTCTTATATTCCGTCACATCATAAACTGTATCATAGTCTAAAGACATAAGCAAATATAGTTCCTTACATAATGTATCAGATTGTTGATTTATAATATAATAGGATGTTTCAACGTATTTGTATGAAAGTCCATCAATACTCCGTTCTTTATCTTCTTCTATTCCTCCAAATATAAATTTCTCATTTTTATTCAAATGCAATTTTGCATATAAATTAGTCATTTCTTGAATCCTAAATTCCTTGTTGGAAGTACATGATGATACAATCATAAAAACAAAAACGATGCTATATGATAGTCTTCTTGAAATTCTTCCAATTTTCTTGAGTTTGTTTTTCATCATATTAATAATAACGTGAGTTCGATATAATTTAGAACAAAGTTAGTTGCCCGTCATTGACGAATTCGACCTCAATGGCGGGTTTCTTTTCAAAGAAGCAATAGGCTGCTATGGCTGACAATGCATTTGCTATGAAATTTTTGAACGACCT
>JAZUCE010000143.1:0-187113 GCA_045638905.1 Faecalimonas sp.
ATTTCATCTCCATTTGGTGATTACGGTATTTATGATTATAATTTGATTTATAATGTGGATACATCCGAATACAATACATTGCCCCAGAATAACGGAACGTTTCGATTTATAAATATTATGTATAACGTGGAAGGCAATCAAATGAGAATCATTGAATACGATATAGAGTATATAAAATAAATGATATCTAAAGCGGTGCCGCGCCCTTGGTCTACAACCGACCAAGCTGCTATCGCTGACAAGAAATAAACTGGAAACACAGTAAAAGAACTTCATTAGGTTTAAGAAGGAATCCCTCTACGAATGATTCGTAGGGGGATTTTTAGTTGAAGCAGGAGAATGTTGTGGTATAATTGAAGTAAACAAATTAGAATTTGTAGGTGAGATAATGATTATTTTGATTACTGGAGCATCACATACAGGCAAAACGGCTCTTGCTCAAAAGTTGCTTGAAAAATATAAATATCCGTATCTGTCAATAGACCATCTGAAAATGGGTTTAATTCGTAGCGGTAACACAGAACGTACCCCTACGGATGATAATGAATTAACCGAATACTTGTGGCCGATTGTTCGTGAGATGATTAAAACCGCCATTGAGAATAAACAAAATTTGATTGTAGAAGGCTGTTATATTCCTTTTGGTTGGTCAAAAGACTTTGAGCAGGAATATCTTGAACATATCAAATACTATTGTTTGGTAATGAGTGAGAACTACATAAGAAATCATTTTGCAGACATAAAGAAATATGCAAACATCATTGAGAATCGTTTAGATGATGAATGGTGTACGATGGAGAGTGTATTGGCAGATAATGCAGAAGTGTTATCCCTTGCACAAAAGCATAATGTGAGCTATATACTCATTGAAGATAAATACGAAATCAGTATTGATTTATAATGACAAATTCCAAGTTGTAGTTCAAGAAGCATATGGTGGGGATGATGTATTTCTACAATAAAGATTATTATTTATATAAAGGAGAGGAACAGTGAAAAAGTTTTTAGGAATATTAGGTACTATAGTTGTGATTGTATTTATTGTTATTGGAATTCTAAAAGTATCAGTAATTACTCCGCAGAGAGCAATCAATATTGTGAAGAAACAATTTAACGAGAAAAGTATTGAGACGGTTACAAATTTCGAAAATCCGGAAGTAGAAGAGATTGAGTTTGAATCGTGTTCAAACGTACATTGGTGTGTAGACGATAGTAAACTCGAAGGAAAAAGTTTGTATAAAATCAGCTTTCGTACAACGCAAGATGGTTTGCTAGGGCCGATAGTTTTCTATGTTGATAAGGCCAATGGTAAGATTGTCGGAGGAGACTATAGGGAATAAGAAAGAAATTTTAACGGGAAGCGTTAGTTATGCGAAATGATGGTATATTACGAAGAAAGAAGATAAAAGAATGGGGGAAGAGTAACTATGAAAAATACAAAAATATGTCCTAAATGTAATTCGTCTGATATTGTAAGAATTGATGGATATACAGAGGAGTGGATTGATAGAGAAGATATTGAAAAGGTGAAAAATAGTAAGAAGGCAAAACGGTAAAAAACTATTGACTCTCACGTTTCGTCATAGTGTATACTCCGTTTTGTGAGGTGATAAAAATGAAAATGCTGATTAAGGAATTTGCCGAATTTACGGGTGTAAGTGTGCGTACACTTCATTACTACGATGAAATAGGATTGTTAACCCCAGCCTTTGTTGACAGAACTACAGGCTATCGTTACTATGATGAAAATTCTCTTCTTCGCATGCAAGAGATTCTTTTCTATCGTGAACTTGATTTTTCCCTTAAAAGCATCGGTGAGATTTTATTATTACCCAACTATGATGCAAGAAAATCACTGGAGGAGCAAAAGATATTACTCACACTCAAAAAAGAGCGATTAGAGCGATTGATTTCTTCTATTGATGATGCAATGAAAGGAGTAAATGTTATGAGCGCATTCGATAACAGCGAATTTGAAAAATATAAGGAAGAGGCTCAAGAAAAATGGGGAAAAACGGATGCATACAGACAACATGCAGAAAAGACCAAGCATTATTCGAAACAGAAGTGGAATGACCTAGCAGAGGGAATGGATCACATCATGGCAGAGTTTGCGTTTTGTATGAGAAAGGGCACAAGTCCTGAGTCTACCGAAGCACAAAATCTTGTGAAAATATTACAAAACCATATCACTGAGAATTATTATCTTTGTACGAACGAAATTCTAATAGGTCTTGGTCAGATGTATGTTGCAGATGAACGCTTCAAGAATAATATAGACAAGCACGCTAATGGTACAGCGGCGTTTATTTGTCAAGCAATTGATGCCTTTTGCTACTTTTAAATTAGCCAGTGAGAAAAACTTGAAAGAGAAAGGACAATGAAAGGAAATGGAAAAAGATTATTGTTTTTAGGAAAAATTATAATGATATCGAAATGTTTTTGAAAGCTGCAGGTGCCTATCCCTTGGCCTACCGCAGACCAAGCCGCTATCGCTGACAAGAAATAAACTGGAAACACAGTAAAAGAACTTAATTAGATTTAAGAAGGAATCCCCTTACGAATAATTCGTAGGGGGATTTTTGTGTTTGTAAGAGAGTGTGTTTGTGGTATAATAGAAACAGTTGGAGATGAATTTACGGAGGTAAAAATGATAAAGATACTTGCAATAGGAAACAGTTTTTCGCAGGATGCCACGTACTATTTGCATCAGATTGCGGCGGCCGATGATGTGGATATTAAGGTGGTAAACCTGTATATTGGTGGTTGCAGCTTGGAACGACATTGGAATAATATCCAAAATGAAGCACAGGAGTATTTATTGGAAGAAAATGGATGCTCCTTGGAAAAATATGTTTCGATTCAAAAAGCATTGTGTATGGAAGAATGGGATTATGTTGTGACGCAACAAGTCAGTGGTGATAGTGGAATTCTAGAAACATATCATCCGTATTTGGATTATATTATGAAATATGTAAAAGAAAAACTTCCAAAAACTGAGTTTATATTACACGAAACATGGGCATATGAAATAGATAGTTTGCACGCTAGTTTCCACAAATATAAGCAAAATCAACAAGACATGTATGAGAAATTGTCGAAAGCATATAGAGATGTAGCGGAGCGATTAGGAGTTCGCTTGATTCTGTGTGGAGATGTTGTTCAGGAAATAAGAAAAAAAGCGCCTTTTGTATACGGTCATGGAGGTATGTCGATTTGCCGTGATGGTTTTCACATGAATGTAATATATGGAAGGTATCTGTTGGCTGCGACTTGGTACAAAACACTTACAGGAAACTCTGTCTGCAATAACAACTATATTCCATATACAAAATTGGCACCATATGCTATTTGCAATGAAAATATTTTGAAAGTGGTTAAAGAAACTGTAGATGCAATGGTATAAATTTGAATTTGTAGAGGAGAATAAGCAATGAAAATCTACGATATTTCCCAAGAAGTTTTCAGTTGTCAGGTGTATCCCGACGACCCGACACCAGAGAAAAAGATTCTTAAATCAATGGAAAAAGGTGAAGCATATAATTTGACTGCATTTAATATGTGTGCGCATAACGGCACGCATATAGATGCACCATTTCATTTTATTAAAGATGGAAAAACTGTGGATGAGATATGCTTAGAGGCATTTGTAGGAATGGCTTATGTGGCAGAACATCACGGGATAGTCACTGGCGATGATGCTGTAGAAATAATTGAAAAAGCGAAAAAACAGAACCTAGAAGCGACAAAGAGAATTCTGATTAAAGGAGACGTCGAAGTATCATTAGAGGCGGCAAAGGTATTTGCATCTTCAGATATTTTACTTCTGGGAAATGAACCCCAGACAATCGGGCCACAAAATGCCCCAATGGCAGTGCATCTTGTGCTTTTGGGTGCCAATGTTATCTTGCTTGAAGGAATTCGTTTGTCAGAGGTGTCTGAAGGTGTTTATTTTTTTAATGCTGCACCGCTGAATTTATCAGGTGCGGACGGTTCGCCATGTAGAGCTGTATTGATAGCTGTCGAGAGGTAAATTCCAATTTGTTAACACCTGATTTTTAATAAGAGTTGACAAAAAGTCGTAAAAAGACTAGGATATAAGTGGATAGTATTTCATAGTCACTCATAAAGTGAGTCCAGTTCACTGGATTTCTATGTAAACGGAAGTCACAGTCTTCCGAAAGAAAAAAAGTAATCGCAGGAAGAAAGCCCCCTACACAGTGAAAAGTAGGGGGCTTTCTTTGATAGAAGTGTCATGTGCTTTAAAACATTCTTATTCAATATTTAAAATATTAATTTTACTTTTCTTAAGCAAATAAACATATGCTCCAAATGATACAATGCTATCAAAGGCATTCCCAATACCAAATAGTAAGGCGATACCTATTAAAGAAGGAGTCCATACATTTGAAAGGTATAGAATAAATGCAATTCCATAATAAACAATATTTGTTACAATTGATTCAAACAACATGTAGTTTGTTTTTCCCAAACCATAAAAAGTAGAATCAAAAATATTTTGAATTGCGTAGAGGACATAAAATCCTACAAGTAGCAATACGAGTTCAAACAATTTGTCTACATCGGTAAAACACAAAACATGTGTCATAAATGGTTTCCAAATTGGAATACTTACAAACCATAAAGTTGCAATAAATATTGTGATACTGAAGTAACCCAAAGAATTTTTTCTAATATTGTCATTGTCAATTGCTATTTCTTGCTTAATTATTTCACCCAGTTGAAGAACCGGAAGAAGCAGCCAACTCCAAATAAAGTTGTTTGCTACCCAGTAAGTTCCTTGTTCTCCGACTACATTTACCATACGTACAATCATTATCATATAGGCGATATTACGAACCAAAGATTCTATACCAGAAATGCTTCCAATTTTGAAAAATTCCTTGGTCCAACTAAAGTCAAGAGATACCTTGGTGAATAGTTGAATGTCTTCTTTTGCAAGTAATACAAGGGATACTGCCAGAAGGAGAAAATTAACAAGAATATTGGAGTAACCGATACCATTCACACCAAGATTTAAGGATGTTGGTAATGACGATACAAGAAAGGTATCGGAAATCAAGCAAAGTACAAGTTTCAAACCAGTTAGGATATATAGGTATTTGCTTTTGTTTATTGTCACAAGTGCGACTAGGGCGAACTGTGTGAGAATTGTGAAAATGTTTGCTATGCTTTCTATTTTTATGTAAGTTGCTGATTCACTAAGAATATTTATATCAGCTGCCATAAGGGAAAGAAGAGGTTTTATAAAACTAATAATAATTGTGGCCAATATTGTATATACTCCGAAAGAAATAAGCATTCCCGTGCGAATGCGATTAGAAAACTCTTTTTTGTTCTCCTTGACTTGTCCGATAAAATAGAAAAGAGGTAATATTATTGCTTCGTTAAGTATTTCATAAAATAAATATACCCACGAAAGTTGTCCCGCAATAGAAAAAGCCCATTCCCCAGGAAGTTGTCCAAGAAAAAACACACGTACAGTATTATAAATTGTAGGTATTAGTCCTAAAATAAGGAGAGCAATATATAGTTTATAATTGATGCGACTGAGTGAGAGTTTGAATTTGGAAAACATAAGGATTCTCCTTTTATCATTTGCATATATCTATTATAATGTGTTTTCTTGTAAAATCAAATTTGAGTGATTTTATTGACAATATTACAAGCATAACCTATACTATAAATGAAAACAAGGCTACCGATAGACGGTTAGTCCTTAAGAATATTGATTACAAAAGAGTAACCGCAATCTTGTCAGGACCAGCGGTTACTTTTTTGTGTGATTTATTAAAGAAATTAATAAGGAGGTAATGATACCAAGTATCATTAAAACCAAAGATAAAACTTCGTAGTCACTCATAAAGCATGTCCTCCTTTCTTAGATTTCCATTACTGGATTTCTATGTAATCGGAGGTCACAGGTCTCCGCTCCGCTTCGGTCGTTGCGAGGACGAGTGCCACTGGCACTCCGCAACCTCCGTAAGAAGGACTAACCGCCTACCGAATATGGTAGCCTTGGATGCACATTGTAACATACAAAGATTAGTCTTGAAAGTACTAAAAATATTTTTGTGAAATGTGACTAAAGAAAAGAGGAATAGAAAAACATGGTGCACCTCCCTTGGTCTACAACAGACCAAGCTGCTATCGCTGACAAGAAATAAACCGGAAACGCAGTAAAAAAAATTAATTGGGTTTAAGAAGGAATCCCCTTACGAATGATTCGTAGGGGGATTTTTGAGTTGAAGCAGGAGTATGTTGTGGTATAATTGAAGTAAACAAATTTGAATTTGTAGGTATAAAAAATATGAAGAAAATTATAGTGATTGGTTGCCCGGGAAGCGGTAAAAGCACCTTTTCTAGAACATTACACAAAATGACAGGTATTCCACTTTTTCATTTGGATATGATGTATTGGAACTCGGACAGAACAACTGTAGATAAAGCGGTTTTTCGTGAACGATTATCAAATACGATTCAAAAGGATGAATGGATAATTGATGGTAATTATGGTTCTACAATAGAGTTGAGATTGCAAGCGTGTGATACGGTTGTTTTCTTGGATTATCCATTAGATGTTTGTCTTAATGGTATCAAGGTAAGAAGAGGAAAACCACGAATTGATATGCCATGGATAGAAAATGAAGATGAAGAAGATGCGGAGTTCATTGAGTTTATAAAAAACTACAATGCGGAAAGCAGACCTAAGGTAATGTGGTTGTTGGATAAATATTCTCATAAAGATATTTATATTTTTAATAATAGAGATGAAGCAGATGAATTTCTCAATCAAATATAATGACAAATTTCAATTGTAAGCACGAGAAGTTAAGGAGAATTTAAAATGGAATATGTAAAAACAGAGAAATATGATATTGATATAGTCAATCGAAAAATTATGGGGCCTAATCCGTTAAAATTAGAAGAAGAACTTATGAGAGACAATAGAATTAAAAAGGGTGCTATTGTCATGGATTTGGGTAGCGGACAAGGAATCACGTCTGTATTTTTAGCAAAAGAATATGGATTTAAAGTATATGCAACAGACCTCTGGAGCGATGCAGAGGAAAATCAAAAATTCTTTGCCGAAATGGGATTAGCAGAGGAGGAAATTGTTGCTGTAAAAGCAGATGCTACAGATTTAAAATATGAAGAAGAATTCTTTGATGCAGTTGTTAGTACAGATTCTTATAATTATTTCGGAAGAGATGTCGACTATTTAGATGACAAACTTTTACCATTTGTTAAGAAAGATGGTTATATTTATATAGTTGTTCCAGGAATGAAAAAAGTCTGCCATAATAATATTCCAAACGAATTATTATTATCTTGGACTCCCGAACAATTAGATTATATCCACGATATAGAATATTGGGAAAACATTGTTTCAAAATCCAAGAACAGTGAAATTGTTTCCATTTACGAAATGGAAAGCAATGAAGAGTGCTGGAACGATTGGATACAGTGCGATAATGAATATTCTATAAATGACAGAAAGGCGATTGAAGCAGGAGCGTGTAAATATTTGAACTTTATTGCTATTGTTTTGAAGAAAAAATAAGACAACAGGTCTACGTTCCACTTCGGTTGGTACTACATGAGGAGAATGAGTATGGATATTTTTAATGCTGGAAACATCATAATGAACACCTATGTTTATCCCTGTCATGATGGATGTGTTATGATTGATACAGGGTATGAGCATAGCCTTAAAGATATTAAAGCAAAACTTGACAGAAAGGGTATCAAATTATCTGATATTAAATATGTTTTCTTGACCCATGCACACGATGACCATGCAGGATTTTTAAATGAATTGCTCGGCGAGAATACGGATTTGAAGGTGATTATGAGTGACAAAGCAATGTGTACCTTGAAAAGAGGGCAGAACTCTTTTGTGGGTGGATGTAGCACAGTACTTGCATGGATTTTTTGCAGACTTATGGGATTGGTTGGCAAGGCAGAGCATCGCTTTCCTGTCATTGAAGATAAATACAACAATAGGTTTATAGAAATTACAGAAGCTAATAAGGCGGAATTGGAAAAAATATTGCAAGGGAAAATTTTATTCACGCCTGGTCATACTGCAGATTCCATTTCCCTCAAAGTGGGTAATGTTATTTTCTGCGGTGATGCTGCCATGAATGACTTTCCCAGCATCAAGAGATTGATTATCTGGATAGAGGATAAAGTGGAATTTGAGAAATCGTGGGATATGATGCTTGCAGAAGATGCTGATATCATTTATCCTGCACATGGACATCCATTTTCTAAAAGCGATCTCGCAAAATATAAGAACCATATTTCAAAGATTCGTCTGCGTAAATTATAATGACTTATTTAAATAAATTTCAATTTGTTAATATGTAAATCGTTAAAAATATTTATATAAAAAGCGACTAAAGAAAAGGAATGTAGTAAAACACGGTGCCCCACCCTTGGTCTACAACCGACCAAGCTGCTATCGCTGACCGTAAATAAACTGGAAACATAGTAAAAGAAATCAATTAGGTTTAAGAAGGAATCCCCTTACGAATTGTTCGTAGGGGGATTTTTGTATAGGTAAAAGAAAATGTTTGTGGTATAATGGAAGCAAATAAACTTGAATTTGCCATCCGTATATAAAAATAAGGGGTGGATTAACAGTCCATTGGCGGTTGCCATTGGTCGCCGTAAAATGTTAGGCGGAGGTGAACCAATATGACTGACAAAAAAACATTCGGTTCGTTCATAAAAATCAAACGAACCGAGAAAAATTATTCACAGAAAGATTTGGCAGAAATGCTGTTTGTTTTTACAATTCTTTTGCTACAAAGTATTAATATATGGCAGCCTTTTATGCTAACTCCTGCAATTCGAGTACCTGCTATGGATTTCTTCCTGTTTTGCTATGTAGCGGCATATGTATGTTTCGAATTGATTCATTTATAAAGGCAGGAATTTGTACATTGCTTTGTGCGGGGGCGTATTATTTTTCCGGGCACATCGTGAACCGTTTATTTAACTTAACAGAAAATCATTATGAAGTTGATTTTTCTAACTGGGAACAGTGTGCAAACGAAAATGTTATCATATAATTCAGTTGATTGAAAAAGAAACCGAGTATGACAGAATTGCCGATTATAGAGAAGACTTATTCAAAGCCTTTTTTGAGGCTGAGGTCTATTCGATGAAAGAAGTAAAACAGATAGTTGCTTTATTACAGGACAGAGACAAGGCGATTTCTTATCTCCAAAAACAAAAGGAAGTTTTACACAAAAATCTGGACGAAGATTCAGAAAAACGTCAGAAGTTAATTGCCTCTATGAGTAAAGACGAATTCTATTCTGCAATTGCAAAAGAATCCGTTTACAAAAAGATAGAAGACGAAAAAACACGCAATGAATTAAAGGAATTTTATGGGGATGAATATCAAGACATGATTTTTAAAGAAGCAGTAAAATGCACGGATAAGCAATTATCTACAAGAACAACGTCCCGTGACCATACCGAAATAGTTGATAAGGTCGTTGCTATGGAATAACCAAAAATTCAGGTGCAAAAGCAAAATGATTATTTAAAAGATTATACACTACCAGAAAAGAACAGATGACGATAAAAGTGAACAGTTCCAGTGAAGTTTCACACTTTACCGGAACTGTTTTCTTAATGCAGTAACTTTTGTCTTAAAGTTTTAATATTTTCCTCGATATTTCTAATTGTATCTTCAAACACCTCATCGCTTTTTCCTGTTGGATCATCCAATCCCCAGTTTTCAGTATATTGGCTAGGAAGAATAGGACAACTCACATTACATCCCATAAAAATCACTACATCCGGCTTAGGAATATCTGTAATCAGTTTGTTGTATTGCGTTTGCTCCATGTCAATATTGTATAACTTTTTCATCATACGCACAGCATCTGGGTTGATGTGGTTTTTCAATTCCGTTCCGGCAGAATAACTTTCAAACACATCCGAAGCCAGTTTTTTGCCTAACGCTTCTGCAATCTGACTTCGGCAAGAATTGTGAACACAAACAAATGCAACCTTTGGTTTTGCCATATCCATACAGCCTCCTAATATCCGAGTTTATGAAGTAGTTTCTCTACATCTGCTGACTTTAACACCTTACCCATTGATACAACTTTGTCATTCACTACGATTGCAGGCATACTCATGACACCATATGCCATGACTTTTTCCATATCAGTAATATATTCTACCTCTACATTAAATCCCATATTAGCAACTGCCTCTTTTGCATATTCATATTGCTCATGGCAAGACTTACAGCCAGCACCAAGCACTTTTATACAACAAATCCCATTTACCGCTTCAGGACAGCAGGCTTCTTCATGTCTTGCTGTATTTCCTTCACAACAAGACGGTTGTGTTTCATTGCCACCACAGCAACAGCAGTTTTCCTTTACCTCTTGTTTCTTTTTTCCAAAACTAAATAATCCCATTCTTGAATCCTCCTTGAATTTAAATTTTATAAAATGCCAACCAGAACATATAAAGTCCAATCAGCAGAATGCTAGCTCTCATACCAATAAATATTGAAATGCGTTAAAGAAATATCCAATGACGATAATTCCAATCGTACAGATTGCTACAAATATTCCTAACAACTTAGTCTTGACAGCTTTTTTTAACATAACAATTGATGGTAAAGAAAGTGTCGTAACACCCATCATAAACGACAAAACTACACCTAATCTGGCGCCTTTTGCGAGTAGTGCTTCTGAAATCGGAACACATCCAAATATGTCTGCATACATAGGTACACCTGCAACAGTAGCAATAATCACTCCAAAGGGATTACCAGTTCCTAAAACTCTTACAATAATATTCTCTGGAATCCAGTTATGAATAAATGCTCCTACACCTACACCAATCAAAACATATGGTGCTACCTTCTTTGCAGTTTCCACAACTTGTTCCCATGCGTATTTAAGTCTATCTTTTTTTGTGAGTTCTTCCTGTGGCACATCAATTGAATTGGCATTACGAATGAACTCATGAACCTGATTCTCTAATTGCAACTTCTCAATTAAGGTTCCTCCGGCAACCGCTATGATTAAACCAACTATTACATACAATATAGCAACCTTCCACCCAAAGATACTCATAAGCAGTACGAGCGAGCCCAGGTCAACCATAGGTGAAGATATTAAAAATGAAAATGTCACGCCTAATGGAAGTCCTGCACTTGTAAATCCAATAAATAGCGGAATCGATGAGCAAGAACAAAACGGAGTAACTGTTCCAAGAAGGGCTGCTATCATATTTGCCCATATTCCTTTAAATCTTCCAAGTATCTTTTTAGTTCTTTCCGGCGGAAAATAACTCTGAATATATGAGATAATCAAAATTAAGAACCCAAGCAATACCATAATTTTAATCACGTCATAAATAAAGAATTGTATGCTCCCGCCAATTCTGCCTGTACTGTCAACACCAATAGCTTCTAACCCACTTTCAATCAATCGATTTAGCCATTTCATTCCTAAAACTTCATTTTGAAAAAAGTCCCAGATATTTTGTAACATAATAATTCCCCTTTCATATACATATCTAAATATTCAAATGTTTCAATGTATAGACCGCATGATTAGTCGTGCGAAGAAGTTCCACTAATCAAGACTTCTTACAACACGACTTTTCATTAAGACCATCTAGCTGCTTGGCAAAATAGTCCAAACTATCTCTGACTGCTTCCAAGCCTTCAGCAGAAATGGAGTAGTGCATCCACTTACCTTCTTTTCTACCTACCACAACTCCAGAATCACACAATATTTTCATATGATGCGATAATGTTGGTTGTGTAATCTGCATTTCTTCTAAAATCTTGCATGCACATTTTTCTCCATCTCGCAACAACTCTAAAATCTGCAATCTGTTCTCATCACAAAAGGCTTTAAACATCATTGCTGTTTTTTTGTTATCCATTATAGCACCTCCATTTATTGAAGTTTGTCTATCTGTTATATTACACAACACATAGACGATTGTCAATGTGTTTTATGGATGATTATCTGCTCCTTTTGGATTTACATGCACCATAATATGTTTCACCTTTTGAAAGCTCTGTTCAATGTCATCATGTACAATTTCTGCTATATCATGTGCTTCCTGTAATGTGTATGATGCATCTACCTGAATTTCCACATCCACATAAATCTTATTGCCAAAGATGCGAGTTTGAAGTAAATCTATACCCATTACATGCTCTTTTTTCATAATACAATCATAAATCTGCATTTCTGTTTCTTCATCACAAGAATAATCTACCATCTTATCCATAGCATCCTTGAAAATATCAAAAGCGGCTTTTGAAATAATCACAAATATTACTATACTCGCAACGGAATCCATAATAGGAAAGCCAAGTCTTGCTCCACCGATTCCTATCAATGCACCTATCGATGAGAATGCATCTGAACGATGATGCCACGCATCAGCCATTAATGAACTAGAAGAGATTTTCTTTGCATAATATCTTGTATACCAGTACATTCCCTCTTTACTGACAATTGATATGATCGCTGCAATCAATGCTAAGATTCCCGGCACTCGTATGTCGTTATAGTTTCCATGAAAAATATTCTTTAATGCTTCTGTACAAATTACAAGTCCTGTAACAAAAAGAACCATTGCCAAAACCATTGCTGCCACACATTCCAATCGTTCATGTCCGTAAGGATGTTCTTTATCAGCTTGCTTTGACGCTAACGTAATACCAATAATAACTACAATAGTACTAAATACATCAGATGCAGAATGTATCGCATCACTAATCATTGCGCTTGAATGGGCTGAAATTCCTGCCAATAGTTTAAATGCAGACAATACCACGTTTCCAATAATGGTAATAATCGACACCCTTTTTGCAACTTTTTGAAAATCAGCTTCTTCTATTCCTCTTTTTGTCATTTTTCTGTTTTTTTCCATATCAGTTACCTCCGCAAATAAGATAGTTCTATGGCACTAAATATATGTGGGAGTTTTAAATGATTTAACATAAAAAAGTATAAAAAAACACCCACGAATCAGTATTAGCAACTACTGTCCCGTGGATGAAAAATCCCACTGTCACACATGTGACCCGACTCCATGACATTCTGTCACGGTCTGCTCAGTTTGTACTGTAGATTTATATGCAGTGCAAAGAGTTTTCATAGAATATCATACGCATGAATGCTTGTCAAGTTAAACAAGTAATTTCGGTAAATACGTCAAAGTTTCCACCCCAACCTTTTCTTATAACAATTAGGCTTTTGCATATCATTTAGTCCAACTGTCTGGATATAATTTGTTATATTGTTTTACTAGATTTTCTTTCCCTTGTTTTTTCCCTTATTAGATGTCATAATGGCAAGGGCGAAGATATAACAGTTATTATATTTCTATAAATATCTGCTCTCAGAATTCAAATTTGTTAATGTGTAAGACAAGAAAATACTTTACGGTATTTAAATACTATTAAATGCTTTGGAAAAAGAGATGG
The DNA here is from genome assembly GCA_045638905.1 of Faecalimonas sp. Classification (GTDB taxonomy): domain Bacteria; phylum Bacillota; class Clostridia; order Lachnospirales; family Lachnospiraceae; genus Faecalimonas. Next base: position 13,517 of record JAZUCE010000143.1, read on the forward strand.
TTTGCTTGTTTACCAATGTCTAAGAGAGATGGTTGGGTGAAAATTTGTAAATTAGATGGAGAATATATATGTTGCTATTAAAGTGACGGCAAAAGTTGTTGCATAAATTTGTTTTTCTGCATATAATAATGATGTAAACAAGTTTACAGTGGGCTGGTCGAAAGACCCAGGTCCAACCTATTTAGCGGGGAGACTCCCCGCTATTTTTATTGTAGAGGTATTATGAGAGAATTGAGTATATTTGTAGATGAATCCGGTGATTTTGGTGAATACGAAAAACATGCGCCTTATTATATTATTACAATGATTCTGCATGACCAGAGTGTTGATATATCCACCGAAATAGGAAAACTGAATGAAGCATTAAAGAATATGGGATATGGTAATGAGCAGGCGATTCACACAGAACCTCTAATAAGAAGGGAAGATCCATATAGATATTTTCAGAGTTTTAGTAAGGTCATTTTATATTATGATAATGGACAGCATGAATTGAATCGTATTCTCAATACAGTGTTTGCAACGCAACTGGTTGATTATGATGTACGAAAAGTTATTCCTAACGAATATCGTTTATTTCAAGCAGCGGATTTGATTTGTACTTTGGAATTGTTGCGAGTGAAAACGAAACATCAGGATTTATCTAATTCAGAAAAGAGAATTTTTCATTCAAAGAGAGATTTAAAGAAAGATTTTTTGAAAGGAATTAAGAAGAAAGAATTTGTATAGAGTATGCTATTCAAAATATTAATATTACAAGAACTGGCATTGTTTTACAAAATAAAACTAAAGTAAAGAGAAGTAAAAAAATGGTGCACCGCCCTTGGTCTACAACCGCCCAAGCTGCTATTGCTGACAAGAAATAAACTGGAAATATAGTGAAACAACTTAATTAGGTTTAAGGAGGAATTCCACTACGAATAATTCGTAGTGGAATTTTTGCAGTGCAAAACGCGGCAACATGTGATACAATTATTTCATATATTGTAAAAGGGAGGCATCATTTATGTTTAAGGCGTGGAAAGATATGTGGAAAAATACATTTAATTATACGGGTACAGTGACATGTAAGGACTATTGGTTAGCGTTGATTATGAATGTAATTGTCATGTATGTTGGAGTTGTTCCTTATGCTTTGATTAGCAAAAATATTACTGATAATGTAACAGTTGTGGTAACAATATATCTGGTTGCTCTACATTTGCCTACATTGGCAATCTATTTCAGACGTGCAAGGAGCGCAGGATGGAAAACAGGAACTGCAGTTTATCTTGCTATAACAACACCTGTTTTAAGTGGGCTGATAGTGGGAATGATTTCGAATTGCGGAACAGTAGGCAAAGGATATTCAATGATTTCTAAAATATTTGCGCTGAGTTTTGGCCTTTTCTTTTATGGTGGTGTGCTAGGCATTGTTTTATACGACGACCCTACCGCGATGCCTGTCATGTCGACATTGGGACTTTTATTAGGCTCTTTTACGTTGATTGTTTATGGAATTGTTAATTGGAGAAAAGTACTTGAATTTTTTGCTGGTTCAAACATAGATTGATTTATCAATACTATAGTCCATCCCCTTACGATTAATTCGTAGGGGGATTTTTGTATGTGAAAGAGAGAATGTTTGTGGTATAATGACGATAGTTAAATTAGAAGGGATGATTAAGATGATAGATATTACTACTTGGATGAATAACTTTTTGCAGAAATTAAATGAAATCTTTGGGAATCGTGTGTGGTTTGTTGGTTTGCAAGGAAGTTATGCTCGTGGTGAAGCAACAGAAACAAGCGATATCGATATTGTTGTAATATTAGATAAACTATCTGCTGGAGATATTCAAACATATAATGAGATGCTTGATACCTTATCCAATAGGGAACTGATTTGTGGTTTCTTTTCAGGGAAAAAGGAAATTTTCAACTGGGAACCTTCAGACCTTTTCCAGTTTTACTATGACACAAAGCCGATAAAGGGAAGCCTTGATGAATTGTTGCCTTTCATTGATGATACGGTAATTTGTAGAGCAATAAAAACAGGTGTTTGTAACATATTCCACGGATGTGTTCACAACATGCTATATGAAAAAAGTGAAGATATTTTGAGGGGATTATATAAATCAGCATCTTTTGTTGTGCAGGCAATCGCCTTCAAACAAACAGGAAACTATTTCAGCTGTCAAAAAGATTTACTTCGAGTTGTTTCTCCGGATGAACAGATTATTGTCGATAGCTTTTTGCATTTGAAAGCGGGAGGGATAATTGATTTTTCGAAAATGTCCGAAAACTTGTTTGTGTGGTCACAGAAATGGATTGAAACAATGAAGTAGCATTAACAGAACAATGGGTGATAGAGCACATATACAAAAAGTTGATTGAGAAAAACCGATAGAAAGAGGTATAAATGTAATGACATACGATTTTACAAATCTGAAAAACAATTTAGAAAACAAGGGATATAAGGTATCTGTATTTGCGACTAAAGAAGGCGCGGCAGAATATTTGAACAGTCAAATAGATAAAAAGGTTGTAGGATTTGGCGGTTCGATGACCCTTCACGAAATGAATTTATTTGGAATGTTATCAATCCATAATACGGTATATTGGCACGATGAAAAGCCGGAAAACATGACAGTAATGGAAACTCGCACAGCAGCAACCCAAGCCGAAATATATATTAGTTCTGTCAACGGAATCTCTGAAGAGGGAGAAATTGTTAATATCGACAATACGGGAAATCGTGTTGCAGCGATTTCATACGGACCTTCAAAAATTTATTTGGTTGTAGGTGCAAACAAGGTGACCAAGGATTATGAGACGGCACTATTTAGGGCACGCAATGTAGCGGCACCTCTTAATGCAAAACGTCTGAACCGCAAAACGCCTTGTGCAATGAGTGGCGACAAATGCTATGATTGCAAAAGTCCGGAACGGATATGCAGAAATCTCTCTGTTTTGTGGGATAAGCCAACAGGCGCAGAATATGAGCTGATTCTGGTTCAAGAACATTTGGGATATTAGGTACGGGAGAGAACGATGAATAATCATAAAAGTTATTGCGGAGGTATGATATAATGAAAAAAACGTTGATTGTTGTTGATATGCAAAATGATTTCATAGACATGGCTTTGGGGACAGAAGAAGCAGTTGCCATTGTTCCTAAGGTAAAAAAGAAGATACAAGAATACGTGCAAAACGGAGATGAAATTATTTTCACCCGTGACACTCATTTTGAAGATTATCTTCAAACAACCGAAGGAAAAAATCTTCCGGTGGAACATTGCATCAAAGGAAGTAAGGGGTGGCAAATTGCGGATGGCCTTTATGTGGAAGGATGTAAAATTATCGACAAACCGAATTTCGGGTGGCCGAATTGGAGAGAAGAGCAGTTGGAGGAGGTAGAAATCATTGGATTGTGTACCGATATTTGCGTTGTCTCAAACGCACTTATCATAAAAGCAACTTTTCCTGATGCGTATGTAAGAGTGGATAGAAGTTGTTGTGCAGGTGTAACGGTGGAAACTCATGAGGCTGCACTTAGAACGATGGAAATGTGCCAGGTGGAAATAGTTGATACTACGGACGATGAAATCAATGAATATGAAGCAACGGAAATAGTTTCTACAATGATGACAACAGGGATTATATAAAAAATACTGAAGAATGCGAGACCAAAAGAAAATGAGAAAGAATTTGAAACGGTTGTTTAGTTATTATAAACCATATAAATTTCTGTTTTTCGGAGATCTGTTTTTCGCAATGTTGGGGGCAGCAATTACTTTAGTGATACCTCTTATAGTGCGTTACGTTACCAATGAAGTGATATATTTTGAAGGACAGAAGGCACTACAAACCATCTTTGCCTTGGGCGGTGTAATGATTGCACTCGTGCTTATTGAGATGGGATGTAATTATTTCATGACATACTACGGTCACATGATGGGTGCAAGAATGGAAGCCAACATGCGAAAGGACATTTTTGAACACTATCAGAAGCTGTCGTTTACGTTTTTTGATAATCGTAAGGTAGGAGAATTGCTATCACGTATCACCAGCGATTTGTTTGATATTACGGAATTGTTGCATCATGGACCGGAGGACTTGCTCATTTCCTTTATTAAGTTGGTGGGTGCATTTGTTATCTTAATTCGGATTAATTTGTCACTTACTTTAGTGACATTTGCCTGTATACCGATTATGCTTGTACTTGCAATTTACTATAATCGGAAAATGAAACGTGCATTCAAAAGAAACCGTCAGCGCGTGGCCGAAATCAATACTCAGATAGAAGATAGTTTGTCTGGTGTTCGTGTGGTGAAATCATTTGCAAATGAAGAGATAGAGATAGAAAAGTTTCAGGAAGGAAACCGCAACTACATTGCATCCAAAAGGGACAGTTATCGCTATATGGCCGGGTATCATTCCAGCGTGGGTGCTATGACAACCATGGTCACGGTAATCGTCATTATATTGGGTGGTTTGTTCATGAATGATGGCATTATTAAGGCTACTGATTTGATTACGTTCCTATTATATATTCATAACTTTACAGAGCCGGTGCGAAAACTAATTAACTTCGCGGAACAGTTTCAGAACGGATATTCCGGATTTGAACGTTTTATGGAAGTGATGGATGTAGAGCCCGATATTCAGGATGCAAAGAATGCAGTTGCTGTAAAAGAGTTGAATGGAGATATTGCATTTGAAAATGTGTCTTTCCATTATGAGAGCAACAAGGAGCAGGTGTTGAAAAATATTAATCTGCAGGTTGCAGCAGGTGAGTATGTGGCACTTGTAGGTGCATCAGGAGTCGGAAAGACAACGCTTTGCAGCTTAATTCCTCGTTTTTATGAAGTGACGGAGGGAGCAATTAAGATTGACGGAATGGATATACGCAAGATGAAGCAGGCTGATCTTCGCAATCAGATTGGTATTGTACAACAAGATGTGTATCTTTTTGCAGGAAATATTTTGGACAATATTCGCTATGGAAAACCTGGTGCATCAGACGAGGAAGTTATCTTAGCGGCAAAACGTGCAAATGCCCATGATTTTATCATGAGTTTTCCGAATGGATATCAATCAGATATTGGACAGCGTGGCGTGAAATTGTCCGGCGGACAGAAGCAAAGATTATCCATTGCGCGCGTGTTTCTTAAGAATCCACCGATTCTTATTTTCGACGAGGCAACTTCTGCACTGGACAATGAGAGTGAACAAGTTGTGCAGCAATCCATGGAGGAGCTTGCAAAGGATAGGACAACCTTTGTGATTGCACATCGCCTTTCTACCATTCGTAAGGCAGAAAGAATACTTGTGCTTACTGAGGAAGGAATTGCAGAAGAAGGCACACATGCGGAATTGTTGGAGAAGAAGGGTGCTTATGAGGCACTGTATAATCTGCAGTTTCGATAAATACCACAAAGGGAGAGATTAGAAGATGGCCATTGAAAAAGTAAGAGAGTATTTTACAACAAAAGGTATAGAGGATAGAATACAGGAATTTGAGGTATCCAGTGCGACTGTTGCGCTGGCTGCACAAGCACTTGGGTGCGAGGAAAATAGAATTGCAAAAACTCTTTCGTTTCAGGTGCAGGAGAAGATTGTTTTAGTTGTTGCAGCAGGGGATGCGAGAATAGACAATCCGAAATACAAAGCGTTTTTTGGGGCAAAAGCTAAGATGTTGGCATTTGAAGATGCAGAAAACTTGATAGGGCATGCTGTTGGAGGTGTTTGTCCATTTGCGGTCAACGAAGGTGTAGAGGTGTATCTTGATGAGTCGCTTAAGCGATTTGAGACGGTCTTTCCGGCGTGCGGAAGTTCCAACAGTGCAATTGAATTGACACTTCAGGAGTTGGAAGAATATTCGGGTTTTATTGCATGGATTGATGTATGTAAAACAATGTAATTCGGGCATTTATAACTATAAATAAAGAATACCCTCGGCATGTCCGAGGGTGTTCTTTATTATCATATGTAATTAGTTTACAAACATTTCAGAACGATTGTCAAAGTATTTCTTGTTAGCATAAACCATAATAACAGATACGATTACATTCGTTATGGTTGAAGTGAAATCGAAACTCACATCACCACCAACAGCTGCGCTAGCACCAACAGCATATATGATATTAATGGCTGCATTTGCTAAGTAGACATATTGAAGATACTTAGGACCGGTTGCTTTGAATTTTGCCAATTCCTGACGAACATAAATTGCAAAAACAGCAACACCGATTGAAGCAATACCAACAACTTTATCTACAAGGTTCAATGATGAATAGAACGCGTATACTAAATCAGCAGCGCCATCATAATGAGCACCGGTTAAGAGTTGGTATGCGTTGAACGCATTGAGAGCAGCACTTGCGAACAATGAGAAGTAAATCAAGAACTTATACCAGTTCATTGGCTTCTCCGGTGCAGGTGGCTGCCAAGCAGGCTCAGTCGGATTGTAATCCGGTGTGTTGTAGTCTGTTGCATTGTAATCTCCATTGTAATTTTCGTCGTACATAAAACTACCTCCTCATAAATTGTATAATTACATTCATTTTACACATTATATTGAAAAAATGCAAGAAAATGCCACACAATTTTATGAAAAGTGTTAAAATAATAAGAAAATATGTGAACTGCAAAAAAAGGGGGATTTTGTTTGAAAATCTTTTCAGGAAATCAATTGAAAATGATTGCATTAATTGCTATGACCTGTGACCATGTAGGGCTCTATCTTTTGCCACAATATCATTTTCTTCGCATTATCGGACGTCTGGCTTTTCCGTTATTTGCCTACATGATAGCAGAAGGCTGTCGCTATACACGGAACCGAAAAGTATATTTGAGAAATATATTGAGCCTTGGAATCTTGTGCCAAGTTGTGTACTTAATTGCAGAGCGGTCTTTATACCAGTGTATCTTAATAACCTTTGCACTTTCTATTTGTTTTATTTATGCCATCGATTATGCAAAGAAAAGAAAAACGGCAGGAAGTATGGTGGTAGCTACGGTGGTCAGTTTGGGTATTTGGTTTTTGAGCGTTCCATTGCCTGAATTGTTGAAAACAACAACGGATTATGAGATTGATTACGGATTTTGGGGGATTTTACTTCCGGTAGTTATCTATTTTGCACCCCATACATACAAGGTGCTGGCGACTGCAATCGGATTACTGCCATTATGCTTATCATTTGGCGGTGAACAGTGGTATTGTTACCTTACGATTCTGTTATTGATGTTTTACAATGGAACCAGGGGAAAAGCTAATATGAAAAATCTATTCTATATCTATTATCCTGTACATCTCGTATGTATATATTTGCTTGGTTTATTGATATAGAACAAATGAAAAAAGCTGAAAATCCAATTTGGGTTTTCAGCTTTTATAATGTACATCATTAAAATTCAACACTTCCGGATTCGGTTTTGTTGATTACAAAGTAAACAGCGTCATCTTCCGGCTTTATATATAAATCCATCGTTTTGATGTCGCCGATTTTGTTTCCGGACTTTGTCCAAGCTTTCTTTACAGCTGCGATAATGGTTTTGTCTTCTACCTGTTTACCGTAGTACTCTACAAACAAAGAAGTTTTGATTTCTTTCTTTGCAGTCGTTTTCTTAACCTTTTGTGCAGCCTCTTTTGCATCTTCCACTTTGTTTTCTACGATGTCTACAATTTTCTCTACTTTATCTTCTACAGCATCGACGATTTTGTCGACTTTATCTTTTGTAAGTTTGTTTGTTTGCTTTTTTGTTGCCATGTCAATTTTACCTCCTTTTATTAACATACTGCCCGATTATATCACAGGTTTTATCAAAAGTAAAATTGAAACAGTAAAAATTATATAATACGGAAATATATTCCATCACGTCCCATAAAGAAACTTTTATCTTGAAACGAGGTGTTCACTTGCAAGGAATCTACAATAGAAGTAATAGTAACAGCATCATCAAAATGCCCTTTGTTATATTGGAAGAAACCTAAAATATCTTTTGGTACGCCAAGCTTGATACGACGCTTGCGCAGATATTCATCTTTGTCTGTGCCGTCAATATTTAAGCCAAACAGCTCCAGTTCAATTTCTAAGTAACCGTCAATATAATCAATGACACTGTCGAATGGTTTGCGACGCAAAGACTCATCAAAAATTTCACAAATATGGCGATAATACAAGTTGAGAAAATGTTCCCTGTTAAATTCGATAGTTGATTTTTCTCCTTCAGAGGAATTGCGCAAAATCCCCTGTAATTCGCCATGCTTTGTGTCGAAGTAGGTCATACAAGCCATGGCGTAACTTGGCGCCTTATTGTTAACAGAACCAATTACATGTACTTGTTGGAATGCTTCGTCCAAAGCTTTGGGTGCCTGGTCACGTCTTCCGGTGGATTCCCAGATACTCCATGCATTTGTCGTTTTGTTATATCCTACGAAAGCCGGTTTTTTACGTTCGTTGCATGAAAAAGCATCATTGCCATAGACCTGTTCAAAGAGAGAAGTGTGGAGAAAATAATCTGTGTCAAACTCTTTCATGCTAAACAGTTTTGTGAAAATCAAACCAAGATAATATGCATTTACGCTTTTTTCACTGGCGTCCAGAAATTCTGTCTCCGGTGATTTTAACAAATACCCGTCTGATGTGGTTAGATTTGTCTCAAACATGGAAATCTTTGAAATGAATTCTTGTGTTCTCTTTTCATGATGCCACGGAGACAAAAATTGGTGTGGCATTCCACAGGTTAAGATGGCATGTAATAGTTCTAAGTTATTACATTCCACGATTTTGGAGCTGTAAAAAGGCCATTCCATACCGTTACATCCGGTCACTTCCAATGCTATCTTGTAATTACTACTTTGTATGAGTTTCACTTTGTCACCCACTTTCCCTTGTTAATTACCATATACATTATTATATTCTATTTTATAAATTGATACAAGTTTTTAATTGTGCTTTACACGGCTTTCTGTTTTGTGATAAACTGTGTGTGCTGGAGTGTAGATTTACACATTTTGATAACAAAAGGAGAAAATACATGGGCGGTTTTTTTGGTGTAGCTTCAATGACAGATTGTGTTTTAGACTTGTTTTATGGTATAGATTACCATTCGCACTTGGGAACTAGACGCGGCGGCATGGCTGTTTGCGGCAATGGAGAATTCCAACGTGCCATTCATAATATTGAGAATTCACCGTTTCGAACAAAATTTGAACGAGATGTAGAAGAAATGAAAGGGAATATGGGGATTGGATGTATTTCAGACTATGAACCGCAACCCCTCTTAATTCAATCACATTTGGGAAGTTTTGCAATTACAACAGTGGGAAAAGTAAACAACCTAAATTCGTTGCTGAAAGTGGTGTATGCAAACGGGCATACTCATTTTCAAGAGATGAGCGGTGGCAAGATTAATGTGACAGAATTAATTGCTTCCTTGATTTGCAAGAAGAATTCCATTGTGGAAGGTATCCGTTATGTGCAAGGTATTGTGGAAGGTTCCATGTCTTTGTTAATTATGACAAACGAAGGAATTTACGCCGCAAGGGATAGGTATGGACGAACACCTGTCACTGTGGGTAAAAAAGAGGAAGGCTATTGCGTTGCTTTTGAAAATTTTGCATTTTTCACGCTTGGATATGAGAATTATAAAGACTTAGGTCCGGGAGAAATTGTTTACATTACTCCGGAAAGTGTGGAGACAGTTTCAGAACCAAAGAAAGACATGAAAGTCTGTTCTTTCTTATGGGTATATTATGGATATCCGACTTCTTCTTATGAAGGGGTAAATGTAGAGGAAATGCGCTGTAAATGTGGTAGCATTATGGCTAAACATGACGAAGGGCTCATTGAGCCGGACTTGGTTGCCGGAGTTCCGGATTCCGGAGTTGCACACGCCATTGGATATTCAAACACTTCAGGAATTCCATTTGGTCGTCCATTTATTAAATATACACCTACATGGGCAAGATCGTTTATGCCGACGAATCAGGCGCAGAGAAATCTGGTTGCAAAGAGAAAGCTGATTCCGGTTCAGAGTATGATTGAAAACAAGAAATTATTGTTAATAGACGATTCCATTGTGCGTGGTACGCAGTTGCGCGAAACGACGGAATTTTTATACAACAGTGGCGCTAAGGAAGTACACGTAAGACCGGCATGTCCACCACTTGTTTATGGATGTAAGTATTTGAATTTTTCACGTTCAAAGTCAGAGATGGATTTAATTACCCGCAGAATTATCGCAGATAAAGAAGGGGATAATGCGGAACATGTATTGGAGGAATATACAAATCCAAATAGTGAGCGCTATCAGGCAATGGTGGAAGAGATACGTAAACAACAGAATTTTACCACACTTCGATTCTTAAGTTTACCGGATTTGTTGGAGTCCATCGGGTTAGAACCATGTAAGGTATGTACATATTGTTTTGATGGCAAAGAGTAAAAAAAAGAGTAACTGCAAATTATAATAATATAGTTTGCAGTTCTTTTTGTTTTATAGAAATGGAGGAAATATATGAATCAAAAAAGATTAAAAGGTCTTGCCTTAGATTTGGCGGCAGATGTTGTCGGGAGTTTTTTGATTGCGATAGGAATCTATAATTTTGCTACGGCAGCGGAATTTCCGGTAACCGGAATCTCCGGAATTGCGCAAGTTTTGTATTATTATTTTGATTTGCCAATCGGTACGATGTCTACAATATTAAATATTCCAATTGTTTTAGTGTGCGCAAAAGTTTTAGGAGTGAAATTTATTGTAAAATCTGTGAAAACATTGTTGATTTCCAATTTCTTTATGGATGTTGTTGCTCCGCTATTGCCTATTTATCAGGGGGATTTAATATTGGCCAGTGTCTGCATGGGAATATTTGCGGGTTTTGGATATGCGTTAATATTCTTGAGAGATTCATCCACAGGCGGATTGGACTTTGTGACGTTGACAATCCGTGCGTTAAAGCCACAATTTTCATTGGGGAAAATTATTGCGGTAGTTGATTGTTCCCTGTTGCTTGTGTGTGGTATTTTGATGGGGGGAAATGTAGATAAAATTATATATGGACTGATTGCTACGTATATTGTATCAGTTGTCGTAGACAAGGTGATGTATGGTATGGATGCAGAAAAAGTTTCGTTGATAGTGACCGAAAAAGGCTATGAAGTAGCTGAGAAGATTCATGAACTCACTGAAAGAGGAGCTACTTTATTGAAGGGTGTTGGTAGTTACTCGAAAAGTGACAAACAGGTTGTGATGTGTGTGTGCAGTTATAAACAAATGCATATGGTACAAAGAGCGGTAAAAGAAACAGACAGTACGGCGTTTTTAATTATGATGGAAGCAAATCAAGTAAGAGGTGAGGGTTTTAAACCACACGAATAATAAATAGCATTGCGACTTTGGGCATGCGGATGTATAATAGTAGTGTAAACGACCAAAAAGGGGTGGTTGACTATATGAAATTGGATATGCATTGCCATATAAAAGAGGGCTCACCGGACAGTAAAATCAGTTTGGATGAATATATAACCATATTAAAAGCAAATGGGTTTGATGGAATGCTTATTACTGATCATGATACTTATAACGGCTATCGTTACTGGAAGGAACATATGAAAGGTAATAAGCATGATGATTTTGTTGTGCTGAAGGGGATTGAGTATGACACGGTTGACGCAGGACATATGTTGGTTATTATGCCGGAAGGAGTAAAGATGAGACTGCTGGAAATCAAAGGGTTGCCACTTTCTGCTTTGATTGATTTTGTACATCGCCATGGTGGTGTTTTGGGTCCGGCTCATCCTTGTGGGGAACCGTATATGAGTTATACGAATACCAAACGTTATTTCAAGTCACCGGAATTAGTCAAAAGGTTTGATTTTGTGGAAGTTTTTAACGCATGCGAGCCTTTGGAGTCTAATGAGAAAGCTGCAAAATTAGCGTACAAGTATCAGAAACCGGGAATCGGAGGAAGCGATGCCCATAATCCGATTGCAGCAGGTATGGGCTATACAGAGATACCGGAACGTGTGACCTGTGAAACAGAATTAATTACCTTGATTCGTAAAAAGGTTCCATTTGAAGTGGGAGGTATTTTATATAACAAGACATTAAAAGATAAACTGGGAAAAGCGAATAAAATCCTAGTGTATTCTTTTTGGGTTTATAATAGAGCCGGGGAATTGATGAAACGCAGACAAAGAAAAAGAAAGTCCGTTTTAGAAAACCCATTGACGGCTATTGACCCGATAGAAATCGAATATTTAACTAGTTATAAGATGTAGGAGAAATGAAAATGTGGAACAGAAGCTTACTTAAGAAGAATGCAAAAATTGCATTCATGAGAAATTATTGGGGGTGCGTACTTGTTTGTGCAATTGTATTGCTGTTGTCAGGTTCGTTATTTAGAACTCCAAGTAATACCGGCAATCAGCAGTATGAAACAGAGATGAACGTGGAATATAGTCCGGAATACATAGAAGAACAGATGCGAGGGTATACGAAAGTTATAAAAGCATTTCTATATGAGTATATGGAGATCATTATAATTTCTCTGATAGTGGGACTGGTGATTGGTTTAGGAGTAGCCATTGTGTTTTACAATATTTTACATGTGGGAATCAATCGGTATTTTCTGGAAAATAGAGAACATAAGACATCTGTTTGGCAGTTGTTTTACAGTTTCAAAGGAGGACGTTATGGTTCCACTGTGTGGGTAATGTTTTTGAAAACAATTTATACAATAGGGTGGACAATAGTGTTTATCGTTCCGGGAATTATAAAATCGTATTCCTATATGTTGATACCATATATTTTGGCAGAAAATCCATCGTTGGACAGCAAACGAGTTTTTAAACTTAGCCAGGAGATGATGTATGGTCATCGGTGGGAAGCATTTAAGCTGGAGTTATCCTTTATCGGATGGATGCTGTTGTCAGCATTCACAGGTGGATTTCTGAATATCTTTTATGTGAACCCATATGCGTATGCTACATATGCAGAGTTTTACTGTGCATTAAAGGCCGATGCGCGAAGAAAAGGTATTTTGCAGCAATATGAGCTCCCGGATAGGTTGGTTGGGGAGGAAAAGGCGAATGCGTGAAGAATTGTTTAAGATGGAGCGGAAAGGTTTGGTGACGGAAGGACAGCAGGTCCAAGTGACAGAAAGGGTAAATGGAAGTCTATATAGTTACTTAGTAGAACCATCTGTTGCCATGTCAGGCATTTACCGGAGTAATCAAAGAATTAAATCTAATACAGGAGTAATAAACGAAATCCGTGAAACGGAGAGAGGATTTTATCTGGTAGTGGGATTTGATGAATAACAAAGGAGGTTCAATTGAACCTCCTTTTCATAATTACATTTTTAGATTTTTAAACAAATCGCCAAGATTTGTTCCGATATTTTCTGCTTTTGGGATATCTACCTTTTCTACGATTTCTTCTTCTTTCTTTTCAATCAGTGCTTTCATACTCAAACTGATTTTTCCGTCCTTCACACCAATAACTTTCACATCTACACTTTGTCCTACTTCCAATACATCAGACGGTGTTTTGATGCGTTTATCAGAAATCTGTGAAACGTGAACCAATCCGGAAAGACCATTTCCTAATTCAATAAATGCCCCATAGTTTTGCAGGCTTTCTACGACACCTGTCATTACGCTTCCAACCTGTACGCTGGCAATTAAAGCTGCTTTTTCAGCTTTTGCCTTTGCTTTTAGCAGGTCTTTTGCGGATAAGATTAAGCGGTTGTCAGCCTGAGCGGCCTCAATTACCTGAACTTCAATTTCCTGATTTAAGAAATCTTCTAAATTCTCCACATAGGACAATGACAATTGAGAAGCAGGAATAAATGCACGGATTCCCTCTACTGTTGCAATCACGCCACCATTTACAACGCCCTCTATTTTTACAGTCAGAACCGTTTTCTTTTCTAAATAGTTGTTTACCATATTCCATGGATTGGCATCATCAAAATGTTCTTCCAAATCTGCCATTGTTTCGTTTTGTAATAATTCTTCGCTCATGTTTTTATACCTCGTAACTTTCTTAAGATGTAATCTTGAATACCATTATATCATATTTTTTCAAATAGAAAATAGAAATATATGAAAATGTTTGACAAACTATCATAAAAATGGCAACCTATATCTATAAGAAGCGAGGTAAAATTATGGAAGACAAGAAAATGAGAAAAGTATATGTGGTTGGACATAAAAATCCGGATACGGATTCTATTTGTTCTGCTATAGCATATGCAAATCTGAAACAAATCATCGGGAAAGAAGATGAAAACGAATATTTCCCGATGCGTGCAGGGATGCTCAATGAAGAGACTCAGTATGTTTTGAAACGTTTTGGGGTAGAAGAACCAAGAATTTTGGCGAATGTACATTTGCGGGTTCAGGATGTGGATGTCAATCGCATGTCCGGAATCAGTAGCCATACATCTATCAAGGATGCATGGGCAATGATGAAAGACCGGAACGTTTATACACTTGCGGTTACAGATGAACAGCAGTTAGAGGGTGTGATTACGACCAGTGATATTGCGACTTCCTATATGGACGTATATGACAGTCGTATTTTGGCAGTGGCAAGAACTCAATATCAGAATATCGCCAATACTTTAGACGGCGAAATCGTAAACGGAAATCCGCATGCCTATTTTGTAAAGGGAAAGGTGACAGTGGCGGCTTCCAGTCCGGAGATGATGGAAACATACATAGAAAAGGATGACTTGGTTATTTTGGGGAATCGTTACGAATCTCAACTTTGTGCAGTAGAGTTGGATGCCAGTTGTCTGGTTATTTGTCAGGGGGCGCAGGTTTCCAAGACGATTTTGAAGCTTGCAATGGAACGAGACATTGTTATTATTACAACGCCTCATGATACCTTTACTGTATCCCGTTTAATTAACCAAAGTATTCCGGTAAGACACTTTATGGAGAAAGATGGGCTGACGATTTTTCAGACCACAGATTACGTGGAAAATATCAAAGATATTATGGCAAAGAAACGTGCCCGTGACTTTCCGGTTATTGATAAAGAAGGAAAATTTTATGGACTCATTTCCAGCCGACGTTTGATGGATGCTCGGAACAGACGTGTGATTATGGTGGACCATAATGAAAAGACACAGGCTGTGGATGGAATTGAAGAGGCAGAGATTTTAGAGATTATTGACCATCACAGATTGGGCAGTCTGGAAACAGTTAGTCCTGTTTATTTTAGAAATCAGCCGGTAGGATGTACAGCAACTATTATTTATGATATGTATAAAGAAAATGGAGTTGTGCCAGATAAGACAATCGCAGGACTTCTTTGTTCGGCTATTATATCCGACACATTATTATTCCGTTCGCCAACCTGTACATGGCTTGATCGTGCAGCAGCAGAAGCGTTGGCAGAAATTGCAGAGATTAAGATGGAAGAACTTGCACAAGATATGTTCCAGGCAGGAAGCAATTTAAAGGGCAAGACAGCAGAAGAAATCTGCTTCCAGGACTTTAAGGATTTTACAGTCAGTGATGTAAAATTCGGTGTAGGACAGGTGAACTCTATGAACGCTGAGGAATTACATGAGATTAAGGAGAGTGTTCTTCCGTATTTGGGACAGGTAGCCAATTCAAAAAGATTGGATATGGTGTTTTTCATGTTAACCAATATTGTTGATGAAGTGACGGAATTGTTGTGTTATGGAAAGGGAGCAAAAGAGCAGGTGCTGGAGGCATTTGACCTTCCTGCTGACACAGAGGACATTCTGTTGCGAGGTGTTGTTTCACGTAAGAAACAGTTGATTCCGGCGTTTGTAATATCATTGCAACAATAGGAGGGAATATGGCAAAGCAGATTTGGAAAGCAGGAAATATGGTGTATCCACTTCCGGCAGTTATGGTTAGTGTAGGGACTGAAGGTGGAGAGACCAATATTATTACTATTGCATGGACAGGGACAATTTGTACCAATCCTGCCATGTTATATATTTCAGTAAGACCTGAGAGACATTCTTATCAGATGATAAAGGAATCAGGAGAGTTTGTTGTGAACTTAACCACAGAAGCACTTGTGAAAGCTACGGATTACTGTGGAGTCCGTTCAGGGAAAGATGTGGACAAGTGGAAGGAAACAGGGCTCACCCGTGGAAAAGCCCATGCATTATCCTATGCCCCGATTATTGAAGAGTGTCCGGTTAATATTGAGTGCAAAGTGACCGAGATTAAGGAACTTGGAAGTCACGATATGTTTATTGCAGAGGTTGTTTCGGTACAAGTGAGCGAAGAGTACTTGGATGAGACCGGCAAGTTCTGTTTGAATGAGACAGGACTGATGGCATACTCTCACGGGACGTATATGACACTGGGCCAAGAATTAGGAAGCTTTGGCTATAGTGTAAAGAAAAAGAAATAGTGAAATAAGAAAAGGAACTTTCCGTTTTATAAACGAGAAAGTTCCTTGTTTTTAATTTGCTAAAGGTTTTACTTTGTTATTTATAATGCGTTTCAATAACAACAAGCATATTACTACGGAAACGACCTCTGCGATAGGATATGCAAACCATACCATGCCTAGCCCAAACTGTTTTGCAAATATATATGCAACCGGAAGGATAACCACAATTTGTCTGGCAATGGACATCAGCATGCTGTAAACTCCGTTCCCAAGTGCTTGGAACACACAACTTGAAACAATACAAAATCCTGCAAATACAAAGCTTAGGCTGATAATGCGAAGAGCGGGAATGCCGATTTCCAGCATATGTTCAGAAGCTTCGAATAATCCCAACAGTGTTTCCGGGAAAAGTTGAAACACTACAACACCTACAAGCATAATACCTACTGCAATCGCCGCACTGAGCTTGATTGTCTGATAAATACGTTTTTTGTTCTGTGCGCCGTAGTTGTATGCAACAATCGGAATCATTCCGTTTGTCAAACCAAAGACCGGCATGAATACGAAGCTTTGCAGTTTGAAGTACACACCGAATACGGTCGCAGCAGTAGATGAGAACATCAATAAGATGTTGTTCAAGCCAAAGGTCGTAAGGGAACCGATGGACTGCATGATAATCGATGGAACTCCAATTTTGTAAATGTTACCGATAGTTTCCTTGCAAGGTTTAAAGCCTTTAAAGCTGATATGAATTTCCTTGTTAAACCTACGGTTAAAGTAGAGACCAAGTATTGCTGCAAAAATCTGACCAATGACAGTTGCGACAGCTGCACCAGTCACACCCATGGCAGGGAGTCCAAACCAACCAAAGATTAGAATTGGGTCAAGGATGATGTTGATAATGGCTCCCAGACCTTGAGTAATCATATTGAAAATCGTCTTGCCTGTTGACTGTAGTAAACGTTCAAACGTTATCTGTAAGAAAAGACCAAATGACACAATTGTAATGACGGACATGTATTGTGTTCCGTATTCAATAATTTGTGTGTCTTTTGTCTGAATCTCGAAAAACAGTTTGGGGCCCCAAAGTCCAAGGATTGCAAACACAAAGCTGCTTAGGATGCCTAATAAAATCCCGTTGTTGGCAATGGTGTTTGCTGTTTCATATTTCTTTTCACCCAGACTTTTGGAGAGTAGAGCATTGATACCAACTCCGGTACCTGCAGCAACTGCAATCATTAAGTTCTGTATCGGGAAGGCCAGTGAAACGGCGGTTAATGCATTTTCATTTAGTTGTGCTACGAACATACTGTCGACAACATTGTATAAAGCCTGTACCAACATGGACATAATCATTGGCAAGGACATGGAAATCAATAACTTTGGAATTGGCATGACGCCCATTTTATTTTCTTGTCTTACTGAATCTGACATAATTTACCTCCTTTTTTACATACTTGAACATTCTAACACCATTAAAAAATATATGCAATAAAAAGTAGTGACGAAAATGAGGGAAAATGGTATGATTGTTTGGTAAGAAATTTCAACTGTTCAGAACAGTTAAAAGAAAGAGGAAATTAGATGATACATGAATTTTCCAGAACAGAATTGTTAATAGGAGAAGAAGGTTTGAATCGCCTTGCAAATGCTACTGTTATGGTTCTCGGAGTGGGTGGCGTTGGTTCCCATTGTATTGAGGCATTGGCAAGGAGTGGGATCGGAACCTTGATTTTGGTGGACAATGATACAGTAAGTCGTACCAATATTAATCGTCAGTCTATCGCATATATGAGTACTGTTGGTGAATATAAGACAAAATTAATGAAAGACAGAATTGAAGATATCAGTCCGTACACCAAGGTGTTTACGTATGAGACTTTTCTGCTTGCAGAGAATCTACATGAAATCTTTGAACGGAAAGTAGATTATATTGTGGATGCAATTGATACCGTGACAGCCAAATTGGCAGTGGCGGAGTATGCCAAAGAACATCAGATTCCATTGATTAGTTGTATGGGTACAGGGAATAAATTACATGCGGAATTATTTGAGATTGCCGACATTTCTAAAACCTCTGTTTGTCCGCTGTGCAAGGTGATGAGAAAGGAATTGAAAGAACGCGGAATTCATCATTTGAAAGTGCTGTATTCCAAGGAAAAACCAATCAAAACAACAGCGAGAACAACACAAGAGGATAAAGGAATGAGAAGGTCACTTCCGGGAAGTATTTCTTTTGTACCGCCGGTGGCAGGCCTCCTGATTGCCGGGGAAGTTATCCGAGAAATTGCAGGTTTGGAATAGGAGAACAAGATGGATTTATTTGATTATATGCGAGAGCAAAAAAGTGATAAAGAGTCGCCGCTGGCATCCAGACTTCGTCCAACTACATTGGATGAAGTAGTGGGACAACAGCATATTATAGGCAAAGATAAATTACTATATCGGGCTATTCAGGCAGATAAGCTGGGCTCCCTTATTTTTTACGGTCCACCAGGAACCGGAAAGACAACACTTGCAAAGGTGATTGCCAATACAACCAGTGCGGACTTTAAACAGATTAATGCCACCATAGCCGGGAAAAAGGATATGGAAGAAGTGGTGCAGCAGGCAAAGAACAATATGGGTATGTATGGGAAGAAGACCATTCTTTTCGTAGATGAGATACACCGCTTTAACAAAGGACAACAAGATTATTTGCTCCCATTTGTGGAGGATGGGACGTTGATCTTGATTGGAGCAACTACTGAGAATCCGTACTTTGAAGTGAATGGGGCGTTAATTTCCCGTTCCAGCGTATTTGAGTTAAGAGCGTTAGACAAGGAAGACATTAAAGTTCTTTTAAAGCGTGCAGTATATGATGTAGAAAAGGGAATGGGAAGTTACCAGGCAGAGATTACAGGGGAAGCCTTGGATTTCCTTTCAGATATTTCCGGTGGTGATGCAAGAAATGCGCTAAATGCCATTGAATTAGGAATTCTGACTACACAGCGAAGTGAAGATGGAAAGATACATATTACTATTGATGTGGCTCAGGAATGTATCCAAAAGCGAGTGGTTCGCTATGATAAGACGGGGGATAACCATTACGATACCATTTCGGCATTTATAAAGAGTCTGCGTGGTTCTGACCCGGATGCAGCAGTGTATTATTTGGCAAAAATGCTGTATGCCGGTGAGGATATCAAGTTTATTGCAAGAAGGATGATGATTAGCGCATCAGAAGATGTGGGCAATGCGGATCCATATGCACTGACAGTGGCAGTGTCCGCAAGTCAGGCTGTCGAGCGAATCGGAATGCCGGAAGCTCGGATTATCCTGGCACAGGCTGCAACCTATATTGCCAGTGCCCCGAAAAGCAATGCTTCCTATTTATCCATTGATGCGGCGTTGGAGAGTGTGAGAACAAAGAAAACTACGGTTCCCACACATCTGCAGGACGCACATTATAAAGGGGCAGCCAAATTGGGACATGGAACAGGGTATAAGTACGCCCATGATTATCCGGAACATTATGTAAAGCAACAGTATCTTCCGGATGAGATTCGGGATGAAATTTTTTACGAGCCGACAGAGATAGGATTTGAGAAACAGATAAAGGAACGGTTGGAACGACTGAGAGGTCAATCAACAATAAATGGCGAATCTTTATAACAGATTCGCCATTATTTGTGCATAAATTTCTTGATTCTTTTTATTCCAATTGTTTGCAATCGTAGTTGCTTCCTCTTTTGTAGGAACAGTTAATGTTATATCAATCAAAGGGGTGTCGCTTTCGATAATCTGACATCGAACAGCATATTCCAAACTACGAATTTGATAATAATCAGCTTTGACAGAAATTTCATTTTTTAATTCATAACGTTTCTCCGCAAGAAAGGAGTTGATATCCTGTTGGATTGCGGGCGAAATGTTATTTCGGAAGAATTTGATTGTGTCTGCGCCTTCGTCTGTCAGATGATAGTAGGTTCGATTGTGCGTAGTCTCTTCGCGAATAAAACCAGCCTCCACCATTTCAGAAATGGCTTGTTGTAAGGTGAAGTAGGTGGTATAGCCCTTGTCAAGGACAAACTCTGAAATTTGTCCATTGGTTAAAGGGAATTCTAACTTGTCCAACATGTATAAAACAATTAATTTGTAGAGTGTAAATGGTTCTGACATGAAAACTCCTTTCCTTGCCATATATCAGCATCTTTTAAATATTTTTGCATTGCATTCAAGACGAGCCGTTTGTTAGCTGTCCAAAGGGGGGCAAGCAAAAGACTTTTTGGTCCATCCCCTGTCAGGCGGTGTATAACAATATCCGGGCGCAAACGCGAAAGCAGTTTGCCAAGCAGAGCGAAGTACTCGTCCATAGTTGGTAGATAAAATGGCGTTTTTTTATAAATGGAAGCCAAATCTGTATTTTCTAATATATGCAGTAATTGTAATTTTATCCCATCTATCGGAAGCCTGTTCAGGTAAGAAATTGTATCCAACATCATATGTTCCGTTTCCTTAGGGAGATATAAAATTGTGTGAACAATCACTGTAACATCAATCTTTTTTAAATCATAAACGGCTTTCTCAAAAACGTCAAGAGGATAACCACGTCTGATAAAATTCGCAGTGGACTCATGAATGGTCTGCAGACCGAGCTCTATCCATATCGGTTTCCGTTGATTGAGACGCGCCAGTAAATTTAAGATTTCAGGGGAGAGGCAGTCTGGTCTGGTGGCAATCGATAGTACCTTAATATCTTCATCTTCCAATGCCTCCGCAAAGATTTTTTCTAAATAGGAAACAGAAGCGTAGGTGTTCGTATATGCTTGGAAATAAGCAATGTAAGATGAACCGGAATATTTTTTTGACACCAGTTGTTTGCCTTGCGCTAATTGCTCTTTGATGGATAAGCTGCGATTCCCTGCAAAATCACCGGAACCGCCGACACTGCAGAAGATACATCCTCGTGTGTCAAGTTTGCCATCACGATTTGGGCAACTCATGCCCCCATCTAAAGAAATTTTATATAATTTTGTACCGTACGTCTTCTTAACATAAGAATCCAAAGAGTAATATCTTTTATCACCCCAACGCTCCATTACATCACATCCTCAGTGTTTATCATAACATTCCTGAGGACGCAAATCAACAAAGAGAAAAAATACTTTGATTTCAGATGGAAAATAGTGTATAATACGGATTGGTAGTAAATTCAGCTTGTCGTTTCAGACAAAAATTCCCAAAGATATGTTTTGTGAATAGAGAAAGGATTGTATTTTATGAGAGAAAAGTATGAATCTTTGCCGTTAGCTACTTTGAGAGATTTGGCGAAGGCCAGAGAGCTTACAGGTATTAGTACGATGAAGAAAGCAGAGTTGATTGAAGCTATGCTTGAACAGGATGAGAAAGATAAATTAAAAGCAGAGAAGGCTACTTTGGATATTGAACAGTTGGATAGCGGTGAGGTTGCCAACGGAATTCTCGAAGTCATGGCAGATGGCTTTGGGTTTATTCGTAGCGACAATTATCTGCCGGGTGAGAATGACATCTATGTTTCACCATCGCAGATTCGCCGTTTTGGATTAAAGACAGGGGATATCATTACAGGTAATATTCGAATTAAAACCCAACAGGAAAAATTTAGTGCGTTGTTGTATGTGACAAAGATTAACGGTCTGACTCCGTCAGAGGCAACACAAAGACCGAACTTTGAAGATATGACGCCGATTTTCCCTGATGAAAGACTGCATTTGGAAAGCGGAAAGAGCAGCGTTGCCATGCGCATCGTGGACTTGCTTTCTCCGATTGGTAAAGGACAGCGTGGAATGATTGTATCTCCGCCGAAGGCAGGTAAAACCACTCTGTTAAAACAAGTTGCACAGGCCTTGCTTAAGAACAATCCGGAAATGCACATCTTAATTCTTTTGATTGATGAGCGTCCGGAAGAAGTAACGGATATGAAGGAATCCATTACCGGAAAGAACGTAGAGGTTATTTATTCTACTTTTGATGAGTTGCCGGAACATCATAAACGTGTGTCTGAGATGGTGATTGAGCGTGCAAAACGTTTGGTAGAGCATAAAAAGGATGTTGTCATTTTGCTTGACAGTATTACAAGACTTGCAAGAGCATATAACCTAACAGTACCGCCAAGCGGACGTACTTTGTCCGGAGGACTTGACCCGGCAGCGCTTCATATGCCAAAGCGTTTCTTCGGTGCTGCGCGTAATATCAGAGAAGGCGGAAGTCTTACCATTCTTGCCACCGCACTTGTTGATACGGGAAGTAAAATGGATGATGTGGTTTATGAAGAATTTAAAGGAACCGGTAACATGGAACTTGTACTAGATAGAAAATTACAAGAAAAACGTGTGTTCCCGGCTATCGATATTCCAAAATCCGGAACCAGAAGAGAGGACCTTCTTCTAACTCAAGAAGAGCAGGAAGCAGTATATATTTTAAGAAAGGCACTCAATGGATTGAAGCCGGAGGAAGCGGTAGACAACATCTTAAACATGTTTGCACGTACTTCCAATAATACAGAATTTGTTGAAATGGTTAAGAAAAACAAATTCTTATAGAAAAAACTTGCATTGTAAAAATATCTGTGATACAATGTGATAGCTGTTTAGAAAAAACAAACCTAATCGCGGTTGGAAATCGCGAAAAAATGATGAAGAGGTGAAAAAAATGAGAGAAGGAATTCATCCAACATACAACCAGGCAACAGTAACATGTAACTGTGGGAATACATTTGTAACTGGTTCTACAAAAGAATCAATCCACGTGGAAATTTGTTCAAAATGTCATCCATTCTACACAGGACAACAAAAAGCTACTCAAGCTCGTGGTCGTGTTGATAAATTTAACAAGAAATACGGAATGCAATAATTATATGCAAATGTACGGGTTGAGGTTGTTTGATCTCAACTCGTTTTTGCTTTATGGAGGTATATAATATGAAGTCGTCAAATATAGGCGGTCAGGCAGTCTTAGAAGGAATCATGATGAAAAATGGGTCTAAGTATGCTGTGGCAGTCAGAAAACCAGATGGAGAGATTGAGGTTAAAGTCGATGAATACAAAAGTGCCATCAAGTGGCAAAAATTGACGAAGATTCCCTTTGTGAGAGGAGTGTTTAATTTCATTGATTCATTGGTTCTTGGAATGAAAACGCTTACGTATTCGGCCAGCTTTTGGGAGGAAGAAACGGGGGAACTTGTTTCAGAAGAAGTCGCAGCGAAACAGAAGAGGAAAGAAGACTTTATTATGGCAATCACCATGGTAATCAGTGTTGTGGTTGCGTTGGGCATCTTTATGGTAGTACCGTATTTTATCTCAGATTTGTTTTCGGGATTCATTAAATCCCGCTTTCTTAGAACTGTGTTGGAAGCAGTGATTCGAATTATAATATTTGTTCTATACATACTTGCTGTTTCAAGGATGAAAGATATACAGAGAACCTTTATGTATCATGGAGCAGAACATAAGTGCATTAATTGTATTGAACAGGGTATGGAACTTACAGTTGAAAATGTTAAAAAGAGCTCTAAACAACATAAGCGATGTGGAACAAGTTTCCTGTTCTTTGTCATGCTTGTAAGTGTGGTGGTATGTTTTTTTATCACGGTAGATTCTCCTATACTTCGGGTGGTGCTTCGACTTGCGTTATTGCCTGTTATTGCAGGAATCTCTTACGAGATGATAAAGTTGGCCGGCAATAGTACGAATCCGGTGGTGGAGCTACTCAGTAAGCCAGGGATGGCTATGCAGAAGTTGACAACAAAAGAGCCAGAAGATGATATGATTGAAGTGGCTATTGTGGCAGTAGAAGAAGTGTTTGATTGGAAAGCGTATTTGGAAGAAAATTTTGGAGAAGAGTAGAATGACCCTAAAAGAGGCTTATGAGTATGGTCAGAAACAACTGAAAACTGCAGAAATCGATGACGCACAGCTGGATGCATGGTACCTGTTGGAATATGTAACAGGGATTACGAGAGCAAGATATTTTGTGGATGTGAATCGTGTTCTCAGTGAGGAACAGGAAAGGCAGTACTGTGATGTTGTCGCTATGAGAATGACACACATTCCATTACAGCATATTACCGGAGTGCAGGAATTTATGGGCCTGGAGTTTACTGTGAATGAACATGTTTTGGTTCCAAGGCAAG
Source organism: Faecalimonas sp. (assembly GCA_045638905.1). Classification (GTDB taxonomy): domain Bacteria; phylum Bacillota; class Clostridia; order Lachnospirales; family Lachnospiraceae; genus Faecalimonas. The sequence continues at coordinate 38,049 of JAZUCE010000143.1, forward strand.
ATACAGAGGTATTGGTAGAATGCGTATTAGATATCCTGCAACCGGGCATGAGAATATTAGATATGTGTACAGGCTCAGGATGCATTCTGATTAGTCTTTTGAAATTGTGCGGAGGGGTGAGCGGAACCGGTGTAGATATTTCAAAAGAGGCGTTGGAGATTGCATATAAAAATGCAAAAAATCAAGCTGTTGAAGCGGAATTTATATACAGCGACCTGTTTGAAAGAGTAACAGACCGCTATGATGTGATTGTTTCCAACCCACCGTATATTCGCAGCTCGGTGATACAGGAACTAAAAGAGGAAGTGAAGTTTCATGATCCGATTTTGGCATTGGATGGGAAAGCTGATGGGCTGCATTTCTATAGAAGAATCATTAGTGAGAGTAAGCAGTTTTTGAATAAGGCAGGTAAACTTTACTTTGAGATAGGCCACGACCAGGGAGAAGAGGTATGTAAACTGATGGAAGAGGCCGGTTTTGCTGATATCACGTTGAAAAAGGATTTGGCAGGTCTTGACCGCGTTGTTTTTGGCGTGTATATTTAAATGGATGATATAAATATGGAGGAAAAAACATGTTTGACAAATTAGACGATTTACTGATTCGTTACGAGGAATTGATGAGTGAATTACAGGAACCGGATGTAGCGAATGACCAAAACCGTTTTCGAAAATTAATGAAAGAGCAATCCGATATTGCTCCTATCGTTGAGGCATATACAGAATATAAAAATGCAAAGCAGGCAATTGTTGATAGCGAAGAGATGCTTGAGCTGGAGTCTGATGAAGAAATGCGTGAATTGGCGAAGGAAGAATTATACGATTCGAAAAAACGTGTGGAGGAACTAGAACACGAGCTTAAGATATTACTTCTTCCGAAAGACCCTAATGATGACAAAAATATCATGATTGAAATTCGAGCAGGTGCAGGTGGAGATGAATCTGCATTGTTTGCAGCAGAAGTTTACCGTATGTATACACACTATGCGGAAAGCCGACGTTGGAAAACGGAAATGATTTCTTTTAGTGAGAACGGAATCGGTGGTTTCAAGGAAGTTGTATTTATGGTGAGTGGTCAAAGCGTATATTCACGAATGAAGTACGAAAGCGGGGTTCATCGTGTACAACGTGTGCCGGAAACAGAATCAGGCGGACGTATTCATACTTCTACCATTACAGTTGCGGTAATGCCGGAAGCAGAAGAGGTAGATGTTGTAATTGATGAAAAAGATATTCGTATTGATGTTATGCGTGCTTCGGGTAACGGTGGTCAGTGCGTTAATACAACAGACTCAGCAGTACGTTTGACTCACTATCCAACAGGGATTGTTATTTACAGCCAGACGGAAAAGTCACAGCTGCAGAATAAGGAAAAAGCATTCCGTTTGTTGCGTTCCAAATTATATGAATTGGAATTGGAGAAAAAGCAATCTGCAGAGGCAGAGGCTAGAAGAAGTTTGATTGGTACAGGTGATCGTTCTGAGAAAATCAGAACTTACAATTTCCCACAAGGACGTGTAACAGAGCACCGTATCAAATTGACGTTATACAAAATTGACAGCATCATGAATGGAGATTTGGATGAGGTTATAGACAGCTTGATTGCAGCTGACCAGGCTGCCAAATTAGCCAACATGAATGAATAGAGGTGAAGGTGGAAGATGAAGCTTAAATTTGAAAAAAAGGATATTTTGACAGCTCCAAACATGTTGTCTTTTTTTCGAATTATTCTTATTCCAATTATAGCTGTCTTGTATATAGGATACCAGAGATATGGGTGGACCATATTTGTAATCCTAATTTCCGGAGTGACAGATATTATTGATGGATGGATTGCAAGACACTACAATCTTGTGTCTGATTTCGGAAAAATCCTGGACCCAATTGCAGACAAATTGACGCAAGCTACGATTTTGCTTTGCTTGGTTCAGCGTTTTCCGAATATGATTTACATATTTCTTTTTATGGCAGTCAAGGAAACTATTATGGGTGTTACGGGATTGCTGAGTATTCGTTATAGCGGAGAAGTACATGGTGCAGATTGGCATGGCAAGCTTACTACATGTTCTATTTATGCGATGATATTGCTGCATATTATATGGTATGAGATCCCTCTAAATGTATCAGACACGATTTTGATAGTGGTAGCGGGTGTCATGTTAATTTCTTTAACCCTATATTGTAGTCGGAACTTGGAAAAAATCAAAAAAAATAAATGTTAAAAGATAAGGTGCGATTCTATCAGAATTAGCACCTTTAGCTAATTAAAAGAGTTATAAAATCTGTTCATTGGGTTCAAAATATGTTATATTTATAAGATGAATGGAACAGGAGATGAAAAAATGCAAAAAATCCAGTTTAAACCTATGGAAATGGAGGATAAAGAATTCATCGATTCTTATTTTCGCAGATTTCCGAGCAGAAGCTGTGAGCGAACCTTTGCGAATTCTATACTTTGGTCAAAACAGTATCCGGTGGAAATTGCCGTGATAGAAAATGCGTTGGTTTTTCAATCTAAAAAATTCGGTGAGGCATATGCCTTCCCTGTCGGTGCATCAGAAGATGTAAAACGTGCGATAGATTTTTTGAAGCATGACACGAAGGAACGAGGGATACCGCTTGTTTTTTACCATGTGACGCGGACTCAGTTTGAAGAGTTGGAGCACTGGTATCCAGGACAGTTTGAAATAGAATTTAATAGAGACATCGCAGATTATATTTATGAGTCAGAAAACCTGATTACATTGGCAGGTAAAAAAATGCATGCGAAACGTAATCATATCAATAAATTTAAGGCAACCCATGAGAAATGGGAATATGAAAAGATGTCAAAAGACAATCTGGAGGAATGTTTTTTGATGGCGCTGAAATGGCGGGAAGAGAATAATTGTGAGGAGGATGAAGAGAAGAATGCAGAATTATGTGTGACCTTAAATGCCTTGCGATTATTCGAAGAGCTACAATTGACAGGAGGAATCCTCCGAGTGAACGAAGAGATTGTAGCATTCACTATTGGCGAGGAACTGAGTGAAGATACATTTGTTGTACACATTGAAAAAGCCTATGCCAACATACAAGGGGCATATGCCATGATTAATCAGCAATTTGTGGAACACGAATGTGCATCATACAAATATATTAACAGAGAGGAAGATACCGGTTCGGAAGGCTTGCGAAAGGCAAAGTTGTCCTATCGTCCGGCTTTTTTGGAGGAAAAAGGTACAGTAAAGGAGAGAGTGAAATGATAGCAGAAAAAATGCAAAATATGGTAAAAAACAGTTCGGCTATTCGTGCCATGTTTGAAGAAGGAAATCGTTTAGCAAAAATTTATGGAGCAGAGAATGTATTTGATTTTAGTTTGGGTAATCCGAATGTTCCGGCACCACAGGCTGTAAAAGATGCAATTATTGAGATTTTAAATGAGGAGGACCCGGTTGCACTTCATGGTTATACAAACAGCAATGCAGGATATGAAGATGTAAGAGCTGCAGTAGCCCAATCCATTAATGAAAAGTTTGGCACTGCATTTTCATACAAAAATATTGTCATGACAGTTGGAGCCGCAGGAGGCCTTAATGTAGCACTTAAGATTTTGTTAAATCCCGGAGATGAGGTGCTTACCTTTGCACCATATTTTGGAGAATACAGGAGTTATACGGCTAATTTTGATGGCGTTCTGATTGCGATATCTCCGGATACAGAGACCTTTCAACCTAAATTGGAAGAATTCGCAGAGAAAATTACGGCAAAAACGAAGGCAGTAATTGTCAATACACCGAACAACCCAACGGGAGTTGTTTATTCTGAAGATACCATCCGTAAGATGGCAGCTATTTTAGAGGAAAAGCAAAAAGAATTTGGTACAGAGATATATTTGATTTCCGATGAGCCATACCGTGAACTTGCGTATGATGGGGTGGAGGTTCCATATTTGACCAAATACTATGCGAATACGATTGTAGGATACTCCTTTAGTAAGTCTCTGTCCCTTCCGGGAGAGCGTATTGGATATTTAGTGATACCGGATGCAGCTTCAGACAGCGCCGATTTGATTGCGGCAGCAAGCGTTGCAACTCGTATTTTAGGATTTGTAAATGCGCCGACCTTGCAGCAGAAAATGGTTGTCAGATGTCTGAATGAACAGACAGATATCTCTTACTATGATAGAAATAGAGCGACCTTATATGAAGGCTTGAAGGAATGTGGCTTTACATGTATTAAACCGGAGGGGGCTTTCTACATGTTTGTGAAATCACCGATTGCGGATGAAAAGGCATTCTGTGAGGCGGCAAAAAAATACAATATTTTGATTGTTCCGGGCAGCTCGTTTGGATGTCCTGGATTTGTGCGCATTGCATATTGTGTTGCTTATGAAACCATTGTAAATGCATTGCCGAAATTTAAAGAACTTGCAAAGGAATTCTTTTAAGATGAAAGCGTTTGAAAAAAATATTCGTAAAGTGGAGCCTTATGTACCGGGTGAACAGCCACAAAAAAAAGTAATCAAATTAAATACCAATGAAAACCCATATCCGCCGGCACCAGGGGTAAAGCAGGCGCTTGTCGCTATGGATGTAGACAAGTTACGTTTGTACCCGGATCCGACAGCAGGAAGCTTAGTACATACGTTGGCCGAATACTATGGTGTGACAGATGAACAGGTTTTTGTAGGTGTTGGTTCAGATGATGTTTTGGCCATGTGTTTTCTGACTTTTTTCAATTCTGACAAGCCAATTCTCTTTCCGGACATAACATACTCTTTTTATAAAGTATGGGCAGAACTATATCGTATTCCATATGAGTGTCCGGAAGTTGACAGAGATTTTCATATGGTGAAAGAAGATTATTACAAGGAAAACGGTGGGATTATATTTCCGAATCCAAATGCACCGACTTCAATATACGAAGACTTGGAATTTGTAGAAGATATTTTAAAACACAATCAAGATGTCATTGTGATTGTAGATGAAGCATATATTGATTTTGCAGGGAAGTCAGCGATAGAGCTTATTAACCGATACGATAATCTCATTGTTGTGCAAACTTTTTCTAAGGCTCGCTCCATGGCGGGTATGCGAATCGGATATGCTATCAGCAACCCGACTTTGATTAAGTATTTGAATGATGCAAAGTATTCCTTTAACTCATATACCATGAATCAGACCTCTCTTGTGTGTGGTGTGGAGGCTGTGAAGGATAAGGTTTATTTTGAGGAGCATGTGCAAAAAATAATCGATACAAGAGAGTGGACTAAAGAAAAACTTGCGAAGCTGGGATTCACATTCCCGGATTCACAATCGAATTTTATTTTTGCTACACATACAACTTATGTAGCCAAGGATTTGTTTGAAGCGCTGAAAGAAGCAGAAATTTATGTTAGATTTCTTGGTGGAGAACGCATCAAGAATTACCTGCGTATTTCCATTGGAACAAAAGAAGAAATGGAACAGTTGATTTCCTTCCTGGAAGCATATATGGAAAATCATAAATAGGAGTAAAGATATGTTAAAATTAATATTTCAAGGTATGGCTGTAGGAATTGCCAATATTATTCCGGGAGTCAGCGGTGGAACCATGATGGTTGCCATGGGATTGTACGACAAGCTGATTCATGCAATTACACATTTAAAAAGTGAGTTTAAACAGAGCCTAAAATTGTTACTTCCTATCTTGGGTGGTGCAGGGATTGCCGTAGTTGTCTTATCCCGACTTTTTGAATATCTGTTGGCAAATCATCAGATACCAACCAATTTTGCTTTTTGCGGCTTAATTGCAGGAAGTTTGCCATTCATTCTGAAAAAAGTAGAAGGGAAAAAGGTTACAGTTGGGAAACTCATACCATTTGTTATCTTCTTTGGAATTGTTATATTAATGGCAGTTTTGGGAGAAACTAGTGGGACGGATGCAGATGTGAGCTTTACATTTGTAAATGTGGCAAAACTTTTAGGGATAGGAATTATTGCGGCAGCAACCATGGTGGTTCCGGGTGTCAGTGGTTCCATGATGCTTATGTTATTAGGATATTATGACGTGGTGCTTGCTGTAATTAATGATTTTATTGATGCAACACTTGCCTTTGATGTGGCAGGGATTATGAGAGCTGTTGGAGTCCTTGTGCCATTTGGAATAGGTGTTGTTGTTGGAATTTTCCTCATAGCCAAAATCATTGAATTTATTTTCGCGAAAGCAGAAACACATGCATATTACGGAATTATTGGTTTGATTGTAGCATCTCCGATTGCGATTTTAATCAATACGAATTGGGCAAGTTTTTCAGTCATGACACTTGTAATCAGTGTCTTGACTTTTGCAATCGGGTGGTTTGCGGCAAGTAAACTCGGCGGTGAATAATTGTATTGGAACCGCCGGATACCATTGACATCAAGTGGGAAACTTCTTATAATTTAGATAGACAGAAAATGAGGTGAAACATATGCAGATGAGACAAAGAGATGAAGAAAAAAGAAGCAAGCTATGGATTGTCGTAATGTTGGCTTCCAGTATTATTATTTTATTTGTGGTTGTCTTCTTTATAGTGAGTCCGATGGTTCGCAATCCTTTAGAAGGTCAGTGGATTGCAGAAGAAAAAGGATATTATATGGATGTTGATGATGATGAAATTACTGTAAAAGCAACAATTGATGGAGAAGAAATAGAGGTAGACTTATATTATACATTAGACCAGAAAGATAAAATTCTTACTATAAAGTCAAGTACATCTGCTTATGCAGAGGCCGCGGAGGATACAGAAGGTAAAGTTTCAGCGGGAGAAATTGATGAAGCTTTGGAGTCATTCATCGCTTCTTACGATTATAGTATGGAAGGTGGGAAACTCACATTGACGGAACGTGAGTTTGCAAATAAGTTCGTATTTACCAGAGTAGAGGAATAACATAAGAGTTCGCTTGCGAACTCTTATTTTGACGATATAAAGCTTGGAAAAGGGAGAATGCCTATGAAAAGACAAGATACAAAAGTCATTTCCATTGGAAATGTAAAAATTGGCGGAGGAAATCCAATTGCAATTCAGTCCATGACAAATACAAAAACAGAAGATATAGATGCAACAGTGGCACAGATTCAGGCATTAGAGGCTGTTGGGTGTGAAATTATCCGATGTGCAGTGCCAAATATGGAAGCGGCAAAGGCAATCCGGGAAATTAAGAAAAAAATCCGAATCCCTCTGGTTGCAGATATCCATTTTGACTATAAACTGGCAATTGCTGCAATTGAAAACGGAGCTGACAAAATACGTATTAATCCGGGCAATATTGGAGATGTAGAGCGTGTGAGACAGGTGGTTGAAAAGGCCAAGGAATATCACGTGCCAATACGAGTTGGAGTTAACAGCGGTTCGCTGGAAAAAGAGTTGGTGGAAAAATATGGTGGTGTAACAGCCGAAGGTATCGTGGAAAGTGCGCTTCATAAGGTTCGTATGATTGAAGATATGGGGTACGATAATTTGGTAGTGAGCATTAAATCATCGGATGTATTGATGTGTGTGAAAGCACATGAGTTGATAGCAGAGCAATGTCATTATCCGTTACATGTTGGGATTACGGAATCAGGAACCTTGATTTGTGGGAATATCAAATCTGCAGTAGGGCTTGGCATAATGCTGCATCAAGGGATTGGAGATACCATCCGTGTATCATTGACGGGTGATCCGTTGGAGGAAATCAAGTCAGCTAAATTAATTCTCAAAACCTTGGGACTTCGCAAGGGTGGTATTGAAGTAGTATCGTGTCCGACCTGTGGAAGAACCAAAATTGATTTGATTGGATTGGCAAACAAAGTGGAAAATATGGTAGCTGACATTCCGTTGGACATCAAAGTGGCAGTTATGGGCTGTGTGGTCAATGGACCGGGAGAGGCAAAAGAGGCAGATATCGGCATAGCCGGTGGCAATGGAGAGGGTATCCTTATTAAAAAGGGTGAAATCATTAAAAAAGTGAAAGAAGAAGATTTATTGGAAACCCTCAGACAAGAGCTGCTTCATTGGGAAAAGTAAAAAGGAAGAACATATGAGTAAACAATTTTTTGAAGTATTTCCGTCATTAAAATTGAATCAGGATACGCGTGCCCTCTTTGAAGATGTGGAAGTGACCAAAGTTGCAACCAATTCAGACAGGTCTTATTTGCATGTCCATATTTTGAGTAGTCATTTGTTTCACAAGTCCTATGTATATGAGATGGAAAAGGCAATTAAAGAGCAGTTGTTTGGCCAAAGCATGGTGCAGGTGAAATTATTGGAAAGATACCACCTGTCTGCTCAATATACACCGGAAAACCTACTCAAGGAATACAGAGAAAGTATTTTACTTGAGTTGAAGAGACGAAGTGTTGTGGAACACAATATGTTTTCCAATGCAAAATGTACATTTGAAGATGAGGGCGTCTTGCAGTTGGAATTTGAGGATACCATTGTTGCCCAGGGGAAAGCAGAGGCAATTGTTGCTCTTTTGAAAGAGATTTTTGAAGAGCGTTGCAATATACCGATTGACATTCGAGTTCAGTATCGCAAGGTTAAAAAAAGCAAGATACAAGAACACAATGCGATACGCCTGCAACAGGAAATCAATGCTATTGTTGAGGCAAACGAGGCAAAGCAGAGTGAGATGCAAGAAGAAAAAGCTGCCAAGCTGGAAGCCAAGAAAGCAGAAAAAGAAGAGAAGAAAGAAAAGGCAGCACAATATGCGCAGAGGAAAGAAGCCTATCGCGCAGTGAAAAAATCGGATGACCCGAATCTGGTTTATGGGCGTGATTTTGATGATGAACCAATCGAACTAAGTCAAGTCATTGGTGAGATGGGTGAGATAACTTTTCGTGGTCAGGTCATCAGTTTTGAAACGCGGGAAATCAGAAATGAAAAAACCATTGTCATGTTCGCAGTAACAGACTTTACAGATTCTATTATGGTCAAAATGTTTGTGAAGAATGAACAATTAACGGAAATCTTAGATTGCATCAAACCAAAGGCGTTTGTGAAAGTGAAAGGTGTCACGAATATTGACAAATACGATGGGGAATTGACCATCGGTTCAGTGGCAGGGGTTAAGAAGATTCCTAATTTTGTGACAAAGAGAAAGGATACTGCTCCGGAGAAGCGTGTAGAACTGCATTGCCATACTAAAATGAGTGATATGGATGGTGTTTCAGATGCCAAAACGATTGTTGCAACGGCACATGACTGGGGGCATCCGGCCATCGCTATCACGGACCATGGCGTAGTACAGGCATTCCCGGAGGCAAATCATTACATTGAAGATTTGGATAAAGAAGACCCATTCAAGGTTATTTACGGCGTTGAAGCTTACCTGGTTGATGATTTGACGGATATCGCTGTTCGTGCCGGTGAACAAAGTTTGGACGATACCTATGTTGTTTTTGATATCGAGACAACAGGATTTAGTTCCGTGGAGGATGCCATTATTGAAATTGGTGCCGTGAAGGTGCAGGGTGGTGAGATTGTCGATTATTATAGTACCTTTGTGAATCCGGGAATACCAATTCCGTTTGAAATTACAAAATTGACCGGGATTACGGATGACATGGTAGTGGAAGCTCCGAAAATTGACGTTATTTTACCTGAATTTTTGGAATTTGTGGGAGATGCTGTACTGGTAGCCCACAATGCCGGATTTGATGTTGGCTTTGTGGAGCAGAGCTGCGAGAATCTTGGCATAGACTGTACATATACGTATCTGGATACAGTGGCACTTGCAAGGGTGCTTTTACCAACCTTAGCGAAGTATAAACTCAATATTGTTGCAAAAGCACTCCACATTTCTTTGGAAAATCATCACAGGGCTGTAGACGATGCTAAGGCGACTGCTGAGATTTTTGTGAAGTTTGTGGAAATGCTGAAGGAGCGAGAGATTACCACTTTATCAGAAGTAAATAAATTTGGTTCAGCAAATCCAGATGCCATTCGGAAAATGCCGACCTATCATGCCATTATCTTGGCAAAAAATGATATCGGACGTGTGAACTTATACCGATTGATTTCCATGTCGCATCTGACTTATTTTGCAAGGAGACCAAGGATTCCTAAAAGTGAATTTTTGCGTCATCGAGAAGGATTAATTATCGGTAGTGCCTGTGAAGCGGGAGAGTTGTACAGTGCATTGCTGGATAATAAATCAGAAGAGGCCATTGCAAGATTGGTTGATTTTTATGATTATTTGGAAATTCAGCCCCTTGGCAATAATCGTTTCATGATTGACAGTGATAAGCATGAGAACATCCAAACAGTAGAGGATTTGCAAGAAATGAACCGAAGAATTGTGAAACTGGGAGAGGAGTTTCACAAACCCGTTGTAGCAACTTGTGATGTGCATTTCCTGGAACCGGAAGATGAAGTATATCGAAGAATTGTGATGGCGGGCCAAGGATTTGCGGATGCGGATAATCAGGCGCCACTATATCTGCGAACAACAGAAGAGATGTTGGAAGAATTTTCTTATCTGGGTTCCAAAAAGGCTTATGAAGTGGTTGTAACAAATACCAATGTCATTGCCAATCAGATTGAAAAAATTTCTCCGGTAAGACCGGACAAATGTCCACCGGTTATCGAGGATTCCGATAAGCAGCTTCGAGAAATTTGTTACAGTAAAGCGCACAGCATGTATGGTGAGAACTTACCGACGGTGGTTGTGGAGCGATTGGAAAGAGAACTTAATTCCATTATTTCCAATGGATTTGCCGTGATGTATATTATTGCGCAAAAGTTGGTATGGAAATCTGTGGAGGATGGGTATCTGGTTGGGTCGCGTGGTTCCGTAGGTTCGTCCTTCGTGGCAACGATGGCCGGAATTACAGAGGTAAATCCATTAAGTCCACATTATTATTGCAGTCATTGTCATTACAGTGATTTTGAATCCGAGGAAGTCAGAAAATATGCAGGCGGATGTGGCTGGGACATGCCGGATAAGAACTGCCCAATTTGTGGGGAGCCACTTGTAAAAGACGGGTTTGACATCCCATTTGAGACTTTCCTTGGTTTTAAAGGAAATAAGGAACCGGATATAGACCTTAACTTTTCCGGGGATTATCAGAGTAATGCCCACAAATATACAGAAGTTATCTTCGGTGACGGCCAGACCTTCCGCGCAGGAACCATTGGAACTTTGGCTGATAAAACTGCGTATGGATATGTGAAGAATTATTATGAAGAACGTGGAAAAGGGAAACGCAAGTGTGAAATTGAGCGCTTGCTACAGGGGTGTGTTGGAATACGAAGAAGTACAGGACAGCATCCGGGAGGAATTATCGTGTTGCCAATTGGCCAGGATATCAACTCATTTACACCGGTGCAGCATCCTGCGAATGATACCGAAACCGATATTATTACAACTCATTTCGATTATCACTCCATTGATCATAACCTGTTAAAGCTCGATATTCTCGGTCATGATGATCCGACTATGATTAAGATGTTGGAGGAGTTGGTTGAGGAGCTTACCGGAGAACCATTTATTGCAACCAATATTAAATTAGACGACCCCGGAGTTATGAAGCTTTTTGCAGATACGAGTTCCCTTGGAATTGCACCGGAGGATATCGGAGGATGTCCGGTTGGTTGTCTGGGAATCCCTGAGTTTGGAACTGATTTTGTTATTCAGATGGTTGTTGATACAAAGCCGCAGACATTGTCAGATTTGATTCGTATTTCCGGATTATCACATGGAACGGACGTATGGCTAAATAATGCACAGACCTTGATTCAAGAAGGGAAAGCAACGATTTCTACGGCGATTTGTACCCGTGATGATATTATGACCTTCCTTATTAACAGCGGTATGGAAAGTGAAACTTCATTTAAGATAATGGAAGATGTACGTAAGGGTAAGGTTGCAAAAGGAAAGTCCGGGAAATGGGCTGAGTGGAAGGAAGATATGCTTGCCCATGGTATACCGGATTGGTATGTCTGGTCCTGTGAGCAGATTAAGTACATGTTCCCGAAAGCCCATGCAGCAGCCTATGTAATGATGGCTTACAGAATTGCTTATTGTAAGGTGTATTATCCGCTTGCTTATTATGCTGCGTATTTCAGTATACGTGCAAATGCATTTTCCTATGAGTTGATGTGTCAGGGAAAAGAAAGGTTGGAATACCATATTCGTGACTACAAGAAACGAAGTGATACGTTAAGTAATAAGGAGCAGGATACATTGAAGGACATGAGGCTGGTACAGGAAATGTACGCCAGAGGATTTGAATTCCTGCCAATTGATCTTTATAAATCAAAGGCAACAAAGTTCCAGATTATAGATGGTAAATTATTACCTCCGTTCAGCAGTATTGAAGGAATGGGGGACAAAGCAGCAGATGCGGTGGAGATGGCAGCAGCAGATGGGCCATACTTATCATTGGACGATTTCAGACAACGTACGAAGGTAAGTAAAACAGTAATTGAGTTTATGGCTGATTTGGGATTGTTTGGTGATTTACCGACTTCCAACCAGTTGTCATTGTTTGATTTATAAAATAATAGGGTTATTGCAGTTTGATTTGCAATAACCCTGTTTTTTGTCTTTATTTTTTCATTCTTTCGAATACCATATCATATCCGTCATTTCCGTAATTCAAGGAGCGATTCACACGGCTGATAGTTGCAGTGGAAGCACCGGTTTTTTCAGCAATTTCTAAATATGTTTTTTGTTCTCTCAGCATCTTTGCCACTTCAAAGCGTTGTGTAATGGATAATAATTCATTCACAGTACAGATGTCTTCAAAGAAGGTATAACACTCTTCTTTATTTTTTAAGCATAAGATTGCATCAAATAAAAAATCCAAAGATTCTGTTTTTACTTTTTTGCCCATGTTAATGTTCTCCTTTATGGGATTTATCTCTTTAACATAGTAACACATTAAATTCGTAAAGTCCATCATTTTTTTGTTAAGCTTCCTAATTGCATAGTAGTTTGTTTTTTGTAAAACCTAAGATTAAAATATAAGTAATGTAAGGAGAATAGAAAATTTATGAAAAAAGGTAAAAATGAATTAAAAATTGTAGATTCTTATGATTATCTTACACATTCGGCATCTACCACAGATTGCACAGGCCTTATGCCAACACCTGCTTCAACGGAAGCGGAGAGGGAAGCCTATCAGGCACTATATCATTACCTGCCCGCAGAACAAAATGATGAGTGTGAAGATGAGTAACATTCCGATTGTTTTTTCATATAGTATTAAGAAAAGTATTTGCATGGAGGTTTTATGAAAAAGCGAATTTTAGCTTTTGCACTCATAACAACACTTGCTGTTTTTGCACTGTATGGATGTGCTCCAAAGGAAGAAGAAGCAGGAAATACAAAAGTTGTCCTCAATGAAGTGGCACATTCTATTTTCTATGCGCCTATGTATGTTGCGATTGAGGAAGGATATTTTGCAGAAGAAGGAATTGATTTGGAGTTGGTATGTGGTTTTGGGGCAGATAAGGTAATGACCGCTGTTTTGTCAGGAGAGGCAGATGTTGGTTTCATGGGTTCCGAGGCTTCGATTTACACCTATAATGAGGGCGCAAATGATTATGTAGTGAATTTTGCCCAATTGACACAACGTGCCGGGAATTTTTTGGTAGCACGTGAGCAAATTGAAGATTTTGCATGGGAGGATTTGAAGGGTACACTGGTTCTCGGCGGGCGTAAAGGTGGTATGCCTCAAATGGTATTTGAATATATTTTGAAGGAAAATGGCATAGACCCTGCAAAAGATTTGGAGATTAATCAGAATATTGATTTCGGTTCGACAGCAGCTGCATTTTCAGAAGGACAGGGAGATTTCTCCGTGGAGTTTGAACCGCATGCTACGGCTCTTGAAGAGGCAGGAAAGGGTTATGTCGTTGCATCTCTTGGCGAGGACAGCGGTTATGTTCCATATACAGCTTTTTGTGCAAAGGGAAGCTATATAGAAGAAAATCCGGATGTCATTCAAAGTTTTACAAATGCACTTCAAAAAGGTATGGATTATGTACAGACACATACGCCGGAAGAGATTGCAAAAGTGATTGCACCGCAGTTTGAGGAAACCAAACTAGATACCCTTACAACAATTGTGAGACGTTATTATGAGCAGGATACTTGGAAAGCGGATTTGATTTTTGAGGAAGAAAGTTTTGAATTATTGCAAAATATTCTTGATTCAGCAGGCGAACTGTCCAAACGAGCTCCATATAAGACCTTAGTTAATACAGAATTTGCCAAAAAAGCCTTAAAATAATTGACACTATGAGAGGTCTGTGCTATTCTGTTAAAGTGTTAACGTACAATTAAATAATGGAGGAGAAAGACATGAGCAAAGGTACAGTTAAGTGGTTCAACAACCAAAAAGGTTATGGATTCATTTCTGATGAAGCTGGTAATGACGTGTTTGTTCACTACTCAGGTTTGAATATGGAAGGATACAAAACATTGGAAGAAGGCCAGGCTGTTGAATATGATTTGACAGAAGGAGCTAAAGGACCACAGGCAGTCAACGTAGTAAAACTTTAATCACAATTTATATGTGCCTTTTAATATGCAGTTTATATAAAAAGCATGAATGGAAATGAGATTAAAAAGAGGGTTATTGCAATTTGATTTATCGCAATAGCCCTATTTTCATGCCCTTATTTCTCTTTCTTTTTTTCTTTGTTTTCTTCCGGTGCAGGAATTCCGTCAATTAGTTTTTCGATTAATAGTTGTTTTACATACACATCTAAACTAAGTGAGCAGATAAAGGAAAACAACTGAAGGTATTCTCTGTCTGTTTCCGGTGCATCCGCAAATGTTTCCATGGAATTGTTATACATTAATTCAATATCTTTTTGAAGCAGTTTGGTATGTTCCTTCTCAAAGGCACAGACCTCATCATAGATATGTGCGATATTGATGTTGCTGTCTGATTGAAAATATTTCTCTGTAATTGGTTTTAACAGTGCTTCAATGTCTTTCATGGACATAATATTCTTAAAATAGTAGATAAATGTTAATAATAACAAATGCTCTTTGGAATACTTCTTCTTGAACGGTGCAGGCAGTAAATCATTTTTTGCATAATTGTTAATCATGGTCTTTGTCAAGACCTTGTCATCATCATTGCGTTTTGTTGATTTTAACTGCTTTTCCATAAAGGAAGTTACCTGGTCCATGTACAAATCAATGTTCGGAATATCAGTTGATTTCACATAATCAATGCGAGAAATACTCGCTAAAATACTGTTTAATAAATCATTTTTATCTATCGTCATTTTATCACCTCAATATAGTCATTATATAGTATCGCATACCACATCACAACCCTTTTAGACAAATTATTTTAGATGACATTAGACCAAATTTATACTATACTTATTAGATAAGGAGTTGAAACAATATGAGTATTTACGATACATTAAACAATGAACAAAGGGAGGCAGTATTTCATACGGAAGGCCCACTTCTCATCCTTGCAGGTGCGGGTTCCGGAAAGACAAGAGTGCTGACACACCGTATTGCATATTTAATTGATGAAATGGGTGTAAACCCTTGGAATATTTTGGCTATTACATTTACCAATAAGGCGGCCGGTGAAATGCGTGAACGAGTGGACAGAATCGTAGGATTTGGTTCCGAGAGCATCTGGGTGAGTACCTTTCACTCGACTTGTGTCCGCATATTAAGGCGTCACATTGACCGACTTGGATTTGGAACCAATTTTACCATATACGATGCCGACGACCAGAAAACCTTGATGAAGGACGTTTGTAAAACTTTACAGATAGATACCAAGATTTATAAGGAAAAAAATCTGATGTCTGTAATCTCATCGGCAAAGGATGAAATGATTTTGCCGGATGAATATGAATTGAATGCGGCAGGAGATTACCATAAGCAAAAGATAGCGAAGGTATATCGAGAGTATCAAAAGCAGTTAAAAGCAAACAATGCTTTGGATTTTGACGATTTGTTAGTTAAGACGGTTCAGCTTTTACAGACACAGCCGGATATTTTGGAATATTATCAGGAACGCTTCCGTTACATCATGGTGGACGAGTATCAGGATACAAATACGGTGCAATTTAAACTGATCAGTATTTTGGCAAAGAAATACCGTAATCTATGTGTGGTAGGGGATGATGACCAATCTATTTATAAATTCCGTGGTGCAAACATTAAAAACATTCTGAATTTTGAAGATGTTTTTGAGGATGCGCGGGTGATTAAGTTAGAACAGAATTACCGTTCTACCGAACATATTTTAAATGCTGCAAATGGCGTCATTCGCAATAACTATGGCCGCAAGCAAAAGGCTCTGTGGACGAAAAATGGCGTTGGGGATAAGATTGTACTCCAACAGTTTGACAATGCTTATGATGAAGCAGATTATGTGGTGAGTGATATCAGAGAGCATGTAAGAGAGGGAGAGCGTTCTTATAATGAGCATGCGATTTTGTATCGTACAAATGCGCAATCCCGCGTATTTGAAGAAAAATTTGTGACAGCAAATATTCCGTACAAGATTGTTGGCGGTATCAATTTCTATGCCAGAAAAGAAATTAAAGATTTGCTGGCATATTTAAAAACTATTGATAATGGGTTGGATGATTTGGCTGTTCGACGCATCATCAATGTACCAAAACGAGGAATCGGGCTTACAACCATTAATCGAGTGCAGGAGAATGCTGCTGAGCGTGGGGTTAGTTTTTATGAGGCTTTGCGTACCGCAGACATGATTCCGGGAATTGGAAAAGCGGCAACCAAATTGGATTCTTTTGTGGCTCTGATGGAGCATTTCAAAGAGAGTGCCAAGAAGATGTTGGTGTCGGAGTTGATGCAGGAGATTCTGGATTATACGGGTTATCTGGAGACCTTGGAAGAGGAAGGAAAAGAAGAGGCAGAAGCAAGAAAAGAAAATATTGACGAATTGTTGAGTAAGATAGCTACCTATGAAGAGTCATGCGAGGATGAGAGACCAACGTTGAGTGGCTTCTTGGAAGAGGTTGCTTTGGTTGCTGATATTGATACCTTAGATGAAAATAGCGACTATGTGGTCTTGATGACCATCCACAGTGCAAAAGGATTGGAATTTCCTGAGGTCTATATGGTAGGTATGGAGGACGGGATTTTTCCGAGTTATATGACACTTTCTGAAGGCGACATGGAAGAGTTGGAGGAGGAAAGACGACTTTGCTACGTGGGTATTACAAGGGCAATGGAAAATTTAACGCTGACTTGTGCCAGACGGAGAATGATGCGCGGAGAAATGCAATATAATAAAATGTCCAGGTTCATCAAGGAAATTCCGGCACAATTGTTTGGAAGCAAGCCGGGGCTTGCAGGTGATGAGAGAGATGTTGTGAAACCAAATGCCTATGTTCAGGCAAAGCAAGCATTCAAAACGCAGGCCTTTGCCGCGCAAAAGCCAAGCCAAAATTTCGGCATGAAACAGGACGGAGGTTTGGAGTATGAAGTCGGGGACCGTGTCAAGCACATGAAGTTCGGAGAGGGACTTGTGACTTCCATTGTGTCAGGAGGAAGAGATTTTGAAGTTACGGTCGAGTTTGACCATGTGGGCACGAAAAAAATGTTTGCAGGGTTTGCAAAACTACAGAAAATTTAGTTGGTAATACCAGTATAATGATGGTATAATATACATAACATAATTGTACTGGAATAAGCAAAGAAAGGGTGTTAATTATGAATAAAATTGAAGAAATGGTTTCGGCAACAAGACTGAGTGAAATTTTAAAGAAGAGAGATGATGATAGATTGAAAAAGACCATTATTTGGGTTCTTGCAATTGTAGGTGTTGTGGCAGCAGTCGCAGGGATTGCCTATGCAGTGTATCGGTTTATGACACCGGACTATTTGGAAGAGTTCGATGATGAACTTATTGATGATTTGGAAGATGAATATTTCGACGAAGATGAAATCTAAAAAAGAAAAGAAAGGCTCGCTCGCATAAGAATTTGCGGGCGAGATTTAATGTAGATGAAAAAAGGACAAGTATACGAAGGTATTATTGAAAAAGTAGAATTCCCTAATAAGGGAATTGTGTCTGTGGAAGGGGAAGAAAAGAGTGTTATTGTTAAGAATGGCATTCCGGGGCAGAAGATTCAGTTCGCTGTCAACAAGATGAGGAAAGGGAAGGCAGAAGGGCGTCTACTGGAAGTCTTGGAACCATCTTCTCTTGAGACGAGAAAACCGGTCTGCAGCATATTCCCGGCATGCGGTGGGTGCATGTACCAGACTATGTCTTATGAAGACCAAATGAAGATGAAGGAGCAACAGGTAAAAGAAATTCTGGATGCTGCTATTGTGGGTGATTATGAGTTTGAAGGCGTGAAAGCAAGTCCAAAGGAATTTGCTTACCGCAACAAGATGGAGTTTTCCTTTGGGGATGAGTATAAGGACGGACCTTTGTCCCTCGGTTTACATAAGAAGGGAAGTACTTATGATGTGCTGACCGCTTTTGATTGCAAACTGGTACACGAGGATATGACAAAGATTCTTGTTTGTGTGCTTGAATATTTCAAGGAGCGAAATGTATCTTATTACAAGAAAATGCAACATGTGGGATATCTGCGTCATCTATTACTTCGCCGTGGAGATATTACCGGTGAGATTTTAGTAAACTTAGTCACAACAACACAAGAAGAATATGATTTAACACCACTTGTAGATGCTTTGCTTGCACTGGAGCTTGAGGGAAAGATAGTAGGCATCCTACACATTTTGAACGATTCCCTATCCGATGTGGTGCAGAGCGATGAGACACGTGTGTTGTATGGGCAAGATTATTTCTATGAAAAGCTACTTGGCATGGAATTTAAGATAACTCCGTTTTCTTTCTTTCAGCCGAATTCAAGAGCGGCAGAAGTTTTATATGGTACAGTAAGAGATTATCTTGGAGATATGAAAGGGAAAACGCTCTATGACTTGTTTAGCGGGACAGGAACCATAGGTCAGATTCTTTCGCCGATTGCTGAAAAGGTTATTGGCGTGGAGATTGTGGAAGAAGCAGTTGTGGCTGCCAATGAAAATGCAAAGCACAATGGAATCACCAACTGTAAGTTCCTTGCAGGTGATGTGTTTAAAGTATTGGATGAGATTGAGGAAAAACCAGATGTGATTGTGCTGGACCCACCGAGAGATGGCATTCATCCGAAGGCGCTGCCGAAGATTTTAGATTATGGCGTAGATACCATCGTTTATATTTCTTGTAAGGTGACGAGTCTTGCAAGGGATTTGGAAATGATGCAGGCGAAAGGGTACAGAGTGGTGAAAGCGGTGGCAGTGGATCAGTTTGTGCATACAGTTCATGTTGAAACAATTGCTTTATTGCAGAAAGCGAATTAATCAGCTCCTTTCCCTATACTCCGACGGCGTCATCCCGGTCTGTTCCAAAAAGACGCGGTTAAATGTGCGCACAGTCTGAAAACCGGAAGCATGTGCAATGTCAGTGATGCTTGCATCCGTATGGATTAACTGGTCTCTTGCATAGTCTGCCCGGTAAACATTTAAAAACTGTTTAAAATTCATATGAAAATGATGATGAAATTGTCTGCTGAGATAGTGGTACTCATAACCAAAGGCTTCGGCAATTGTCATCAAGGAGATTTCCTTTTGGAAATTTTGTTCCATATAGGAAATAATATCGTAAATAAAACTCTTTTCTTTTTCTGCGTCGTAGAGAGGTACTTTTTGAAAAAAATCTCTGCACACGGCATAAAGGGCAGACTTCAGGATAAACACATCCGGTGTACTGTCCGTGATGAGATAAGTTTGAACAAACTCCCGTATTTGTGGCTCGCACGCAAAGACGGGAGTTTTTGCACGCTTTGTAGCCGTTAATTTGGCAAACTCTCCTACAAAGTCCGCAGAGAATACACCAATCCATACGTTGGAGCTATCTGGGGTGTGGTAGGAGTGAAATTCATTTGGGAATATAAGTGCAAAATCATCCTGTTTCAGCAAAATTTGGCTACCATTCAAGGTAAGTACAACTTCTCCGCTTACCACGTAAACCAACTCATAATTCTTATGAAAATGATAAAACCAATCGCAGTTTTCATAAAAAAAGGCATTATAATTATGATTTCCTAAGGAATTATGTTCTTGATGTATAATCATGACTACCTCCAAAATAAAAGAAAAAGATAACTTTTGTCTATAAGAATACAACTAATTACTTGTAATGTCAATGCGGGAACAGGTATCATAATCATGTAACATGAAGTAATTGTTTATTTTAGTAGAAAAAGGAAGGTAACTATGAGCACTGTATTAAAAAATTACATTGTAAACAGGGAACATCATCAATTTCGTAAGGATTTCAAAGAATATGCAAATCTTTCTGAAGATTACAAGAAATTAGGCTTGTGTCCAAAAGAGCGTATGACCAGACGATTTGAGTTGCTCTCAAGTCTTGAGACACCGGTTCTTTTGCCGGATGAAAAGATTTGTTTCTTTAGAACAGTAAAAGAAATTCCAGATTGTTTTACAGAAGAAGAGTGGGTAGAAATCAAAAAACAGCATTACATTCACGAATTGGGCTATATGTCAAACTTATCACCAAACTATGAAAGAGTAATCGCATCCGGTTTGCTTGCGGAACGTGAAAAAGCAGATGAGTATGGAAAGCGTATCATAGATGCAATCTTAGCTTTAACTGCTCGTTATCAGAAAAAAGCCTTGGAAGAAGGCAAGGTAGAGCTTGCAAAGGTATTGGAGCGCGTACCGGCATATGGTGCAACTAACTTTTACGAGGCACTCCAAAGCTTCCGAATCATTCACTATTCTTTGTGGCTAGAAGGAAACTATCACAATACAGTGGGACGTTTTGATAAATACATGTACCCATATTTGAAAGCAGACATGGATAAAGGTCTTTACACAAGAGAAAGCGCTTTGGAAATGGTAGAAGATTTCTTCTTGAGCTTCAATAAGGACAGTGACCTGTATGTGGGTGTGCAACAAGGTGACAATGGCCAGAGCATGGTGCTTGGCGGCGTGGATGAAAATGGAAACGAAGTATTCAATCTTCTTTCTGAGCTTTGCCTAGAAGCAAGCAGAAATCTTCTTATGATCGACCCGAAGATTAACTTACGTGTGAATAAGAATACACCAATCCGCGTGTATGAATTAGGAAGTGAGCTAACAAAAGCAGGTCTTGGATTTCCGCAGTATTCCAACGACGATATTGTAATTGAAGGCTTGCAGAAATTAGGATATGAATACAAGGACGCCTGTGATTATGCCATGGCAGCTTGCTGGGAATTTATCATTCCAAAGGTTGGCGCAGACGTGGCAAATATTGGCGCTTTGTCTTTCCCAAAGATTATTGATATTTGTTTACATAAATACCTTCTTTCATGTAATACATTTGAAGAATTTCTTGCAAAGGTAAAAGAAGAAATCCAAAAAGAATGTGATGCAATCTGTGACGGCATCAAAGATTTATGGTTCGTACCTTCGCCATTTATGAACGTTATGATTGACGGTGGTATCTATGATGGTGCAAAATACAATAACTTTGGTCTTCACGGAACTGGTGTTGCAACAGCAGCGGATTCCCTTGCAGTTATCAGTAAATATATTTATGATGAAAAACGTTTTACTAAGGAAGAGCTAATTGAAGCGGTGGATTCTGATTTTGCGATCCATAGTGAAATGCTTCCTGTATTAAGATACGAAGCACCAAAAATGGGTAATAATGAAGAACTTCCTGACGAGATGACTGTACAGCTTCTTAAAATGTTCTCAGATAGTTTGAAGGGCAAGAAGAACTGCCGCGGAGGTGTATACCGTACGGGAGCCGGTTCTGCAATGTTCTACTTATGGCATGCAAATGAAATCGGTGCATCACCGGATGGTAGAAGAAAAGGAGAGCCATTTGGAACCAATTTCTCTGCAAGCTTATTTGCGAAAATCAATGGTCCGTTGTCTGTGATCCAATCCTTTACAAAGCCGGATTTCACAGAAAATATTAATGGTGGACCACTTACCTTGGAGTTTGCTTCTTCCATGTTCGCAGATGAAGACAGCGTGAAGAAAGTAGCAGCACTGGTAAAAGCATATATTGACATGGGTGGTCACCAAATGCAGTTAAATGCAGTGAATTCAGACCTATTGAAGGCTGCACAAGAACGTCCAGAAGAACATCGTCAGTTGGTAGTACGTATCTGGGGATGGAGTGCATACTTTGTGGAATTGGATAAGGAATATCAAGATCACGTGCTTAGACGTCAACAATACAGGGTATAGCCCATAAAGGAAATGTTATGAATGGAACAATTTTCGATATAAAGGAGTTCACAGTCCATGATGGACCGGGATCCCGTATCACCGTATTTTTAAAAGGCTGTCCTTTAAGATGCAAATGGTGTCACAATCCGGAAGGATTAAAGGTAGCCAAACAACTGATGTATAAAAGTAATTTCTGTACCCATTGCGGTGCCTGCCAAAAACCATGCGAGCATGAGGAATGCCAGCCCTTTGGTAGATGTGTCCATGCGTGTCCAAATGGAGCATTAAGCATTACAGGAGAGGAAGTATCTGCAAAAGCTTTGGCAAATCGTCTGCAAAAGAACGCAGAGATTCTAAAGCTCATGGGTGGCGGCATTACCATTTCCGGTGGTGAATCTCTTTTGCAACCGGACTTTGTCTGTGAACTGGCGGAGAACCTTACGGGTACACACAAGGCAATTCAAACCAGTGGGTATGCGGATTTTGAAACCTACAAAAAGGTGGTAGAACGTATGGATTATGTGCTTCAGGATATCAAACTAGCAGATAAAATGGAGCATATCAAATATACTGGTGTAAGCAATGAAAAGATTCTAAGGAACATAGAGTGGCTGAAAACCAGCGGCAAACCGTTTGTATTCCGAGTGCCGCTCATTCCGGGAATCACGGATACAGAAGAGAATTTGAAGGCGATTTCAGAGATTGTAGGAGATTGCCGAACGGAGTTAATGCCGTATAATCCACTTGCTGGAGCAAAATATGCTATGGTGGATATGGAGTATACGCTTTCGGATAAAGGAAATCGAGAAGAAGATTTTACGAAATATTTTCAGAATGCAGTGATGCTAGGATAGTGAGAAAAAATATTGCCTCCAAGGATTCGAGTGAATCTTTGGAGGCATTTTCTTATTTCTCGTCTTTTTTTAGTTTAATAATATTCTCTTCTTCGATTCCGCCAGGGAAGTTAAAGGTTCCATTAGATCCTGTATATGAACGAGGAGTCTTCACATGATAGATACGAGCTTCTGTGTCGTTCCATTCAAGTACCTGATAACCCCAAGCCCAGTTGTCATGGAACTGAGAGAAATCCCATTCGCCGGAAGAATCATCGCCGTCGTATGCGTATCCACCAATATCAGCCAGAACGTTAAAATTCATATATTCAGAAGCAAGTACGGTATTTTTGTGTGTATGTCCTCGGAACATGCATACGATTCGAGGATTATCTCTTAATATTCTTTTGAACTTGTAATCGGCCTCTTTTGGTTGATAAAAATGAGAGCATAGGAAAATAGTCTCTGTAGGATATTTTTCTAATTCCTTTTCTAACCATTCTACGTCTACGCCAACATATGGAGAACCAGATGCTCCAGTAGCAAGTTCATCTGCGAATGTATCAAGCATAATGAATACAGCATCGCCTATTTTTACAGAGTATTGTCTGTCTGTACCTATAATCGCTTTCCACTCTTCATTCGGATAACTGTCGTGGTTTCCTGCAATTGCATACCATGGAAAATCCAATTTATCTAGGAAGTCTTTTTTTACTTCCTTTAAGTAGCTGACAGGAAGATTACGATATCCATAATCATCCAGGGATAAATCACCAAGCACCATAATCGCATCTACTGGTTGTCTTTCGGCAAAGTCATCAATGTCATCCAAAATTGCCTGGATTTTTTCGGCTTGTGTATAGCCAAATGTTTCCCCGGATGCAATGGAAGGATTGGACTCAGGATATTTTGCTTGCAATTCGGCAGCAGACTCTTCTGAAGCATAGTGCATATCAGATACTAAGATTACACGGTGAGTGTATTTGCTGTCTACACCCTTTTGGGTGGCAGTGCTGTCACCGCATCCAACTATTGCCAAGGATAAGAGAACAGCTGACAGAATAGTGCTCCCTACTTTCTTCAACGATTTGCATTTCATATATTGTGTTCCTCCTTGTATATCGATACTATGATAATGATACTATACAGTATCAAGGGGAATGTATTCAATGGTATAATCCAATCCAAACCGTGCAAAAACATTTTGAAAACGGATTTTGCACAAAGAACCTTGAATTAGCATGATGAAATGAAAAATAAAAGATGATAGGATGATATCAAACAATGGGATGGAAGCCCTTTGGGCTGGAAGTCACCATGTCTTGAGGAGGAATAGCAGAATGAAAACATTCAAGGAAACTTTCAAAAAATATTGGAAACTTTCCATCATATTATTCGTATTGCTTGTGGGCGCAGCCGGTGCTACGGCATGGCTTGTCTTCGGAAACGGTTCAAGTCAAGAAACCGCAAGCGTTACATACTCAGCATACGTGCAAAATGAGCAAGGACAGTCTATGGAGAAAGTATATGTGATGCTTTGTGCAAAAGATGGTACGGAAATCTCATGGCTTCCATATGTAACGAATATGAATGGAAAAATTCAGATTTCAGAAGGGATTGAGGAAGGATGCTACTTAAAAGTAGTTGGTGTTCCAATCGGATACAAATTAGATGAAAGTGTAAAATATGAGTTTGATTCAATGGGGAATGTAAAGATTACCCTTACAGAAGATGATTCAGTTTATATAGCACAAATTGGTGATACAAAATTCATGTCGTTTTCTTCAGCATTAGGTGTTGCAAATGCATCGAGTGAAGAGGTAACAATCGAATTAATGGCAGATGTTACGATGAACACAGGAACTATCAAGAACGGTTATGGAAAGAATATTACCATAAAGGGTAATGGTCATACAATCACGTCAGAAGGTGGGAACAACTCGCTTCTAGTAAACCAGGCAGGTGGTGTTGTTGCATTCGAAAACGCGAACTTTGTACATAAAAACACAGGGGCATTGTTCCAAGTGAATGGATTGACAACATTAAGTCTTACAGATGTCACGATTGATGCGACAGGTGGTTCTGCCTATAACTATGCATTGATTAATACATTGGCTGTGGATGGAACTACAACGTTAAATTTAACCAGAGTAGATGCTAAAATGGCTGTGCAGACTCCGGCCAAAGCGAATGAGGCAGGTATTATCCGTACAGGTAACACCAGCGGAACGAAAACGGTTGATATTAATATGATAGATTGTAACTTCGATACAGAAGGAGCAACCGGAAGACAATGTATTGTGGTTATGAAGAACACAGTAGCCAATATTACAGCTACCAATTGTTCATTTAAAGCTGGCGACAGTCCGGCAATCTGGGCAGCAGAGCAATCGAAGATGCAAAACCTTGTTATGAATAGCAGCAATGCAGTGTCTACAATAAGTCCAAGTTCAGAGGCCCCAATTAAAGGCTATGCAGCAATGATTGGAAATACATATTATTTAACATTTGCACATGCTGCAGAAGTTGCTGCAAAAGCGAAGTCTGACGTAACCATTAAAGCAGTGGCAGACGTTACGATGAAGACTTGTACAATCAAGAATGAAAATGGTAAGACCATTACTATCGATGGAAATGGCAAGACGATCACAACGAGTGGAGGTTCTAACGCATTTGTTCTTGGAAACAATGTGGCGTTCAAGAACCTGATTGTAAATCACAAGAATACAGGTAGTGTATTCCAAATGACATCAGCTACGAACCTTAAAGCAACAGATGTTACAATTAATGCTACAGAGGGTAAAACTTATAACTACACGTTGGTGAATACGCTTGCAGAAGGAAATACAACTGTTGACTTTACAAGAGTGAATGTAAAGATGGCGGTTGCAACCAAAGGAAGTGACAAGTACGCATCTGTTATTCGTACCGGAAACGATAGCGAAAAGAAGACGGTAGTGATTAATTTAACAGATTGTAACTTTGATACAACAGGGGCAACTGGCAGAAGTGGTATTGCGATTGTGCCAAATACTACAGCAACAGTTAATTTGAAAAATACAACCATTAAAACAATGGATAATTTTGCGATTCGTTCTAACGAACAAGATATCAACTGGAACAATGCAGATACAGTTCTTACTTCGTTAGATAAAACATATCAAGATTATCCGGTTGAATATTATTTGGCCAAAATTGGAGATGTATTCTACACCTTAACACAGGCAGTAGAAGTTGCGAATGCAGCAAAGACAGATACAGTCATTAACTTATTAGCAAATTATACAATCAAGAGCCAAAAGATTAACAACCAAGCAGGCAAGCTTGTAACTTTGAATGGTAATGGTAAGACAATTACAACTAGCGGTGGTGCCAATGCGTTCCAAGTGGGCAATAAGGTAACGTTTAAAAACATGACGATTAACCATAAGGAAACAGGTAGTGCAATTCATGTCACAGATGTAGGTACCATCGAAGTTGCAAATGTTACGCTCAATGCGACCAGCGGAAGCGCTTACGATTTTGCATTGATTAACATTCTTTTGAATGCAGATGGTGCTAAAGAAAAGGCTGGAGCAGGCGAAGTTACAACACTCAATATGAGTGATGTAAAGGTGACAATGTCAGTAGCTGGCAGAGGAAAAGGCAACAACGCAATCATTCGTACAGGAAATGAAGACAAGAAAACGGTTCATATCAATTTAACAAACTGTGAGTTAAATACAGAAAAAGCGACTGGCAGAAGTGGTATTCTTGTAATGAAGAAAACCAATGCTACAATCAATTTGACAAATACAAGCATTAAGACCTTGGATGCGCCAGCGGTGCAATTGAAAGACAACGAAAATCATCAGACCATGACAGTCAATAATTGTACCCTTGATTCTGTTACAGAAGAATACAAGAAGCAACCTATTAAAGGTTACGATGCAATGGTTGGCAATGTTGCACACAAAGCATTGACAAAAGCGATTGAAAGTGCGAACCCAGGAGAAACAGTTGAGTTACTGCAAAATGTTTCATGTGGTTGGGTAACTGTTGCAAAATCATGTACAATTGACGGTAAGGGTTACAAAATCACAACAAATAATGGGGATGCTACAGACAAATTCTTGTTTGTAATCCAAAAAGAAGCAAAAGATGTTACGATTAAGAATATGGACATTGTTCATAAGAGACGTGGTATGGTTGTAAGACATGACATACCGGGAAATCTTACAATGAGTGATGTCAATATTGATGCTACACAAACACCAGTATCAAATGAATATGCATTGTTCAATTTGCTAGGTGAAAATGGAACAACCAATCTGGTATGGAACAACGTTACTGTTGATATGGATGCTACTGAAGCGGGTAAAGATGCTAACGCTTCCATCATTCGTACAGGAAATGCAGACGACAAGACAGTCAACATGACGTTGACAGATTGTGTGTTAGATGCGACGGATGCAACCGGAAGATACGGTATTGTAGTGGTTAATAAAACTACTGCAAATATCAGTCTTGATAATACAACCATTAAGACGGGTAATGTTTCTGCAATTAAAGCAAATGAAGGTTCAAAAGGACAGGCAACAATTCCAGAATCTGCAGAACTTATCTGTGGTAAAAAAGTGGATGAACATCAGGGGTATCTAGTAAGCTTTGGTGATACCTGGTATGTAGAATACAATGAAGCATTGTGGGATGCTGTGAAAAATGCAACAGAAGACGTTACGATCACATTGACAACCGATATGGAATTGAATCTGAACGGGCTTGTGAATAAAAACGGCAAGAAGATTACGATTAACACAGATGGCAATCGAGTTGTTACAACAGGTACAAAAGATGCTAGTGTAACAATTAATAGCGAAGCAACTGTTACGATGTCATCAAAAACGATTTACGTTCCAATGACTGGTTTGGCAACAGAAATTAAAAATGCCACAGAAAATGCAACGGTTAAGGTAGCTGAAGACTGGACAGTTGACGCATCAGCAATTTCGACAACCAAAACAATTACAATCGATAGTAATGGAAAGATCATTACAGTCCATGGAACGCTACCAGCAACTGTAAACGTGACAAGTAAAGCAAAAACTGTTTCCGGAGATACAAGCTATTACGCAACATTTACAGATGCTTTGAAATTAGCGAGAGAATCTGAAGAAGCGGCTGTAGTTAAGTTGTATGATAATGTAAGCTTAAGTTCTAACGTTACAATTAGCAATCGTAACGGAAAGTCAATCACAATTGATGGAAATAATAAGCAATATACAATCACAACAAAAGTTACAAATACACTTTGTGTAGAGCACAACAGTACAGTAACCTTGAAGGATCTTAAGTTAAAACACGAGGCGAAACAAGGTACAGTAATGGTGAAAGAGACATCTGTGTTGAACCTTCAAAACGTGGATATTGATGCGAAGAATATTGCAAGTTACCAATATGGTCTAATCAACTTGTTTGGTAAAGATGGTACTCCGAAAAATATGACGCTTAATATGACAGATGTAACTGTTAATATGGATGGCACAACAACGTCAGGTAGTGATAACGCAATTGTTCGTACAGGTAATGGTGGCGCAAATGGTACAAAGAATGTAACTATTAATATGACAAATTGTTCTTTGAATACGGGAAGTGCAAAAAACCTTTACGGTATTCGAATTCAAAGTACAACAACAGCAGATGTTACATTGACAAATACGAATATCACTACAAAGAATGTGGCACCGATTTATAATGGTTCAACAACATCTACTGTTGATAGAACAGGCGGTACGTTTGCTTGTGTAGATGGAAAAGTAAAAGTTGGAAGTACTTTCTATAATACGTTAGCAGATGCAATTACAGCAGCTAATTCAGCAACGGCAGATGCAACAATCGAATTGTGTGCAGACATTACAGATGCAAATGTGTGGGCAGATGCTACAAAATCAGAGTTATATGTTACATTTAATAATGCTGCTGGTAAGAACCTAACATTTGACGGTAACTGGTGTACTATGAGTATCACTCATGCAAAATCAAAGAATGCATTGCGAGTAGCAACTAAGACAAAGATCAAAGAAATTCTTGCGAATTATAGTGGTATTCAAGCACTCATCAATGTTACAAAAGCAACAAATCTTGAGTTGGAAAATATGGTCATTGATGCGAGCACTACAACAAATACAGGTGGATATTTACAATACGCTATCATCAATGCATCAGCAGGAAGTGGAACAACAACGCTGACATTGACAAATACCGATATCAAAGTAACTTCTCCTTCGTATACAGGTGGAGATACTTGTGTAATTCGTGGCGGAAATGCTAATCAAAGTAAGACTGTAAATATTACATTAACAAATACAACTCTTGATGCAAGAAATTCAAAAGGTAGAATAGGAATCTGGATGCCAAACATGGCGAAAGCGACCGTGATCATGAACGATTCACAAATCATAGTGGATAGAACAACATATAACAAGTGTGCAGCAGTGTATGGCGCAGGTTCAGATGACTCTATTGTAAGAGCATTAACTCTTAATGGCGCATCAAATGTAAGAGTGATTACTGCGAGTGGAGAACTTACAAAAGCAGATGCTCTTTACAGAACAAGTTTGACAGATAATACAGCAGCCGTAAACGCTGTGACAGAAGACAAAACAACAGAAATGAAGACGATTATAATCAAAGTTCCAGCTAACATATATGATTCGTTAGTGGAATGGATTAAAAAATTCAACTTCTTTGACTTATTGGATATCCAATGGTAATTCAAAAATGGACCCAAGTAAAAGAAGCTCTTGCGAAAGCAAGGGCTTCTTTTGATATGTGTCCGTATTTTTAGGGGATGGAGTTTTAATATAAAGAATTTGTAAAAAGTGCGTTTATCGTTGCTTTTTTAGGGTGTTTGTACTATAATAAAGCTCCACAAATCTTATATGTGGAAATAATCAAGGTGTCTTGTGACACATCTATTATCATGGCGAGTCAGCCGAAAATCTCAAATTGATAAAAGCGAAAGAAGAAGGAGTGTGGTGTGTATGGGTGTAGATTCTTCAAAACCATATTGATAAGCGCGACAAGACTATGATATACTAGAGGTGACAAATATATGAAGAAATTGAAAAGAGTACAAGAGGTTGTACAAGAATTAAATATTATTGATGATACACTCTTTCAAAAGATGGCAGAAGATATCGGATTTTGTGAAGAGATGATTTCGACGATCTTGGGCGAGGAAGTGACAGTGAAAGAAGTCACGCCGCAATATAGCATCAAAAATCTGCAGGGAAGATCGGTGGTGCTAGATGAGTATGAATTTGAAAAATTTCTCGAGATATCAGGGCGAAAAAAACAATTTAAAGAAAGTGAAAGGGGACAAGAAGAAGTGTGTGAATTAGTAGAAAATTATGCGAGAGAATGTGCGGAGGAAGCAGCGAAGAAAGCGACTAAAACGGCAGAAAAGAATGGTGTGATTCGCCTCTTTCAAAATGGAGCAAGTTATGAGATGGCAAGGGATGCTTTTCCCTCATTTAGTGATGAAGAATTGCAGAGGATTTATATTGAGCATAAGAACAAATAGTAAGGTGGGTGATTGAAAAATCATCCACCTTCTTTGTTATTCATAGGTAAAACCGATTTTGCATTATGGGTATAGAAATGGCACGATGAATAGCAGGGGGCAGAGTGGTATTATGTATGATAAGAAAGTATCTAAAAAAATTAATTGTATAAGATATGTAAGGAGGACACTGTAAATGAGAAAGATTACATTTACAAAAAAAGCATTGGCATTGTTCTTAGCAATTGCTATGGTCGTTTCAGGAATCTATATTCCAAGAAGCAATGTAAGAATCGTGCAGGCGGAAGATGAAACGGAATCAGTTGAGACCGTGGAAGAAGGAACAGAAGAAGTGGTTTCAGAAGACGCAGTGGCGAAAATAGGGAATACAGAATATCCTTCATTTGCAGAGGCGTTAGAAGACGCAAGTGCTTCAGAAAACGCAGTTACGATTAAGCTGTTAAAAAACATCTCTGATGCTACTGGTGAAGTGCCAAACGATGGATTTACTGTTCAGAATACAGCTGGAAAGAAAATCACAATTGACGGAATTGACAATCGTGAACGCACAATCACGGCAGGAACTGCTGTAACAACTTTATTCAATGTTCAATGTGAATTTGAATTGAAAAATGTGACTGTAGATTACGCGGGCAAGGAAGCCGCAATTAAGATCAATACGCCAAATGCGGAAAATGTGCCGGCTATAACAAGTCTTACAAATGTAAAAATTAATGCTGAAGATGCAAGAACTTCAGATAAAAGTGGTATGGTAAAAGATGCTGTTATAGATGTTCTTTCGGTGGGTAATCATACGCTTAATATCACGAACACAATTATTACTATAACATCAAATTTCCAACTGGATTCGGGAAATTTTCACACAGTCATAAGAACTGGTGTAGAAGTAGGAAATGCTCCTGATATTGTTCATAATACAAGAGTTGTGACTATGAATATTAAAGATAGTACGTTGGATTCGACGGGGGCAGTTGGAAGAATCGGTATTTGGGCTACAAGAGGAACAGTGGCGAATATTTTATTAGATGGCAGTAATGTATTGGCTAGTGTAAAAGCCAGTGGTACTTCTAGTGTGTCCAATAGAGCAATATATGCACAAATTGTAACTAAGGGACTAGAGTCAGGTCAGGTGGCTCCTGATTTAAATAATGATAGTTTCATAAAGTCTAAAAATAGTACGATCACTTGCACGAAGGGAACTAAAGACTATAGTACTCCATTCAATTTCAAGAAGTGTGTTGCGAGAATTGGCAATGAATTTTATGAGACATTTGCGGATGCGGTAACAGCGGCAAATTCATCTACAGTGGATGCTAAAGTTGAATTCTTTGAAGATATTACTGTTGGTGGAACCACACCTTCGTCAGAAACTGGAAATGTAAAGATTACTAACGCAAATGATGTGGAGATTACGATTGATGGCCATGGACATACTGTTAATACAAAAGCGAAGCACTCGATTAGTATTCGACGCTCTGGTACAGTTAATCTACAAAACATGGATATTATTCACACTGGACACCAAAGTGCGCTGCAGGTGGGAAAGAGTGATTCAATAGATGATGCAATTAATGCTACAGTTAATGTTACAAATGTAGATTTCACGGTTAATAATACAAGCGACGGAAATATTGCATTACACGGTTTGATTCTTATTCCAAATCGCGGTAATACAACGTTACAATTTGTTAACTCGAATGTTAACATGACTACTACAACGCCAACAAACACTACAGATCAAGGTATTTTACGTACAGGGAATGGGAATAGTAAGAATGTAAGTATTATTTTAAATGGTTGTAATTGGAATGCATCAGGAGCAACAAAACGAAATGGTATTATACTTATGAAATCAGCTACTGGCTCGCTTGCGTTGATAAATTCAACAATTCATACGTTAGACAATAGGCCTATCTATGACAACAGTGCATCAGGAGTGGCGATTACAAAAACAAATGTGACACTTACATGTGACGGTGCTGAAGCACAAATTGGAAATTCATTAAAAACAACCTTTGCGGATGCAATTTCAGATGCAAATGCTTCGACAACAGATGTGACGATTGAGGTGCTGAAAGATATTAATAAAACATTTGCAACCTCAGGTACATCGAATGCATTTTCATTTACTAATACAACATCAAGCATTGCAATCGATGGAAATAACCATACATTTACGGCAGCAAACGGAAATAATACATTCCGTTTTAATAGCGGTCATGTTGGAAATATAGCTCTTAAGAATATGACAATTGACCATAGAAATTATGGTGCAGCAATTCAAGTGTTAACAGGAGCTACGGTGAATGGTGATGTTACAACAGGTGGAAGAGTAACAATTGAAAATGTCACAATCGATGCAACACAACCTGGTAGTAATCAATATGGATATGAATATGCTCTCATTAATTTGCTGAATGGCAAAGATGTAGTGCTTAACATGAAAAATGTTGATGTAACTATGGAGACATCAAAAGCAGGTCATGGAAGTGATATTGCGATTATTCGTACTGGTAATACTGGGGATGAAAAGAATGTAACCATGATTCTTGAAGATTGTATTTTGAATTCAAGAGGAGCTGCAGGACGATACGGTATCTTAATCATGGATAAGACAACTGCAGATATTACTTTGAAAGGTACTACAAAAATTGAAACAAACAATGTGGCTGCAATTAGAAATAAGGCTACAAAAGATCAGATTGTTAGAGTGGATGGATGTACGTTTGATTCTGTTGATGCGGGATTGAAAAATAAACCTTTCAGTGGCTTTGACGCTCAAGTGGGAAATAAAGTCTATGGTGTATTTGCAACAGCTATTTCTGAAGCAGAAGCAGGAGCGACAGTTGAAGTATTGCGAGATCTAAGCACTGGTTGGAGAGATATCACAAAATCCATGACAATTGATGGTAATGGATATGAGATTACAAGTACCGCAGGAGATGCAAGCAACAAGTTCTTGTTTGTAGTTAAGGATGATGCTACAGAATTTACACTCAAGGATTTGGATATCAAACATTTACGTAGAGGTATGGTAGTTCGTACTGATATTCCAACAACAGTAACATTGGAAAAGGTAAATATTGATGCTACAGAGGCTCCTGTATCAACTGAGTATGCATTATTCAACTTGACTGCTGAAGGAACAACAAACCTTATCTGGAATGATGTAACAGTGGATATGGATGCAACTACAGCTGGTTTGGATGCAAATCCGGCAATTATACGTACAGGAAATGATGACGCTAAAACCGTAAATATTACCCTTACAGACTGTAACCTAAACACAGAGGGAGCAGCAGGCAGACATGGTATTGTTATTATGTCAGGGGCAACGGCAACATTGAATCTGACAAGAACTACTATTACCACATTAGACGTACTGCCAATTAAGGATAATACAGAAAACGCAACGATTAATACAACAGATTGTACATTGACATATACAGGTATTGAAGCAATTATCGGAAGTGATAACCTATACAAGACATTTGAAGAAGCATTAGATGCAGCAAATGAAGCAGAAACAGATGTTACCATTGAAATCTTGAAAGATATTACAATCAGTGGCAACCATACAATTGCAAATGAAAACGGAAAGAGTATTACAATAGAAGGTCATAATCATGAGGTGACTGCTATAGATGGTCAACATACATTCATGATTACGACAACGCAAGCAGGTACTGTAGAGTTTAAAAATATGACTCTCAAGCACAAGAACCATGGTTCTGCAGTGCAAATTGTTGACAATATTACAGGTGAAAAACTATCAGTAAAATTAACTGATGTTATCATTGATGCAACAGAACCAACGGATACAACCAATGGTTATGACTTTGCAATTATTAACGTGCTAAATAAGAATACAACTGACTTAGTGATGACAGATGTGACAATCACAATGAGCACAGATCTTCCTGGAAAGGATAATAGCCCATACTGGGGAATTATTCGTACAGGTAATCCGGGGTCAAGCAATGCAAAAACGGTAAATATGACGCTTGATAACTGTGAATTGGATGCATCTGGTGCAGCGGGAAGACATGGTATTGTAGTTGTTGCTAATACAACGGCAAATATTACATTGAAAAACAATACAAAAATCAAGACAAATGATGTAGCACCGATTAAGAATCATTCAACAACATCTCAAAAACTTACAATTGGTGATGATTGTACATTTGAAGCAACTGTGCCAATTGAAGGGTATGTAGCACAAATAGATAATGTATTATATACGTCATTTAATACTGCTCGAACAGATGCAAATAAGGCAAAAGAATCCGTTACAATTAAGTTATTAACAGACCTTGAAGTTGCACAAAATGTATGGATAAAT
Organism: Faecalimonas sp.; assembly: GCA_045638905.1. GTDB lineage: Bacteria > Bacillota > Clostridia > Lachnospirales > Lachnospiraceae > Faecalimonas. The sequence continues at coordinate 73,001 of JAZUCE010000143.1, forward strand.
AACGAGAACGGAAAAACAATCACCATTGATGGTAATGGACATAAGGTTGAAACTGTTGGTGGAGGCAATGTCAATGCATTTTGTATTGATAAAGCATGTACTGTTGTATTAAAAAACATGACAGTAGACCACAAGAATATGGGAGGTGTTGTATACGTAACAGACAAAGCGGAAGGTGTAAATTTATCTCTGATAGATGTGACAATTGATGCAACAAATGCTGCTAATGATGAGTCGAATTATAGATATGCGCTAATCAATATAGCTGCTTCGGCAACAGTAAATCTTACAAATGTTATTGTGGATATGGATGTTACAACAGCAGCAAAAGATTTCCCGGGAATTGTTCGTACAGGAAATCATAATCAAGAAAAAACAGTTACAATCAATGTAAATGGCGGAAATTGGAACACAGAAGGCGCAATCAGAAGACATGGTATTGTTATTATGAACGATACGCAGGCTGAAGTGAATTTGATAGGTGCAACAATTACAACTGCAGATGTTGCTCCAATTGCAGATTATTCTCAAAAAGCAGTGATTACAAGAGATGATGCCACCAGAACAACTTGCTCTGGCAATTATGCAGCATATGTTCTTACTCTAGGCAATCAGCCAACACATACTGCATATGAAACATTTGCAGAAGCTTTGACTGCTGCAAATGGATTTAAAGGAAGTGCAACACTCGGATTATTAAAGAATGTTTCAGTTGGAGCAGTAAGCATTGGCAATGCCAATGGAAAAATGCTTGTAGAAGGAAATGCAAATACAATTACCACAGAAAAAGGAAATCATGCTTTTACGGTTAACCAAGATAAAGAGGTTGAATTCCGTAATATGACTATCGCGCATAAGAGATATGGTGCAGCTATTCAAGTGAGTGCAGCAGGTGCTATATTGACACTTACCAATGTAATTCTAGATGCGACATATGCAAGTGAACTTACTAACGATAATAAAACCTATAACTATGCCATGATTAATTTGACGACTTCATCTACTCTGAATATGGTAAATTCTCGTGTTACCATGGTAGTAGAACCATTAGGAGATGGTGGTGGAAATCAGTCTTCTATTATAAGAACCGGAAATAATGATAAGGTTGATGCTAAATATAAGGAAATCACTATTAACTTAACAGATTGTATCTTAGATGCAACGGATGCTACGAATCGAAGTGGTATCCTTGTTGTAGATGCAAAAACAGATATCAATCTTAAGGGAAGTACGCAGATTCTTACAGGAGCTTATTTAGAAGGTAAAAACTGTGCAGCTATTCGAGGCCTGGAAGGTACAAAGGTAGCAAAAATATCTATGGAAGAGACTTGTGTACTTATGACAGGTGAGTCTACGGCATATACAGATGTGGTTAAGAATCTAACAGCTGGTATCACAGATGCGTGTGTATGGACATATAAACTTTACGAAAACCTTGCTGCATTCAGAACAGCAGAAGGATTAAAGGTACCAACAAATGTTCCAACAGGATACATTTTCGCAGGATGGTACACGGATAAAGCATGTACACAAGAGTATGCACTTTCAAATACAGATATTGAAACAACAAGTGCTTACGCAAAATTCGTACCAGAACATGTTCTTAGTGTAAAAGCACAGATTTCTGCAAATCTGTTAGATGGATTAACAGAAAGTGAAACAGGTGATATTCGCTTTGTAACAACAGTGGATGGATTGGACTATGAAAAGGTCGGATTTAAGTATGTAATTGTGTTGAATGGCGCAGTATTAACGACAGGAAGTTCAAGTTCTGGCACAGTATATAGAACGCTTTATGCGGTCGGGGCTGGCAACGGAGCAAAAATTGACTACACTCCGGAGTATGAGTTCTGTGCAGAATCACAATACTTTAAGGCAATGACAATTAAGAATGTGCCACAAACCGCATTTGGTGCAGAGATTACAGTGACTCCATTCTGGGAAACATTGGATGGAACGACAGTATATGGAGAAGCTGTGACGAAGACTGTTCAACAAGGTATTGATGCTAATGACCAGGATGGAGGCACAACTGATACGCCAGAAACAGCAAATGTATATACAAATCGTGTTGTGATGGTGTCAGACTTACACTATACAACGAGCATGGAAAAAGCAGAATATGATGCGCGATATCAGAAATATGATCCAAACAGTCTTTTTGGAAAATATTTGGCTCATCTAAACCCAAACGCATCTTGGGCGGCAGGAAATGCATTTGGATATACGCAAGAACAGAAAATCCAAGCGGCATTGGATGATATTCATGCCTATGGTGCGAGTGTAAATAACAATATTAATGCAGTTATGGTGTTGGGAGATCTCACTCTAGATGATTATGGATACAGAAATTTAGATGATAATTATCTGGATGATTTCAAAGTTAATTTTATGAATAAACTGACTTACTCTTCCTATGCAATTGCTGGTAACCATGATAGTTACACCAATACGGAGTGGAAGAATACAATCGGTACAGATAGACAATATTCTGTAGAGATTGAAGGAAGCAATACAGTGTTCGTGATGCTTGATACATTTGCTGCGAAGCATGCAACTGGAAGTAATGGTTCAGAATATATCGGAATAGATGTGGAATGGCTAGAAAGTGAATTGGCAAAATATCCAACACAAAACATCTTCCTTTGTACACACTATTACCAAGAAGGTGAACATCCGGAAAAGGATGCAGCATTAAATGCCTTGATGAAAGAGAATCCTCGCATTGTGAGTTTGTTCCGTGGGCATTCTCATAAAAACACAGTGAAAAACCCAGCTACATTAGCCGGGGCTCCAATCGTGGATATCGGTGGATACGCGTATAATGGACAACAAGAAGATAATGGAAGTTATGATTTCAATATCTTCAATAATACTTGGGCTTGGGGATATCAAGTTATAGAGTGGAATGAGGATGAAGTTCACATTTACCATGTAAAACCAGCTCGTAGCTATACGGATTCTGCAGGAAAAGTTCACAACTACAAAGGCGCTATTGAAGATGATATTGTAATAAAACTTTCAAGATAATAAGTGTGATAAGGAAAAGGAGGAGATAGAAATGAAATATGAAAAACCATATATGCAGATAATAGAACTTCAGGAAACCGTTATCACCTTAGTGTCTGGTAGTGAAGGTGATGATTACATTGATTGGGGAGATATGACTTTCCCTGCAACATAGGTAAAGAAAACGCCTGCGCAACTTGCATTGCGCAGGCATAATTTATGGAGGTATATGCAATGAAATGCTATATAAAGGATTATCCAAGACCACAGTTTGTGCGTAAGAATTGGGAAAACTTAAATGGTACATGGGATTTTCGATTTGATGATGAGAATATCGGTGAATCTCATAGATGGTACCAAAATTTTCAGGGTAGTCATTCCATTCAGGTCCCCTTTACATTTGAGACTAAGATGAGTGGTATCCAAGACGAAACACGTCATGATAACATTTGGTATCGCAGAATGATTCAAGTGGACGCTGATAAATTAGTAGACAATAACTACATACTTCATTTTGAAGGTTCTGATTATATTACAAAGTTATGGGTTAACGGGCAGTATGCCGGCAGCCATCAGGGTGGATACACGAGATTTTCTTTTGATATTACCAATCTTGTCCATGACGGTGAAAATGAACTGGTTGTAAAGGTTGAAGATTCTTTTGATATGCAACAGCCACGTGGAAAACAGCGCTGGTTAGATGAAGTGTATCTGTGTTGGTATATCCCGACTACAGGTATATGGAAGACCGTTTGGAGTGAATATGTTCCGAAAATCAGTCTTGATTCTGTGAAGATGACCCCGGATATGTCAGAATTCTGTTTGGAATTAGAATACAATATTAACGCCCCGGAAAGCAGACTAGATGGCAGCTTACTGGTGGAAACAGTTGTTTCGTATAAGGGTGACTTAATCAATAAAACGTTGACCGCATTGACATCTAACCATGTTGTTGCCAAGATAGATATGGCGCAAAAATGTAATTTTTCTTATGTGCGACCAATGCATGTGTGGAAACCGGGTGCGCCACATTTATATGATATCGAGTTTCGTATTGTGGAAGGAGAAAACATTCTGGATGAAGTTGGTTCCTACTGTGCAATGCGAGAGATTCGCATCGATGGTAATCGCATTTTATTAAATGGTATTAACCTATATCAAAGATTGATTTTGGATCAAGGTTATTGGAAGGATTCCCATTTAACACCGCCAAGCGAGGAGGCTCTGATTGAAGACATTGAAAAGATTCAGGCACTTGGGTACAATGGTCTTCGCAAGCATCAGAAGACAGAAGATGAGCGTTTCTTATACTGGTGTGATGTGAAAGGAATGCTGGTGTGGTGTGAAGCACCGTCAGCGTATCAATTTTCTGATTATGCTGTAACCGAGTTTACAAAAGAATGGTTGGAGATTGTAAAACAGAACTACAACCATCCTTGTATTATTACATGGACCCCGATTAATGAGTCTTGGGGAATGACAGAGATTCAGACAAGAAAAGATCAGCAACATTTTACAGAAGCAATTTATTATCTGACAAAGAGTATTGATAAGCACCGTCCGGTTATTGTAAATGATGGATGGATGCATACGATTTCTGATATTATTACTTTACATGATTATGTGGCAGAAGGGGAAATCCTTAGAAGTCGTTACACGCAATATGAAAAAGAACTGTTAAATAATGAAGTTTATTTTAATTGTTCTCGCCCCGCATTTGCAGGTGACTACCGATATAAAGGACAGCCGATTATCATCAGTGAATTCGGTGGAATTGCCTTTAATAATGATGACTCCGGTTGGGGGTATGGCGGAAAGGTGAATTCCAAAGAGGCATTTATCAAGCGATTTGACGGGCTTGTAACAGCTGTCAAGGAACTTGATTATGCGTGTGGATTCTGTTATACACAAGTAACGGATATTCAGCAGGAGATTAATGGTTTGATGGATATTGAGCGAAATTTCAAGATAGAGCCGAAAGTGATAAAAGAGATTAATGAGAGAATTGTATGTTGTTTATACAAGTAAGAAAAACGCCTGTGCAAGTAGAATTGCACAGGCGTAAGTTTTTATTTCTGTAACATATTTTTCATTACTTTAATGGCAAATGCAGCCGTTTCTTTCAGCATATCAGGACCAAACCAGCCAAGGTTTACTTCCATGTTGTAATATCCTTCGTACCCGATTTCTTCTAAAGCTTTCATGATGTCTTCCCAGTCAAGGTCTCCGGTCATTGGAATTTTGTGTTGGTCTTTTAACTTATTGTTGTCGTTTAGGTGCAACACGGTGATATTCTTTCCAAGTCTGCGGATGACATCTGCAGAAGAAGGTTGGCCATACAAGACAGCCTTGTTACTGTGCCCAGTATCCATGCAGATGGTAAGGTAATCTTTAAAGTCTTCTACTGCGCAAATATCTTCATATCCTTTTACAAAATGTTCGATGTTTCCGAAGAAATCACACATTTGATATGCTTCTGCATCTCCGAATGTTTCTGTGGCAACTTTTATGCCGTATTCTTTGGCGTAAGGAATGATACTTGTGAACAAATCAAGGTTCAATTGGTACATGAGTTCATCCGGCTGTGGCCCAACATGAGGCGTTGCTATTGTGTGAATGACACAGACAGGAGCGCCAAGAGCACTAGTTGCCAACAAGTCTCTTCTAATGTTTTCCAGTGTGATGGTATCTACTGTTGGATCGTTGAGTAATCCCTTGAATCTCCCATGTGTTTGGCAGATTTTCAGACCAAGTGAATCTGCGTACTCACGAAACTCTGAGAAAAACGCAATGATTTCTTCATCACTTTTGCAATAGATGGATTCTGGATTGCGAACGTCGTATGGTCTTGGGGTTTGTAAGAATAAATCTAACCCGAAGTCTACAGCGTCAGCACCGATTTCTTTTGCAATGCGAAGTGCTTCCTTTGGACCGTACTTTCTCTGCATTGCACTAATAGTAATGGAAACTTTCTTGGAATTCATAGGAAATCCTCCTTTATTATAATCGTGATGTAAATACGCGAGCAAGTTCCGTAATAGCGTTGAAGTCTCCTGCTTCAATCAACTTCTTGTTAACGATGTTGGAACCGATTCCGAAACCACATACGCCAGCTTTCATGTATTCTTCCATGTTGTTTTCATCAATACCGCCTACTCCAAGAAAACGGATGTGAGAGAGTGGTGCCTTCATGGCTTTTACATAGCCACTTCCCAAGTTTGTAATCGGGAATAGTTTTACGAAGTCTGCGCCTGCTTCATAAGCATCTACAGATTCTGTTGGAGTTAATGCGCCTGGAATAGATACCATGTCTAATTCGCATGTTCTCTCAATTACTTTCTTATTAACATTTGGTGAAATGATGAATGCTCCGCCTGCTGCTTTGGTAAGTTCTACTTGCTCTGTTGTGAGAACTGTTCCTGCACCGATAATCATTCTGTCTCCAAAGTGATCAACCAGCTTCTTGATGTTTCCTGCTACTTCGGCATTTTCAGCCATGTTAGAAGCGTTGTATGTGATTTCCAAAGCGCGGATACCACCTTCGTACATTGCTTCAGCAAGTGGAATGATTTTATCACTGTCGATTCCACGAACGATAACTACAATTTTTTCTTCTAAAATTTTATTAATTACTTGATTCTTCATTTTTTTCCTCCTCTAACATGGCATAGAATTTTTCTTTGGTCAATGTTAAAAATTTCTTCCATGCCGTATCATCTATAAATGGATTATAATCCGGTGTCATTATTAGGCTTTTGCCTACTGTGTCATTGTTTCCCACATGATTACCTAAGAGAATGTCTACCTTTTCATCAATCATAGAATCGATTGCCGGGATAAACTTATCTCTAGTTTCGTAGGAAAGATTGTATTGGTCCAAGAATTCTTTTTTCATAGAAGGACGTCCTACACCGCCGTGCATACCTGCGCGAAGCGTCTGAGTACCGTCTGTCACATCAAAAAAGAATGCCATCGTACCAGGAGTATGTCCTGGAGCAGCTTTGCATAAAATCTCTGTATTTCCTAACTTGATCACATCATTATCAGATAGCAGAACGTCTGGTTCAAAGGCTTCATGATATACGGCTCCAAGTTCCTTTGCCCAAGTCAAATCATCAGTGCCATTTGCGTATGTGACGTCTTCTTTACCAAGAAATGTTTTGGCACCAGTGAGTTCTACTAGGGCACGAGCTGCACCTAAATGGTCATAGTGACCATGTGTGCAGATAATATATTTGATATCTTTTACTTGAAAACCTAGTTTATAAATGTTATCGATGACAAGGTATAAACTTTGTGGATAACCAGGGTCAATTACAATGAGTCCGTCACCAGTATCGATGAGATGAGTAGATGCCGGAGTGGTACCTACAAAGTAAAGGTTTCCAAATATTTGAAATGGCTTCACATAGCCTTCCCATGGATGGAAAAAATTTTCTGTTGCCATAGTAATATTCCTTTCAGGTGATTTCTGATATTAAATATTAGAAACGTCTATATCTCCAAGGTATTCCTGTACGTTCATACCAAGGTATTCGCACATTTCTTTCATTTCTTTTACTGTCTTAATGTTGACGTCGATTCCCTGTTCTATTGCCTTTGCATAGTTGTTGTATTCTTTTTCACCATGTGTGTAAATTGGCACATTTTCATCTACGCGTTTTGCATCGCGGAGTTCCTGTAAGAATACAGATGTATGTTCTTTTTGAGCCTCAGCATCGCCGAAAATCTTAGGGTCGATTACAAGGAATGCGTGGCATGAACCAGCGCCAACGCCTGGTTTTCTTACATGGTGGTTAGAAGTAGCACCGCCTGATGTAATGGAAGTTAAGAGTTCACACATCATGCTGAAGCCATATCCTTTGTGGCTACCCATAGCTTCTGTGTTACCACCGACTGGTAAGATTCCGCCTGTTCCTACTTTGTCGTTGATACAGTGAAGTACGTGTGATGCACTTGTTGAAACGCTTCCGTCTTCACCTGTTGCCCAACCATGTTCAAGTGGTTTGTTTTCTTTGTTATATACTTCCAATTTTCCTCTAGGTACAACGGTTGTAGCAGCATCAAACCAGAATGGAATTGGTTCAGCAGGCATAGCAAATGCGATTGGGTTAGAACCGAGTAATGCCTGGCTTGAATTTGTATGTACTGCGATGGATTCCGTGTTTGTCATGGACATACCGATTAATCCGGCATCAACTGCCATCTTTGTGTAGTATCCTGCGATACCATAATGGTTGGAATTGCGTACAGTAACGAATGCCATACCAGCTTCTTTTGCCTTTTTGATTGCAAGCTCCATAGCACGGATAGAAATGATAATTCCCATACCTGCTTGCCCATCAAGTACTGCAGAAACAGGTGTTTCGAATATAACTTCTGGCTTCACACCAACTTTGATAGAACCATTTTCAATTCCTTTGTGGTATCTTGCAAGTCTCTGTGTTCCGTGAGATTTGATTCCGTAAAGGTCTGCCAAAAGTAATACGTCGGTAATCTTTTCAGCCTCTTCATTGTCAAATCCAAATTTTACAAATGCGTCGTTACAGAATCTTTTTAATTGTTCATAACTGTAATTAACTGTTGCCATCGTTTTTTCCTCCCTAAAATCAAACAATTTGTTCTTTTGTTCAAGTATAGAACCTGAACAATCACGAAACAATAGAATATAGTTCGAGATAATTGTCAAATCGTTCAAAATCTGGTACAATTACAACATGAGAGAGGAGATGGACAAGATGATACATAAGGCTTATGAACATGGATATGGAACAGAGTGGCAGGATTTTCGAATTAAATATTTGGAAGGTTACTCTACATCCGTGACAGATTTTCATGAACACGAATTTTTTGAAGTAAATTTAATTCTTTCCGGCAACGTGAATATCCTTATGAAGGATAAAGTGGAAGAGGGGAAGGGAAGCTATGTCGTGTTAACAAGTCCCGGAACTCCTCACTATATTCGTTGCGCGCCAGATACCTTATATAAACGTCTTTATTTGATGGTTTCTCGTCAGTTTATTGTAAATTATGTACCAGAGTGGGAGGAACTGGTTTCGCTGTTTGGCAAACGAGGACGGGTGATTAAGATTACCAGTCAGGAGGCCGAAAAATATGAGCAGATGATACAACATATTCTTGCTGAAACGGACCGTTTTAGACAGCGACTTCTGATACTGTATTTCTTTTCGTATCTATCTGAGAAGATAGAAGACCGTGACCTCGATTCGCAGAAGATTCCTAAGCACATTATGAATGCGATGACTTATGTAAATGAACATCTTGCCGACAAGATTGTAGCAGAGCAGTTGGCAGCGAAATTATATGTCAGCCGAACCACTCTTCTTACAAGCTTTAAGCAGTATACAGGAGTTACTCTTAATAACTACATATTGAACTGCCGAATAAAGAAAGCAATCTCCATGTTAAAAGAAGGAAAGGCAGAACAAGAGGTAGCAGAAGAGTGTGGGTTTAGTGACAGTTCTGCATTTATCAAGTCATTTAAAAAAATATATCACATTACACCGATGCAGTATCTCAAACAGTAATTCTTATTTATAAACAGATAACATGGCTTTTCTAACGCGAGCCTTTGATTCGTTGCTTGAATCGTTGATTACGCCGGAAGCACACAATCTGTTTACAAAGGTGTTCATGGTTTCCTCGCATACAGGAATGTTGATTTCTGAAAGGGTAGTAGGAAGTCCCATCTTTTTAAGTAGTTCAATCATTGCTTTGTAATCAAGTCCGTCATAGCATAATTGAACCACATTTCCCATAGCCACTAATTCACCGTGTACGAAATCTTTTGCTTCATCATAGAAGTAGCTTCTAATTTCTTCATAGAAACGGTGTCCCAAAGCACATTGGTTAGAGCCCTTTGCAATACCACTGATTACACCGGTTACTGCAATTGCATAGAATACAGCAAGTTCAAAATCTTTTGTGATTTCTTTGTTATCTACGGCTTTCAAAAGGTCTTCGTATTTTTCATCGTAGAAGTTATAGATTCTTTCTGAAATGATCAAAGCGATATCGAAACCTACTGGAATGTCGCTTTGGCTCATTTTCTGTAAGCGGTGATTGATTTCGAGTAGTTTAGCCATGGAATCCATAACACCAGCCCAGAAAAGACGAGAAGGTTGTTCGATCATAATATCAAGGTCAACAAGTACTGCGTCTGCTTCTTTCATGAGTTTCAAGCTACCAAGATGTGCATGTGTATCTCTGTTATACATAACACTTAAAGGAGTTGCCGCAACACAAGTTGCAGAAGAAGTAGGAATCTGAACGAGTGGTAAGTCTGCACGTTCAGCCACTAATTTTGCTGTGTCACCTAACACGCCACCACCGACACCACAGATAATGTCGTAACCATTTTCATGTGCATATGCAGCCAGTTCGTCTGCGTTTTCAAGACAAGGTGTGCTTGTGAAAATTTGAAGTTCATATACCATATCGGTGTCTTTCAATGCTTCGACGATTTTTTCACTTGCTACGCGGTAACCATTTTCACCACAAATAAATAAAGGTTTTTTTCCGAATCTTGGCAATTCGATTTTTAAGTTGTTTACGATTGCGTTGCGTTCCTGTATGTAACGGCCACAACCAATTTTGAATGCGATATCTGAGTTTAATGCCATGTTTTTAATCTCCTTTTTTATTGATTTAAATTCATTATAATGCTACAATGGAACTAAATTAATAAGAAATATTGCTGACAACATAAGGTATATTGCTGAGAAAAGGGAGAATATATATGCAGATTAAAGGATATTGGGGAGAACATTTGGAAGAGGAGAGTACAAGTGTAAATAGTAGCGGACATATCTTTACCTTTCATGGTCGTGAAATTAACAGGCCTAAGGGAAGACCGGATTATTTACTTCTTTACATTTATCATGGGGAGGCGAAGTTTTTCTTTGGGAAGCGCGAAGTGTTATGCTCTTCAGGAGACTTTATACTCTATGCACCAAATGAACCGCAACATCATATTTATGAATCCAACGCTTCGGGAGAATTTTATTATGTGCATTTTTGGACGGATGAGAATCTATTAGATTTGCTTCGGATGAAGAGTTCCACTCCGTATCACTCGGTGCCTTCGGCGGAATTGGGAGATATATTTGAAGAAATGATTTTGGAATTGCAACACAAAAATCAGGATTACAAAGTGATATGTCAGAGCCTTCTCTCTGAACTCTTCGTAAAAGTGAGAAGGCAGATAAGTAGAAGTGCCAGTTTTCGTGTTACTCCGGAATTGAATTCAGTCATCGAGTATATTAATAGAAACTATGCAGAGAATTTATCTTTGGAAGAATATGCAGACATGTGTGGGCTTAGTAAATATCATTTCTTGCGTGAGTTTAAGAAGATTACCCACACCTCGCCGTTGAAGTATCGGGCAGAACTGCGCATCTGTCATGCTAAGGATATGCTTCGCATGAAGGGAAATCGGGTGAATAAGATTGCAGAGCAATTAGGTTATTCGTCTACTGAATATTTTTCGGATGCGTTCCAAAAGGCGACAGGCATGCGCCCGAGTGAGTATGCAAAAAGTGATTTTGCATGAGAGAAAAGGAATCAACACAATGAATGGAAAAGAGTTAGGTGCTAAGATGACTTTGGATGATTAGATTATTATATAACAACGAGGAGATAAAATATGAAGTTAAATCTTGTACAGATTAAAGAAATCGCACATGGTGCGGCAAGAATAGAAGAGGTAGACGGTAGAATTGAGTTGCATCGATTTACTAAGGAACAGCAAGATATGTATGAAAGCGTTTCGGAAGATTTTTATATCAAGTCTTTTGCAACATCTAATATTAGTTTGGAATTTGATACGGATAGCAAGTTTTTGGGGCTGGAAGTGTCTGTCAAAGGTGGGAACTCCGATTGCTCTTTTGTACATAGTGTTTTTGCGGATGAAGAACGTATCGGTGAATTATCGGGATACGTTGACAGTGTGGAGGACCGTACTCTGTTTAAAAAGGAGTTTTCGCTGAAAACGGGTATGAAGCGAGTGAGAATTGTGTTTCCTTGGTCAGCAGCTTCTAGTATTGTTTCTCTTGAGCTTGATGAGGGAGCAAAGCTTATTCCTGTCACAAAAGACTGCAAGTTATTGATTTTTGGAGACTCTATCACACAAGGATATTGCGCGGAACAACCAGAACGCGCATATGCTGTTCAATTAGCAAAATTCATGAATGCGGAAGCGCGTAATAAAGCAATCGGAGCGGAACATTTTTATCCGCCATTGGCATGTTTGAAGGATGATTTTGAACCGGATGTGATTACTGTCGCATATGGAACAAATGATTGGAGTCATCATACGAAAGAGGAGTTTGAAGAAACTTGCACGAAGTTTTATCATAATTTACGAGCTACATATCCAAAGGCCAAGATATTCGCCATGACACCGTTATGGCGTGCGAATCTTCATGATAAGAAGCCGATAGGAATGCCTCTTCGTTACATTACGGAGTATATCACGGGAGTGGTAGAGCGGATTCCGGATGTGACAGTAATTGACTGCTTTGACTTTATTCCGCACGAGTTACAGTATTACCAAGCAGATGGCTTGCATCCGGCAGATGCGGGGTTTGATCATTATGCTAAGAATTTGTGGGAAGCTATCAGAAAATAAATGACTCACAGATGACTTGTGTTTACAGTTGCGATAAAAGAAGCACCGAGTAGTCAATGACCACTCGGTGTTTTTAAAATGTAATGGTAAGTTCATTTTCGATTGTATAAGGATGCTCGAAAATTCCATTAAATCCCTCATATCTACGAGCTGGTTTCACGTGATATACATGAGCCTGCGTATCGTTCCATTCTAAGACTTCATATCCCCAGGCCCAGGCATCATCATAACGGTCGAAGTACCATTTTCCGTCTTCGCGTTTCTCGCCTTGATAACCATACCCGCCAATGTTTACCTTGGGTTGAACGAAACGTTCATCTTTGAAAATATTGTTCTTGTGTGTATGCCCGTCGAACATGCAGATGATACGATTGTTGCTGTTTAATAATTCAATAAATTCATCCGTAAATCTAGAAAAAGGAAAGAAATGTGAACATAGGAAAATTCGTTCAGCAGGATATTTTTCTAATTCCTTTTTTAAAAACTCTACATCGATTCCGGTGTATGCGGAACCGGATGCGGTTTGAGCCGGACAGTCATTGAATGTATCGAGCATAATAAACGCAGTATCTTTCAATTTGAAAGAATATTGCCTGTCATAACCAAACACGGATTTCCAAATTTCGTTTGGATAGCTATCATGGTTGCCTGGAATCACATAAGTCGGATAGGACCAATGTGACATGCAATCTTTCATAAATTTCTCACAATAGTTTTCCGGAAGATTTCTATAACTGTAATCGTCAATGGACAAATCTCCTAAAACTAGAATTCCATCAATTATTTCGTTTGCTGTAAAAGCATTAATGTCATCTAGAATGCACTTAATCTTTTCTTTCTGGGAATGACCTAGCGTATTCCCGGCAGCAACGGAGGCTTTCGCATTTGGGTATTGGAGTTTTAATTCTGCTGAAGTTTCCTGCGTAGTATAGTGCATGTCGGATAAAAGTATGATTCTGTTTTTATACATCGTTTTCACTTGATTCACCTCGCATGTTATTTGCTGATGTTGGGGCATGTCCGTAAACGCGCTTATATGCCTTGTAGAATGAGTGTGGAAGAGTGTAACCACATTTTAGAGCAATTTCTGTGACACTCAGTTCGTTTTTTGTCAATAAATCATTCGCAAGAAGCATGCGTTTGTGTTCGATATAACGAGCAATTGGCACATCTGTTACCTTTTTAAATACTTTTCGTATGGTTGATTCTGAACACTTAAAATGTGTTTTGAGTGAAGTTAAACAAATGTCACAGTCAGTATAGTGAGCGTCAATATAACTGAACAGTTCCTGTGTAAAGCTATCTTTATCTACATTGTTGTGCTCATTAATTTGATTACAGAATGAATGCACTGTTTCGGATAATTGCTCGTATAATTCTTTTCCGGTTTGATAAGTTGGAATGTGTTGGTCTAGTAGTAGTTGTAAGTAATCAATTTTAATATAGGTTAACATGCTCTTGATTACTTCATAAACAGGCTTGGTGAAGGCGATGTTTTCAGCGCGCTTCAATTCTTCCGAATAAGAAGCAAGTCTGCTTAAGGCTAATTCTAAGTTACCGGAAGTGATTGCTGTATAAAGAGTCATTAAATCAATCATTGTAACAGGAATCTTAACCCCTGTTTCTTCAATTGCGTCTGTTACAGTACAAATCTGGGTTTGATATTCCGAGAATGTTACACCATCTACGGTTCTCAACTGTTGATATGCGGTTGGGATGTCTTCCAAATTGTGATAAATGTTGCTTGCCATACAGTATGTGTGATAAGTAGGTTCCTCCTGGTTAATGTTGTTAATAATAAAGTTTAAAGTTTCGCATGATTGTTCATATTGTTCTTCGCCAAGAATAATGAGCAATTCCGTATCGTTGATTTGTTGCTGATACACATCAGAGAGTTCTTGGTCTAAAAAAGATTGCAAAAGCAATAATGGCTCTTGGTATGGTGCTGAGGTAGCAACATTCGTGTACGACCAAAGTCGAACTAAAAGCAAACGGAAACTTTTTGGAAAGTTTGGAAAATAGGAATGGAAATCCTGAATATCGTTTTTGCTAACCAATTGACCGCTAATTGCTTTTTCGATAAATCTGGCTTGCAATATCTTTTGTTGTGTAATGAGTGTGGCTTGATATGTTTCTAAGTTTTGGTCAGCACTCAAAATACTGTTAGAAATGAAATCAAAACCACTGACAGACCTTCGCTGTGGGGAAGGTGCATTTGTCGGTTTTAAGAATCGACTCTGTTCTAAAATATCAATGATGTTCATAACTGGTTGTGAAGCATGCTTTGTACTGAAGATCCCAATGGATACGAAAAGCATAATGCATGCAATAATATATAAGGAAATAAATACATAAAAGGATTTCATATTCTGGAAGAACACGGAATCTGGAATATGTACGCTGATTTTAATACGTCCTGATGAACAGACATCACTAAATGTTTGGTAATTGTCCATGTCGTCGGGAATGTCACTGTATAAAATCGTATCGTTTGGCGATGTGATTGTAAAATAGCAGTTATCTATGTTGGATTCTTCGATCACCATTTGCTTAATTGTCGATACGTTGATGCATGTATATAAATAAGTAGAACTTGTCCAAGGTGTCACAAAAATAATGGCATCATACTCGGAAGTATAAGTACGAATATGACAAACTGGTGTAAATCCGGTTCCGGTAGTAGATAGAAGATTGAACCATTCGTCGTAGGTCAAATCATCTACTTGGAAGAAGTTTGGGTAATAACCAAGTTGATTTTTGAAAAACACGGCGCTGTCAGTTATAATTGCTTCCTGGTCTAATAACAATGCAGTGTGCGAAACGAAGTCGAATGGCTGCATTAGGTTATGCAGTTCTGACTGTAATTGATGTTGTGTTGTGACTGCAACATTATCGTAGTTCGTATTCAGATAGCGCAACTGATTGAAACGAGCATCGGACAATAAAGCCTTGGATGTGTTATACATTCCGGCTATTGTGGACGATATTCTTGTTGTGCCTGAATTCAAAAACTGTTTTCGCTTTTCGATTTGTAAATCTGAAAAATTATTTTTGGATTGCAGAAATAATGGAATTAGTGCAATACAAAATATTAACGAAACAGTAATAAATATTTTTGAAAACCATCGAAAAATTGTTTTTTGGTGGTTTGAGCGAGAATGTTTTCGCAACATAAACACGCATCCTCCCTTTTCTCTTATAATTTCGTCTTCATTCTAACATTGCGTGATTTGGGACGTCAATTAAGAAAGGCAAACAGGAAGAAATTGCACATTAAAAAAAGAATTGGCACGATGAGAAACTGTAAAAAAAGAATTTGCACCTTTGTTTTTGAATTGTCCTAATGAAAAGAAAATACGGGCTGGTGTAAGATGAGGATATCAAACGAAAAGGAGACGATATTCAATGAAAAGAAAAACGTTTACAAGAAGATTGCTCAGTGTAGCAATTACAATAGCTATGGTAGCAACTGTGTTTACTGGTTGCGGCAGTGACTCGGAAGGAGGAGCAAACAATAGCAAGTTAGTAGAGGAACAAGCAGAACAGTATGCTGACGTAACTGATTTGAAGGAAATCACAGACGGAGTAAAACTTACAATTGCTGTACCATCTAACGCAAAAGTATTAGACTTCAATACAAATAATCAGACAAAGATGATTGAGGAAAAATTAGGAGTAGATTTGGAATTTATCGAATTACCATCTGCTGATTATGACTCAAAGCTGAATATCATGATTATGGGTGGGGAAGAACTTCCAGATATCATTTTCAGCCCGGGTGGATATACAAACTGGATTGAAGAAGATGTGTTATATGATTTAAGTGCCTTCTATAAGAATGAAACATTTGCAGCAAACATTTTGGCAGGTGCTAAAAGAAGTGGAAAAGACCTTGTTGGTTACATCACCAGACCAGAAGGTGGGATTTATTGTGTTCCGAGATTTATTGAAGAAACATATACATCTGTTCAACAAAAATTGTGGGTATACCAGCCTTGGTTAGATGCACTTGGTGAAAAAGTACCTACAACAATGGAAGATTATTATCGTATCTGTAAAAAAGTTGCAGCTACCGATTTGAATGGAAATGGCAAAAAAGACGAAATTGCACTTACAGGTTCAGGTCTTACACAATGGTTTGACTGTATGATGAGTTCATTTGTGTATGCGCACGATACGAATTGGCGTTTGCTTGAAGATGGAAAAATCAGTTTTGCCTATACAACAGATGAATGGAAAGAAGGACTTAAATATATGAGAAAGTTCTTCGCTGAAGGATTAATTCCAAAAGAAACACTTAGCCAATCAACTGATCAATATAAAGCAGTTTATAATGCATCCAAAACAGTATTGTTCTCATTTGCTGACTGGAACTACACAGGAACAGATTTAAATCGAAGAGAAGAATATACAGTTGTTCCTGCACTTACAGGGCCAACCGGAACAAGATATTCTTGTAACTTAGCAGTTACACCTACAGCAGGTGCTGTAATTACAACGGATTGTGAAAATCCTTTAGCAGCTTTCTTAGTATGTGATTATATGTGTAGTGAAGAAATGAGTATTACACAACGTTATGGACAAGAAGGTGTGGATTGGGATTATATGAGCAACGTGACAGTTGGTGAAGCAAGTGAATTTGTACCAACTTTCGAAGGATATGAGACAAAATTCTACCCATATGACATGATTACATTCTGGAACAGTACAGAAGCACAAAGCAAATGTTATAGACAGGTAGGACCAATGATTCTTGATATGTCAATCACAGCCGGTGCAGGTGTATGGATTGAAGCAGACGATCCAACAGTAAAACAACTTGCAGAGTTAGAGATTGTTACAGCAAATGCAGCTCTTGCATGTTACAAAGATCAACCAAAAGAAGTAATCGATTATGCTCCGTTAACAATGGAGGAAACATACGAAGCATCAGATATCAAGTCTGCAATCAATAGTTACGTACAAGAAATCACATGTGCATTCTTGAGTGGAGAAAAAGATATTGATAAATATTGGAATGACTATTTGAAAGAATTAGAAAACATAGGAATTAATGAATATTTAAAAATGCTTCAAACAGCGTATGACCGTGTACATTAAGAGGTGCTGATATGAAAATGAATAGCAATCAAATTAAAAAAAGTCTTCGCAAGAACTGGCGATTATATATCTTTTTACTTTTGCCGGTTGCGTATATTCTGCTATTTAAATATGTGCCAATGGGCGGAGTGGCCATCGCGTTTAAAGACTATAAGATAAAATATGGAATTTTTGGAAGTGAATGGGTAGGATTGAAACACTTTATTCGTTTCTTTAGTACCTATCAATGTGCGAAGGTTATTAAAAATACGTTAATCATATCTTTCTATAGTTTGGTGGCCGGATTCCCAATTCCAATTATTTTTGCCTTGATGATGAACTGTGTGCAAAGAGAAAAACTGAAAAAAGTAGTACAATCTATTACTTGTCTACCGCACTTTATTTCAACGGTTGTTATGGTAGGTATTATCTTTCAGTTGTTTAATCCACGTACAGGTTTGTATGGAATTATTGCGGAAGCGATTACAGGCGTATATCCAAATGATATCAATGCATCGCCGGATGGTTTCCGTCATCTATACATTTGGTCCGGTGTTTGGAAAGGCTTTGGATGGGGAAGTATCATCTACACAGCGGCTCTTGCAGGTGTAGATCCAACCTATCATGAAGCGGCACAGATTGATGGTGCAACACGTCTTCAGAGAATCTGGCATATAGACTTGCCGGCAATCGCGCCGACAATTATCACGATGTTGATTCTTCGTGTTGGTGATATTATGTCCGTAGGTTTTGAAAAAGTATATTTGATGCAGAATGGTATGAACTTGGCAGCCAGTGAAATTATTTCTACATACGAATATCAGGTTGGTTTGGCCGGAAGTGCATCAAACCCTTCCTATGCGGCTGCGATTGGTTTGTTTAACTCCATAGTCAATTTGATTATGATTATAATCGTAAATAATGTTGCCAAAAAAGTCAGCAATACAAGTTTGTGGTAAGGAGGGGATAATATGGGAAAAAGAATCAGCAATAGCGATAAAGTTTTTTACGCAGTAATTGGCGTTGTCATGTTTATCCTTACCATTAGTGTATTGTATCCGATTGTTTACATTATTTCAGCGTCTTTCAGTTCGAGTGCGGCGGTAACAGAAGGTAGAGTTTGGTTATTCCCGGTTGACTTTTCGCTGGAAGCATATAAAGCGGTATTTAAATACAGTGATCTGTGGTTGGGATACCGTAATACAATTTTTTATGTGGTTGTTGGTACAATCATGAATGTAGCAGTGGAATTGATTTGTGCATATCCTCTTGCAAGAAAAGACTTGTGGGGAAAAAATGTCATTTCCTTTATGTTTACATTTACTATGTTGTTTGGTGGTGGTATGATTCCAAACTACATCTTGGTAAAAAGCTTGGGCATGTTGAATACTCCATGGGCTCTTTTGATTCCGGGATTGATGAGTGTATATAATGTAATTGTTGCAAGAACATTTATTCAGAATAATATTCCTGAAGAATTATTGGAAGCAAGTCAGATTGATGGCTGTAATGATTTTCAGTTCTTTTTTAGGATGGTATTACCGCTTTCAAAAGCAATCATTGCAGTTTTGACCTTGTGGCATGCAGTGGGACATTGGAATTCCTACTTCTCAGCATTTTTATACATTACAAAAGAGGAGTTATATCCTTTACAGGTATTCTTAAAAGAAATCTTAGTACAGAGTAATATGAATACAGAAGTGGTTGGAGACGTAGCAGATGCGTTGCAAATGCAGAATTTAAAAGAGTTATTGAAATACGCAATTATCGTCGTTTCCACAGTTCCATTGTTTGCATTCTATCCATTTGTACAAAAACACTTTGTAAAAGGTGTAACAATTGGTTCAGTAAAAGGCTAGAAAGAAAGAGGAAAAACGAAAATGGCAATTGTAACAATTATTGGAGCGGGTATGATGGGTTCAGCCCTTGCATTTCCCGCAAGAGAAAATGGACATGAAGTTCGTTTAGTAGGAACACATTTAGACAGAGACATCATCGAAGCATGTAGAAAAGAAGACAAACATCCAAAGTTTGAGAGAGTATTTCCGGCAGGAATCAAATACTATCAAATAGAAGAAGTAGACGAAGCAATCGCGGGTTCTACATTTATCATTGGTGGTGTATCAAGCTTTGGTGTGGACTGGTTTGGTGATGTAATCTTACCAAAAGTACCGGAAAACATTCCAATTCTTAGCGTAACAAAAGGTTTGGTAGATACAGCAGAAGGTAAATTACTTACATACCCAGATGTTTGGGAAGCAAAATGCAAAGAGCTTGGAAAGAGTTTATCTATCAATGCAATTGGTGGACCATGTACAAGTTATGAATTAGTATTCCATGATCAAACAGAGGTTGCATTCTGTGGACGTGACATGGAAATCTTGAAAATGATGAAGGAAGTTATGACAACTTCTTACTACCACATCAGTCTTTCGACAGATGTAGTAGGTATTGAGAGTGCTGTTGCATTAAAGAACGGTTACGCATTAGGTATCGCGTTAACAATTGGTTTAAACCAAAAAGAATTTGGCCTTGACAGTGAGCTTCACTTTAACTCACAAGCTGCTATCTTTGGTCAGGCAGTAAAAGAAATGTACAGACTTCTTGCATATCAAGGAGCAGCTACACTTGAAAACATGTCAGTAGGATATGGAGACCTCTACGTAACAGTATATGGAGGACGTACAAGACTTGTAGGTATTCTTCTTGGACGCGGTCTTAACATTGACGAAGCAAAAGCAGAGTTAAATGGTGTGACATTGGAGTCTTTAGTAGTGGCAGAACGTGTTGCAAGAGCAATTAAAGTTGCTGCAGCAAATGGAGTTCTCGATGCAAAAGATTTCCCACTGCTTATGCATGTAGATGAAATTATCTGTGCTAAGAAAGAAGTAAACCTTCCATGGGAAGACTTTACTTTCGTTGCTGAAGTATAATTTTGTAAGAATATTTTTGGAAGGTGCGGTTGTTTCATATCGCACCTTCTTGTATAATTATAAATCATTAGAAAGGATATCAAAAATAGAATGAAAGCATATCTTAACCGGTTTGACGGAAACAAAGATGATATATTTACTAGGTTGATTGAAAAACAAGTAGAAGGCGTATATGCAGTTTATATCGATGCACTTGCGTACAGAGCTATAGACTCAGAGTTTGGCGCAGGAATTGAAATTGAATTAGAAAATGTGAAAAGCTGGATGGCAGACTATCGTCATAGTGAGTTTTGGTGTAAACCAGCATTTGGGATGAATCTTGCAGAAATTCCAGATGAAACCCAAGGTCTCATTTACGAAAAAGAAGATGGAACATTCGGAGTTATCCTTCCAGTTGTTTCTGAAAAATATAAATGTGTACTAAAAGGTGAGACAACTGAAGAAGGCAAAGAAGTTGTTCTTGCGAAACTTTTCAGTTGGTTTGAAGGTATGACAGACTGTAAAGGATTGGCATTCTTATGGGCAGAAGGAGACAATCCTTATGAAATGATGGAAAAATGTGCAGAGGTAGGTTTAAAACTTCTTGGCACAGGATATCGCACTCGTAAGGAAAGAAGATATCCGGAAGTGTTTGAATACTTAGGATGGTGCAGCTGGGATGCATTTGAAATTCGTGTAGACGAAGAATCTTTGCTTGCAAAATGTAAGGAGTTTGAAGAAAAGAATATTCCAGTCAAATGGGCCATCATCGATGATATGTGGGGAGAAGTAAAAGATTTCTATGGACAAGAATATGCAAATAGAAAAGAAATGATTCGTTTGATGCATTGTTCGAAATTATATTCTTTCCAAGCAGACCCAATCCGTTTTCCGAATGGACTAAAACACTGCGTGGAAAAGATGAATGAATATGGAATCAAAGTGGGAATGTGGCATCCAACAACGGGTTATTGGAGAGGAATTGACCCTGACGGAGACATTTTCCGTGATTATGAAGATTGTCTGATAAAGACAGAGTCTGGAAGATATGTTCATAGCCCGGAACAAGGAAAGGCATATCGGTTCTACAATGCGTTCCATAATTATTTGAGACAATGTGGCACTGAGTTTATTAAGATTGATAATCAGAGTATGTCACGCAGATTCTTTAAGAAATTGGCACCTGTAGGTCAGGTAGCGAGACAGTTCCATGATGCGATGGAAGCGTCAGTAGGACAGCATTTTGACAATCAGATGATTAACTGTATGGGTATGGCAAGTGAAGATATGTGGAATCGTAGTGTCAGCCCAATTTCGAGATGCAGTGATGATTTCTTACCGGAAAATAAAGCTTGGTTTGCAAAACATATTATGCAGTGTTCATACAACTGTATGGTACAAGGACAATTTTACTATTGTGACTGGGATATGTGGTGGACAGATGATGGCCAGGCAGAGAAGAACAGTATTCTTCGCGCAATTAGCGGTGGACCGATTTATATCAGTGATACACTTAATCGCAGTAGAGCAGAAATATTGGAACCATTAGTATTGAAAGATGGAAGAATTTTAAGATGTGATAATCCGGCAGTTCCAACGAAGGATTGTCTCACGACAAATCCTACGGTGTCTGGTCGAATTTTCAAACTACACAACACATGTAATGGAAGTGGTATTCTGGCAGTCTTTAATCTGGATGAGGAAGAAAAACCTGTTAGTGGTACGATTTCCCCGGCAGACGTTGTGGGACTTTCGGGAGAAGAGTTTGCAGTGTACGAACATTTTTCTAAGGAAGTTCGCATTATGAAGGCAAATGAAACATTTGAATTGCAACTAGAAAATGCAGATGAATATAAGCTGTATGTGATTGTTCCATTGAAAGAAGGCTCAGGAATGATTGGAAGAACAGATAAGTTCATTTCACCTGCAACGTATTCTTATACAAGAGGCGGCGTAGCAGAACTTGTAGAAGAAGGACCATATGCTTATGTAGAAAATTATAAACTTGTGATGAAAGCTTAGGATTATTCGAGGAAATGATATGAGAGATTTGAAACAATTAATAGCGCAGATGACAATCGAAGAAAAGATTGGTCAGCTGACACAATATAATGCAAACCTGTTTATTGATTCTGATGTGGATATTACAGGACCGATGGCGAAATTGGGGTTAACGAAAGAAGAGCTGAAACATGTTGGAAGCGTTTTGAATTTCAAGGATGCCAAGGAAGTGTATGAAATCCAAAAGAAACATCTGGAAGAGGATAGAAATAAGATTCCGATGACTTTTATGATGGATGTTATTCATGGGTACAGAACAATTTATCCAATTCCGCTTGCGCTTGGATGCTCTTTTGATACAAAACTTGTCGAAGAATGTACACGTATGGCAGCGGAAGAGGCTTCTGCCGGTGGAATACAAGTAACCTTTACGCCGATGGTAGACTATGTACGTGATGCAAGATGGGGACGCGTGATGGAAACTTGTGGCGAAGACGTTCTTCTTAACAGTATTATGGGAGCAGCTCAAAGCAAGGCATTCCAAAATGGAGATATTAGCAAAAGTGGTAATCTTGCAACTTGTGTGAAGCATTTTGCGGCTTATGGTGGTGCAGAAGCAGGAAGAGATTACAATACAGTAGAGCTTTCAGAGCACATACTCAGAGAATTTTATTTGCCTGCATACAAAGCATGTATCGATGCGGGAGTGGATATGTTGATGCCATCTTTCAATACCTTGAATGGAGTACCGTCCGTGGCGAATGAATGGCTGATGCAACAGATTCTAAAAGAAGAATGGGGATTCGACGGTGTTGTAATCAGTGACTATGCGGCAGTTGTAGAATTAATCAAACATGGTGTTGCAGCTGACTTAAAAGAAGCGGCAAAAATGTCGTTTGAGAATGGATGTCATATAGAAATGTGTTCAAGTGGATACATCAGACATTTAAAAGAGTTGATTGAAGAAGGTGTATTTACAGAGGCACAGTTGGATGAAGTGGTTTTGAAGGTGTTAGAGTTAAAAGATAAACTTGGCCTATTTGAGGACCCATATCATGGAATGGATCCGGACAAGGAAGATGAATTGTGTCTCACACCGGAATACCGTGCGCTTGCACGTCGTGCAGCAGCGGATTGTGCCGTGCTTCTTAAGAATGATGGCATCTTGCCATTATCGAAAGATGTGAAGAAAATTGCATTGGTTGGTCCATTTGCAGACGAACATGCAATTATTGGTTTCTGGGCTTGTCGAGGCGATGATAAAGAGAGTGTTACGATAGCAGAAGGAATTCGTAATATGCTTCCAAATGCAGAGCTTACTGTTGTAAAAGGTTGCGGAAGTGAGTTCGATGATTGTGACAAGTCAGGATTTGAAGAAGCAATTGACGCAGCTAAGAATGCAGATGTTGTTGTTCTTTGTCTTGGTGAACCGCAAGGATATGCAGGAGAAGGAAATTGTCGTGTAGATATTAGTCTTCCAGGTGTGCAGTCTGAGTTTGCAATGCAAATAGCAGAAGCAAACAAGAATACTGTGGCGGTTACGTTCAGTGGAAGACCGCTTGCAATACCGGAACTGGATGCACACATTCCAGCTATTTTACATATGTGGATGCCAGGTACAGAAGGTGGAAACGCGGTGGCAGATTTGTTGTTTGGTGATGTGAATCCAAACGGAAAATTGTCCATGACATTCCCGAAAGCAGTAGGTCAATGTCCGATTTACTATAACCATACAAACACAGGGCGACCGAAGCCGTTAGCGAAAGAAAATGTACACGTTCCGTATAGTTCAAACTATATCGATTGTGGAAATCTTCCATTATACTCTTTTGGACATGGGCTTTCATATTCTGAATTTGTATACGAAGATTTAACCCTTTCTGCTGATGAGTTTTCAACAGATGAAAAGGTAAACGTTAAAATAACCATTAGAAATAATAGCAATCGAACAGGTAAAGAAACAGTTATGCTTTATATGCGTGATATGGTGGCATCTAATTCACGTCCAATTCAGCAAATGATTGCTTTTGAAAAGGTAGAAATGGACGCAGGTGAAACAAAAATAGTTGAATTTACAATTGGAGAACCGATGCTTCGTTTCTGGAATAACAAGCACGAATTTGTTTCCGAACCAGGTGTTTTTGAGATTTCAACCGGTTATGCTGACCATTTGATTTTAACGAAGGAATTACGATTGCTTTAAGTGCTGAAAGTGTAGGGTAGATATGAAATTAAACATTGAGCAAATCAGAAAAATCACAAGAGGCGCTGTGAGAGTTGAAGAAGAACAGGATGGCGTACATTTCTATCGATTTACAAAAATGCAGGAAGAAGTGTATAGAAATGTTTCGCGCGACTTTTTTGTAAAATCACACGCGACTGCCGGTGTCCGTATAGAGTTCTTGACAGACAGCAAGACCTTGGAGATTAAAACAAATATTTCGTCAGGTTCCAGCAGAACATACTTTGCGTTTGATGTGTTTGTAAATGGACAATTAAGTGGCTATCTGGCAAATTTTAGTGAGGATGATGTGACAGCGGATTACATTTCTGCAGAATATGAGCAAGGAAACTTTTCAAAAACATTTTTGCTCGGTGTGGGAGAAAAGACGGTCAGTATCTATTTTCCTTGGTCTGCGGCAGCTGTGATTGAAGAGTTGATTGTGGATGATGGCGCTGTTGTGGAGCCGACAAAGGAGAAGAAAAAACTCCTTGTTTATGGAGATTCTATCACGCAAGGTTATGATGCATTGAGACCATCTCGTAGATATGCATCTCAGATTGCGGATGCCTTTGATTTGGAGGAAGTGAACAAGGCAATTGGCGGTGAAGTGCACCGCGCGGCTTTAGCAGAAGAGAAGGATGATTTTATTCCGGATTATATTATGATTGCTTATGGAACCAACGATTGGAGCAAATCGCCAAAGGAAGATGTGAAAGCAAATTGCGAAGGATTTTATAAAGCAATTCGTAATCATTATCCGGACACGCCGATTCTTACGATTGCGCCTATCTGGAGAAAGGATGATAAGGAGTATCGTGAGTTTGGAGAGTTTCATGAAATGGAGGAATTGATTCGTGAAACAGTGAAGCCATATAAGAATATCACAGTAGTCTCAGGATATGATTTTGTGCCAAAGGAAGAGAAATATTTCTCTGATAGACGTTTGCATCCAAATGATGCGGGATTTGAACACTATTTCCAGAATCTGTATAAGGAAATCTACTTCCGTATGCGAGTGTATTTGAAATAAGGATATAGACGCAAATAAAGGACTTTTGCAAAAAGCAAAGGTCCTTTGTTTTCTTACAAATCCATATAAAATCTATCAACGTCTTCCTTTGGGGAACACCCCATTAGTTTTTTATAAGTACGATAAAAAGAAGAATAATCACTAAAACCGGAAAGCATCGCGGCTTCGCTGATGCTTTTTCCTTTTGCACGAAGATCTCTTACTTTGCTCAAACGCTTGCGACGAATATAGTCATGTACAGTGAGACCCGTTGCTTTTCGGAAAATTCGACATAAATAATTAGGAGAGATATAAAAGGTATTTGCAAGTGTGACCAAATCAATATCTTCTATATAGTGGTTGTTAATATATGAAATTACTTGTTCTGCCTGACTATTATGTTTATCAAATGATGAAAAATGGCCGACTTGCTTAATCAGATACAAAATCACCATAACAAGTGCTATTACGACAGGTTCCTCTGCATGCGTATAGTTGTCCGAGTATTTCTTTAGACGCATGAAAGTGTCATACAGGCCACAGGAACGTACATAGTCTGACTTAATTCGGTTGGCAATACCCATTTTTGTATTTAGAAATTGCGTCTCGTAGTCAGGGCAATTGTGATTGATAAAAAATTCAGGCTTAACCATAAGAACGATACGATGATATTTTGCATTACTATTGTGGTAGACACGGTGCATTTCATGTTTCCGTACAATGATAATATCCCCCGATTCTAAAAAGTATTCTTTCCCTTCTATTACAAATTTGGAGTCACCTTCTAAAAAAAGCAGAATTTCGTAACTATCATGGTCGTGGAGAAAAAACATGTCGTTAGAGGTAGATTCTTCAACTGCCTCTTCTATTTTAAAATCTTCTTTTTTTATTTTCCCAATAAACTTTTTCATGAAAATTACTCCAATCATATGATTATGTATTTATATTAATATATGAGGATAAGAAATGCAATAAATGAAATAAGAATTAAATAGTTTTCTTGCTAAAATTACAATATCATAATAGTAAGATAGAAAGTAAAGAAGGGACGATATATTATGAATTACGAAAAAATCAGTGGTTTTTCAGATGAAATTACCGAAATAACCAAAGAGCAGTTTGAAACGTTGAATAAATTGGGAATCTGTTACTTTGAACCACGTGGAATTGACGGGAAAAATATTTCTACACTTACAGAAGAAGAAATGCATGCGTTAAAGAAACTTATGGACCAATATGGAATTAAGGCGTCGTCCATTGGGTCACCGGTTGGAAAGATAAGAATCGCAGATGAGTTTGAACCGCATTTGGAAGTGTTGAAGAATGTAGTGAAAGCGGCAAAGATTCTCGGAACAAGATGTGTTCGTATCTTCAGTTTTTATCATGGAACAGAGTCAGAATGGACCAAAGAAGAACGTGAAGAAGTGTTTCGACGCATGGAAATTATGATTGCCTATGCAGAAGAAAATGATATCGTTCTTCTTCATGAAAATGAGAAAGACATTTACGGTGATACGGCGGACAGATGTCTAGAATTGATGCAACAATTTTATGGACCACACTTCAAAGCTGTTTTTGATCCTGCAAATTTTGTGCAGGCAGGAGAAGACACAAAACGAGCGTATCAAAGACTGAAGCCGTATATTGGTTATATGCACATTAAGGATGCTCGGCAAATAGAAGGTGATGTAGTGCCGGCTGGTGTTGGCGATGGGAATGTGGAATATATTTTGCGAGATTTATTTGCATCTGGATATTACGGATTTTTGAGTTTGGAACCACATCTTGGAAAATTTGAAGGTTTAGCAGATTTGGAGTTGGATGATAAAATGTTGGAACTCCCAGATGCTGGTGAGACGACATTTGCATTAGCACACAAATCGTTATTAGAAATCTTAGATAGAATTTAGGAAAGGGAAGGGTGAGAATAATGGCAAAAGTAAGACTTGGAGTAGTAGGATATGGGAATATGGGGACATCACACTGTAAAAAAATACAAGCAGGTAGAGTTCCAAATATGGAGGTAACGGCAATCTGTGATTGTAATGAAGCAAGAAGAGAAGCGGCTGGAAAAGCACATGCAGGAGTAGCGATTTTTGACAACCCAACAGAACTTTATAAGAGCGGACTTTGTGATGTGGTTATTATTGCAACACCACACTATGATCATCCACGATTGGTAGAAGAAGCATTTTCGTATGGTTTAAATGTTATCACAGAAAAGCCGGCGGGTGTATATACAAAGCAAGTGCTTGAAATGAATGAGGCGGCTGAAAAATCAGGAAAACTTTTTGGTATTATGTATAACCAAAGAACAAATCCGGTTTATCAAAAAGTACGTGAATTGGTGCAAAGCGGTGCATTAGGACACATTAAAAGAATTTCATGGGTCATTACAGATTGGTATAGACCACAGGCATATCATGACAGTTCTGCTTGGCGTTCTTCTTGGGAACATGAGGGTGGCGGTACATTAATCAATCAGAATCCACACCAATTGGATTTGTGGCAGTGGATGTTTGGAATGCCAGATAAGATTACCGCTTTTGCATCATTTGGGAAATATTATGACATCGAAGTTGAGGACGATGTAACAGCATTTTTCCAATACGATAATGGAACAACAGGTACATATATTACTTCCACAGGAGAAGCACCGGGAACTAATCGTTTGGAAATTGCATGTGATATGGGGCAATTGATTGTAGAAAAGAAGAGTATTACTTTCTATAGAAATGTGGTTTCAGAAAGAGAATTTAATGCAACAAATCAAAAGGTATTTGGACAACCAGAATGTTGGAAGTGTGAGATTCCAGTCGAGGGAAAAGCAACTAATCATATGGGAATCTTTCAGGATTTTATAGATGCACTTTTGAGTGGGAAAGAACTTTTGGCGCCAGGTCATGAAGGAATCAATGGACTTACAATTTCTAATGCAATTCATTACTCTGCGTGGACAGGAAAGACAGTGGATGTAAATAACTTCCCGCATGATGAATTTTACGAATTACTTCAAGAAAAGATTGCAAATTCTACAATGGTTAAAAATGTAAAAGAACAAAATGCAGATACAGAAGGTTCATTTTAATTAAGAAAAGGATGGGATAAGACATGGATAACAGAATAGGAGCACAGCTTTACACACTTCGGCACTTTTGTAAGACCTTGGAAGGTTTTGATGAAAGCTGTAAGAAAGTAAGAGAAATGGGATACAAAGTAATTCAACTTTCCGGCACAGGTGATTTTACTGGTGAAGAAGTGAAAACTGTTATGGATAGATATGGTCTTGTCTGTGCATGTACACATAGAGCACCGGAAAAGTATTTGGAACATTTGGACGAAGAAATCGAGTTTCACAAGACCATCGGATGTCAGGTCTGCGGTCTTGGGGCAATGCCAGAAGGAACGAAGGCAGAATTTCAAGGAAATGAAGGAATTGAACTTGTAGAAAAATTTGCAGAAGATTTTGGACCTGTCTGTGAGAAACTTGCGGAGCAAGGATTGGATTTCGCATACCATAATCATGGGTTTGAATTTGTGAAAATAGGTGGAAGATATTTGTTTGAAGAACTGTTTGACAAAATGCCATATCATAATTTTAAGTTAATTTTAGATGTATATTGGCTTGCTTCAGTTGGAATCAATCCGGCGAAGTTTATTGAAAAATACAAAGATAAAATCGCTTGTCTGCACTATAAAGATTTGAAAGTAGTAAAACACAAAGAACAAACCTATGCAGAAGTTGGGCAAGGGAATTTGGAATGGGATGAAATTATTGCTGTGTCGAAAGCTTGCAGTGCCAAGTTTGCTTTGGTAGAGCAGGATAAATGCGACAAAGACCCATTTGAAGCACTGAAAATTAGTTATGAGTTTCTGAAAGAGAAGGGATTTGAATAATGAAAAGAGTATGTATTGTAGGATATGGTGCAATTGGACCAGTACATGCAGAAGCTTTATCGGGTATTCCAGATGTAAATGTATATGGGATTTGCGATATTGATAAGGAACGTGCGGACAAGGGTGCCGAGGAGCATGGATGTAAAGCGTTCTACAGTTTAGAAAGTTGCTTAAAAGATAGCAAGATTGACAGCGTCCATATCTGTACACCGCATTATCTCCATTATGAGATGATAGAAGAATGTCTCGCAGCAGGGAAAATGGTAGTAACGGAAAAACCAGTAACTATGACGAAAGAAGAATTCTCATTACTTCTTTCTAAATATGAGGGGAAACCTGTCTATCCGGTGATGCAAAACAGAACTAATACTTGTATTACAACCTTGAAAAAAATCATTGCTACTGATTCCGAATTAGGGAAGTTAAAGGCAGTAAAGGGGATTCTGACATGGCGACGAGATGCAAGTTATTACGAAAGTGCAGCATGGCGTGGAACATTAGCCTATGAAGGTGGCGGTGTACTTATGAATCAAGCAGTTCACACATTAGACCTTATGATTTATTTGGCGGGTGACGTGAAAAGTGTTACTGCAACAACTTCCAATAAATCGTTGTCGGGTGTGATTGAAGTGGAAGATACAGTAGATGCGTTTTTAGAGTTTAAAAATGGTGCAACAGGAATTTTTTATGCGACAAACGCTTATGGGAAAAATTCAAAACCACAGATTGAGCTGGAATTTGAGAATGCGTCGTTCCAATACATAAATAATGTATTATATAGAGACCAAATCTTTGTCTGTCGAAATGATCATAAATTTAGTGGTAAAGATTATTGGGGAAGCGGGCATGGACGATTGCTTTATGATTTATATGCAAACCGAAAAAGTTTCACCGTAAAAGATGTACAAAATACTATGCAGACTATGTTTGCTATGTATGAAAGCGCTAAAAAAGGAAGGAAGATGTCAATAGATGAGTTATGGAATGTTTGATTTGGAAAATGGTTTAAAATAAAAATGATTGAAAGGTGGAAATATGAGTACAATAACTTTACCAATAGTAAAAGAAATTACCTGTGATGTGTTGGTTACAGGTGGAGGCTGTTCAGGTTTGGCAGCGGCTGTATGCTCAGCGCGAAATGGCGCGCATACAATTTTAGTAGATAGAAATGGATATCTGGGTGGAACAGCTACAGCAGGTATGGTTGGTCCATTTATGACATCTTATGATTCGGAAGGGAAGAAACAGATAATCGTAGGTTTCTTTGATGAATTTGTCAGAAGGATGGAAGCAGAAGGTGGAGCTGTGCATCCGTCGAAAGGAACCATCTGTACCGCGTATTCTTCTTATCGTACTACAGGGCACTTTAATCTTTCACAGTTTGACATTGAATGCTATAAGTCTGTAGCGGAAAAAATGTGCAAGGAAAGTGGTGTAGAACTGATTTACCACATGTTATTTGTAGGCTGTGATACGAAAAATGGAAAGGTGACAGCGGCTTATTATGCAACGCAGGCTGGTATTTATAAGATCCATGCAAAAGTATTTGTGGATTGTTCAGGAGACGGCATTGTTGCAAAGAAAAGTGGAGCAGAAATGCAGATTGGAAATGCAGATGGACATACCCAATCAGCGACTTTATTCTTTACTGTAACGGGTGTGGATAAAGCAGAGATGGATGCGTACATGATTCCGGCGGAAACACCGGAAAAAAGATTTTATATGGATGTGATTAAGGAGGCGAGAGCGAAAGGTGAGTTTCCTTCTAATCGTGCGAAAATCCAGTTATTTGAAGCTATCAACGGTGAATGGTTGGTAAACATGACTCAGATAGATGATGTGGACGCATATTCATGCGAAGACGTAACTGACGCGGAAATGCAAGGGCGCCAGCAGGCTGTTGGAATTATCGAATTTTTGAAAAAGTATGTTGCAGGCTGTAAGAATATAAAACTTTCTAAAACTGCTGATCAGCTTGGAATTAGAGAATCAGGACATATCATTGGAGAATATGTGATGACAGTAGAGGATGCTGTCAATTCTGTGAGATACGACGATTCTGTATTCTGCTGTTCAAACTCGATTGACATTCATACACCGAATGGAGTTACATATGTAGCACGCAAGACCAATGAGCCGTATTATTTTCCATACCGTTCATTGATTGCAAAAGAATTTGACAATCTACTTGTGGCAGGAAGATGTGCCTCTGCTGAAAGTGAAATTATGGCAGCAATTCGTGTAATGCCTCCATGCTTTGCAATGGGGCAGGCAGCAGGAACAGCAGCAGCTATTGCCGCGATAGAAAGTGTAAAAACAAAAGAAGTAAATGTAACAAAATTAGTAGATACATTGAAAAAAGATGGCGTATATTTGCCGGAATAGAAGGGCTGGTATAATGAGAATATCAAATTTGTTGGCTGCTTTCTTGGTATGTGATTTTATGTAAAGCGAGGAGAGATGAGTATGAATTACTGGACACAGAGCCCTCAAAATATTTATGTCGCAGCTCACAGAGGCTGGCGTACGGCATATCCAGAGAATACGATGGAATCCTTCCGTGCAGCGGAAGCACTTGGCGTTGACCAATTGGAAATGGACG
This sequence comes from Faecalimonas sp., assembly GCA_045638905.1. Classification (GTDB taxonomy): domain Bacteria; phylum Bacillota; class Clostridia; order Lachnospirales; family Lachnospiraceae; genus Faecalimonas. Next base: position 105,383 of record JAZUCE010000143.1, read on the forward strand.
TTCGTGTAACAAAAGATAATGAATTGGTTATCATTCATGACCCGACGGTAGACCGTACAACAAATGGAACAGGTTTAGTGTGTGAAAAAACGTTGGAAGAATTGAAAGCATTAGATGCAGGTATCTTTAAGGGAGAAGAATTTAAAGGTTGTAAGATTCCAGCATTTCTTGAATTTATGGATTGGATTAAAGACCATCCAACAATGACGTTGGATGTGGAATTAAAGGAATATCCGACAGAGGGACGTGAAGCAATCGCTTATGATGTATGCGATAGAGTGTTGAAAATTCTTGATGATTATGGGTTCGCAGATCGCGTCGTAATTAACACATGGAGTGGAAAACTTCACGAATATATAAACAAGAAGTATGGAAAGAAATATCGTCTGCATTCTTATTTTCCAATCAGTTGTCTTGGCGAAGTTGAAATAGATCCATATTCGTACCCATACTGCTGCTGTATGTTTGCACAGGATGAGGAAGGACAAAGGCTAAAAGGCGTACCAATGGCAACGAAAGAGGAATTTGATAACATGCTTGCAAGGGGTGTACAGCCATGGGCTGGAGCAGGTGTAAAGACAGAAAAAGCAGTAGATGAAGCAATTGCTCATGGTGCATATCTAATTACCTGCGATAATCCTGATGAGATTTTAGGATTCTTAAGAAAGAAAGGATATCATAAGTAGAAAATGAAAGCATATCTAAATCTAATTAATGGGAAGAAACAAGAGCAATATATCAAACTGACAGAAAAACAGAAAGATGAAGTGCATTCTGTCTTGAATGACATCCGTAACCCGAGCGGCTCCTAAGGGGGCCGTTTTGTTATTTATGCAAAATAATTCGGAGGTGTTTTTATGGCTAGCAATATTCAATGCCAAAACTCAGGATTCTATTCCTGATCTAATTGCTCACAAAAAACTGCATATTCCCGTGGCGATATAGAAATATCCACAAGAGTGTTAATCGAGCTGGCAAGATTTCATGATACCAGTATTGATTATCTCGTAGAGTTGACGGACGAGAAACGACCATATCCAAGGAAAGTGAATAAGAAGTATATGTAGGTAGAAAAGTCATCGCAAGGGCGATGGCTTTTTTGTTGAAAATACAAATGACAGATGAACAGAACACTGATATAATGAAAGGGTAAAATTTTATGATTAGAAAGGGATACCTTCATGAAATTCATTCATTGTGCGGATTTGCATTTGGATGCCAAAATGAGTGCAAATCTAGATAAGGACAAAGCAAAAATAAGGAAAACAGAGATTCTACATACCTTTGAGAGAATGGTAGAGTATGCTGCGGAACATGATGTTTACGGCATTTTAATCGCGGGAGATATGTTTGATACGAAAAACATTACTGCGACCACAAAGAATGCCGTGCTATACCAGATAAACAGTCATCCGGACGTTACATTTTTTTATTTGAATGGTAATCATGATAACGATAATTTTCTCGCAAATCTTGATGTCATTCCAGAGAATTTAAAAATGTTTGGACCGAATTGGACGACCTATGAATTTGGCAAGGTCGTACTTACAGGCATTGATTTGTCAGCAGAGAGCATGAGCCTTGCTCATGCGTCCCTGATGCTTGAATCGGATAAATTCAATATTGTTATGATGCATGGACAAGACGGGGAGTTCATTAATCTGAGAGCGCTGAAGAACAAAAATATAGATTATCTTGCGCTAGGGCACATCCATGCATACAAGCAAGAGCAACTGGACGCACGCGCCACATACTGTTATCCGGGTTGTTTGGAGGGCAGAGGTTTTGATGAAGTTGGTGAACATGGCTTTGTTTTACTTGATGTGAATGAGGAAGATGGCACATATTCCCACCAATTCGTACCATTCGCTAAGAGAAAACTATATGCCGTTTCGGTAGATGTTACGGATTGCCAGACTTCTTCAGAAATGATCGAAAAAGTGGCTGCTGCGCTTGGGGAATCAGATTGCGATGAAACATCCCTTGTGAAGATTATTTTGACAGGAACATTGGACGTGGCATGTGAAAAAGATGTGGATTACATTTTAGCCCGTTTTCAATCACAGTATTTCTTTGTTAAAATTTATGACGAGACAAGTTTAAAGATTAACGCAGAAGATTATATGTTAGACGAATCTTTAAAGGGTGAGTATGTGCGCATGATTATGCAGGATTCTGCATTGTCAGAAGAAGATAAGGCAATTATTATTCGCTATGGACTTCAGGTGATTGCCGGCGAGGAGGTGCAGTAGCTATGAGACTGATTCGTTGTCATATAGAAAATTTTGGGAAGTTGCATGATTATGCGGTTGATTTTGAAAAGGACACTCATATTATTTGCGAAGAAAACGGCTGGGGAAAAAGTACGCTTGCAGCATTTATCCGAGCAATGTTCTATGGACTGGAAGGAGAACGTAAAAGAAGCATAGAGGAAAATGAACGAAAGCGCTACATGCCTTGGCAGGGTGGAGTTTTCGGCGGACAATTGACATTTGAGGTGGAAGGGAAAGTATATACTGTCACCAGAACCTTCAATGAGCAGGATGAGTTTGAACTGCGTGATGCCAAAACCAACCTGATTAGCAATGATTATTCCGGCAAACTTGGAGAGGAAATTTTCAAGGTGGATAGAGAGTCTTTCATGCGAACGGTATTTATCGGACAGGCGGATTGCGAGACTTCCGTTACAGATGATATCAATGCGAAGATAGGAAATCTGACCGATAATTCCAATGATTTGAATAGCTTTGAGGCGGCAAGTGCCAGGTTGAAGGAATTGCTAAATAGTCTGACACCAAGTAGAAAGACCGGTAGTATTTCACAGAGAAAAAATGAAATTACAGAGTTGGACAGAAAAGTAGTTGCTCAAAAGGGAATTCCGGAGGCGTTGCAGAAACTCCAAGAGAAAAGGTCAGAGGAATTGCAGGTGTATAATCAATTAAAGCTTCGGTTGGAAACTCTTCAGAATGAACAGATGCGACTTTCAAACCTGCAGCGGATACTTGCAAAGAAGGAACAATGGGACAATCTGAAGCGAGAAGTTCAAAATGCGCGTAACGCATTTGCAGGAGATGTTCCGTCAATAAAATTGGTTGATGAAGTGCAAAAGCACTATAGTGAAATGGGAAAGGCATCGGAACGTATGGCTTCCCATGAGTTAACAGAGAGTGAGAAAGAACAGCTTGTAAGCCTGCAGAAAAACGGACAGCAAAAGACAAAAGGGATCCCAATGTTGCAGATTGTTGGACTATTATTTATCGTTATTGGTTTCATTATGATGGGTGCAATATCTGTAGGTGTAGGAATTGCGGCAGCAATTGTTGGTGGACTTATTATTGGCGCTGGTGTGGTTAGTGATAATAAGAAGAAAGCTGCACGAAAGGATGCGGAAGAACTCCGTCAATCCGTGCGTATATCGTTGGAAAATAAGCAGAAAAAATTAGCAGAGAGCAAAGCAGATTTTCAATATCATCAGAAGGAAGTTTTCGATTTTCTCGCCCAACATAGATTTGAACCGGCACATAATGTACAGCTGCAATTACTGAGCATTCGAGATGCTGCGCAAGCCTATACAGAAGCAATGCGTAAATTGGAACTCTTTGAAAAGGAGATAGATCCATCGCTTTTTACAACTGTAACGGAAGAAGATAAAGCAATGAATCTGTCTGAACTAAATGATAACATTCACAGCTTGACAGGAGAGAGGGAGGTTATTTATAAACGACTGGAAGCATATCAGGCGGATATTGAACAATTGCAAATACAGCTAGAGAAATGGGAAGAGAACAAGACCCGTTTGGAACAACTGAAAGAAGTGCAAGCAAAGGAGACGCAGAAATATCACCATATTTTAAAGGTGCAGGACTACCTTACAAAAGCAAAAGAGAGTATTACCAACAAATATGCTGCGCCGATTTTGGAAAGTTTCAACAAGTATTATGAAATGATTACTTCCGCTTCTGCAGAGGAATTTCACATTGATGCGAATACCAATATCACGGTAACCGAACAGGGAAAACAGAGAGAAACCAATACCCAGAGTTCCGGATATCGAGATCTGATAGGGATCTGTCTGCGTGTTGCACTGGTAGACGCCATGTACAAGGAAGAGACGCCAGTTCTTATCATGGATGACCCATTTACGAACTTGGATGATGAAAAGATGAAGCAGGCGAGAAAGTTCTTGGAATATATCGCAGAGAAATATCAAGTAATTTATTTCACTTGTAGTGAATCAAGAAGATAGGATATAAAATAAAAAAGTACATGTAATACTGGGATATTGCATGTACTTTTTCCCTTTTTTAAGGTAGTTTTATCAACTCACTTCGGTCTTTGATTTTCTTAAGAATTCGCTCCGCTTCACTGCCGGTAGCAGGAGTCGGTTGGTAGTTATTTCGATTTCTTTCTGAAGACAGCGAACACGGAATTACATTTGTTACATTATCGTCTTTTACGCCCTCTTTCGTAACAGTAAATGTCTGTTGGAAAATCATAGTGTCTTTATCACTTGGATTGGAGTTTCCACCAAAACAAAAGTTTCCAAGACTATATACAATGTTCTTGCCTTTGTAGGTTTCGATGCCTTGTAATACATGTGGATGATGACCACATACAAGGTCAGCACCCTCATCAATTGCCAGTCGACCTAACGTGGTCTGGTGTGAATTTGGAGCCGCATCGCGTTCGATTCCCCAATGGAAAATGACGATTACAATTTCAGCACCCTCTGATTTTACTTTGGCAATGTTATCTTTCACCTGTTGTGCACGCCCGGTATGGTCGATTAATTCGTAGATACCAACGAGTCCAACCTTCACACCTTTCACTTCAACGACCTTTGTTACATCATAACCAAAGTGAACCACTCCGGCAGAGTCTAAGGTGTTTCGTGTATCGGTTAAACTTTGCATACCGTAATCGCGGCTGTGATTATTTGCAAGAGTAACCGCTTCTACCGAGCTGCTGGTGAGAATGTTTACAAATTCAGCAGGTCCTTTAAAGGCGTAGGTTTTATCTGCACGGGTTTTCAAATTCGTAAAGGTTCCTTCCAGATTAGCAATTGTCAAATCATCTGATGCAAATATACTTTTTACGTTACGCAAAAAATACTCAGCGCCATTTTGCTCATAATATGCGTTCAAACTACGTGCATAATTGAAGTTCTCGTCAGTTCCCAAGGTACAGTCTCCAACAACTGAAATTGTGATGGAAATTTCCGGGTTAGGAACCGGAAGCTCCAATGGCTCTGATACGCTGTCAGATAAATTGTTGTATATTTCGTTGGTGTTGATATTGTTGGATTTCCCTTTGTTTGTATGGAATATTGCATAAGTAAGTAAAACGGCTAAAAGGACTGCGATGGCAATGATACTTCCCGCAATTACGATGGCAATTCGTTGTTTCTTTTTATAGCGTTTTTTACGATTAAGCTTATCTGTCATGGTGTACTCCTTCTCTGTTTTTTGAAATCGAATTCGTATATTTTCAGTATAGGTGCTTTGCTATTGTTCGTCAATTGTATAATTATATTGAAACAGAAAAGGTGAGACGGTATAATGAAATAATAAGTAGAAATCTATTTTTGGGAGGAGAAATTCAGGTGAGACTGGAAGTACAGGGAATAAGAAAATCCTTTGGTGAAACAGAAGTTTTGCACGGTATATCGTTTTGTGTAGAAAGCGGGAGTGCACTTGGACTTTTAGGGAGAAACGGCGCAGGAAAAACAACCACAATCCGTATCTTAATGGATGTTTTTCAAGCAAATAGCGGCAGTATACAGATGGATGGTAAAGCATTTCGTGCAAGGGAATATCAGATAGGATATCTGCCGGAAGAGAGAGGCCTATATCCGAAAAAAACGGTGGGAGAACAGTTGGTTTATCTTGCCATGCTTCGCGGATTGAATGCAAAAGAGGCTCATGAACAGACAAAAAAATGGCTGAAACGCATGGGTGTTTATGGGTGTGAAAATCGCAAGCTGGAAACGTTGTCAAAAGGAAATCAGCAGAAGGTGCAACTGGCACAAACTTTACTTTGCAATCCGGATATTGTTATTTTAGACGAACCATTTTCAGGGTTGGATCCGGTTAATGCACAGGTTCTAAAGGATGTAATCAAAGAGCAGATTGATGCAGGGAAAATAGTTATTTTCTCCAGTCATCAGATGAGTCATGTGGAAGAATTCTGTGATGAAATTGCGATTATGAATCATGGCGATATTGTCCTTTCCGGGAATCTTCGCGAAATCAAGAGGGAGTTTGGAAAAGACAGACTTGTGGTAGCAAGTCTTGGTGAAACACCGGAGGAATTGGCAGAAATATTGAAGACAAAATTCTCTGATTTGTTGGATGTGGAAAAGGTTCAACAGAATCAAGTTGTGGTGAAAGAGAAAAAAGAAGGTAATAAACCTGCGATTTTGCAGAAATTGATAGAGGAAGGCGTGGATATTGAATTCTTTGGCCTTTACGAACCATCGCTACATGACATATTTGTAGAAAAGGCAGGTGACGAGTAATGAAACAGTTTTTGACCGTATTAAAATTTGAATTAAACAACTATTTTAAGAATAAAAGCTTTGTTGTCACTACCTTTATCCTTGCATTTGTAATTGCAGCAGTGGTGATTGTTCCGACTATGATACCGGGATTATTAGGTGATGATAAGGAGCCAGAGATTGGCGGCAGTAACGAAGTCGTGCTAGATGAAGAAAGCGATGTGGAGGCAGAGGATGAGCCGGAATTAGAAGTGTTAGGTCTTTGCTTGAAAGGTGAAGCTGGCTTAGATGCTGAAAGAGTGGAAGCACTTTACCTTGCAGAGTGGACCATATATGAAGATGAAAAAGAAATGAAAGAAGCAGTGGAATTGGGTGAGTTGGATGCAGGATTTATAATCGAGAACCCAACAGAAGTCGTTTATGTGGTAAATGACCTTTCTATGTATGATTATCTTGGAGATATGTTTGGGCAGACATTAGCAGAATGTTATAAGCAGCAATATCTCATAGATAAAGGTTTGACGCCGGAGGAGATTGCGGAGTCGGAGAGCTTTGCTGTAACTGTAACAGAGGAAGTGCTTGGAAAAGACGGCGGACAAAATTACTGGTACACTTATGTATTAGTGTTTGTGGTTTACATCCTCATCATTTTCTATGGTCAGATGATTGCGACTTCGGTTACCACAGAAAAGAGCAACCGTGCGATTGAGATTCTGGTGACTAGCGTGAATTCGACCAGCTTAATATGTGGGAAGGTGCTTGCAGGTGCGATGGCAGGTGTACTTCAGGCAGGAATTATTCTGGGAAGCGGATTCATATCTTACAGTTTTGTCAGGGATGCCTGGGGTGGATTGATAGACTTTTTGTTTGATATTCCTGCAAATGTATTGATCATTTATGCGGTATTTGCCATTTTAAGTTATTTGTTATATGCATTTATCTTTGGTATGTTAGGAGCATTGGTATCTAAGACAGAAGATATCAGCAAGAGTTCATCTCCGGTAATGATGTTCTATATTGTGTCCTTTATGATTGCCATGTTTGGTATGTCCAGTGACAGCAACAATATTGTAATGAAGGTGGCGTCTTACATCCCATTTACCTCCGGAAATGCCATGTTCGTTCGTGTGGCAATGGGAAGTGTACCAATATGGGAGGTGCTGGTATCAGGGGCCATACTAGTGGGAAGCTGTGTAGTTGCCGGTGTTTTGGGAGCAAAAATCTTCAGATATGGAACCTTGCATTACGGCAATCCGATTAAATTAAAGACAGCGCTGAAAAAAGTGCGGATGGAGTAAAAGAAAGCAGATTATACAAAGTGTGTTGTATAATCTGCTTTTTACTATTTTCCTGCATCTGTTATCAGACTCCGATACTTCTTTGGAGTTATTTTTTTATATTTCTTAAACACCTTTACAAAATAAGAACTATCGTTAAACCCGCACTGATATGCAACTTCCGTAATCGAAAGGTTCGTATTAATTAAGAAAATGCAAGCCCTTTCCATACGATAGGAGTTCAGATACTCAATCGGCGTCTGACGGAAAAAATCACGGAATGAAGAAGCGAAACGATTAATAGCCATCCCGGAAACCTGTGCCATCTCATCTAATGTAATTGGGTTCATGTATGATTTCTCAATAAAGTCCAAGAGCGGTTTAAACATCTTAACATTACTATTCAGGCAAGAGTGCAGAGTTTGTTGATTGAATGAAGGATTATCCACAAATCGTATATTTTAGTGGTCATACCCATTATGTAATGCAACAACAAACTACAGTATTGCTGCAGATGAGACCTGTATTGATTTTAGTGCAGAAAATGATTTGGGTGAAGAAGATAATGCAGTTGGAGGACATTATGGTGGCGATTATTACATCATGAAAGACCTTGTCAGATTCTTGAATGGCGAAGCAACGTCTGTTTCGACTACAGTAATCGAAGACTCAGTTAACAGCCATCTGATCTGCTATGCAGCAGAAAAAGCAAGAAAAGAAAAGGTAGTTGTGGATTTAAAAAAAGAATATCAAAGATAACAATAAGTAGATATAAGTAAAAGCGTGAATTCTTTTTGAATTTGCGCTTTTTAAACAGATAAATGTCACAAAAATGAATCCATGTCTTGACTTCGTATATGCGATATGCTAGACTGTAAAAAAGCATTATATTTCTGAAAATCATATGGCAAACGCCATGTCTATGAATCTGTTTCATTTCTAAAGAAATCTCGATGCTTTTCAATTCAATTAACAAAGCAGCGAGGTTTGAAGAGTGAGAAGGATACCTCCTGCACAATTTCAAAGGAGGTATACATATGTGTATGACAAAACAGACAGACAGGAAGTCTGTCAAAAGAGACTATAAGTCTCGCATGTTCACTATGATTTTTAGGGACAAAAAGGAACTATTGCAACTTTATAATGCTGTGGGACAAAGAAACTATGATGATCCAGAACTTTTGACAATTAACACACTTGAGAATGCTATTTATATGTCTATGCAGAATGATTTGTCGTTCGTGATTGATTCGAGGTTATCCTTGTATGAACACCAGTCAACTTACAATCCAAATCTACCATTACGTTTTTTGCTTTATCTTTCTGACCTATACGAGAAGATGATACAAGGCAAGAATTTATATGGGACGAAGACGATTGGGATTCCTACACCGAAATTTATTGTCTTTTATAACGGACGAGATGAACGGCCGGAACGGGAATTACTTAAACTTTCGAGTGCATATATGACACAGGATGAAGAGGTGTCATTGGAGTTGTTGGTGGATGTGTTGAATATCAATGTAGGACATAACAAGGAATTACTTGGTGCATGTAAAACACTTGGCGATTATTCAGAATATGTTCGACGGGTACGTGAGTATGCAAAGGAAATGTCAATTGAGGAAGCAGTGGATAGAGCGATTGATGAGTGTATTGAGGAAGATATTTTGCGAGAGTTTTTAGTAAAAAATCGTGTGGAGGCGAGAAGGATGAGTATATATGAATATAATCAGGAAGAACATATCAGAATGGAACGAGAAGATGCGTTTGAAGATGGGCGTAAAGCCAGATTGATTTCTCAAGTGCAGAAAAAAATAGCCAAGAACAAGACGATAGAAGTAATAGCAGAGGAATTAGAAGAAGATGTGGCAGTAATTACTGCACTGATTAGGGAAATAGAGTAGAAATATGAAGCATAAGCGTGAATTCTTTGTGAATTTACGCTTTTTTTATAAACTTTTTTTAAAAAATATGTTAATATAAAGAAATGGATAATACTAGAAAAAGGGAGGAACAGCATGTTACGATTACTGTTGAGTGAAGTAAAAGAATATAAAAAAGCATCCATTGCAACTCCAATCTGCATGATTTTCGAAGTAGCTATGGAAATGTGCGTTCCTTTTTTGATGGCATCGATTATTGACGATGGTGTGGAAAAAGGGAATATGACACATATTTATCAGGTGGGAATCGTAATGTTTATTGCGGCAGCACTTGGGCTTATTGCAGGGCTCTTGGGAGGACGATTTGGCGCAAAAGCATCCGCTGGGTTTGCAAAGAATTTGCGTGAAAGAATTTTTAATCATATTCAGACGTTTTCATTTGCTAATATAGACAAATTCAGTACGGCAGGTCTGGTTACACGACTGACAACTGACATTACACACATTCAGATGGCGTATCAGATGTGTCTTCGAATGTTTACGAGAGCGCCATCCAGTCTGATTGTGGCGATGGCAATGGCATTTTATATTAATAAGAGAATTGCATGTATTTATTTGATAGCAGTTGCATTATTGGGCATTGCGTTGTTTTTCATAATGAAACGTGCCACGGGATTCTTCCAACAGGCATTTCCGAAGTATGATGAGATGAACGCAGCAGTTCAAGAGAATGTTTCTGCCATTCGTGTCGTGAAGGCATACGTGCGGGAAGAGGAAGAGACGTCCAAATTCAAGCGTACCAGTGGAAATATATATAAAATTTTTGTTAAGGCAGAAAGAAATATTATTTTCAACGGTCCGATTATGCAATTGACAGTGTATAGCTGTATTCTGCTTATTAGCTGGATAGGAGCGAAAATGATTGTATCAGATACGCTTACCAAAGGAGATTTGACGAGCCTTCTTGCGTATTGTATGAATATTTTGATGAGCCTTATGATGCTTTCTATGGTATTTATTATGATTACCATGAGTACAGCCAGTGTGAAGCGTATTGCAGAGGTGCTTCGTGAAACCAGCGATATTATGAATCCGGACAATCCGATTTATGAGGTGCCGGATGGAAGTGTAGAATTCCGTAATGTAAATTTCGCATATAAAAAAGACTCGGAGGAAGCAGTACTTAAAAATATTAATCTGAAAATACAATCGGGTGAAACCATTGGCGTAATGGGGGCAACCGGTAGTGCAAAGACCAGCCTGGTAAATTTAATCAGTCGTCTCTATGATGTGACAGACGGAGAAGTGTTGGTTGGTGGACATAACGTCAAAGAATACGACTTGGAGAGCTTGCGTAGTCAGGTATCTGTTGTACTTCAGAATAATGTATTGTTTTCAGGAACGATATTGGAGAATCTTCGTTGGGGCAAAGAAGATGCTACTTTAGAGGAGTGTCGGGAGGTCTGCCGCCAGGCATGTGCAGACGAATTTATACAGAAATTTCCGGATGGATATGACACCTATATTGAACAGGGTGGAACCAACGTATCCGGTGGGCAAAAGCAGAGACTTTGTATTGCCAGAGCACTGCTTAAGAAACCAAAGGTATTGATTCTGGATGACAGTACCAGCGCAGTGGACACAGCTACGGATGCGCGAATTCGTAAGGCATTTGCAGAAGAGATTCCAAATACGACAAAGTTTATTATTGCGCAGCGTATTTCAAGTGTCCAGAATGCAGATCGTATCATCGTAATGGAGAACGGTGAGGTACAAGGATTTGGTACACATGAAGAACTTTTGGAAAATAATGAAATTTATCGTGAAGTGTATGAGACACAGACACGAGGCGGCGGAGATTTTGACGAAAGGGCAGGTGAGTAAATATGGCAGGACCTATGGGAAGACCTCCACGCGGGATGAAGCCAAAGGTAAAGAATCCCGGGAAACTGTTTATGAGACTGATGCACTACGTGTTCCGTAGCTATAAGTGGCACTACATTTCAGTCATGATTTTGATATTTGTTAGTGTGCTGGCGAGTGTGCAGGGTACAATGTTTACAAAGACTTTATTTGATGATTACATTGCACCTCTTCTTTTATCTGATACACCGGATTTTGGCCCTCTTGCCATGGCAATTTTGCGAGTGGCAGGGTTCTACCTGATTGGTGTGGCGGCTTCGTTTTTACAAAGTTTAATTATGACTTACGTGACCCAAGGATGCTTAAGAGATTTGCGCAACGAACTTTTCGAACATATGCAAAAGCTTCCAATTAAATATTTTGATACACACGCGCATGGAGATATCATGTCAGTTTACACAAATGATATCGACACCCTTCGCCAGATGATTAGTCAGAGTATTCCGCAGTTGGTGAACAGTGGAGTAACCATTGTCAGCGTGTTTGTAAGCATGGTTATTTTAAGTATTCCTTTAACTTTGGTTACATTACTTATGGTAGGTGTGATGCTTCTCGCAACCGGTTATGCAGCCGGAAATAGCGGAAAGTACTTTGTGAAGCAACAAAAGAACCTTGGTAAAGTGAATGGTTTTATAGAGGAAATGATGAACGGCCAGAAGGTGGTACAGGTATTCTGCCGTGAAGAACAGAATAAAAAGCGTTTTAAAGAACTGAATGATGAGTTGTTTGAAAGTGCAGATAAGGCTCATGCGTATACAAATGTATTGGGACCGATTAATGCGCAGTTGGGTAATGTAAGTTATGTTTTATGTGCTATTGTCGGTGGTGCCTTAGCCCTTGGAAATGTATGGGGATTCACGCTTGGTAAGCTGGTTAGTTTTCTGACTTTTAATAGGAGCTTTAGCATGCCGATTAATCAGGTCAGCCAACAATTTAATTCTATTGTTATGGCGCTTGCGGGTGCGGAACGTGTATTTAACCTTTTAGGTGAAGAGGTGGAAGTAGACGATGGCTATGTGGTGTTGGTAAATGCCAAAGAGGTGGATGGTAAACTGGTAGAATGTGATGAGAGAACAGGGCGCTGGGCATGGAAACATACACACCAGGCAGACGGCAGTGTGGATTATGTAGAGGTAACCGGAGATATTGTTTTTGATGGTGTGGATTTTGGCTACACAGATGAAAAAATGGTACTCCATGATATCAAACTTTATGCGACGCCAGGACAGAAAATCGCATTCGTTGGCTCTACAGGTGCAGGAAAAACTACAATCACGAATCTGATTAATCGATTTTATGATATCCAAGATGGCAAAATTCGTTACGATGGAATTAACATCAATAAGATTAAGAAAGCAGATTTGCGTCGTTCTTTAGGTATTGTATTACAGGATACACATTTGTTTACAGGAACAGTAAAAGATAATATTCGTTTTGGAAAACTAGATGCAACGGATGAAGAGGTTGTTGCAGCAGCAAAGTTAGCAAATGCAGACGGATTTATCAGACGTCTTCCACAAGGGTATGACACCATGCTAGTTGGAGATGGAGCAAACCTAAGCCAAGGTCAAAGACAGCTTCTTGCCATTGCGCGTGCGGCGATTGCTGACCCACCGGTACTGATTCTGGATGAGGCTACAAGCTCTATTGATACCAGAACGGAGCGTATTGTTCAAGATGGTATGGATAAATTGATGGCAGGAAGAACAACCTTTGTCATTGCCCACCGTTTATCGACTGTTCGCAATTCTGACTGTATTATGGTTTTGGAACAGGGTAGAATTATCGAGAGAGGAACCCATGACCAATTAATTGAAGAGCAAGGTAAATATTATCAATTATATACGGGAAATGCGATTCGGGCATAAAAAAACTGTGGCTTATGCTGAAGCCACAGTTTTTATTTTTCTTTATCATTCTGCATTGAATCAAAGCAAGATGTTAGGTGTATACTATTAGAAGCGGCAATGATTACTTCGCGAAATAGTGCTTTTTCATCACTTTTTGTCCGACCGATATCGTCAATTTGATTCTTGAGACCAAACACATGAAATAGAACATTTTCAAATTCTGCGCAAAGATAATCATAGGCGATTTCTTTAGGGTAGGTTTTTTCCTGCATTTCACGCAAATAAACAATGTGTTCTAAGGAAAGCACATTTTTAGCAATTACAATATAAAAAAGATAAGCGATTTGCTCTGCATAATAGAGCTTTTTAATAGGTGCTGCAATGATTCCTTTCTTTACATAGTTGCTTATCATGGAAGAAGTAATGGTCATGCAATTTAATGGCGCCAATACATTGTTGATATATTGAGTTGTCTGTTCCAGATACAATCCCTCATTTGGCAGTTCGTTGTATCTAGGCATGCGAAATTGTTTGATGGACTCAGCCATCTGTTGTTTTATTGAATCTTTCATGTCCTTTATTTTACTTTTTTTCCTTTTTTTAGTCAACCCCTTGACTCAAGTATGTGGAAGTGATACTATAATTACTGCAATCGGTTTTTTGAAAACCGATGAAATAGTTTTTGGAATGATAAACGGGAGAAAATATATGAAAATTAAAATTGTAGCTGATTCCAGTGCAGACTTAAATACTATTGCAGATAAAAGTGTGGTTTCTGTTCCGTTGACAATTAGGACAGATAACAAAGAATATGTAGATGATGACAAATTGGATGTCAAGATAATGACAGAAGAATTGGCAGCTTATAAAGGAAAGTCCGGTAGCGCATGTCCGGGAGTTGGTGATTGGCTTGATGCCTTTGGAGACGCAGACAGAATTTTTTGTATCACTATAACAAGTAATTTGTCTGGAAGTTACAATTCTGCCATGGTGGCTAAGGAAGCTTTTGAATTGGATAATCCGGATAAGAAGGTATGTGTGATAGATTCTTTATCAACAGGTCCGGAAATGAGAATGATTGCAGAAAAGATTCAAGAACTGCTGGCGCTAGGAAAAGATTATGAAGACATTTGTAAAGAAGTGGCTGAGTATCAAAAGTCCACATATTTGATTTTTATGCTGAAGTCTCTTACCAATTTGGCAAATAATGGTCGTGTTAGTCCGACCGTTGCGAAAATTGCAGGAGTGCTTGGAATTCATGTGATGGGCATTGCCAGTGAAGTTGGTACATTGGAGCAAAAGGCAAAATGCCGTGGAGAGAAGAAAGGTATCCTTGCTGTGTGGAAACAGATGAAGGAATTAGGATATAGAGGTGGTAAGGTTCGCATTCATCACTGTTTTAATTTGGAAGCAGCAAAACAGCTAAAAGATATGATAAAAAGTGAATTTGTGAATGCAGATGTCGTTATCGGAGTAACCAAGGGCTTGTGCAGTTTTTATGCCGAACCGGGCGGTATGCTTGTCGGAATGGAAAGTTAATGAAAATTTGAGGCAAAGTTATGAGAAATAACCTTGTCTCTTTTTTTATTATGTCGTATTCTATTAGTAATAAAGATAAATGAAGGTGATATTATGGAGTATATAATACCGCATTATTTCGACAGATTCCGATGTACAGCAGCAGAGTGTGAAGATACATGCTGTGCTGGGTGGGCAATTATGATAGATGAGGAGTCTTTGGAAAAATATAAGAGTATGGAAGGGCCGATTGGGAATCGTTTGCGTAATTCCATTGATTGGGAACAGGGTTCCTTTTGTCAATATGAAAAACGTTGCGCGTTTCTCAATGAGGATAATCTCTGTGATTTGCATTTGGAAGCAGGGGAGCATATGCTTTGTAAGACATGCAGAGATTATCCAAGACATATGGAAGAGTACGAAGGCTTGAGGGAAGGTTCATTGTCACTGTCTTGTATTGAAGCGGCAAAGATTATTTTGGGTTGCAAGGAACCTATTAAATTTATTCATTTTGAAGATGACACAGAAGATGAGGAATATGGGGATTTTAATTATCTCTTGTTCACAAAGTTGATGGATGCAAGGGAAAAGATGATAAGCTTGTTGCAAAAGCGTGACCTCGACATTATGGTACGGATAGGTTTGTGTCTTGAATTAGCACAGAAAATGCAGAATGCGCTGGAACAAGATGAATTATTTCTTGTAGATGAGTGGTTAGAAAATTTTGGAACAATGGACAATGTTTTGGAATTTCAAAAGAATATAGATAGCAACGTCATGGGAAGAAATGAGTACTGTCAGTCCGTGCGCAAAATATTCCGAATGTGGGGTCAATTGGAAGTGTTGAAGGACGATTGGCCGGAGTATATTAAGAGGGCAGAGAGGGAACTGTTTGGAGAGGGACAGTCCGGATTTGAACAGAAGAGAAATGTATTTCATAAGACTTATGGTCTAAAGAGCGTGGATACAGAAAACTGGTCCGTTTGGTTGGAACAATTAATGATTTATTTTCTGTTTACATACTTTTGTGGCGCCGTTTATGATGATAATATAGTAGGTAAAATGAAGATTGCTGTTGTTGCAAGCTTTATGATTCAGGAACTGGCTGTTGCAAAGTGGTCTGAAAATGATGAAAAAATGACATTTGATTTATTTGTTGATATTGCTCACAGAGTTTCAAGAGAAATCGAACATTCGGATATAAATTTAATTCGTTTGGAAAAACTATTTGATAAGAATGCATTGTTTCGAACAGATGAATTACTACGCGTTATCTTATATTAAAAAAGGAGAAAATCGTAATGAAACAAGTGATTGATAGTTCTATAGAGTTAATCGGGAACACACCCTTGTTAAATGCAAGTCGGTATGCTGTCCATGCGGGGATGCAAGAGGCTGTGCTATTAGCAAAGTTGGAGTATTTGAACCCAACCGGTTCTGTGAAAGACCGGGCAGCTCTTATGATGATTTTGGATGCAGAAGAAAAGGGAATCTTAAAACCGGGGGCAACGATTATTGAGCCCACAAGTGGCAACACAGGTATTGGTTTAGCATCTGTTGCTGCTGTAAAGGGATATAAGGCTATCTTAACATTGCCGGAGACCATGAGTGTGGAGAGAAGAAATTTGCTGAAAGGATATGGTGCGCAGCTTGTTTTGACGGATGGAAGCAAGGGGATGAAAGGCGCCATAGAAAAAGCAGAGGAGCTTCAACAAAGCATTCCGGATTCCGTGATTTTGGGACAGTTTGTCAATGAAGCGAATCCAAAAGCGCATGAGAAAACAACCGGTCCTGAGATATGGGAACAAACAGGTGGAGAAGTTGATATATTTATTTCGGCAGTTGGAACAGGTGGGACACTGTCCGGAACCGCAGCGTATTTAAAACAAAAGAATCCGCAGCTACAGGTGATTGCAGTGGAACCTGCCGGAAGTCCGGTTCTTAGCCAAGGCACAGCCGGCGCACATAAGATACAGGGAATTGGTGCGGGATTTATTCCGGACACTCTAGACACAAGTATATATGATGAAATTGTCACAGTAACCGATGAAGAAGCATATGAAGAAGCAAGGAGATTTGGAATATGTGAAGGAATTTTGGTTGGCATTTCATCCGGCGCAGCATTAAAAGCGGCAAGTGTCATTGCTACACGTCCGGAAAATGCAGGGAAGAAGATGGTAGTTATTCTGCCAGATTCGGGAGACCGATATTTGTCTACAGAATTGTTCGCAGACTAGTATATATGAATGGAGGCATATCTTATGAGAGATAATACAAAAGAGACGATTTTGAATATAGCAAAGCAATTAACTTGGAATTATGAGGAACAGCAGGTGGGAAACTCTTCTCTGAAGCCGGTATTGCCTGATGTGGAGGTTGTATATAGTATCATTGAGGATTTGCATAAACTTACGTTTCCGGGATACTTTGGAACTGAAAAATTCCTTTCGAAAGAAGCATTTGCAGAGGCAATGTTAGTATCTGTGTACGAGAAGATGAAATCACAGATGAAAGTGATTTTGGCTGACAAAGAAGAGGCAGAGGAACTCACGGTTCGATTTATGAAGGAGATTCCTAAGGTGCAGGGCTTGTTGGCAAAAGATGTGGAGGCACAACTAGCAGGAGACCCGGCGGCCAGCAGCAACAGCGAGGTGATATTGGCATATCCAGGCCTATATACCATATTTGTATATCGCTATGCGCATGTACTGTATGAGTTGAAGGTGCCGCTATTGCCAAGAATCATGAGTGAATATGCACATGGAAAGACTGGGATTGATATCAATCCGGGAGCAACTATTGGTGAATATTTCTTTGTCGACCATGGTACAGGTGTTGTAATCGGAGAAACAGCCATTATTGGAAATGGTGTTAAAATCTATCAAGGTGTCACAATTGGTGCACTTTCCACAAGAAAAGGTCAGGCGTTGTCGGGAGTAAAACGCCATCCAACCATTGAAGATAATGTTATTATCTATGCAAATGCAACCATTTTGGGTGGTGACACTGTGGTGGGTGCAGGTGCAACTGTAGCAGGTAACACCTTTGTCACAGAGTCCATTCCGGCAGGAGCAAAGGTTAGTGCCATGCATCCGGAGTTACATGTTAGAACGAGTGAGCAAACGAAGTAAAAGTCCGTATAGTATGACTTGTGAGGAGATGAAATCATGAAATGGAATAAATTTAGACTAACAACAACTACAGAAAGTGAAGACCTTGTAAGCAGCATGCTGATGGACCTTGGTATTCAGGGGATTGAGATTGAAGATAAAATTCCATTGTCGCAATCTGATAAGGAGCAGATGTTTGTAGATATCCTCCCGGAAATTGGCGCAGATGATGGAGTTGCTTATATCAGCTTTTATTTGGAAGAAGAGGATGATAAAGATGCCATTCTTGCGGAAGTGAGACAGGAATTAGAGGAAATGCGTGCGTATGCAAACGTAGGCGCCTGCACAATTGAAGAATCGCAGACAGAAGATGTAGATTGGGTGAATAATTGGAAACAATATTTTCACCAATTCTACGTGGATGATATTTTGATTATTCCATCCTGGGAAGAGGTGAAGCCAGAGGATGAGGATAAAATGATTATTCACATTGACCCGGGCACGGCATTTGGAACGGGTATGCACGAGACAACGCAGCTTTGTATTCGTCAAATTCGAAAGTATGTAAAAGCAGACACCACAATTCTGGATGTGGGTTGTGGAAGCGGTATTCTAGGTATGCTTGCATTGAAGTTTGGCGCAAAATATGCAGTGGGAACCGACTTGGACCCGTGCGCAATTGATGCCACCTATGAAAATATGGAAGTAAATGGTATATCCAGAGATCAATATGAAGTGATGATAGGGAATATCATCAGCGATAAGGATGTTCAGGATAAAGTTGGGTATGAACGATATGATATCGTTGTGGCAAATATTTTGGCTGATGTTCTGGTGCCACTTACACCGGTGATTGTAAATCAACTAAAACCGGGCGGAATCTACATTACCAGCGGTATTATTGATGACAAGGAAGAAACCGTAGTGAAGTGCGTAAAAGAGTCCGGTTTGGAAGTGCTGGAGGTAACGTATCAGGGAGAATGGGTTTCCGTAACAGCTAGAAAGAATTAGGAGAGAAAAATGCATCATTTTTTTGTAACACCGGAGCAGGTGAAGGATAGTAGGATTTTAATTGAAGGTTCGGATGTGAACCATATGAAAAATGTACTCCGAATGAAAGTTGGAGAGGAGTTGCATATCAGTGATGGCAATAATAAAAAATATTTGTGTGAGATTGAAACCATGGCAACCGATAGTGTTTCTGCACTTATAAAAGAAGAATTGGTTTCGGAAACGGAGTTGCCGTCAAAGATTTATCTGTTTCAAGGATTGCCGAAAAACGACAAAATGGAACTGATTGTACAGAAGGCTGTGGAACTTGGTGCTTATGAGATTATTCCGGTTGTCACCAAGCGGGCAGTTGTAAAGTTGGATGACAAAAAGGCAGTTAAAAAAGTGGAACGTTGGAATAGTATTTCGGAAAGCGGAGCCAAGCAGTCCGGAAGAAATATTGTGCCAAAAGTAACCACAGTGATGTCATATAAAGAGGCTGTACAGTATGCACAGCAGCTAGATGTCATTCTGATTCCTTATGAACTTGCAGAGGGAATGGATGATACCAGAAAGGTTATCGAGGCAATTGTACCAGGACAATCAATAGGAATATTTATTGGCCCGGAAGGGGGCTTCGAAACGGAAGAAGTTGAGCATGCGATAAAACATAATGCAAAGGCCATCACACTTGGAAAGCGAATTTTAAGAACAGAAACAGCAGGACTTACGACTCTGTCGATTTTAATGTATCGTTTGGAATGTGAATCACATAAATTATAGGTAAGAAGAAATTTGGGAGAGAGTAGTATGGAAGTATATTTGGATAATTCGGCGACAACAAAATGCTATGAGAGTGTCCGTGATTTGGTTGGCAAGCTTATGTGTGAGGATTATGGAAATCCGTCATCTATGCACAAAAAAGGTGTAGATGCTGAAAAATATGTACGGGAATCAAAAGAAAGATTGGCAAGGTTATTAAAGGTTCAGGAGAAGGAATTGTTTTTTACCTCCGGTGGAACAGAGAGTGATAACCTGGCATTGATTGGATGTGCGCGTGCGAATAAACGAGCAGGTAACCATTTGATTACTTCATCCATAGAGCACCCGGCTATTTTAAATACCATGCGTTATTTGGAGGAAGAGGAAGGATTTCGTGTAACCTACCTGCCAGTGGATAAGGATGGGCGGATTAAATTACAGGCGCTTCAGGAGGCATTGTGCGAGGAAACCATTCTGGTTTCTGTTATGTATGTAAATAACGAAGTTGGCGCTGTTCAGCCGATAGAAGAAGCAATTAGGATTGTAAAAGAATATAATAAGAACATTCTGTTTCATGTAGATGCTGTCCAAGGATTTGGAAAGTATCGAATTTATCCGAAACGTATGGGGATGGATTTGATGTCGATTAGTGGTCATAAGATTCATGGACCAAAAGGGACAGGGGTTCTTTATGTCAATGAAAAGGTAAAAATTAAGCCCATTGTATTTGGCGGGGAACAACAAAAGAATGTTCGCTCAGGAACAGAAAATGTACCGGGAATTGCCGGAATCGGACTTGCCGCAAAGATGATTTATGAAGATTTTGATATAAAAATTGCAAGGATGCGCGAACTGAAAAACTATTTTATAGAAGGTGTAAGGCAAATCGAAAATACAACCATTCATGGACGTACAGATGAGACGAGCGCACCACATATTATCAGTGTTGGTTTTGCGGGAATTCGGAGTGAGGTTCTTCTTCATACATTGGAGGAAAAAGGAATTTATGTATCTTCGGGTTCGGCATGTGCATCGAACCATCCTGCAATTAGTGGAGTTTTGAAAGGAATCGGAGCAAGAACAGAGTATCTGGATGCAACGCTTCGATTTAGTTTTTCGGAATTTACAACGAAAGAAGAAATTGACTATACTTTGGAAACGTTATATAATTGTGTACCGATGCTAAGGAAATACACAAGACATTAGGAGGAGCTTTACCAATGATGTTTCAGGCTTTTTTGATAAAATATGGTGAAATAGGATTGAAGGGCAAAAATCGATATATGTTTGAAGATGCCTTAATGAATCAAATTCGTTTTGCTTTAAAGGACGTGGAAGGAAGTTTTCACGTGCACAAATCACAGGCTAGAATTTTCGTGGAATGTGATGGATATTACGATTATGATGAGACTGTAGACGCATTAAAGAGCGTGTTCGGTATCGTTGGAATTTGTCCGGTTATCTATGCAGAGGACACCGGATTTGAAGACTTGAAAAAAGTAGTAGTAGATTATATGGATAACATGTATCCAAATAAGAATACGACTTTTAAAGTGGAGGCGAGGAGAGGAAAGAAGAGTTATCCAAAAACCTCAATGGAAATCAATTGTGACTTAGGAGAAGCAATTTTAGATGCATTTCCGGAGATTCGCGTGGATGTTCATAAGCCTGCAATTATGTTAAATATAGAAGTTCGTGATTTGATATATATCTATTCAGAGATTATTCCGGGACCGGGAGGGATGCCTGTTGGAACGAATGGTAAAGCAATGCTTCTTTTGTCGGGAGGTATTGACAGTCCGGTGGCAGGATATATGATTGCAAAACGTGGGGTTCAATTAGAAGCAACATATTTCCATGCACCTCCATATACTAGTGAACGAGCGAAGCAAAAGGTTGTAGATTTAGCAAAACTGGTATCAAAGTACTCCGGTCCGATTAAGTTGAATGTAGTTAACTTTACAGATATTCAATTATATATTTATGAGAAGTGTCCGCACGAAGAGCTTACCATTATTATGAGACGCTACATGATGAAAATTGCAGAGCATTTCGCGAAAGAAAGTGGTTGTTTGGGACTTGTTACCGGAGAAAGCATTGGACAAGTGGCAAGTCAGACAATGCAGAGCTTGGCGGCAACAAATGATGTATGTACACTTCCTGTATATCGCCCGTTAATAGGTTTTGATAAGCAGGAAATTATTGAAATATCTGAGAAAATCAATACGTTTGAGACTTCTATTTTACCGTTTGAGGATTGTTGTACAATCTTTGTGGCAAAACATCCGGTTACAAAGCCAAATATTGGAATTATCAGACGTTCGGAGGAAAAGCTCGCGGAAAAGATTGATGAACTCATGGCAGAAGCAATAAATACAGTGGAGCGTATACTTGTGAAATAAAGAAGTTTAGGAAAAAATGAAACCCCACTTTAAAAGTGGGGTTTTTTATTTTATACTAAGTATGGAGCAAGCTCAGCGACAATGCTTTCTGCATTCGCGTCATCTGCGTGAATATGAAGAGTGATTGGTTTTGATAAATCTAAGCTAAAGATACCCATGATTGATTTTGCGTCAATGACATATCTTCCGGAAACCAAATCAAAATCATAATCGAATCTGTTAATCAGATTCACAAATGTTTTTACTTTATCGATTGAATTTAATGAAATTTCTACAGCTTTCATAAATAACCTCCTTGAGTGTTTGTTATCTATAAACATCTTATGCTGAATGGAAATAAAAGTCAAGGAGCAAATTACAGCAAAAAGTGACAGAGGGGAAAGAACTATGAAAAAAGTGGCATTACACAATTTGGGATGCAAGGTAAATGCATACGAAACAGAGGCAATGCAAGAGATGTTGGAAAACAACGGTTACGAAATTGTGCCGTTCAAAGAGGGGGCAGACATCTACATTATTAACACATGCACTGTTACCAATATGGCGGATAGGAAATCACGTCAAATGCTTCACCGGGCTAAGAAAATGAATCCAGATGCTATTGTGGTGGCAACGGGTTGTTATGTGCAGACAAAAGAAAATTCCGATGAAATTGATGAATGTATTGATATAGTTATTGGCAATAATAGGAAAAAGGATCTAATTGAAATTTTGGAAAATCACGTTTCCAAAGCAGTGATTGACATTAATCATACAAAGGAGTATGAGGAAATGCATCTGAGCAAAACGGCGGAACACACAAGGGCATATATTAAAGTGCAAGATGGATGTAATCAGTTTTGTACCTATTGCATTATTCCGTTTGCAAGAGGTCGTGTCCGCAGCCGTGCAAAAGCGGATGTCGTTCAAGAGGTTAAAGATTTGGCTGAAAACGGATATAAGGAAGTAGTCCTTACCGGCATTCATTTAAGCTCCTATGGTTTGGATTTGAACAACGAAGATTTGTTATCACTGATTCTTGCGGTCCATGATGTGGAAGGAATTGAACGTATACGCCTAGGATCCTTAGAACCTAGAATTATTACAGAGGAATTTGCAAGGACTATTGCAGGACTTTCCAAAATGTGTCCGCATTTTCATCTGTCTCTTCAGAGTGGTTGTGATGACACCCTTCGCAGAATGAATCGAAGATATACCTCTGAAGAATACTATGAGAAGTGTCAGTTGTTGAGAAAATATTTTGGCAATCCTGCATTAACGACAGATGTCATTGTCGGTTTTCCGGGAGAAACAGAAGAAGAGTTTGAGCAATCTAAAGCATTTATAGATAAAGTAGATTTTTATGAGACACATATTTTCAAATATTCCAAGAGAAAAGGTACAAAAGCAGCGGTTATGGAGCATCAAGTACCAGAGCAGATAAAGACTCTTCGAAGTAATGAATTATTGGAATTAGACCATCAGAAAAGAAACCAATATGAAGCTAACTTTGTGGGAAAAGAAGTACAGGTGTTGATGGAAGAATCCATTTTGATAAACGGAGAGGAGTATCAGGTAGGGCATACAAAAGAGTATGTGAAAGTTGCACTACAAAGTGAAAAAAACTTACAAAATCAGGTGATAAATGTTCAAATTGTCAGTCAATCGCAAATTATTCATTGAATTCGATAGATAAGTATATTAAAATAAAAAGAGGAAATAAAGTAAAGGACGTGAACAGATGAACAAAATAAGTAACACACAATTTTTTCAGGTAGAATTGGGACCGCAAATTCAAGCAAAAGATATTCTTGAAATTGTGTATCAAGCTTTACGTGAAAAAGGCTACAATCCTGTGAGTCAGATGGTGGGATATATTATGTCAGGAGATCCAACCTATATTACGAGTCACAATGGAGCAAGAAGCTTAATTATGAAGATGGAACGTGATGAATTGGTAGAAGAAATGTTAAAGACATATATCAATCATCATTCTTGGGAATAATGATATGAGAGTCATGGGATTGGATTATGGTTCAAAAACTGTTGGAGTGGCTATTAGCGACCCGCTTGGTATTACTGCGCAGGGAATTGAAACAATCGAACGTAAGGAAGAGAACAAGCTTCGTCAGACACTTGCAAGAATTGAACTGTTAGTGAAAGAGTATGAGGTGGAAAAAATTGTATTGGGATATCCAAAGAATATGAACAATACAGTTGGGGAACGTGCGGAAAAAACTTTAGAACTAAAAGAAAAACTAGAAAGGCGTATTGGAATTCCGGTTATTATGTGGGACGAAAGACTGACAACAGTGGAAGCAGAAAGAACGCTGATGGAAAGTGGAGTCAGGAGGGAAAACCGCAAAAAATATGTGGACAAGATTGCTGCAATTTTCATTTTGCAGGGATATTTGGATTCGTTGAGTATAGGATAAAGATATAAGGGGAAAATATGGAAAAAATTATTTTTACATTCGAAGATACAAAAGAAGAGGTAGATTTTTTTGTATTGGAACAAACAAGAGTCAATGGCAACAACTATATTTTGGTTACAGATTCTGAAGAAGATGGAGCAGAATGCTTGATTTTAAAGGACATGAGTGCGGCGGAAGATACGGAAAGTTTATATGAAATTGTAGAAGAGGATGTGGAACTTTCTGCTGTCTTAAAAGTATTTGAAGAATTATTAGAAGACATAGATATTGAGGTGTAACGTGAATAAAAAAAGTAATTCGAAATTAAAAATTATACCAATCGGAGGATTGGAACAGATTGGGATGAACATTACGGCTTTTGAATATGAGGATAGTATCGTTGTTGTGGATTGCGGGTTAGCATTCCCAGAAGATGATATGTTAGGTATAGACTTAGTTATTCCAGATGTCTCGTATTTGAAAGACAACATTGATAAAGTGAAAGGTTTTGTTATTACACATGGTCATGAAGACCATATAGGTGCTTTGGCATATGTGTTAAAGGATATTAATGTGCCTGTTTATGCAACAAAACTCACAATCGGTATTATTGAAAACAAACTTCAGGAGCATAATATGCTGCGGAGTACACGAAGAAAAGTGGTTACCTACGGCCAGTCTATAAACTTAGGAAAGTTGCGCATTGAATTTATTAAAACTAACCACAGTATTCAAGATGCAGCGGCTTTGGCAATCTATTCACCGGTGGGTACTGTTGTTCATACGGGTGACTTTAAGGTGGATTATACGCCGGTATTCGGTGATGCGATTGATTTGCAACGATTTGCAGAGATTGGGAAAAAGGGTGTGTTGGCATTAATGTCTGACAGTACAAATGCGGAAAAGGCAGGTTTTACCCAATCGGAACGTACTGTGGGTGTTACATTTGACCATTTGTTTGCAGAGCATTGTAATAGTAGAATTATCATTGCAACCTTTGCTTCCAACGTAGACCGCGTGCAGCAGATTATACGTTCAGCATGTAAATATGATAAAAAGGTAGTAGTGGAAGGTCGTAGTATGGTGAATATCATTACGACCGCAATGGAGCTTGGTTACCTTGACATTCCAAAAAATACTTTGATTGATATTGATGAACTTAAGAACTATCCGGATGAGAAGACGGTGCTTATCACTACAGGAAGCCAGGGCGAGTCTATGGCAGCGCTTTCCAGAATGGCATCTGATATTCATAAAAAGGTTTCTATTAAGCCGGGAGATACGGTCATTTTCAGTTCATCGCCGATTCCGGGAAACGAAAAGGCGGTTTCGCGTGTGGTAAATGAACTTTCGCAAAAAGGTGCAAATGTAATTGTAAGGGATGCCCATGTGTCGGGTCATGCATGCCAAGAAGAATTGAAATTGATTTACTCTTTGTTGAAACCAAAATATGCAATTCCGGTGCACGGCGAGTTCCGTCATTTGAAAGCAAATGCAGGAATTGCAGAGGCACTGGGTGTGCCAAAAGAAAATATTTTTATTATGCAATCCGGCGATGTTCTTGCGCTTGATGAACAAGAAGCCAAGATTGTAGATAAAGTTCAAACCGGTGCTATTTTAGTAGATGGTTTGGGAGTTGGAGATGTTGGAAATATTGTGCTTAGGGACAGACAGCACTTGGCTCAGGATGGTATTATGATTGTTGTGCTCACTTTGGAAAAGGGAAGTAATCAGTTACTTGCAGGACCGGATATTGTATCCAGAGGGTTTGTGTATGTGAGGGAATCAGAAGATTTAATGGAAGAGGCGAAACAGCTTTTGTATGAAGCATTAGACAGGTGTTTACAAAGCTCATATGTTGATTGGAGCAGAATTAAGTTGGTCATTCGTGATACACTGAATGAATTTATCTGGAAGAAGACAAAGAGAAAACCAATGATTCTTCCAATTATTATGGATGTGTAGTACAATAAAGGCGGAGAATTCCATTCTCCGTCTTTGATTATGAGAAAAGGAAGGCAAAGAAAATGATTGTAGATGAACGCATGGTGACGTTTATTCATTCATTGGAAACAGAAAACAGCGAGATTTTAGAGACAATTGAAAAGGAAGCATTGGATACTTTTGTGCCGATTATACGAAAGGAAATGCAGAGCTTCTTGAAGGTGCTTCTGGCAATAAAAAAGCCAAAACGCATTTTGGAGGTTGGGACGGCGATTGGTTTTTCAGCGCTTCTGATGAGCGAATATGCACCGGAGGATTGTCACATTACAACAATTGAAAAATACGAGAAACGTATTCCAATAGCTTTGGAAAATTTCGAACGTGCCGGAAAATCTGATAAGATTACGCTCTTGGAAGGTGATGCACTTGAAATTTTAAAAGGGCTCAATAAAAAATTTGATTTTATTTTTATGGACGCTGCCAAGGCGCAATATATTTACTATATGCCGGAGGTGGTGCGTCTGTTGTCAAAGGATGGTGTTTTAGTTTCGGATAATGTGTTACAGGATGGCGATATTATTGAGTCGCGTTTTGCTGTGGAGAGGAGAAATCGCACCATTCACAGTCGCATGAGAGAGTATTTGTATGAGCTAAAGCATCACAAATTGTTAGAAACCTCCATTATTCCGTTGGGAGATGGGGTTGCACTTAGTACAAAAGTAAGAGAGGATTAAATTGATGGGAAGACATCCTGAATTATTAATTCCGGCAAGTAGTCTGGAAGTGTTAAAAACTGCAGTCATATTTGGGGCAGATGCCGTATATATCGGTGGAGAGGCCTTTGGATTGCGTGCAAAGGCTAAGAATTTCACTATGGACGAGATGAAAGAAGGAATTCAATTTGCACATGAGCATGGTGTGAAGGTCTATGTGACAGCCAATATATTGGCGCACAATTATGATTTGGATGGTGTGAGAACATATTTTGAGGAATTGAAAGAACTGAAACCGGATGGTCTGATTATCGCTGACCCTGCTATTTTTGAAATCGCGGGGGAAGTCTGCCCGGAAATAGACCGCCACATCAGTACCCAAGCAAATAATACGAATTATGGAACTTTTAATTTCTGGTACAAACAGGGAGCAACACGTGTGGTGACGGCAAGAGAATTATCGATAGAGGAAATCAAAGAAATCCGTGCAAAGATTCCGCAGGACATGGAGATTGAAACCTTTGTTCATGGTGCAATGTGCATTTCTTATTCCGGACGTTGTCTGCTTAGTAATTATATGGTCGGAAGAGATGCAAATCAAGGCGCATGCACTCATCCATGTCGCTGGAAGTATTCGATTGTAGAAGAAACAAGACCGGGGGAAGTGATGCCGGTATTCGAAAATGAGAGGGGCACCTACATTTTTAATTCCAAGGATTTGTGCATGATTGAGCATATTCCGGAACTGATTGACGCCGGCGTGGACAGCTTAAAAATTGAGGGACGTATGAAGACGGCACTCTATGTTGCCACAGTTGCAAGAACTTATCGTAAAGCCATTGATGATTATAAAAAGAACCCGGAAATTTATCAAAAAAATATGCCGTGGTATCTTGATCAGATTTCCAACTGCACATACAGACAGTTTACGACAGGATTCTTCTTTGGGAAACCGAATGAGGACAGTCAGATTTATGACAATAATACCTACGTGAAAGAATATACCTACCTTGGTATTATCGGGGAAGAAAAAGATGGAACTTACCGCATTGAACAGAGAAATAAATTTTCTGTTGGCGAGAAGATTGAGGTTATGAAACCAAATGGCGATAACGTGGAGGTTGTTGTAAAGCGTATTCTTACTGAGGATGGAATAGAACAAGAAAGTGCACCACATCCGAAGCAGGTGCTTTATGTCGATTTGGGAATTGAAGTAGAGAAATATGACATTTTGAGAAGGCAGGAATAAGAAAAAATATGTAAGCTGCGGGTTCTACTGAAAGTAGGCTCGCAGCTTTTCTATTGCACTTTTTTCAATTCTGGAAACATAAGAGCGACTGATTCCCAATTGCTTGGCAATTTCACGCTGTGTATATTCCTCCTGGTTATAAAGTCCATATCGCATTTTTAACACAAGTTTTTCACGGGGGGATAATATGGATTCTATTTTGTTATAGAGTAGCACAATGTCGTCTTTTAAAGAAATTTTTGATTGAATATCGGTATCGTCAGCTTCCATGATGTCATACAATTGTATTTCATTGCCCTCACGGTCTGTGCCGATAGGTTCATAAAGTGATACTTCCTTGGATGTTTTTTTTCTTGAGCGAAGCATCATAAGAATTTCATTTTCGATGCATCGGGCAGCATAAGTTCCCAGACGATTGTTTTTATCTGGATTAAAGGTGATAATTGCTTTAATTAATCCGATGGTTCCGATAGATATTAAATCTTCTTGGTTTTCCTCCAAGTGCTGGTATTTTTTCATAACATGGGCGACTAGGCGTAGGTTTCGCTCAATGAGAATGTGTTTTGCTTCTAAATCCCCTTCGAGGTATTTCTGGAGATAATATTGCTCCTCTTCCGCAGAAAGTGATGGCGGAAATGTCTTCAAGATAGCACCTCTGGGCATATTTAATATTAATGTATGATAGGACAAAATAATTGTTGACAGTTAGCTGTATGTATTTCAAAATAGTATCATAGTCGAAAGGAAAGAAGCAATGAAACAGTGTCCTAATTGTAATTTGGAATTACCGCAAGAAGCACATTTTTGTCCGAGATGCATGTATGAATATCCAAGAATAAAAAGAGGATATCCAATTGAAAAAATGAGAAATCGGGACAGAAGAACATGGTTTATAATTCTTTGTGCTATCTTGATAGTCGGCGTACAGTTCTGGCCTTTGTTAAAAAATATGTTTTCCAGAGATAAGGAAGAACAGGTCTATATGCAAGGTTCCCAGGAACCGGATTATATATTTCGTACAAATGAGATGTCCGTAGATAATCCTGATGTTGTTCATGACTTTGAGGGTGTACTTTTTACGGATTTGCATGCCGTTGTTCCGATATTAGGGGAAGAAATAACAGAACCATATCCGGATGGAGAATATATGGTGTATCAATTCCATGGTATAGAGTTTGATGTGTCGCAGGATGAACGGATAAAAAGTATTTATATCGATTATTTGGATGTCAACGAAGAGAAGATAGAGCAATATGGGATTCATGGCATCAATGGTAGAACAAGTAGAGAAGATGTTATGAGAAGTTTGGGAAATCCAGATCAAGAATTCTCTGAGGAATGGTGTTATCGATTTGACGGGGAAAGAGGTATTCCTACTTTAAGGGTAATATTTGATGAGAATGGAACTGTAGCGGCACTGCAGTATTATACACTGCAGTAGTGCTACAAGGTGTTTTGAGAATGGTCAAAAAGAGCATCATTCGTTTGGAAGAGAGTATAGTTATTGTTCAAACACCAAATGAGAATGCTGTCACGCTCATTTTTGGGATATAATGGGGAAAATCCGGCATATTTTAATAATTGCTGTGTTTCCGTGAGAGATAAATGCATACCGAAAGCCAAAGCAATCAATTTGTCTCTGGATGGGAATCGCTTTCCGGAGAATATCTGATAGCCATATATCTCATTTAACTCAGAATCGTGAATGATTTGAGATTTTTTTAATTCTTTTTTGTCTGCCAGTTGATTTAAATAATCGCATAGTGGCATTTCAATCAGATGTTCTTTCTCTGATTGAATATAATGTTCAATGGATTTACTGGAATTTAATGCGTCCATTAATTCGTCGGTAGTTTTCTTTGTCATTTGTATCACCTCGGCAGAAGTATAGCATGGAAAATAGAATGTTGCAATGGAGAAAAAGATGGGTAACGAACTGTATGAGTGGATTGAAAATAGTATAGAGAAGTACTATCATTTAGTGAAAGTACTTAAAAAAGATGACACAAAAGAGATTGTTCTTTATCAACATAAGCAAAGTGACAAGACAGTTGTTGTTAAACGTTTGTCGCGAAGGTCAGAAGCATATGAGAGATTAGTGAACATAGACCATTCTAATATTATAAAGGTGATAGAAGCCATTGGAAATAGTGAGTGTACAATCATTATGGAAGAATATTTGGATGGAATATCCGTCGCCGATTTGTTGGAATATCAGAAACTTACGGCAAAAATGGCATACCGTATTATACTGCAAGTTTGTGATGGACTTGAAATGCTACATAAAAATGGGATTGTACATAGAGATATCAAGCCGGAAAATATCTTTTTCATGAGAGACGAGCGGGTGAAAATTATTGATTTTGATGCTTCCAGAATTTACAGAAAGTATGAAAAAAAAGATACGGTTGTGTTAGGGACCGTAGGTTATGCTCCACCTGAGCAATACGGGGAAGCACAAACGGATGCAAGAAGCGATATCTATGCGTTGGGAGTATTGATGAATGTATTGTTTACAGGACAGCATCCTGTGAACGAGATGGCAAAGGGAAGAATTGGAAGCATTATTGAAAAATGTATTATGGTAAATCAGAATAAGAGATATAGAAGTGTGTCGGAAATCAAAGGACAGCTAAAAAAGTTCATTTACTAAGCACGGTGCTTAGTACAAAAAAACTGCCTATCATTATAATTGTGATAGGCAGTTTTTTGTGCCTACAGCATTGATGAAGAAGAACGGGGATAAGGTTTCTTCTCATCAGTCAGACCGGATAGATAGTCCATGCTTGTTCCAAGGGCGAGGGCTATCTTCCGGCATTGCTCAAAGGTGTAATAGCGTTTGCCGCATTCGATTTTTGAGTAATCGCTTTGATCAATGCCTGTCAAATGTTGCATTTTTATCTGGGTATACCCTAGTTCTTTACGCAAATCTTTTAGACGGGACAAGAAATCACCTCCTAAAAATAGTATTACCATAATTATGGATGAAATGACCTATTGACTTTAGGGTTAAATTGACCTAGAATGATGATTAAATATAAAATAGGATGGGGAAAGAAAAATAAATAGAGTATCATAAAAAATTCTAAAGAAAAAGAGATATGGAGGAATGATTATGAGTAAGTTATGTAAAAAATGTGGAAATGAATTGAAGCATTTGGCAAAGTTTTGTAGTAAATGTGGAAGTAAAAGTGAGGATTTATGTGAAAGTAATGAAGTGAAGCAGAGTATAGAAAATAATACTGAAATGTTTTCTGATAAATCGAAAAAAGGTAAGAAACAAATTATAGCAATCATCGCTGCAATTCTTGCAGTATGCATACTTGTAGTGTCTATTTTTGGCGGAAGTTCAGAAGTTACATTCTCGGAATTTTTAGATACATATAATAAATTGTCACAAAAGGAATTCAAAAATAATGGAATTACGGGATGGGATGAGGTTGAATTTGATGATATGCAAGAAGTACAAGCAGAGGCAACATTATTAAAAAACCCGTCTGATATAACGACATATGGTTACTTATATCAAGGAATGGTTAGCAACCCGGGAGTTTTTATGGTGTATATAGATGAAGATGATTCGGTTTTGGGTTATTCATTTATAATGTCAGTAGAGTATATAGCAGGAAACGATGATTTTCATAATATTGTTTTAGAGTCTTTGATGAAAGCTTTTGATGATTTGTCGAAAGATGAAATCTATAAAATAAAGAGCAATTTCTCTATGCAGGATTCGTTAATAGGAGCAGTTACGAGAACGGATTTTGGAAAATACGAATATAATGGTATTCTGTATGTGGTTATACGAACAGAAGATGGATTAACTTTTTCGGCATATTTGGCGGATGAACTAGCAGAAACAGAAAAAAACAATGTGGAAGAAAAATTAGAAGCAGATGGACAGAATGAGGAACAGAATCAAGACATAGAGAAAGATTTCTCGATTATCGAGGGAACTTGGAGGCAGAGTAGCATTTGTTATCCGGGTGCGGCAGATATTTCTGAAATCGGAGGTGGAGAAATTACAATTAGTAAGATGAATGGAAAGGAGATTGATTTTACGATTCGGGATTATAGCGGAAACCCGGATTATATGGTGCAAGAATATAAGGTCACAGATTATGAAATAAGCGAAGAATATGGAGAGTATATAATTACTTTTAC
This sequence comes from Faecalimonas sp., assembly GCA_045638905.1. Classification (GTDB taxonomy): domain Bacteria; phylum Bacillota; class Clostridia; order Lachnospirales; family Lachnospiraceae; genus Faecalimonas. Next base: position 138,060 of record JAZUCE010000143.1, read on the forward strand.
TGCGGAAAAAGGTATGAGAGGAACGCTTACAATAACAGAATTGACTGGCAAAGAAAAAACGTTAGAACTGGCAATCCATTCAGAAGAGGAGACATATACAAGAGGTACTGGATTTTATAACAAAGTGTCAAGTGATGTGGAGGTGGAAGAGACTGTTAAGTCGGAACAGACAGAAGCAAAAGAGGATACAGAAGTTGAATCAAATGATGTAGATGCTATGGATGAATTATTATGTTTAGTTGGTGTTGAAAAGCACTGGTATGATTTTGGTAGTGAGAATGAATATGAAGAACACATGGAAACAGTATTGAAACCGTGGGTTATGAAATTAATAGAAGAGCATAATTTTTATCCGGGAACCACCATGATACGTATTTCTGAATATGACAGAAAAGAGAGAATGTATTTTGTAATAATTTATGATGATTTAAACAGTGGAAATTATGCTGGGTTTTATGCAAATTTAAATACTGATGAAGTTACTTTCAGTCAAGGGGATTCTAATGTTGTAATACAATAAAGAAAAAGCAAGTTTTAAGGAACACAAGAGGAGAGAAATAGCATGGAAAGAATATGTAAACAGTGTGGGAATATATTAAGTGAAGAAGCAAATTTTTGTGATGAGTGTGGAAGTAAATGGGAAGTCGAAGAAGTAGAATTAACGGAAAAAGAGAACGATGAGCCAATGCAGGTAAGCCAAACAAAAGGATTTCTAAAAAAGATATGCAAGTTTATATTTGAATATAAGAATTTTAAAGAATTGACATTGGTAAATAAGATTCTTCATGTTGTAATTCCTATTGTGTGTTTGATTGTGCTTCTTAATATGTTTGGTGGCGGATATACATATAAAAGTGTAGAGGAGTTTGGAGAGACATTTTGTTATAACATAGGAGAGGAATATTCCACGGATGAATGGGCTTTTACAAGTGCCGAGGAATCCGACACAGAATACGATATAGTTGCATATGATAATGGAGGCAGTTTAATGGTAATAGCATACTGTGAGGATGATGAGGTTGTAGCAGTTGGTCTTTCAATTGATATGCGCTATATGGATTTTGATACGGAATTCATGTGGAAAGTTGCTATGACTAGTGCAATGCTTGGTTGTGATATGGAAGAAGCTAATGAGATTGTGAGAGAAGCCAATCTGTCATCAAGTTATGAGGGAGAAGAGGTAACTAAATTAAATGGAGGAGTTGAAATTCATCCATATGCAGGTTCATATGAAAATTGTAATTTCTTTATGATAACTACAGAGAGATATGATGGTTAGAAAGGTTTATTTGCCTTAAATGCATTTTGAATTTGTTTTTGGGAAGGGCTTTGGCAAAGATTGTAAAAAGTTATACAGGGACAAATAGAGCGTTATAACAATTAAATAAAAGTTTCAAGGAGAGATATTTCAGAAAAACTGGAGTATCTCTTTTTCTTGTGCATAGATTTCACTCGATTATTAAGAAAAAACTTGTTCTTGAAATGCATATACCTAAACTATAGGGAGGTGGGAGAAAATGTAAAAACAACTCGAAATCTAGAAACATAAATGCACAAAAGCAAGTCAACATGCATGGAAGATTCACAGCATTAAAAAGATTAGTGAATCAGAATTTTATGGAGAATATATGGTGTATCAATTTCCTGGTATAGAGTTTGATGTGTCGCAGGATGAACGGATAAAAAGTATTTATATCGATTATTTGGATGTCAACGAAGAAAAGATATTCTTGCAATTTTTTGGGATTCTGTGGTAATATGTTCATGTCAAACATGACACGGATTGTTTCAATCCATTCAAGGTGTCAATCAAGCGTTATAAAAAAACGCATCTGAATTTCAAGACGTTTCAGTCAGAGAATTTCAAACTTGGTGAAATCATAACAGAATGGACGGTGTATGCCTATGATTGTCGGAAAGTTTAAGCATTTCGATGTTTTTACTACCATCAAGACTAAAAATATGTTAAAATAGAAGGAGAAAGAGTATGTATAAAAAGAAAAGCTTACAAGAACTAACATTTAAGGATAACTTCATGTTCGGGGCTGTTATGTTGGACCCGGAAATTTGCAAAGGTGTGTTGGAACGTAGTCTGGGTATTGAAATTGAACACGTAGAAGTTAGCAAGGAGAAAAGTATTGTATATAATCCTGAATACAAAGGGATTCGTTTGGATGCTTATGCGAAAGATGAAAATAATACCCGATATGACGTGGAAATGCAGGTGCTTAGAAAACCTGCGATTCAAAAGCGGGCAAGATATTATCATGGACAGATTGATATGGAAATTTTGCTAAGTGGCTTATCATATGCAGAATTATCGGATACATATGTTATTTTTATTTGTGATTTTGATCCATTTAACAAAAAGAAATACCGGTACACCTGTAAAACGATTTGCAGAGAAGCACCGGAACTTGAAATGGATGATGGAGCCCATACAGTATTTCTGAGTACAAAGGGTGAGAACAAACACGAAGTTCCGAAGGAGTTAGTTGATTTTTTAGAGTTTGTAGGGACACCATTTTCGGATAGTGGGGCAGAACAGGGTGATACATTCATTCAAAAAGTACAGAACACAATCCGTGAGGTGAAGAAAAGTCGAGAAATGGGGGCTAGGTATATGACATTTCAAGAATTATTGCAAGATGAAAGAGCAGAAGGAAGAGCAGAAGGAAGAGCAGAAGGAAGAGCAGAAGGAAGAGCAGAAGGAGAAAGAAATCACCTTGTTAGTCAGGTACAGAAGAAATTAGACCAAGGTGATTCCGTAGAGAAGATTGCAGATGATTTAGTGGAAGAATTATCTGTGATTCAAGATCTTGTCAAACAATTACAGAAATAGACCAGAAGACAAAAGGTATGTCTGCAAAAGTGGCTGGATGAAATCATATCTGGCCATAAAATTTTCTTATCTATATCAAATCAGGCGAATCTGCCAGATTATTCGAATTAAACAATTTTATAATGAAAGGAGTGAACGTACATTATGTTTAGTACGGTTTTATCTGCGACCCTTCAAGGACTTCGCGTGGAGTTTATACAGGTAGAGGCAGATGTGAGTAACGGACTGCCTATGTTTCACTTAGTGGGATATTTGTCTTCAGAGGTGAAGGAGGCAGGAGATAGGGTGCGGAGTGCAATTCGAAACTCCGGCTTCGTATTGCCGGCAAAAAAGATAGTTGTAAACCTTTCGCCGGCTAATATTAGGAAAAAAGGAACAATATTTGATTTGTCCATTGCCGTTGCGGTTCTTGCTGCGTTGGAGGAAGTTGATGTAAGTCAATTAAGGGATGTACTGTTTGTAGGTGAATTAAGTCTAGATGGCAGTGTTAAACGGGTTCCGGGTATACTTCCAATTGTCTATGAGGCGCAGAAACAAGGAATTAAGAAATGTATTATACCAAGAGATAATCAAAAGGAAGGGGCGTTGGTTTCAGATATTCAAATTATTGGTGTCAATACACTGCAAGAGGTATGGGATATTTTAAAGGGGAAGTGCGTGGGAGTTGTCGAAAAGGATATGGCGTTTGAAGTGATTACTGAAACACTGCAAGAGCATGAAGATTTTGCTGATATTAAAGGACAGCATTTGGTGAAGCGTGCGGCTGAAATTGCCGTGGCAGGCAATCATAATCTGTTAATGCAGGGGGCGACCGGGGCTGGAAAGACGGCCATTGCAAAACGGATCCCCAGCATTTTGCCACCATTGACTTTAGATGAAAGCATTGAACTTACTATGATTTATAGTGTGTTAGGCGAAGTTGACGAAGGTCACCCATTGATTAGCGCACGTCCTTTTAGGGAAGTGAATGCTACCATTACACAGGCTTCTCTTTTAGGCGGTGGCAAATACCCCAAACCTGGGGAAATCAGTTTGGCGCATAAGGGCGTTTTGTTTTTGGATGAGCTGGCTGAATTTCCGCGCGCTGTATTGGAAACATTGCGTAAACCGATGGAGGAACATTATATTAAAATTGTTCGTGAAATGGGAGAGTTTGAGTTCCCGGCGGATTTTCTTCTGGTGGCTGCAATGAATCCTTGTCCTTGTGGAAATTATCCGGATTTAAATCGTTGTAGCTGTACAACAACCCAGATTCAGAACTATGTTGGGAAGCTGAGCCAGCCGTTTCTTGATAGGATAGACCTTTGTGTGGATGTTCAAAAAGTGCAGTATGAAGATTTGGCTGATGGAAGAAAGGAAGAAAGTTCCATGATAATACGAGAAAGAATTGTAAGGGCGCGAGAGATTCAAAAAAACAGATATCGAAAAGAAGGAATTTTGACAAATGCGCAGCTTAGCATGCAACGAATTAGGGAGTTTTGTGCACTTGGGAAAGAACAAAGGGAAATTATGGAAAAAGCGTATGAACATCTTGGATTATCAGCAAGGAGTTATCATAAAGTCTTGCGTGTTGCCAGAACGATTGCAGATTTAGATGGCATAGAAGAGATAGAAGTGAAACATTTGCGTGAGGCATTAAGTTATCGAACCATCGGTTATAGAGATCGGAGGAAATAGTGAAAATGAAGTATGAATATTGGTTTGCTAATTTACAAGGAATCAGCAGCCGAAGAAAACAAGAAATTCGTGAAAAAGTGACAAGTATTGAAGAACTATATTATATAGAAGAAACAGCATTAAAACAGCTCGAATTGCAGGATAAAGAACGTGAAAGTATTTTAAAGGGGAGAAAGGAGTGGGATATTAATCGTGAATATCAAAAAATGGAGCGACAGGGAATACGATTTATAACCATTATGGACCAATTATATCCGCGACGGCTGTTACATATTTCTTCGCCTCCTTATGCTTTATATGTAAAGGGTAAATTACCGGAAGAAAACAAAAGAACGGTGGCAATTGTCGGAGCAAGGGAATGTAGTCCTTATGGGGAACATATGGCAGATGTATTTGGCAAGGAGCTGGCCAGAGCCGGAATACAAATAGTGAGTGGAATGGCCAGAGGCGTCGATAGTGCCGGCCAAAGAGGCGCGTTGGCGGTAGGGGGAGAAAGTTTCGCAATTCTTGGATGTGGGGTCGATATTTGTTATCCAAGGGATGAAATTGGTCTTTATATGGATTTGCAGGAAAAAGGAGGTTTAATTTCAGAATTCCCATTGGGTATGAAACCACTTCCACAACATTTTCCGGCCAGAAATAGAATTATCAGTGGTTTAGCAGATGCCGTGTTGGTAATGGAGGCAAAGGAAAAAAGCGGGTCTCTTATCACAGCAGACATGGCTTTAGAACAAGGCAAGGATGTTTATGCACTTCCGGGACCTATAAATAGTCATTTGAGCAAAGGATGCAACATACTTATTAAACAGGGAGCGGACATCCTTTTATCGCCAGAAGATTTGTTGATAGAATGGGGAGAGTTGTTTGGTAAAAATCAACAAAAAAAGAATCTGATGAAATTTCCTCTTGAAAGTAAAGAAAATATAGTGTATAGTTGTCTCGGTTTCCACCCCCAAAATCTGGAGCAACTTATGAACAAAACAAATTATGGAGTGTCAGAGCTTTTAGACGTACTTGTGGGTTTGGAATTAAGGGGATTAGTGAAAGAAGTCTCTAAAAATTATTACACTATTGTGGAGGAAGATGTTAATGGCACGTTATCTTGTAATCGTGGAATCACCTGCAAAAGTAAAGACAATAAAGAAGTTCTTAGGGAGTAGCTATGAAGTAGTTGCTTCGAATGGTCATGTACGTGACTTTCCAAAAAGCGCATTTGGAATTGATGTAGAAAATGACTTTGAACCTAAATATATTACAATTCGAGGAAAAGGAGATATCCTGGCTAATTTACGAAAAGAGGTAAAAAAAGCAGATAAGATATATCTTGCGACTGACCCTGACCGCGAGGGTGAGGCGATTGCATGGCATCTATATATTGCTTTGAAATTGGAAAATAAAAAGGTTTATCGTATTAGCTTTAATGAGATAACAAAAAATGCTGTTAAAACATCAATTAAAGAAGCAAGAGAAATAGACATGGATTTGGTAGATGCACAACAAGCCAGACGTGCATTGGACAGAATGGTAGGATATAAAATCAGCCCGGTTCTTTGGAGTAAGGTGAAGCGTGGGTTGAGCGCCGGACGTGTTCAATCCGTAGCACTTCGCATCATTGCTGACCGAGAAGAAGAAATTGATGCATTTGTACCGGAAGAGTTCTGGACATTGGATGCAGTCTTAAATGTACAGGGTGAAAAGAAACCATTGGTTGCTAAGTATTCCGGGGATATTTGTTCTCAAGATGAAATGAATCAATTGTTAAAAGAACTGGAAAATGTGGAATTCTATGTGGAAGATGTTAAAGTGGGGGAAAGAACAAAAAAAGCACCACTTCCATTTACAACAAGTACCTTGCAACAGGAAGCATCGAAAGTTTTGAATTTTGCTACACAGAAAACCATGCGTATTGCGCAACAGCTTTATGAAGGAATTGATGTGAAAGGCAGCGGTACTGTCGGTATTATCACATATCTACGTACAGATTCAACACGAGTATCAGAAGAGGCAGATGCAAACGCAAGGATGCACATTGCAAATCAATATGGGGAACGTTATGTCGCAAAGGCAGAGAAAAAGGCAAACGGAGATAAAAAGATACAAGACGCACACGAAGCGATTCGTCCAACAGATGTGACAAGAACACCGGCTATGCTGAAGGATTCTCTTTCACGTGACCAACTGCGTTTATATCAATTAATATGGAAACGTTTTGTTGCCAGCAGAATGCAGGCTGCAAAATATGAAACGACAACGGTAAAAATAGGTGCAGGAAAGCATCGATTTAATGTGACCACATCTCATATCAAATTTGAGGGATTTCGTGCAGTGTATATTGAATCGGATGAAGAAAAAGAAGAAAGTAATGCATTGGTAAAAAGCCTAAGCAAAGATTCCAAACTTGCAGTGCAGTCCTATGAACCAAAACAGCATTTCACACAGCCACCCGCACATTATACGGAGGCGGCACTTGTAAAGGCATTGGAGGAGCTTGGAATAGGTCGTCCAAGTACGTATGCCCCGACGATTTCCACGATTATTTCAAGACGTTATGTGGCCAAAGAGAAGAAAAATCTTTATATCACAGAAATGGGTGAAGTGGTCAATGGTATTATGAAACAATCTTTCCCGAGTATTGTGGATGTGAGCTTTACTGCCAATATGGAGGGACTCCTTGATATGATTGCAGAAGGTAAAGTAAACTGGAAGACAGTTACGAGCAATTTTTATCCTGATTTGGAAGAGGCAGTAGAACTGGCCGAACAGGAGTTGCAAAAGGTCAATATTGCAGACGAGGAAACAGATATTGTTTGTGAAGAATGTGGACGTAACATGGTAATCAAGTATGGTCCTCATGGCAAGTTCTTGGCGTGTCCGGGATTCCCGGAATGTAGAAATACCAAAATGTATTTGGAAAAAATCGGTGTAGCCTGTCCAATGTGCGGAAAAGATATTGTAATTCGCAAGACAAAAAAGGGTAGAAAGTATTATGGTTGTGAGGATAATCCGAAATGTGAGTATATGTCCTGGAAAAAACCGACAGAAAATTCCGACAAAAACTTGAAACAAGCCGAATTGTATGATAATATATAAAATCATATGATGGAGGAAGAAAAATGAGTGTACAATTATTAGATAAAACAAGAAAAATCAACAGATTGTTGCATAATAATAACTCAAGTAAAGTAGTATTTAATGATATCTGTGATGTCTTGACTGAGATTATGAAGTCCAATGTTTTGGTTGTCAGTAAGAAAGGGAAAGTTCTTGGAGTTGGACATTGTGCAGGAGTTGAGCTTATTCAAGAATTAATTCAGAATAAGGTGGGGAGCTTGGTTGATACAATGCTCAATGAAAGAATGCTCAATGTTTTATCTACAAAAGAAAATGTGAATCTTCAAACACTCGGCTTTTCACCAGAAATCGCAAAAGGGTATCAGGCCATTGTAACACCAATTGATATTGCGGGAGAGCGCTTAGGAACCCTGTTTATGTACAAGAAGGATGAGGCCTATGAGATTGATGATATCATCTTGAGCGAATACGGAACAACTGTTGTTGGACTCGAAATGTTGCGTTCTGTGAATGAGGAAAGTGCAGAAGAAATACGTAAGGAGCAAATTGTACAGTCAGCAATTGGAACATTGTCATTTTCAGAATTGGAAGCAATTCTTCATATATTTGATGAACTAGAAGGAACAGAAGGTATTTTGGTAGCAAGCAAAATCGCAGACCGTGTAGGCATTACACGTTCTGTTATTGTAAATGCCCTTCGGAAGTTTGAAAGCGCAGGTGTAATTGAATCGCGTTCATCAGGAATGAAAGGAACTTATATTAAAGTTGTAAATGAAGTTATTTTTGATGAATTGTCAGCAATTAAAAAGCGTAGAAAAGGATAACAAAAGATAAAGGGAATCAGAGAGACTGGTTCCCTATTTGTTTATGTAAAGGGGAGTAACAAATGAAGAAAGTGGATAGAGTAGAGATTAAAATGCAAAGAACACTTCGAGTAGGAGATGCCATGGACAAGACGGTTTATCCATGTGAATACCTGAGGTATGATAGTCGAAAAGAATGCCTTTATCTTTTGGTGAAGGATGCCACATTGACTGCATTTTCACTGGATGCCGTTTATTTTTGTGAACTTCAATCGGGTGACGAAGTGTTACAGTGCACAGGGCGAATGAAGGAAAGAAGTAATCAGCCGGTAGGAAAGGTCCTGAAAATAGAAATAGAAAATGGATTTTATAAAAATAATATAAAGCAGGTTGACAAATAATGGTCATAGTGTTATATATATAACTATGTTTAGCACTCGGGAATCAAGAGTGCTAATAATGAAGAGGGAATAAAATTAAGGAGGCAATAGATATGAAGTTAGTACCATTAGGAGACAGAGTTGTTTTAAAGCAAGTGGAAGTTGAAGAGACAACCAAATCAGGTATTGTTTTACCTGGACAGACAAAAGAAAAACCACAACAAGCAGAAGTAGTTGCAGTTGGTCCGGGAGGTATGGTTGACGGAAAAGAAGTAACAATGCTTGTAGAAGTTGGTGATAAAGTGATTTATTCCAAATATGCAGGAACGGAAGTAGAACTTGACGGGACAGAATATCTCGTAGTAAAGCAGAATGATATTTTAGCTGTTATTAAATAGTTGGGAGGCATGAAGATATGGCAAAGGAAATTAAATACGGCGCAGAGGCCAGAGAAGCATTAGAAGCAGGTGTTAATAAATTAGCTAACACAGTAAGAGTGACTATTGGACCGAAGGGAAGAAATGTTGTCTTGGATAAACAGTTCGGAGCACCGCTTATTACAAATGACGGGGTTACAATTGCAAAAGAGATCGAGTTAGAAGATGCATTTGAAAATATGGGCGCACAATTGATTCGTGAAGTTGCAGCAAAGACAAATGATGTTGCAGGTGATGGAACTACTACAGCAACTGTTCTTGCACAAGCTATGGTTCAGGAAGGTATGAAGAATCTTGCAGCAGGAGCTAACCCTATTGTTTTACGTAAGGGAATGAAGAAGGCTACAGAAGTGGCTGTTGATGCAATTGCAGCTATGAGCAGTAAGGTGGAAAGCAAAGAAAGAATTGCAAATGTTGCAGCTATTTCAGCAGGAGATGCAGAAGTTGGAGCCATGGTTGCTGATGCAATGGAAAAAGTTTCCAATGATGGAGTTATTACCATTGAAGAATCTAAAACTATGAAAACAGAGTTGGATTTAGTAGAGGGTATGCAGTTTGATCGCGGCTATATCTCAGCTTATATGGCTACAGATATGGAAAAAATGGAAGCAGTATTAGATAATCCATATATCTTGATTACGGACAAAAAGATTTCAAATATTCAAGAGTTACTTCCTATATTGGAACAAATCGTTCAATCTGGAGCAAGATTATTAATTATTGCTGAAGATATTGAAGGCGAAGCTCTCACAACATTGATTGTAAACAAATTGCGAGGAACCTTTAATGTTGTTGCAGTGAAGGCACCTGGCTACGGGGACAGAAGAAAAGCGATGTTGGAAGATATTGCAATTTTAACAGGCGGTCAAGTGATTTCAGAAGAAGTAGGATTAGACTTGAAAGAAGCAACACTTGATATGTTGGGACGTGCAAAATCTGTTAAAGTTCAAAAAGAAAATACCGTTATTGTAGATGGTATGGGTGATAAGGCAAGAATTGCAGGCCGTGTAGCTCAAATCAAGGCACAGATTGAAGAAACAACATCTGAGTTTGATAAAGAAAAATTGCAGGAGAGACTTGCAAAATTAGCAGGTGGTGTTGCGGTTATCCGTGTGGGTGCAGCAACAGAGACGGAAATGAAAGAAGCAAAACTCCGTATGGAAGATGCCCTTTCAGCAGCAAAGGCAGCTGTAGAGGAAGGTATTGTTGCAGGTGGTGGTTCTGCGTATATTCATGCTGCAAAAGAAGTGGCTAAATTGGCAGAAGAACTGGAAGGCGATGAGAAAACCGGTGTAAAGATTATTTTGAAAGCATTGGAAGCACCGTTGTTCCATATTGCAGCAAACGCAGGTTTGGAAGGCGCTGTTATCATCAACAAAGTCAGAGAACAGGAACCTGGCGTTGGTTTTGATGCATATAAAGAAGAATATGTAGATATGGTGAAAGCAGGCATTCTTGACCCGGCAAAGGTTACAAGAAGTGCGCTTCAAAATGCAACCAGTGTGGCATCTACATTACTGACAACAGAATCAGTGGTAGCAAACATCAAGGAAGACGCTCCGGCTATGCCTGCCGGTGGCGGAATGGGAATGATGTAGTTGTAAATTCAAAGGGGCTCTCAAACAGGGTCCCTTTTTATTCATAAAATATTCATAAATCTAGGTGTTGTTAAAATGTAGCTTTGTATGTTACAATATTGAAAATACCTATTTGTTTGGAGGATAAAGATGAGCGATTATATGACAGAACAATTAGTAAAAAGGGAGACAACCATAAAAGATATTGCAATTAAAACTATGATGATATTTTTTACTGTTTTGGCAGGCATGTTGATGCTGATTACTACATTCGGTACTATTATTCTTATGGTTATGATATTTGTAGACATGTTTGTGTTTAAAAGATTGGACTTGGAATATGAATATACATATTTTGACGGAAATCTTGATATTGCAAAAATCATGAGCAAACAATCCAGAAAAGAGTTGTTTACAACTGATATTAAGGAAAAAATGGAAATGCTTGCGCCAACGGGGAATCAGGAAGTTGAGCGTTATCGAGTAGAAAAAGTGTTAGATTATTCATCGAGAAATAAGGAACGTAAGACCTACACAATGGTAACGACGCATAAAGAGCAGAAAGTAAAGGTAATCTTTGAACCAAATGAAAAAATGTTAAATAGTATCAGAGATGTTGCGCCAAGAAAAGTTATTTTTTAGACTTGACATCGGACAGGCTTTTTAGTAAGATATGACACTATAAACCGAAAGAAAAATGAAAGCGAGGAAGACAAGATATGGGAACAATTATTGGAGATGGCATTACATTTGATGACGTACTTTTGGTGCCAGCCTATTCAGAAGTAATTCCTAACCAAGTAGATTTATCTACAAATTTAACTAAGACCATTCGTTTGAACATTCCAATGATGAGTGCAGGTATGGATACGGTTACCGAACACCGTATGGCTATTGCAATGGCTCGCCAAGGTGGAATTGGTATTATCCATAAAAACATGTCGATAGAAGCACAGGCAGAAGAAGTAGATAAGGTAAAACGTTCTGAAAATGGCGTTATTACAGACCCATTCTCATTATCGCCGGAGCATACATTACACGATGCCAATGAATTGATGGCAAAATTCCGTATTTCAGGAGTACCTATTACGGAAGGGAAAAAGTTGGTTGGTATTATTACAAATCGTGACTTGAAATTTGAAGAAGATTTTTCAAAGAAAATCAAAGAGTCCATGACTTCAGAAGGATTAATTACCGCACTTGAAGGTACAACACTGGAAGAAGCAAAATCAATTCTTGCAAGAGCAAGAAAAGAAAAATTACCTATCGTTGATAAAGACTTCAACTTAAAAGGTTTGATTACAATTAAAGATATTGAGAAACAAATTAAATATCCAAATTCTGCAAAGGATGCGCAAGGACGTCTTCTTTGTGGTGCTGCAGTTGGTATTACAGCAAATGTTTTGGATCGCGTGGATGCGCTTGTAAAAGCAAAAGTCGACGTTGTGGTTATGGATTCTGCACATGGACATTCAGCCAATGTTATTCGTACAGTAAAGATGGTAAAAGAAAAATATCCTAACCTTCCTGTAATTGCAGGTAATGTTGCAACTGGTGAAGCTACAAGAGCTTTAATTGAAGCCGGTGTGGATGCTGTTAAAGTTGGTATTGGACCTGGCTCTATCTGTACAACACGTGTTGTTGCGGGTATTGGTGTTCCGCAGATTACAGCAGTTATGGATTGTTATGCGGTAGCTAAAGAGTATGGAATTCCGATTATTGCAGATGGTGGTATCAAGTATTCAGGAGATATGACGAAGGCTATTGCTGCAGGTGCTAACGTATGTATGATGGGAAGCATTTTTGCAGGATGTGACGAAAGTCCAGGAAACTTTGAATTATTTCAAGGAAGAAAATATAAAGTATATCGTGGTATGGGTTCTATCGCAGCTATGGAAAATGGAAGCAAGGACCGATACTTCCAAGCAGATGCTAAGAAGTTAGTTCCGGAAGGTGTAGAAGGTCGTGTGGCATATAAGGGATTAGTAGAAGATACTGTATTCCAATTGCTCGGTGGTCTCCGTTCCGGTATGGGTTACTGTGGTACGCCTACAATTGAAGAACTGAAAGAAAACGGAAGATTTGTTAAAATTTCGGCAGCTTCGTTGAAGGAAAGTCATCCACATGACATTCATATTACAAAAGAAGCACCAAACTACAGTGTAGATCAAGCATAATTGATTATTGAGGGGTATGTTTTTTGACATACCCCATTTTTATAAATTCCTAAGAAATTTCTAAGATACTATTCCATTTTTTTGCGAGCGAAATGATATAATGTAAAAAAGGAATACGAAAGAAGGAAGGCGTATGGCGAGAAGACGGAGAACAAGAAGAAAAACAAGATTTCAAAGGCGCGTAAGGTTATATATGAGACTTGGTTTACTTTTGCTTATATTGTTACTCCTAATATTGACGGGGATGAAATTGTTTGGAGTTGGACCGTTTAATGAATACACAGAGCAAGCAGATGCGAAAATTCATGTAAAGAAGCCAGAGATTGACGTGCAACTATTGACTGTGAATCCGTATTCAAGACCTGGCACAAGGAGTGGAAAAATTAACAATATTGTTATTCATTATACGGCAAATCCTGGAACAAGTGCAAAGCAGAATCGAAATTATTTCGAAAATTTAAGGGATACAAGAGCAACAAAAGCAAGCAGCCATTTTGTGATAGGTATAGAGGGAGAGATTATTCAATGTGTTCCGACAGCAGAAGTGGCATATGCATCTAATCATAGGAACAACGATACAATTTCCATCGAAACTTGCCATTTAAACAGCGATGGAAAGTATACAGACTCGACTTATGAGTCTATGGTGCACCTGACAGCGTGGTTGTGTGAAAAATTCAACTTGACAGAAGCAGATGTTATTAGGCATTATGATATTACAGGCAAGATATGCCCAAAGTATTTTGTGGATAATGAAGAAGCTTGGGAGGAGTTTAAATTGCGTGTCAAAAAGGTGCTGGAGGAAAACTGATTTGAAGAATATATATTTAATTGGTTTCATGGGGACAGGAAAGAGTACTATAGGTGCCTGCATGGCTCAAATGTATGGATTGGAAGTTGTTGAAATGGACCAATTAATTGTGCAATATGAGGGTATGAGTATTCCGGAAATTTTTTCGAAAAAAGGTGAATCCTATTTCCGCGAGATAGAATCCAATTTGTTAAAAGAGATAGGATTGGGAAACAATAAAATTGTTTCTTGTGGAGGCGGTGTGGTTCTTCGCGATGAAAACGTGCAGCACATGAAAGAAAGTGGGGCCATTGTTCTGTTGGATGCGAAGCCAAGCACTATCTTGGAACGTATAAAAGTTGATGACAGTCGTCCCCTTTTGCGTGGCAAGCAAACTGTGGAATCGATAGAAGATATGATGGAACAGAGAAAAGCCAAATATGAGTGTGCGGCAGACCTTGTGATTCGGACTGACGGAAAAACGGCTGATGTAATTTGCAAAGAAATTTTTGACAAGATAGGAGAATAGGATATGTTTGAAACATTTTTCCCGGATGAGTATGTTGCGTCAACGTATGTCATTCCTTTTGAAAAACTATATGAAGAAGGGTATCGAGGATTAATCTTTGATATTGATAATACCTTGGTGATGCATGGTGCTCCGGCTGACGAGAGGGCAAAAAATCTGTTTGTGAGATTAAAGATGATTGGCTTTGATTGTTGCCTTTTGTCCAATAATCAGGAACCAAGGGTGAAAATGTTTAATGATGCTGTTCATGTACATTATATTTATGATGCACATAAACCGTCCACAAAGAATTATGAAAAAGCAATGAAAATCATGAAAACGGACACAAGCAATACCATCTTTATAGGGGACCAGTTATTTACTGATGTATGGGGAGCAAAGAGAACCGGCATTCGCAACATTTTGGTGAAACCTATCCATCCAAGGGAAGAAATACAAATTGTGTTGAAGAGGAAATTGGAAAAAATTGTGTTATATTTTTACAGAAAAAGCAAAAAGAAAAGGTAAGAATTTAAAAATCCACTTGTGCAGAAGAGCGTCCAAGTGGATTTTTTGAATAATTAAGAAAAATATTTGGCTTTAATGCTTTCAATTGGCATGTCATAACCGGTCCATAGTTTAAAAGCTTCTGCGCCTTGATATAACAGCATATATAATCCATTTAAGGTTTGACAACCTCTTTCCCTTGCAAGTTTTAAAAACAAAGTTTCGCGAGGGTTATAAATTACGTCTGATACAATCAAGTCCTTATGGAACATGGTTGTATCATTGATGATGGATTGTTGCGTGTGTGGTGCCATTCCAACAGAGGTGCCATTTACTAAAATAGAACTTTCACGGATTTCACGTCTGATGATAGCTTCATTTTCATAATCGAATAATTTCACCTTGCATGAGGTATGTTCGTTTAGTTTATTAGCAAGTTCCTGAGCACGATCAGAATTCTTCCCCGGATTGTTGAATATGGATATCTCAGCAACATTGTCAAGAGCTGCCTGTACAAGGATTGCGGTGGATGCGCCACCGGCTCCGAGCAGTGTCATTTTCTTACCGATTATATTGTGACCAGCTTCTTTTAATGCGCGCATATACCCGATTCCATCTGTTGTATATCCTGTGAGGACACCATTGTCATTTACAACGGTATTCACGGCACCGCTGATTTCAGCGGCAGGAGTTAGTTTATCACACAAGGAGGGCATGATATTTTTGTCCGGCATTGTGACATTGAATCCGCGTACATTTAATGCGCGAAGTCCGTTGACAGCAGTTTTCATTTGGTCAATGCCGATATCAAACGCAAGATATACATAGTCTAAATTTAATTGTTTGAATGCTTCATTATGCATCATAGGAGAAATGCTGTGTGAAACCGGGCTTCCAAGAAGACCGGTCAGCATTGTTTTGCCGGTAATTTCGTTCATTTTTTATCACTTCCATATACAAATTACTTCTTTACATTAAAGCGAAGAAATGGAAAAGTCAAGGGAATGGTTGAAAAGAAATGCAATTTGTTTTATGATGGTGAAAGAATTTCAGAGAGGATGATGAATTTGAAACCGATAGTAGTAAGAAAAACGGTTATAGGTGAAGGAAAAACAAAAATCTGTGTTCCAATTGTGGAAAAATCAGAGGATGCAATTGTGAAAGCGGCTAAGGAAATATGTGAAACATCGGCCGATTTAGTAGAATGGCGGGCGGATTGGTATGAGTCAGTATTTGATATAGAGAAGGTACAAACGGTAATAAAAGAACTTCGAAACATACTGGGAGATATCCCGTTACTATTTACATTTCGTACGAAAAACGAAGGCGGAGAGCAGGAAATTTCATTATCAAAATATATAGAATTGTTACGAGGCGTTGCAGGTATTTCCGGTGTGGATATGGTAGATGTGGAAGTTTTTTTTGATGTAAAAGTTCTGAGTATTGTGCCGGAATTACAGAAAGCAGGATTAAAGGTTGTAGGTTCAAACCATGATTTTGAAAAGACGCCTAACAAAGACGAACTGGTAAGACGACTTTGTTATATGCAGGAGATTGGAGTGGATATTCCTAAGATTGCAGTCATGCCACGGGAGGCTAGTGATGTCCTTACATTGTTAAGCGCAACAGAAGAAATGATGTCAAAATATGCAGACCGTCCGTTTGTAACGATATCCATGTCTGGAATGGGGGCCGTCAGCAGAATAGCAGGAGAGTTTTTTGGCTCGGCTATCACATTTGGAGCGACAGCAAAAGCATCTGCACCGGGACAGATTTATGTGGAAGATTTATGTAAGATGTTGGAAGTTTTACACCAAGATAGAAGAATGTAAAAAAAAGGTTGAAAAAACGCGTAATTTATTATAAAATTATTTTAGACGTGCTCTGCGAAGAATCGAAATTATGCGGAGTCAAACAAGGAGGACAAATATGATTAGCGCAAGTGATTTTAGAAACGGTATTACATTTGAAATTAATGGACAACCACATGTAATTCTTGAATTTCAACATGTAAAACCAGGTAAAGGTGCTGCCTTTGTAAGAACAAAATATAAAAACATTTTAACAGGAGCTACTCGTGAGGAAGCTTTTAATCCAAATGACAGATTCCCGAAAGCTCATATTGAAAAGAAGAAAATGCAATATTTATATAATGACGGAGAACTTTATTATTTTATGGATCCGGAAACATATGATCAGATTCCACTTACTTATGATGATGTGGAAGCAGCGATTAAGTATGTTAGAGAGAATGATGAAGTTACTATTCAATTCTTCCAAGGAAAAGCATTTAGCGTAGAAGCACCTAACTTTGTAAACTTGAAGATTACAGAGACAGAGCCAGGTGTAAAAGGTAATACAGCTACAAACGTAACAAAGCCGGCTACAGTAGAAACAGGTGCTGTTGTTATGGTTCCGATCTTTATCGAAGAAGGAGAAGTTATCCAAATCGATACAAGAACAGGTGACTACTTAGGAAGAGCAAAAGAGCAATAGGATGTGCATAGAAAGACGATGGTTTTAAATCAAACCATCGTCTTTTTTTATCTTATTATTTTAGTACGTTTGTACTCCAATCATAGAAATATGCGTGGTTTGACAGTACATCTTCGGGTTCTAACTGAGTATCATTGATTTCCTGAACCATATCCGATAAGGTTTGCCTATCAGGGGCCTGGCTTTCGGGGATGATAATGACTTCGTGAATACTGCTTGGTAAAATGAAAAAGCTTTCTTTTAGGAAATCTCCGATTTGCTGCAATAAGCCATGATATAATATGCAGGCTGCTCCAAAGTTACGTAGACTGTTTGATAAAACAAACATGATATCATCGGCTTGGAATTCGTTTTCACAAGGATTGTCAAGCAGCTCATCTATGACTACGCGCATGGGTTTGAAAACAGCAGGAAGAAGTTTTGGGGTGTTCTGCCTCGCGAGTTGGGCGATTTCGTCCAGGGAAGTCTCCCAAAGTCGAATTAAATCATCTGTGACAGGAACGGTTGCTGTTCCTTTTTCGTCGACTTCGAATAAAATGTAATATACAATTGCAAAATCTAAAAAGCTGATATGTGGAAGAGTTTGTAACACAAGTTCATTTTCCGGTGCATAGATGATTTTATAGACAATTTTTTCTTTTGAAATTTCAAAGTCACTAATCGTGTGGACTTGCCAAGAATGCTCAAATTTCACTTCATCATAAATATTTAAAATGTTTTCCGTTATGGCTTCGACAGAATCACCATTTTGATATCGCTTATAAAATTCTTCCAGATAGATGGTTGGGGATAAGTTGACTTGTTTGGCGGAAATAGTTAGACCGGTACGTTCGTGACCGTTATTTTTGAGAGCTGTATGGATGCTCACGCTCATGTCATTGTCTAAGAGATGTTCCACTCTTTCTTTGAGTGTTATAACGAATTGTTGATAGTTCATAAATACTCCTTTCCATAGGTGGAGAACTTACGAATAAAAGATAAATATTATGGTTTTTTGATTATATCGTATCATACTTTAAAAAGCAACTTAAAAAAGCAACTTCTTTACTTTTCGTACCATATATGTTACGATGTACGAGGTTTGTTATAAACATGGTATGAAATATGTCTCTGTAGCTCAGTGGATAGAGCGCCGCCCTCCGGAGGCGGGTGCGCAGGTTCGACTCCTGTCAGAGACGGTTAAAAAGGCATAGGTTTCATAGTACGAAATCTGTGCCTTTACATTATTGTTCATCTTTTTTCTTATATTGAATTTTTGGATTTTTCATGATAAAATGTCGCCTAGGTGTTAGAAAAGAGGATAAAAGATGTCGGGATACAAACAAGCGTTTAAGAAAGCATTTCCATATACAATTCCAGTTTTTACAGGGTATTTGTTTATTGGAATCGCTTTTGGAGTAATGTACGCAGAAAAAGGATACTCTTTCTTATGGGCGATACTCATGAGTATCATGGTATACGCGGGTTCAGGACAATATCTGGCAGTCAACTTTTTTGTGCCAGGTATTTCTTTTATTCAGGTGATTTTCCTGATTTTTATGGTGAACGTGCGGCATGTGTTTTATGGGATATCGCTTTTAGAAAGATTTAATAAAATAGGAAAAAAGAGATGGTATATGATTTTTGCGTTGACAGACGAAACCTATTCCCTGCTTTGCACTACGAAGGTTCCAAAGGGAGTCAATGAGGCCAAGTTTCTATTTGCAATTTCGGTACTTGACCATTTGTATTGGATATTGGGTTCTGCCATTGGTGCAATTGCAAAAACCTTATTGCCAATCAGTTCGAAAGGTATTGAATTTGCCATGACAGCATTGTTCGTAGTTATCTTTATTGAGCAATGGATGGAAAGAAGAAACCGCATTCCGGAATTAATCGGAGTGGGGGTGGCAATTATTAGTTTGCTGATATTTGGCGCAAATAATTTTGTATTACCGGCAATGTTGGTAATAGTAGCATTGTTGCTTGTGGGAAGAAAAAAATTGGATAAGGAGGGAACTGTATGCCGTTAAGTGCAGGAATGTCATTTCTAATTATTGTCGTAGTTGCAATTACGACCTTTGCAACACGTGTGATTCCCTTTCTTGTTTTTCCAAAGGGAAGGGAAATTCCGAAAACAGTACAGTATTTGGGTAAGGTTTTGACGCCGGCAGTTATCGGTATGCTGGTGGTGTATTGCCTGAAAAATATGAACTTACTTTCAAAACCATATGGAATTCCGGAAGCGATTTCTGTGCTGGTTGTAGCGGTGTTGCATATATGGAAACGCAACAATTTACTTAGTATTGGAGTTGGAACTGTGTTGTATATGTTTTTAATCCAAGAGGTTTTTTAACTTGTTGAGATGAAAGGCTTATGTTAAAATAGACAGACAAAGAAATTTAGGAGGAACTATGAAGAAATTAGTTGATTTACTAACATTCGAACTGGAAACTGCATTCGAAAAGGCAGGTTATGATAAGCAGTATGCAAAGGTGACTTTGTCAAATAGACCTGATTTATGTGAATATCAATGTAATGGCGCAATGGCGGCGGTGAAGGTTTATAGAAAAGCACCGATTATGATTGCAAATGATGTAGTTGCGGCTTTGGAAGGCTGCTCTTGTATTGAAAAAGTAGAGGCAGTAAATCCAGGATTTATTAATATTACATTAGATGCAGCATTTGTTGCAGAATATTTGAAAAATATGAGTGCTGAAGAGAAGCTTGGTATGCCGGAGCCTGAAAAGGTAAAAACGCTTATGGTTGATTATGGCGGAGCCAATGTTGCAAAGCCGCTCCATGTAGGACATCTTCGATCAGCTGTTATTGGTGAGTGCGTGAAGCGAATTGGTAAATTTGCAGGACATAAGGTGATTGGTGACGTCCATCTGGGAGACTGGGGTTACCAAATGGGACTTATTATCACAGAATTAAAGAAAAGAAAACCAGAACTTTCTTACTTTGATGAAACATTTGAAGGCACATATCCGGAAGAAGCCCCATTTACGATTAGTGAGTTAGAAGAAATTTATCCGACAGCAAGTGCCTATGCCAAAGAGCATGAGGATTACAAAGAGGAAGCGCTTCAAGCAACATACTTATTGCAAAATGGGCACAGAGGATATACGGCAATCTGGAAACACATTATGAATGTTTCTGTTGCTGACTTGAAGAAGAATTATGGTGCTTTGAATGTAGAGTTTGACCTTTGGAAAGGGGAAGCGGATGCACAGCCTTACATTCCGGATATGGTACAGTATTTGAAGGATGAAGGTTACGCACATATGGACCAAGGCGCTTTGGTTGTAGATGTGAAGGAAGAGACGGATACCAAAGAAATCCCGCCATGTATGATTTTGAAATCAGACGGAGCTGCATTGTATCCGACGACAGACCTTGCAACTTTAGTTGAACGTGAAAAATTATATCAGCCAGACGAGGTGGTTTATATCACAGATAAACGTCAGGAATTACATTTTGTACAAGTGTTCCGCTGCGCAAAGAAGGCGAAAATCGTTCGTGAGGAAACTGCATTGAAACACATTGGTTTTGGTACTATGAACGGAAAAGACGGAAAGCCATTTAAAACACGAGATGGTGGCGTTATGCGTTTGGAATATTTGATTGCAGACATCAATGATAAGATGTATGAGAAAATCATTGAAAATCGTGCTATTGAAGAAGCAGAAGCAAGAGAAACTGCGAAAAAGGTTGGGTTGGCAGCGCTGAAATACGGTGACTTGTCAAATCAGGCGGCGAAGGATTACGTATTTGATATTGACCGTTTTATTTCCTTTGAAGGAAATACAGGTCCGTACATCTTATATACCATTGTTCGTATCAAATCTATTCTGGCAAAATATGCAGAAAGCGGCAAGGCAGTAGAACTTTGTGAACTTCAAAAAGCAGAGTCGGCAAGTGCAAAAGCATTGATGCTGGAAGTTGCGAAATTCAATTCCGTAATGGAAGGTGCATATGAAGAACTTGCACCGCACAAAATCTGTGCATATATTTATGATTTGTCAAATGCGTTTAACCGTTTTTATCATGAGACAAAGATTTTATCAGAAGAAAATGAAGAAAGAAAAGCAGGTTATATTGCACTACTTTCTATTACAAAACGTGTGTTAGAAACATGCATCGATGTGCTTGGTTTTGAAGCACCGGAAAGGATGTAACAACCGATGACAGAAAAGTTATTTTATGAAGACAGCCATATGATAACCTTCTCTGCAGTTGTAGAAGCTTGTGAAAAAGTAGGAGAATATTATGAGGCGGTTCTAGATAGAACTGCCTTTTTTCCTGAAGGTGGCGGACAGTTTGCAGACACAGGTGTGATTGATGGTGTAAGAGTATTGGATGCGCAGGAAAAAGAGGGTGTTATTTATCACAAGGTGGAGGCACCTTTAGAAGTTGGAAAACAAGTGGAGGGGGCAATTGACTGGGAAGAGCGTTTTTCTAAAATGCAGCAGCATTCAGGAGAGCATATCGTGTCAGGGCTTGTGCATGCAGCATATGGCTATGACAATGTAGGCTTCCACATGGGCACAGATGCAATTACCATTGATTTTAATGGAGTGCTTACAAAGGAACAGTTGAAAGAGATAGAGAAAAAAGCCAATGAAGCAGTAGTTGCCAATTTAGATGTGCAGGTACAATATCCTACAAAGGAAGAATTGGCGAATATCAAGTACCGCAGCAAAATCGAAATTGAAGGTCAGGTACGTCTTGTGACTGTACCGGGACATGATGCTTGTGCCTGCTGTGCACCACACGTAAAGAAGACCGGAGAAATTGGTTTGATTAAGTTTGTCGGTTTGCAGAACTACAAGGGCGGAGTGCGTGTGTCTATGTTGTGCGGCACCCGTGCGATTGCAGATTATGATGAAAAGTCAGAAGGTATGAAACAGTTATCAGTTATGCTGTCTGCACCGGAACATGAAGTGGTACAGGAGGTGCAGCGGTTGAAAGAGGAAATTTCCGGATACAAATTTGAGATGGCAAAACTGCAGCAGAAGCTTCTTGAATATAAAGTAAATATGATGAAAGAGGGACAGGACCTAGTTGTGCTTTTTGAATCGGATTTGGAAGGAAATGCTCCGCGTGAATTGGTGAACTTGATTTTAGAAAAACAGGTAAAGGTTGCGGCAGTTTTTGCAGAAACGGATGAAGGACAATATCGTTATGTGGTTGGAAGCAGGGAAGTGGATGTAAGACCGATTTCCAAAGTACTTAATGAGACTTTTGATGGAAGAGGCGGAGGACGAGCTGAGATGGTCCAAGGTTCTTTGGCAGGAGACCACAAGGATATCAATGACTGTATCCAAAAACTGGTTGTTACAAAAATGTTAAATATTTATTGCAAATAATCTTATCATGTTATATAATTTCTCTTGGATATGAAATGAAAAATGCAGATAGAAAAGGTGTAAAATGAAAAGATTTTGTAGAGCATTATTGGTAGCTGTATTGGTAAGCGTTGCAGTTGTTTCAACTGTATTTGCAACACCGTCAGTGAATGAGATAAAAGAAGATAAAAAGAAAGCCGAAAAAGAGCTGAAAGAAGTCAAAACGAAGATGACCAATTTGATGAAGAAAATCAATGAGGCAGAGCAGGAACTTGTTGAAGTCGGCAAAGCGATTATCAAGGCAGAGGAAGATTTGGAAGAAGCACAGGAAAAGGAAGCAGAACAGTACGAAGCAATGAAATATCGTATTGTTGCCATGTATGAAAATGGCAGCGGTTCCATGCTTGCAACGGTGCTCGAGTCAGGAAGCATTGCAGAGATGTTAAAAAATCTTGAAAATGTGCAGACGATTCACGATTATGACAGAGCGCAATTGGAAGAATTTGTGAAAACAAAAGAGAAAATCGCGGATTTGAAAGCTTCACTGGAAGAAGATATGAAAACCGTTGAAGCCAAGCAAAAAAAATATAAAAAAGATAAATCAGATTTAGATAACATGATTTCATCCTTAAAGGGTAAAATCAAAGATTATGATGAACAAATAGAAGATGCCGCTCGTAAGGCCGCTGCTGCAAGCAGACCAAACAGACCGAGTGGAAGTTCATCGAATACTTATGTTCCACCAAGTGGAACAGGCGGTGGTGCAGCCATTGTTTCGGCGGCATACAAGTACATGGGTGTTCCATATCGTTGGGGCGGAGTGAGTATGAAAGGTATTGACTGTTCCGGACTTGTTATGAGAGCGCATGAAGCTATCGGTGTGAAGCTGGCACATTATTCCGGTTCTATCGGAAGTGGTGGACGAGCTGTATCAAAGGCGAACAGACAACCGGGAGATGTTGTATGTTATTCCGGCCATGTAGGAATTTATGTTGGTGATGGATATATGATTCATGCTCCGCAGACAGGTGATGTTGTAAGAGTTGTAAAGGTTTATGGCTCACCGTGGTATCGTAGATATTGGTAAAAAATAAGAGCTCAAATGTTTAATAAGAAAACATTTGAGCTCATTTTCTATTCAGAAAAATATTCCTTAATTTGTTCATAAATAATATGCATCAAATTCGTACGCGCTTCCACACTTGCCCATGCGATATGTGGCGTGATGAGAAGTCGCTTGCTGTCTTGAAACGGTAGAAATGGACTTTTCGGACTCATTGGTTCTGCACATAGGACATCCAGACCGGCGGCTGCAATGTCGTGTTGCTCTAACGCATCAGCAAGGTCTTGTTCTACGACAATAGCTCCGCGTCCGAGATTCAAAAAGATGGCAGTGTCTTTCATTTTTTGGAATGCCTTTTTATCCATTAAGTTTTCTGTTTCAGGAGTTAGCGGCGCATGAACAGAAACAATGTCAGAGGTGGATAATAAGGTGTCAAAATCCACGCGTTCATAGTCGGCCTGATTATTTTTCCCACTTGTTGAATAATAGATTACCTTTGCGCCAAATACTTTTGCGATGTCAGCCACACGTTTACCTATATTTCCCAGTCCTATGATACCCCAGGTTTTTCCGTTGATTTGTGTAAAACGCTCAGCAAAATGTGTGAAGGAAGTATCATTGGCATAGTTTCCATTCTTCACATAAGCATCATAGTAGCTTAATTTTTCCAATAGATAAAATAGCATGGCAAAGGTGTGTTGCGCAACAGACTCGGTGGAGTAAGCAGCGACGTTTCGCCAAGTTATCCCTCGTTTTGCAAGATAGTCTTTGTCTAAATTGTTTGTGCCGGTGGCAGTCACGCACACTAATTTCAAGTTTTGTGCATGACCGATGCTTTGCTCATTTATGAGACATTTATTTGTAATAACAACATCCGCATCTTTGACTCTCTCCGGAATTTCGTCCATCATAGAAAAATCATAAGTGACAAATTCACCTAATTCAGTATATTTTGATAAGTTGATATCCTCGCCAACACTTTTGGCATCTAAAAAAACAATTTTCATGGAAAACCTCCGTAATTTTTTATAATCATCATTATAGGAAGTTCATGTGAGTATGTCAAATATTGACTTGATTGGAAAGAAAATATATAATTTCAGTATGTGTATTTCAGACAAAGAGAGAGGGAAAATGTATGATAAATAAGTTAAAAGAGAACATTGAGAAGGTTATTATCGGACAAAGCGAGGTCATTGATTTGGTACTGACAGCGCTGATTGCCGGCGGACACGTACTGCTGGAGGATATGCCGGGCACAGGAAAAACGATGCTTGCCAAGGCATTGGCGCGCTCATTGAATGTGCCGTTTTCCAGAGTGCAGATGACACCGGATTTGCTCCCGTCAGACGTGACCGGTTTAAATATATATAACGCAAAGAGTGGGGAGTTTGAATTTCACGAGGGACCGGTTTTCACGAGTATCTTACTTGCAGATGAAATTAACCGTGCAACTCCGCGAACACAAGCAAGCTTGCTGGAGTGTATGGAGGAAAAGCAGGTTACGATAGATGGTATAACGAGAAAACTAGACGAGCCGTTTTTTGTAATAGCGACACAGAATCCATTGGAGACATCAGGGACATTTCCTTTGCCTGAGGCGCAGCTTGACCGTTTTACGATGATGCTTAGCATGGGAACTATGGGCGCAGAGCAGGAACGTATGATTTTGGAACAGTATAGACTGAAAAATCCAATTGAAGAGATAGAAGCGGTAGCAGGTGCAGAGGAAATACGAGCACTGCAAAAGTCTTATCGAGAAGTGACTATTCATCCGGAACTTTTGGATTATTTGCAAAACATTTGTATAGCAACCAGAAAACGTAAAGAAATCAAAGCAGGTGTGAGTGTGCGTGGTACTTTGGCATTTATGCGTACGGTTCAGGCGTATGCCTGTCTGCAGGGAAGAAGCTATGTTGTGCCGGAAGATATCAAGAAGCTGGCCATACCTGTATTGGCGCATCGTCTGGTGTTGGAAGGCAACTATTATCTTCAAGATGCGGCAAGAACGCAGATGGAACTTATTTTAAAAGACATACCGGTACCTACTGAAGAGTGGGGTAATGTGAAAGGATAGATATGACACTTATTTATTTGGGAATTGTGGCGGCAGTCTGCATTTATGCTACATTTTCTATCTACAGCAGATTTTGGGATTATGGGTTGACGGCTGATATTTCATTTTCGCAGAATGAGGTCGAAGAGGGACAAACATTACTGATAAAAGAGAAAGTGGAAAATCGGAAGATCTTGCCACTGCCGACATTGATGGTAAAGTTTGAGCTGGACAAAAATATTCAATGTGTGGATTATACGAATACCAGTGTGACTGACAGACAATATCGAAATGACTGGATATCTATCATGCCCTATAAAAGGGTAATTAGGATGATTGAGGTAATTGGAACCAAACGAGGGTTCTACAGTATTGATGAGTTGCGCTTGGTTACTTCAGATGTTTTGTTACATGATTTACATAGTAAAGCTATTGTGAATGATACTTATTTATATGTGTATCCTTCAAGGTCACGCTTTATGCAACTGCCGGAAATTTTCAGCCGTATGCATGGAGAGTACCTTGTAAATCGACAACTACAAGAGGATTCTATGGAATTTAAGGGTATTCGTGATTATGTGAATACAGACCCCATGCGAAAAGTGAATTGGAAAGCATCGGCTAGGACTGGAAGTCTGAAGGTTAACCAATATTTTGACAGCTCAAGTCAGAGAATTACGGTGTTTTTAAATGTAAATCAGAATGGGATTTTGCGTTATTATGATTTGATAGAGGAATCCATACGTATTGCCCGTAATTTCATTGAGGGATTTGTACATAAGGGTGTTCCTGTGCGAATTATTAGTAATGGTACAGACAAGCTGACAGGAAAAGAACTATATCTCAGGGAAGGTGCAGGATTGTCTCATATAGATGCCTGCCTGAAACAACTTGCTAAAATGGATATATATTCACCGGCTCGCAGTATGGCAGAGGTGATTAATCAACATAATAAAAGAGAGAGGAATGCTTCATATCAGGGGGAAGTGTCATTGCTGATCTCGGCAGAGCAGACGCCGGAAATTGCTCAGGCTTATCTTGCTTATGCAGGGGAAAAGGGAAGCGCGAGTTGGTTGATACCGATTCATGAATCCATGAAGAGTTACCTAGCTGAGAATGTAAGCGAAAAGAATCTTCGTGGAAATAGCGGAAACTATATACATACAGAGTACCTTGTTATGGAGGAACTGTTAAAATGAAAAGTGTAATAAAAATGGGCACCCACATGATAGTCAGCGGGGCCTGTATGCTTGTTGTGGCACCGGCTTTTGACAATGTGTGGGAATTACTTGCATATAGTTTGGTAACCATGTTGTTAGGGCTTGCCTGTCATATGTTGCGGATGAAAGAGATGTCCTTTTGGATGTTCAGCGGAAGTCATTTGTTCATGCTTGTTGGGGGGATTGTTACAATCCAAATGGCCGACCTCAGAGTATGGTACTCAGTGATATGGGTAGGTCTGGTATTATATTCCGCAATTTTACGTCTCGTACCTACGGCGGCTTGGCTGGAGGAACCGGGGTATGCTTACGTTACATTTCTTGTTTGCATTTATTTGTTTGTTTGTTTTTCAGAAGGAACTCCGACGGTTCAAAAAATAAGTTTATGTACTATTTTTATTCTCTTTTTGTTCTACTTATTGTATAGAAATCTGGATACGATGGATGAATTTATCGTGTTGCAAGGTTTTTCAACAGAGGTTGATGAAAAGGGGATTAGAGATATGAACACCCAGTTGTCCTTGGTGTATACCGGAGTCCTGGGCGCAGTATTATGCCTGTTTGGTTTGTTTCAGATGGAAGGTCTGTGGCAAAAGATTGTGGGATGGCTGAAGATGGCAGTCCGTTATCTCTTGAGTTTCCTGCCAATGACGGAGCAGGCACCGCAGGAGGAAAAGCCGGAAATCCAGGAAGATATGAGCAACCTGGTTCAAGGCATACCGGAGGATCAAGAGCCGTCGGCATTTATGCAAATATTAGGAGAAGTCTTTCGCATTGCTTTTACGATTTTGATTGTGGTAGCGATTATTGCGGGCATCATATATGTGGCAAGATATATCTATCGTCATTTTCATCACAAACAACAGGTTCATGCGAGTGATAAAATTGTGGAAAGCCTGACTGTGGGCGAGCGTGTTTTGAAAGAAAGAAAAATCAGACAGTATGATAAAGGGGAGCAAAATTCGTCAAAAAAAATCAGGAAGCTTTATAAAAAGAACATGAAGCGTCTGGGTGCAAAGCGAATTGCAGGTTTTTCTTATATGTCGCCGGAGGAGCAGGTGAAACTTTTACGGGATAAAGGATTGGATGAAGACACTGTAAGGGAAATTAAATGTTTGTATGAAAAAGCACGTTATAGTTCAGAAAGAGTAGAGGATGCGGAAGTAAACTATATGCGAAAAAACATGTGAAAAATGTCAAATTGGCACGCGTATCCAATTGACAATCTCTGTAATTTTTTTGTATAATACTTAATAAAGTTGTAAACTAAAGTAGTATTTGTTAGTTAAGGGGAGAAATTAATGAAAATACAGGGGAGAAATGTATGCAAAACTTGTCTAAGTATACTGCTAATTGTAGTATGCCTTATGACAAGTTTGTTTTTTTTAGATATACAGGCCCAAGCAACCGTCATCAAGACGGGAACAGTTGAAGGGGCTTCCAGTTTGAACCTTCGAAATGGACCGGGCACGGAGTATGGTGTGGTTGGATATTTGAAGTCCGGTGATTCGGGTCAGATACTGGATGAGAAAGCAGCTACAACAGGGAAAATTTGGTACAAGATGGAGGTTGACGGAAAAGTTGGCTGGGCATCATCTACTTATGTGAAGGTGACGGAGATATTAGTAGAGGAAGACAAAGATTTTGATGCATATTTGACAGCACAAGGTTTTCCACAGACCTATAAAGCGCAATTGCAGGCCTTACATGCTAAATATCCGAATTGGAAATTTGAAGCGCAGATTACGAATCTGACATGGGAGGAAGTAATCAAAGGAGAAAGTGCCCTTGGCAAAAATTTGGTGCATGACAGTTCCGATTCTTCTTGGAAGTCCATACAAACCGGTGCATATGACTGGGAGAAAAACGAATGGAAAGAATTTGATTCCGGTGGATGGGTGGCAGCTTCCACTGAGATTATTCAGTATTATATGGACCCTAGAAATTTCTTGGACAGTACCAATATCTTTCTGTTTATCAAACAGAGTTACAAAGCTTCTGATTTAAATGAGGAACAGCTTGCACAGAAAAAAGCAGATTTAACTAATATGGTAAAAGGTACATATCTGGCAGGTGCATGCGATGACAGTACGTATGTGGATGTAATTATGAATGTGGCTGCGAGCACGGGCGTGTGTCCGTTTACTTTAGCTTCTATGATGATTCAGGAGCAAGGAACCGACGGTAGCGGAAGAAGTATTTCGGGTACTGTGGCAGGCTATGAAGGTTATTATAACTATCTGAATATTGGTGCATATAAGACTGACACATTTTCATCGGCGGTTGTTCGAGGGCTATGGTATGCCAAAGGCGGGGATAACAATGGTACATCTTATGGAAGACCTTGGAATACCAGGACAAAAGCAATCACCGGAGGTGCGTTATATTATGGCGAGAACTTTGTAAATGTCGGACAAGACACCTTGTATTTGAAAAAATTTAATGTGCAAGGGAAAAATCTTTATGGACATCAATATATGACCAATGTAGGAGGAGCTGCCAGCGAAGGTGTGCATATGTCGAAGGCATATGATGAAAAGGCGAGGGAAGCAGCATTGATTTTTAAGATCCCGGTTTATAAAAATATGCCGGAGGAAGTGGCTAAAAAGCCAAGCGGAGACGGCAATCCGAACTACATGTTAAAATCATTGGCAGTCAACGGATATAGTTTGACGCCAACCTTTAGTATGTATGAGACAGAGTATTCTTTGATTGTACCAAACAATGTTTCAAAAGTAACTATTTCAGCAAAGGCTCTTTCTTCGACCACTACCGTTTCGGGAACGGGTGAGAAGAGTTTGAACGTGGGAACAAATACCATTAAAATCGAAACCAAAGCGCAAAATGGCAATACCAGAGCCTACACGATTAGCATTGTGCGTCAGGCGGCAAGTAATTCGGGTGGCGGAACCAATGACGGAGGAAACAACAACGGAGGTAATAACAATGGTGGAACCACGGTTGTAACTCCGAGTGTCAGCAGTTCAAGCTATAAGGTGAACAGTAATAGTACTATTACGGGAATCACGACTTTCCCGGTGAGTGCTTCTGATTTTGCAAAGAAATTTGCTGTTGCAAATGGAAGTGTAAAGATTACTAATTCAAATGGTACGGTGGAGACAGCAAATGTTGGCACCGGGGACCAGGTGAGAGTCTACGATTCAGCCGGTACATTGAAGTATACTTATAATGTTGTCATTTTTGGGGATGTGAATGGTGATGGCAAAATCAATGCGCAAGATCTACTGCTGATACAAAAGAATAATATTCGTGTGAGTGCATTAAGTGGGGCGTTTTCTTCAGCGGCGGATGTAAATAAAGATGGCAAGGTAAATGCACAAGATTTGCTCTTAGTGCAAAAACACAATATAAAGATATATACAATTACACAATAGGGGAGAAATAAATGAATAAAGCAAAAAAAATAGGGGGATTTTTCTTAAGCATATGTTTGCTCCTTATGCTATTTTCAGGGGAGGCATTTGCAGCATCAGCAAAGGTTAGTGTATCCAGTGTAAATGGGAATGTCGGAAGTACTGTTAAAGTAACATGTTCTGCTACTACATCGGGAGTTGCCATAGGCGGTGCAGACATTACTTTGAAATATGATCCGGCGGCATTATCAGTTGTTAGTTGTTCGAGCGGAGCAAGCGGAAGTTCGGGAAGTGTGTATTACAGCGGGTATGCAACAAGTGGTGGATTAAACAAGTTGAGTTTTACTGTTAGCTTTAAAATTCTGAAAGCAGGAACACATAGTATAAGTGTAACATCAGCAGATGTATATGATTATGAAGCGGCAGGTTCAGTTTCTACAAGCTCAAGTGGCGGTAAAGTTACCGGTAAAGTTCCTTCAACGAACAATGGTACAACTAATAACAACAATAATAATAACAATAATAACAATAGTAATACGAATAACAGACCACAGAATAGCAAGGATACCAATAATAAATTAAGTGCGCTTCGTGTATATCCGGGAACCTTAAGCCCGGCATTTCAGACTGATATCAGTGAATATACCGTGACAGTTCCGGCAGGTACAAAGGATGTAACGATTTCCGCTACAGCAGCCAGCAGCAAGGCGTCGGTGAGTGTATCCGGAGGCAAAGATTTAAAGCCAGGTCCGAATGAAGCAAAGGTCATTGTAGTTGCGGAGAGCGGCGCGTCGAAAGCGTACATCTTAACCATTATGTGTGGTGAGGAAGAGAAAATTCAAATTGGCGGAATAGAGTATACGATCAACGAGAACTTCTCAGATGAACAAATCCCGACAGGTTTTAGCAGAAAGCAAGTCGCTTATAAGGATAGACAGTATGAGGCAGTGGTAAATGCAAAAGGCAGTCTGGTACTTCTGAATTTAAAAGCCGGAGAGAAGGAATCTTTCTATATCTACAATCAGGAAACGCAAGACGTTCAAAACTTTGTACAAATCGTTTTGTCGGAAGGAAAATACATTATTCCACTAGCATTAAATGAGAATGTGAAAGAATTTGCAGATAGTAGAGTGGTGACCCTTCAGGTTCAGGATAAGGACTTTGAAGCATGGAAGTTGGATGAGGAATTTTGTGTTGTTTATGCCATGAATCAAAATGAGGAATATGTTTTGTACCGATATGATAAAGTGGACAAAACATTCCAACGATATGTTGAGGTACAGGCAGAAGAAGTAGAACAAGAGATAAAGTCGGAAGAGAAAACCTTATTCCCGAACGAATATTATATGTATGCGATTATCGCATTGGGAGTACTTTGCTTCATCTTGTTTATTGCCATGATTTACTTTATTGCAAGCAGAAAAGCAAGACATGAAGGCAGAAAACGCAAGGCAATTAAGCGCCAGGAGAAACAAAGAGCCAAGGAAGAAAAAGAGAGAGCAAAGCAGCAGGCGAAGGAAGATAAGAGACTGGCAAAACAGAAAAAGAAAGAAAAATAACAACAAGTGCGGCTAGTAAAGCCGCACTTGTTTTACATTTGGCTTAAAAAGCTATTGTGGTACAATCTTGAAAACGTCACATCTTCCGCAAACCAATCAGGGGCAACAAATGCGTTTGCTTCTTCTTCAGAAGAAAATTCTACCTCTGCAAGTGTGAGAGGGGATAGGTCACCCTCAAAGATGTCCAGTTCTATGGTATATTTGTCATAAGGAATCATATATCGTCTCTTGGTAATCAGTCTGCCATCAACTTTTTCTCTTAAATGCTCATAAGCTTCTCGGGTAAGTGGAAGATTATATTCTTCGCGAATCATCATTCCCTTAGCTTTATAGGTGAGTTCATACTTATCATTATCTTTTCTGATGCGGACAACCGGACCGGTGCACAGATATCCTTGTTCTAAGTGGCGTACCGGGTAACTTTCTATATTTTCAGGAATTTCTTTTAATAAAAATTTGCGTTCAATTTCCATAATTTTATCCTCCAAACATATTTATAGTAATATGAAAATACAAAAAAGTAAACAGATTTGCAATTTTATGCCAAGTTTGATAAAATCAAGAAAGTTAAAGAGAAGGGAGACTGACAATATGAGAAACATCAGTGTTTTTCTTGCAGACGGATTTGAGGAAATCGAAGGGCTGACTGTAGTGGATTTGTTGCGAAGAGCAGGTGTGGATGTGACCACTGTATCGATTACAGGCGAATATTTGATTCATGGTGCCCATGGAATTGATGTACAGGCAGACAAGTTGTTCGAAGAAGTAAATTATGGGAACCAAGACATGCTGGTTCTTCCGGGCGGGATGCCGGGAACTCTCAATCTTGGTACACATCAGGGATTGGAACAACTGCTGAGACAATTTTATATGGAGAAAAAATATATTGCGGCAATCTGTGCTGCCCCGAGTGTGTTTGGCAGATACGGATTTTTGAATGGTAGAAGGGCAACCTCCTACCCGGGATTTGAAGAGCAGTTGGAGGGTGCAATCTGTGTGAAGGATGCAGTTGTTGTTGATGAACATGTGATTACCAGCAGAGGCATGGGAACAGCTATTCCATTTTCTCTGTCGTTGATTGAGTTGTTAGTTGGCTCTGAAAAAGCAGATGAAATTGGGAAATCCATTATATTTTATCAATAGAAAGAGGATGTGTTATGAAAGAAAAAAAGACAAATATCATTCTTATTATCGCTATTGTGGTAGCAACTATTATTCTTGTTGTTTTCGGAACATTGGCCGGCATGGGTGTTTTCCGCGAGTTCGATGCGGAGGGATATGTTAGCGCAATGCTGGACCAAACATTGAAAGGTGAGGTGAAAGCTGCCACAAAGATGACAGACGGAACCACGGAAGAGAGCCTGTATGCGCAATATGAAGAAGGCATCAAATCGTTTGTGAGCCAAAGTCTTATTAGAGGCGCAGAAGTTTCGGGAGAAATAGAAACGAAGTACATTGAGGTTAGTAAAAAAATCTTCGCCTCCATGAAGTATGAAGTACATGAAGCAGAAAAAGTAAAGAAGGGTGAATTCCGTGTTGAAGTAAGCTATCAACCTGTCAATATTTTTCAAACATTTATAGATTCAGTTGAAGCTGAATCCAAACGATTAAACGAAAAGGTTGAAAAGGGAGAATATAGAGGGACGATTGACGAAATTAACGCACAAATGAAAGAAGAATTTTTGAGTAATTCATGCAAGTTATTTGAGGAAGCATACAATACAATGGAGTTTGGAGAAAAGAAAACAGTTGTTTTCACTGTGGTAAAGGGCGATGATGGTTTGTATGAGCTTGAAAACGCACAAATTGCGCAATTTCTTAAAAAAATACTAGGGATAGATGAAATTCAAGACTAGATATTTGATTTTTTTTGTGGTATAATCACTTAATGAGCGTCATGTAAGATGAGTCTTAGGACTTTTCGTATATATAAGGAGGAGAAGGTAATGAGCTTACAAGTAGAAAAATTAGAAAAAAACATGGCAAAACTTACAATTGAGGTTTCTGCTGAAGAATTAGAAAAAGCGATTCAAGGTGCTTATTTAAAACAAAGAGGAAAAATCAGTGTACCGGGATTCCGTAAAGGAAAAGTTCCACGCCAAATGATTGAAAAGATGTATGGCGTAGAAATCTTTTATGAAGATGCAGCAAATTCTTTGATTCCGGAAGCATATGCAAAAGCATACGATGAAAGTGAATTGGAAATTGTTTCACAACCAAGTATTGATGTTGTGCAGTTGGAAAAAGGAAAACCATTTATCTTTACAGCTGAAGTTGCATTAAAACCGGAAGTAACACTTGGTGAATACAAGGGATTGAAAGTAGAAAAGATTTCTACCAGAGTAACAGCAAAAGAAGTAGATGCGAAATTAGAAGAAGAGCAAAAGAAAAATGCGAGAACAGTTGCTGTAGAAGACCGTGCAGTTCAAGATGGCGACGAAGTTGTTATGGATTTTGAAGGTTTTGTAAACGGTGTGGCATTTGAAGGCGGTAAAGGTGAGAACTATCCGTTAACCATTGGTTCAGGAGCATTTATCCCAGGATTTGAAGAACAATTAATTGGAGCAGAAACAGGCAAAGAAGTTGAAGTTAACGTAACATTCCCAGAGGAATACCACTCAGAAGATTTGGCTGGAAAAGAAGCTACATTTAAGTGTACAGTACATGAAATCAAAGTGAAAGAACTTCCGGAATTAGATGATGATTTCGCAGCAGAAGTTTCTGAATTTGATACATTAGAAGAATACAAGGCTGACATCAAGGCAAAGATTAAGGAACAAAAAATTGCAGACGGTAACAGACAAAAAGAAGACCAGGCAGTAGAAAAGGCAGTTGCTAATGCTACTATGGAAATTCCGGAAGCAATGATTGATACACAAGTTGGACAGATGATTCAAGAGTTTGCACAAAGATTACAGTCACAAGGTCTTGCTATGGAACAATACTTCCAGTTTACAGGTTTGACAGCAGATAAGATGAAAGAGGAAATGAGACCACAGGCTGTGAAACGTATCCAGACAAGATTAGTACTTGAAGCAATCGCAAAAGCTGAAAACATTGAAATCTCTGATGAAAAATTTGATGCAGAATTAGCTAAGATGGCTGAAATGTATCAGATGGAAGTTGACAAACTGAAAGAATATATGGGCGAAAGTGAAAAAGCTCAGATGAAAGCAGATATGGCTGTTCAAGAAGCAGTTACTTTGTTAATTGACAACGCTGTAGAAGAATAGAACTTAAGGGAGGCATGTTCATGAGCGTAATACCTTATGTCATTGAACAGACAAGTCGTGGAGAACGTTCTTACGACATTTATTCAAGATTATTAAAAGAGAGAATTATTTTCCTGGGTGAGGAAGTAACAGATGCATCAGCGAGTGTGATTATTGCACAATTGTTATTTTTGGAAGGAGAAGATCCGGAGAAGGATATCCATTTATACATTAACAGTCCGGGCGGTTCTGTAACAGCAGGTATGGCTATTTATGATACCATGCAGTATATTAAGTGTGATGTTTCAACCATTTGTATCGGAATGGCAGCAAGCATGGGCTCATTTTTGCTGGCAGGTGGTGCAAAGGGC
The DNA here is from genome assembly GCA_045638905.1 of Faecalimonas sp. Classification (GTDB taxonomy): domain Bacteria; phylum Bacillota; class Clostridia; order Lachnospirales; family Lachnospiraceae; genus Faecalimonas. The sequence goes on from JAZUCE010000143.1 coordinate 173,511, forward strand.
AAACGTTATGCACTTCCGAATTCTGAAATTATGATTCATCAGCCATCCGGTGGAGCAAGAGGACAGGCAACGGAAATTAAGATTGTTGCTGAACATATTTTAAGGACAAGACAAAAGTTAAATGAAATTCTTGCGCAGAATACAGGACAAAGTATAGACAGAATTGAAATTGATACAGAAAGAGATAATTTCATGTCTGCACAGGAAGCAAAAGAATACGGTTTGGTTGATGAAGTAATCACAAATCACTAGCTAAAAAAGAGGGGGATGTTCTGATGTCGAGAGCAGCCCCTTTACGCATAAAAATGAGGAGAGAGTATGGCAGGAAAAAAAGTTGAAGATATTGTGAAATGTTCGTTTTGCGGCAAGACACAGTCGCAAGTGCGTAAACTGATTGCAGGACCGAACAACACTTTTATTTGCGATGAATGTGTGGAAGTTTGTGCCGAAATTATTGATGAAGAACTTGAACTGGATGAGATTAATCCTGTTGCAGAAGAAATTAATCTTTTGAAGCCGGAAGAAATTAAAGCTTTTTTAGATGATTATGTTATTGGTCAAGAAGACGCGAAGAAAGTTCTTTCAGTAGCAGTTTACAACCATTACAAAAGAATCCTTGCTGGAAAAGATATAGGAGTAGAACTACAGAAGAGTAATATATTGATGTTGGGACCGACGGGATGTGGAAAAACCTTGTTGGCGCAGACATTAGCTAAGATTTTAAATGTTCCATTTGCAATTGCAGACGCAACAGCCTTAACAGAGGCAGGATATGTGGGAGAAGACGTAGAAAATATTTTACTGAAGGTTATCCAGGCAGCTGACGGCGATGTGAAAAGAGCAGAATATGGAATCATTTATATTGATGAAATTGATAAAATTACAAGAAAATCTGAAAATCCTTCTATTACACGAGATGTATCCGGAGAAGGTGTGCAGCAGGCGCTTCTTAAAATTATCGAGGGAACTGTGGCATCTGTACCACCACAGGGCGGTAGAAAGCACCCACACCAGGAGTTAATTCAGATTGATACTACAAATATACTATTTATTTGTGGTGGGGCATTCGAAGGAATAGAAAAGATTATCGAGACACGTTTGGACCGAAAGTCAATGGGATTCAACTCGGAGATTATGGGAAAAGCAGAAAAGAAAGATGGTCAGTTGTTAAGACAGATTTTGCCACAAGACTTAATCAAATTTGGAATCATACCGGAGTTGGTTGGCCGTGTTCCAATTAATGTGACTTTGGAACAACTTGACAGAGAGGCATTAATCCGCATTTTAACAGAACCAAAGAGTGCAATTGTAAAGCAATATAAGAAACTGTTAGAACTCGACGGTGTTGAATTAGAGTTCGAAAAAGAGGCATTGGAAGGTATTGCTGATATTACATTGGCAAGAAAGACCGGAGCCAGAGGTCTTCGTGCAATTATGGAAAATATTATGTTGGATACTATGTATCATGTACCATCAGATGATTCCATCAAAACATGCTTGATTACGAAAGACACTGTTCTAGGTAAAGGAAAGCCGGTTTATAATTCTGATGCAATTGGAACACAGAGTGCATAAATATGGAACGGGTACAGCTATGTGCCTGTTCTATTTCTTTAAGGAGAAATTTCTATGGAAAAACAAACGATTAGCATGCCTATGGTAGCATTACGTGGAATGACAATTTTGCCGGAAATGGTTGCTCATTTTGACGTGAGCAGAACTCGCTCTGTTGAAGCTGTCGAGAAGGCTATGCAAGGGAAGGAACAGAAAATATTTCTTGTTGCACAACGAGAATTGAGTATAGAAGAACCTGAACAAAAGGATGTTTATGAAATCGGAACCATCGCTACGATTAAACAGATTGCCAAAATGTCCAAGGGTATGCATCGCGTATTGGTCACGGGTTGGCAGAGGGCAAAGCTGGTAGAGATTTCACAAATGAATCCTTATATGCAGGCGGAAGTGCAACTTGTAGAAGACTATAATGATTATGAGCCGGAAAACTTAAGTGAAATGCCGGAGGCAAGAAGTCTGCAGGAAATCTTCTTGGAATTCTGCTTAAAGAGTGGGAAAATTCCAAAGGATGTGGCGACTCAGATTGCCGATATCAAAGAGTTTAAGAATTTGGTTAACAAAATAGCGGCAGTGTTACCGTTTGATTATTTGAATTTGCAGGATATTTTAGAGGAAAACGATTTGCATAAGCGTTGCGCTTTGCTATCTTTTAAGATTGCCAATGAGATTGCAGTCATTGGCATGAAAGAAAATATCCAGGCAAAAGTAAAAGAACGCATGGACAAGCATCAGAAGGAATTTATCTTGAGAGAGCAGATGAAAGTGATTCGTGAAGAACTAGGAGAAGAGAATCTTGTTTCAGATGCAGAAGAGTTCATGGAAGCAACAAATAAATTAGTCGCATCGCAGGAAGTAAAAGAAAAATTGATGAAAGAGATTCATCGTTTCAAAAGTGCAATGCAAAACTCCGCCGAAAGCGGAGTGGTACGTACCTATATTGAAACCATGTTGGAAATGCCGTGGGATAAGATGGCAGAAGATTACGTGGAACTTTCGAAAGCAAAGCAAATTTTGGAGGAAGATCATTACGGACTCGAGAAGGTAAAAGAACGTATTTTGGAATTTTTGGCAGTTCGCAAATTGACAAACAAAGGTGATAGTCCAATTCTTTGTCTGGTTGGGCCACCGGGAACAGGGAAAACTTCCATTGCAAAATCTTTGTCGAAGGCATTGAGTAAGCCGTATGCAAGAATCTCATTGGGGGGAATCCGCGATGAGGCTGAAATACGAGGACATCGGAAAACTTATGTGGGAGCAATGCCGGGACGTATTGCAAATGCGTTAAAATCTGCCGGAGTCAAAAATGCTTTGATTTTATTAGATGAAATTGATAAAGTCAGCAATGATTATAAGGGGGATACATTTTCAGCACTTCTGGAAGTGTTAGACAATGAACAAAATGTCAAATTCCGCGACCATTATTTGGAGGTTCCACTGGATTTGTCGGAAGTTATGTTTGTTACCACTGCAAATAGTTTGCAAACCATTCCGCATCCTCTTTTGGACCGTATGGAAGTGATTGAAATCAGCAGTTATACTGAGAATGAAAAACTGCATATTGCCACAAAGCATCTCATTCCTAAGCAGTTAAAAAAGCATGGTCTGACAGAGGAACAGTTAAAAATTGCGAAAGCTGCCATTTGGAAAATGACCGGCTGTTACACCAAAGAAGCAGGTGTGAGACAGTTGGAACGTACCATTGGCGAAATCTGTAGGAAGGCTGCCAGGGAGCTTCTGGAAGAAGGAAAAACTACAGTTCGTGTAACGGAGCGCAATTTGGAAAAATATTTAGGCAAGGAAAAGTATCAGTACCATATGATTAATCAAACAGATGAAGTGGGAATTGTGCGAGGGCTTGCTTGGACCAGTGTCGGCGGTGACACTTTGGAAATAGAAGTAAATATTATGCCGGGAAAAGGCGAAATTCTATTGACAGGTCAGCTGGGAGATGTTATGAAAGAATCAGCGAGGGCCGGAATTAGTTATATTCGTTCTATCGGAAAAGAATATGACATTGCAGATGATTTCTTTGAGAAGCACGATATCCATATTCACATTCCGGAAGGGGCAACGCCGAAGGACGGTCCGTCAGCCGGCATTACCATGGCAACAGCCATGCTTTCTGCAATTATAGGGAAAAAGGTGCGGGCTGATGTTGCAATGACCGGGGAAATCACCTTGCGCGGCAGAATTCTGCCAATTGGTGGTTTGAAAGAAAAACTACTTGCGGCAAAGAATGCCGGAGTAAAAACGGTCTTCATACCGGAAAAAAACATGCGGGATGTAGAAGATATCTCGACAGAGATTACAAAAGGCTTGGAAATTATACCGGTGAATTATATGACGGATGTATTGAAAACAGCGTTGGTAGATGAGGAATAAAAAATGAAGATTAAAAGTGTAGAATTAGAGATTGTGTGTGGTATTACCAGCAAACTGCCTGAAACAGATAAGGTGGAGGTTGCATTTGCAGGGAAGTCGAACGTTGGCAAGTCTTCCTTGATTAATGCGCTCATGAATCGTAAGGCACTTGCCAGAACGTCAGCCACACCGGGGAAGACTCAGACGATTAATTTTTATAATGTAAATGAAGAGATGTATCTTGTAGATTTGCCGGGGTATGGTTATGCCAAGGTTTCAGAGCAGGAAAAAATCAAATGGGGTCAGCTTATTGAACGTTATTTGAACACCTCAAAACAATTGAAAGCAGTTTTTCTCTTGATTGATATTCGGCATGAGCCATCTGGGAATGACAAGATGATGTATGAGTGGATTGTCTCACAAGGATATCATCCGATTATTATTGCGACCAAACTGGATAAATTAAAACGCAGTCAGGTTGCCAAACATGTAAAACAGATTAAAGAAGGCCTGAAATTGTTGCCGGGAACGATTGTTATCCCGTTCTCAGCAGAGACAAAGCAGGGAAGAGAAGAGATTTGGGAACTGATGGAAACATATCTTACAGAAGAAAAAGAGGTGGAATAGATGGAAAATAATCGTCCATATTGGAAGGTCATTGTCAGCTTAATATTTAGTGTCTTAGCAACTACATTTGTAGTAGTAGCAGGGGTAGGAATTATCAAGTTTTTTATTCCATTTGTGATAGGATGGTTTATCGCAAGCATTGCCAATCCGGTTGTATGTTGGTTGGATAAGAGACTGAAAATCAAAAAGAAGCTAGGTTCGGCTATTATGATTGTTGTTGTGCTCGGAGCGATTATAGCATTGAGCTATTGGCTGATTAGTGTGCTCATACGTGAACTTGGCAGTTTGATATCTAATATGCCTGCCATGTATGAAGATTTAAAAGTTCAGTTTGCGGAAGTTTCCAATAACATGAATAAATATTTAAATATGCTTCCAAAGGGATTGAAAAACGGACTGAATAGTTTGGTGTCCAATTTGGGAGGCTTGGTGGCAGATTTGTTAAAGCAATTAGGCGAACCGACTGTCAATTTTGCAGGAGGAGTTGCGAAGTCTATTCCGTCAGTCATAATAGGAACCTTTGTGACCGTACTGTCAGCTTACTTTTTTGTTGCAGACAGAGAAGTTGTAGTTGCATGGTTCAAGAAAATGACTCCGAAACCGGTCTATGACAGATTGACAATGGTGGGAACGAATCTCAAGACTTCTGTCGGCGGATACTTCAAAGCACAGTTTAAAATCATGTTAGTTGTGGCGGCAATTTTGTTAGTTGGGCTTGCTATTTTGAAAGTAAAGTATGCGCTCTTGTTTGCGTTGTTAATTGCTTTTGTAGACTTTCTGCCGTTCTTTGGAACAGGAGCTGTGTTTGTTCCGTGGTGTATCTACACCTTGTTTGACGGAGATTTCAAACGGTTTATTATTTTACTGGTTTTGTATGTGACTACACAGGTTGTAAGACAAACCATTCAGCCAAAACTTGTTGGTGATGAGGTGGGCTTAAATCCGCTTCCAACGTTGGTGTTTATCTATATTGGTTATAGATTGGGTGGTGTACTTTGGATGATTCTGGCGGTTCCGATTGGTATCATTTTGATTAATATGATTGAAGCCGGAGCATTTGACTATATCTTTAATGATGTCAAAATTCTGATACAGGGAATCAAAAGCTTGCGGGAAGATGACTAAGTATGTTACAATACTAAAAGAGAATTTTTGTTTGAAATTATATAAAGAAATGAGGATTTCGGTATGAGTGGAAAGTACGACGGAATGGCAATTGGTGTTTTTGAATTAGACAGCGAATGTGCTTGCTTCGTTGCATTGGATGCGGCGGCAAAGACAGCAGATGTCAAGATACAATCCGTAGAGAGAAACCGTCTTGGCGCAGGTGCATGCGTGAAGATGCGTGGTAGAATATCAGATGTAAATGCAGCGATGGAGGCGGCTTTGGCAAAAGCAGCACCAATTGCTAAGATTATTTCGCATACAGTCATTGCAGCGCCTGATAAGGGAACAGAACTTGCAGCAGCGATGACAATCAATAAGTAAGGTCGAAAGCAGAGGTAAATGTTATGGCATACGGAGCATATGGATTAGTGGAAGTTCTCGGAGAGTCAAATGCAGTGATTGTATTGGACCAGATGTTGAAGACTTCAGAAGTGGAATATGAAACCAAGGATACGAAATGCGGAGGTCATGTATTGGTTTTCGTCAGCGGAGAAGTGGCTGCAGTGAGCGCAGCAGTGGAGCGTGTGACAACGAATCCTCTCTGCAAGATTTTTGCATCTGCGGTGGTTTCCAATCCGTCGGAAGAAATGATTGCGATTGTGGAAGAGTTTAAAGCAAGAGCGAAGAAGTAATAATGGGGCTGTCGGTAAATAGACAGTTTTAAATAGGGCGAGGAACGGCTCAATATGAGCCGCACCTCGCCCTAACTTTTCTTTTTATTCCGTTCAAAATCATCTTGTCGCAGATTAAACAGCTGTCCAACCACCATCAACCGTTAATAATTGACCTGTTGTATAACTTGATGCGTCAGATGCAAAATAGATAAGCGCACCGTCTAATTCGCCTGGACGCCCTGGCCTTCCCATTGGGCAAAGAGCAGAAATCATACCAAGCATAGCCGGATTTTCGAAAATTTGTGCTGTCATTTCACTTGCAAAGTAAGCTGGTCCGATTGCGTTAACAGTAATACCTTTTTGTGCCCATTCTGTAGCAAGTGATTTTGTAAGCATTTCAACAGCACCTTTTGTAGCACAGTATGCTGTCATTGGACTTCCAGGCAGTGAAACTGTAGAATGGATGGAACCTATATTAATTACTTTACCATAGCCTTTTTCTACCATGTGGCGTCCGGCTTCTCTTGCAAAGTAGTAAACACCATTTAAGTTAGTGCCAACCATCTTGGTCCATGTTTCATCGCTTTGGCTTTCAGCTGGTTCTGTCAAACCAAGCCCTGCATTGTTTACAAGGATATCAATTTTTCCATAATGAGCTACAACATCATCAACAGTAGCTTTTACTTGTGCAGGATCCATAGCATCACATGTGTGAACGTAACATTTCACACCAATTGCTTCAATTTCTGATTTTACAGCTTCGAGTTTTTCAAGTCTTCTTGCGCAGATTGCAATGTCAGCGCCTTGATTTGCAAGAGCTTTTGCGAACTGTACACCAAGACCGGAAGAAGCGCCGGTTACTAATGCAACTTTACCTGTTAAATCAAATAAATTTTTCATGAGGATACTCCTTTCTTCTAGAATGAATCTATGTTATATTATATACATAGTATCAGGTGCAACAGAGAAAGTCAATGAATGGATGTTGAGACTGCCAAACAGATTGCTCGGGCGACACGTCCGAGCTAATGTTATAATAACGATTATAATGCGGAGAAATGTTATGGATCAATTCGTTTTAAAATCAGAATATCAGCCAACCGGCGACCAGCCACAGGCAATCGAAGCCCTTGTCAAAGGCTTTGAAGAAGGCAACCAATGCCAGACACTTCTTGGTGTTACAGGTTCCGGTAAAACATTTACAATGGCGAATATTATTGAAAAACTGAATAAACCAACCTTGGTGATTGCGCATAACAAGACCTTGGCAGCACAGCTCTACGGGGAGTTCAAAGAGTTCTTCCCTGATAACGCGGTGGAGTATTTTGTATCTTATTACGATTACTACCAACCGGAAGCCTATGTGCCATCGTCTGACACCTATATTGCGAAGGATTCGTCTATCAATGACGAGATTGACAAACTGCGTCATTCAGCAACAGCAGCCCTTTCTGAACGCCGTGATGTAATCATTGTAGCCAGTGTTTCTTGTATCTACGGGCTTGGTTCGCCGATTGATTATAAAGAGATGGTAATTTCCCTTCGTCCGGGCATGATTAAAGACCGGGACGAAGTCATTCGAAAACTGATTGATATTCAGTATGACCGCAATGAGATGGACTTTAAGCGTGGAACCTTCCGTGTACACGGAGATGTGTTAGAAATATTTCCGGCATATTCGGAAAACAAAGCCTACCGAGTGGAATTTTTCGGAGATGAAGTGGACAGAATTACAGAGATAGATGTGCTGACAGGAGAGATTAAGGCTGCATTAGAGCATATGGTGATTTTCCCTGCATCTCATTACGTGGTGTCACAGGACAGCATGAATCGTGCGATACAAGAAATCGAAGAAGAATTAGAAGAACGGGTGCGCTATTTTAAGAGTGAAGATAAATTGTTGGAAGCTCAGCGTATTGCCGAGCGTACCAATTTTGATATAGAGATGATGCGAGAGACCGGATTTTGCTCCGGAATTGAGAATTATTCCAGACATTTGACAGGACTTGAAGCGGGGCAGCCGCCACATACACTTATCGATTATTTTCCAGATGATTTTCTGATTATGATTGATGAGTCGCACATGACCATTCCGCAATTGGGGGCTATGTACAATGGCGATCAATCAAGAAAATCTACGCTAGTAGATTATGGTTTCCGTCTGCCGTCTGCGAAGGATAACCGTCCACTTAATTTTGGTGAGTTTGAGGGAAAAGTGAATCAGATGCTTTTTGTTTCGGCTACACCAGGCAAATACGAGGAGCAAAATGAACTCCTTCGTGCCGAGCAGATTATACGTCCTACCGGACTTTTGGACCCAGTGGTAGAAGTGCGCCCGATTGAAGGTCAGATAGACGATTTGATTGGGGAAGTGAATAAAGAGATAGCCAATAAGAATAAAGTGCTGATTACGACATTGACGAAGCGCATGGCAGAGGATTTGACAGATTATATGCGTGAGCTGGGTATTCGTGTGAAATATCTCCACTCCGACATTGATACCTTGGAGCGAACAGAGATTATCCGAGATATGCGTTTGGATGTTTTTGACGTGCTTGTTGGTATTAATCTTTTGCGAGAGGGATTGGATATTCCGGAGATTACGCTGATTGCTATTTTAGATGCGGACAAGGAAGGCTTCCTTCGTTCGGAGACATCCCTGATTCAGACCATTGGTCGTGCGGCACGTAACTCAGAGGGACATGTTATTATGTATGCAGATACCATTACAGATTCTATGAGACGTGCAATGGAAGAAACTGAGCGTAGACGGAAACTGCAGATGGAGTATAATATAGAGCATGGTATTACACCACAGACCATTCGTAAAGCGGTCCGTGACTTGATTAGCATTTCTAAGAAGGTTGCAGCGGAAGAACTTCGCATGGAAAAGGATCCGGAATCTATGAGTAAGACGGAACTGGAGAAATTGATTAAGGATGTTTCCAAACAAATGCGAAAGGCGGCGGCAGAACTTAACTTCGAGGCTGCAGCAGGACTACGTGATAAGATGATAGAACTGAAGCAGATATATCAGGAGCTGGAAGCAAGTGAATGAAAAGAATGACACTATATACAGAGGTAAGAAATGAAAGACAACAAGAAGTATATCAAAATACGTGGTGCCAATGAGCACAACTTAAAAAATATAGATATTGATATCCCCCGTAATGAATTAGTCGTTTTGACAGGACTTAGTGGTTCCGGTAAGTCATCCCTTGCATTTGACACCATTTATGCCGAGGGACAGAGAAGATATATGGAATCTTTGTCTTCTTATGCAAGACAGTTCTTGGGACAGATGGAGAAACCGAATGTGGAGAGTATTGAAGGATTGTCCCCGGCTATTTCCATCGACCAGAAAACTACCAACCGAAATCCACGTTCTACTGTTGGAACAGTGACAGAAATATATGATTATTTCCGTTTGCTTTATGCAAGAATTGGGATCGTACATTGTCCGAAATGCGGCAAAGAGATTAAGAAGCAGACGGTAGACCAGATGGTGGACCAGATTATGGAGCTTCCAGAAGGGACTAAGATACAGCTCTTAGCACCGGTTGTGCGTGGTAAAAAGGGGAGACATGAGAAACTTTTGGAACGCGCAAAGAAAAGCGGCTATGTCCGTGCGCGAGTGGATGGAAATCTCTATGAATTAACCGAAGAAATCAACTTAGATAAGAATATCAAACATAATATTGAGATTATTGTGGACAGACTTGTGGTACGCCTGGGTATTGAAAAACGTATGACGGATTCCATTGAAAATGTATTGGAGCTTGCAGAGGGCCTATTGGTAGTGGACGTAATTGGCGGGGAACCGATTCAATTTAGCCAGAGCTTTTCCTGCCCGGACTGTGGAATCAGTATTGACGAGATTGAGCCGAGAACCTTCTCATTTAACAATCCGTTTGGAGCGTGTCCGGTTTGCTTTGGACTTGGTTACAAGATGGAATTTGATATTGACCTAATGATTCCAGATCAAAGTCTTAGCATTGATGAAGGTGCAATTGTTGTGTTGGGATGGCAATCCAGTACCGATGAGAAAAGTTTTACAAGAGCTATATTAAATGCTTTAAGTGAAGAATATGGGTTCTCTTTAAGTACGCCATTTCAAGATTATCCGGAAGATATCAAAAATATTTTGATTAATGGTACAAATGGAAAAACAGTAAAGGTACACTACGTGGGACAACGTGGAGAAGGATATTATGACATTGCCTTTGATGGTCTTGTGCGCAGTGTGGAGCGTCGTTATAGGGAGACAGCATCCGAGACCATGAAGGCAGAGTATGAGTCTTTCATGCGCATCACGCCGTGTCACGAATGTGGTGGACAACGTCTGAAACAGGGGGCTCTTGCAGTTACTGTCGGTGGGAAGAATATTTCAGAAATCACAAATTTCTCCATAGGAAAACTGGTACAGTTCTTAGAAAACTTACAGTTAACAGAAACCCAGGCGTTTATTGGAGAACAGATTTTAAAAGAAATCAAAGCTCGTCTTTGCTTCCTGATGAATGTAGGTTTGGACTATTTGACCTTGTCTCGTGCAACAGGTAGTTTATCTGGTGGAGAGGCACAGCGAATTCGCCTTGCAACTCAAATTGGCTCTGGCTTGGTTGGCGTTGCCTATATTTTGGACGAGCCTAGTATTGGATTGCATCAAAGAGATAATGATAAGCTTTTGGGAACTTTAAAGCATTTGCGGGATTTGGGTAATACCCTTATTGTAGTGGAACATGACGAGGACACTATGAAGGAGGCGGATTATATCGTTGATATCGGTCCGGGCGCAGGGGAACATGGTGGTGAAGTGGTTGCCGTGGGAACTGCTAAGGAGATTATGTCCTGTGATGGCTCCATTACCGGCGCGTACTTAAGCGGCAAGATTCAGATACCAATACCGGAAGTACGCAAGGAAGCAAAGGGCTGGCTGACTGTTCGTGGGGCTGCAGAGAACAATTTGAAAAATATCGATGTGGAGATTCCATTAGGAGTTTTGACCTGCGTTACCGGTGTATCGGGTTCCGGAAAAAGCTCTCTGGTGAACGAGATACTATACAAGGCCCTTGCCAGAAAGTTAAATCGAGCAAGAATAATTCCGGGAAAGCATAAGGGGATGGAAGGTGTAGAACAGTTAGATAAGGTGATTAATATTGACCAGTCGCCAATCGGAAGAACGCCGAGGTCCAATCCGGCTACCTATACAGGTGTGTTTGATATGATTCGTGATTTATTTGCCGCTACGCCGGATGCGAAAGCGAAGGGGTATAAAAAAGGCAGATTCAGCTTTAATGTGAAGGGTGGACGATGCGAGGCCTGTTCGGGTGATGGTATCTTGAAGATTGAAATGCATTTCCTTCCGGATGTGTATGTGCCGTGTGAGGTATGTGGTGGGAAACGATATAATCGTGAGACATTAGAGGTGAAATATAAGGGAAAAAGCATTTATGATGTGCTGAATATGACGGTAGAAGAGGCGTTGAGCTTCTTTGAACATGTTCCGAGCATTCGAAGAAAAATAGAGACCCTATACGATGTGGGACTTTCCTATATTCGATTAGGACAACCATCCACTACCTTATCGGGAGGAGAAGCGCAACGTATTAAGTTGGCCACAGAGCTGAGTAAGAGGAGCACAGGGAAAACGATTTATATCTTGGATGAACCAACTACAGGACTTCATTTTGCAGATGTTCATAAACTGACAGAAATTCTTGGCAGACTGACGTCAGATGGCAATACAGTTGTAGTCATTGAACATAATCTGGATGTAATAAAAACGGCAGATTATATTATTGATATTGGACCGGAAGGCGGAGACAAGGGCGGAACAGTCATTGCAAAAGGTACGCCGGAAGAGATTGCAGAAAATACAAGCTCTTATACCGGACACTATATCAAACGTGAATTGACTGCTAAGAAAAAGTAAAAAAAGACTTTCCATTTATTAGAAATTCAATTATAATGTTATAGACATTATGAGTGAGAACAAAAGATGATGAAATAGATAAGGGTAGTGAAAGGAGAAAACAGATGTCAGTTACGGATATCGGAATCGATTTAGGAACCGCCAGCGTTTTGGTGTATGTAAAAGGAAAGGGTGTTGTTTTAAAAGAGCCTTCAGTTGTAGCATTTGATAGAGATACCAATGAGATTAAAGCAATTGGTGAAGATGCGAGGTTGATGCTGGGAAGAACACCGGGAAATATCATTGCAATCAGACCTCTGAGACAGGGTGTTATTTCAGATTATACAGTAACAGAGAAGATGATTAAATATTTCGTGCAAAAAGCGGTGGGAATCCGTCTCTTTAAAAAGCCACGTATTAGTATTTGTGTACCTAGTGGTGTTACGGAAGTAGAAAAGAAAGCAGTTACAGAAGCAGGATTTGCAGCGGGTGCAAGAGAGGTTCATCTGATAGAAGAACCGGTAGCAGCAGCAATCGGTGCAGGCATTGATATTGCGAAGCCATGTGGAAATATGATTGTAGATATCGGTGGTGGAACTACGGATGTAGCAGTTATTTCTCTTGGTGGAACTGTTGTAAATACTTCACTCAAGGTGGCTGGCGATGATTTTGACGAAGCAATTGTTCGTTATATGCGTAAGAAGCACAATTTGTTAATCGGGGAACGTACAGCTGAAGATATCAAGATTAAAGTTGGAACAACTTATCCATTGGTGGAAGATATGGCAATAGAAGTAAGAGGACGTAATTTGGTAACCGGTTTACCAAAGACTGTTACAGTTACCTCTTCCGAGACAGAGGAAGCGCTGAGAGAGACAACAGCGCAGATTGTGGAAGCAGTAATTGCTGTATTGGAGAGAACTCCACCTGAATTGTCGGCAGATATTTTAGACCGAGGTATTGTGTTAACCGGTGGTGGCGCATTGCTTCGCGGCTTGGAAGAATTGATTGAAGATAGAACAGGTATTAATACCATGACAGCTGAGGATCCGATGACAGCAGTGGCTATCGGAACCGGTAAATATGTAGAATGCTTAACAGGATACAACGAAGACTAATTTTTTCGTAGGAGGATGGCTATGTTAAAGGGACTCTATACCGCATGGAGCGGAATGGTAAATGAACAGAATAGAATGGACGTTATGACCAATAACTTAGCCAATGCAACTACCACAGGTTACAAAAAGGAAGGCACTACAAGCCAGTCTTGTGATACAGTATTAGCCTATCGAATTAACGACTTATCTACCGGTATGAACGTATCCACACATATCGGTGCTAACTCACC
>JAZUCE010000144.1:0-2081 GCA_045638905.1 Faecalimonas sp.
TGTAGAAGCAGATTTTAGCAAAGGGGAAATTTATGTGAATGCACACCCTAAAATTGTCGTTTATGACTTCAATGGAGCCTATAAACGAACTATAAAATATCCTTCAAAAATAACTCTACCTGAAAATATCCACCACTATGATTCTGACTTTCTTGCTATTTTCAACAATTCATATTGGCCAACACCTGAAGAAAAATATGCCCAGAAAGCAGACCTTACTCCTTTCTATTTGATAAACAAACAGGATGGTTCTTTAAAAGAAATAGACAAACGCCTTCAGATTAAAACTCCTATACATCAGACTTTCAAAATGGCGAAAGGACAAAATGAATATTATACGCGTTTGGAAGGATTTAATTTTCCTCATATTTTGAAAAACAGCAATGATTTACTATTGATTAACAACGGATTGGACACACTATATAGTTATAAGGATAATTGTTTGACACCTATTATATTGCGTACCCCTTCCGCACACAATATGAGTGTGCCCAAACTAATTGCACCTTTTGCCTATACTGATGACTATTTTATGTTTGGTATAGTCCCGATGGACTATGAAATTGGAAAGAAATATGATTTCGATGAACGAATGGCGCCTCACTATATGCTGGACAGAAAGAGCGGTGAAATATATCATATAGAATTGTACGATTCTTTGTTGGATTCGGATTTTGATGTGAAAGACAAACGTGATGCTTGGAATATATTCCCACATCATAACTCCATCAATATGCACTCCAAGAATCAGGCACTTGGACGATATAAGACTGAACTCATATTAGAAAAATTAAAAGAAGGAAAGCTAAAAGGTAAATTACAAGAAATTGCTTCACAATTGAAGTTTGATGATAATTTAGTTGTTGCTAAATTTAAATTCAAAAAAATGGAGGACTATTTACTAAGAAACGGGTAAGATAACTATCCCCGATGCTTTGCAAGAAGTAGGAGAGGACGACAATCCGATTGTGATTTTTTATCATCTGAAACGAGAAATAGTAAAGGCGGAGAACTTATTCATTCTTCGCCTTTATTACTATTTTAATCAGGTTCTTCGTCACTTTAGGTGGAAGAATTTAAAATCAATTTCATTTTAAGCAGTCTTTCCCCTGCTTTACCAAACATCATTCTTTTGATGTTTTTAATTCTGTTGACAGTCCCCTCCAATATTCCATTGTTGAAGGGGAGTTCAACAGCGTTAGCAATAGCCTCAAAATCCAGTTCTACCATCTTGCAAAAATCCGAACATTCCTTTATTTTCAGGTTTCGGACTAGTCTAATCCACATTTGTAGCGTATGCGTGAATGGATATCCGTTCATCATGTCCCTGAACTCCCTACATAAAATTATCAGTTTCCGATAAGCTATATTGTTTTCCAGCACTTCCAAGAGCATCGGATGCGCGCTCTTGTATCCTTTACAGAAAAATGTCTTGAAAATTTCTTTATTGGATGGTTTGGGGAGTTTTCTTTTCTTGCTTTGCTCCACACATCTTTTCTTGAAGCATTCATCCAATTTCTGATCCAATCCTATCAAGTCCTTCCCTTCAACATCTTTATAGTGGGAGATGATGTCCTGTTCTCCTGTCATTGTTCCGGCAGCTATGCCTTCAGATATTTGTTCAATGTGCTTGATTATACTCCATTGGTTGGCTGTAAGGAGTTTGTCAAGTCTAATTTCCTGGTGTCTGCGGATATGTAAGCGTCTCCGCGATTCTCTTTCTCACTTATAAAATCAGGGCTGATGTCCTTTCATCAGCCCTGATTCCACTTATCCGGTAATAAATCCCTGTATTTGTCCAATGATGTGTTTGGTTGCCATTCAGCCGTCTTCTCAATAATATCTGTTAGATATTCAAACAAGTCCACTTTATTCATCCTGCACGACAAGGCCAATGTATAAAGTATGGCTGCCCGTTCGGCACCCTTGTGGCTGCCGAAGAACAATGAATTTCTTCTTGAGATGGAAAAATACCGGTTAAGCCGTTCCACCGTATTGTTGTCCAATTTCGTGTTTCCGTAACTGAATACGTTCCTGATTGCCTCCCATTCATTCCTCATATATGTAGCGGCTTCATATAG
>JAZUCE010000145.1:0-1326 GCA_045638905.1 Faecalimonas sp.
TTTGCAAACTCAACCGCTTTTATGATGGAAATATACGAATCGCGCTTACAACAACGGGGACCGCCAACTTCCCCTATTGCACCAAGCGCAGCCGACGTCATTCTATTGGACAAGCCCCATGCTTCGTTTGCAAGCGGTGTCGAACCAGTTACAATGGATACGAACATTCCAGCGCTTACGCCTGCTCCGCAAGCTCCCCAAAATCCGCACGCACCGCCAGGAACTTTCTTCCCTCGTGCTTGCATCTCTGAAAGTGCTTTCACAAGGTCGATTTCGCCGCCTGCGTTTTTATATGCGGTGAGGAGTGCCGAACCAACCATCACATGATGTTCGAGACCATGCATATGGCAAAACGGCAGAGCCATCATTCTTTGAATGATTGCAATAGGATTCTTCGAAGTTTCGGCAAGGCATACGCCTATAATGCTATCCATCCCTTGCGTATGGCATTCGTTGCATATGTAGTGACCGTTCTCGCAAGCGGTTTTACTGCTTTCTTTTTTGTGACAGATGGCGCATTCCATCAGTTCGTCGTTTTCCAAATATTTCAGCGGTGCACCGCAAATCAAGCATTCGTCTTTCATAATTCACCTCAAACAAATTGGAATTTGTCAATATCTGTTGCCGTATAATTTTTTAGCTTTTTCAGTATATTCCTTTACGAACTCGGTCTTTGCGTTTGTATAAGCATCTCTATTGTGTTCGTATTCTTTGCATAACGAAAGCTTTAATTTTTCATACTCTTTTGCTATATCGGGAAACTCGATAAGATAATCTCTAAAATACAATTCATCGTTATCGCCTGCATATCTCAAATGCAGATGAAATACTCTCTCGGAAAATCCATTTTCGGTATATCCTTTATTAAAAGAAATCCTATCTTCGCTTTCCGACATGCAAATATAGCCGTTGTTTATAATCAAATCTTTATAATCAAGCAAGTTGTTTTCCTTTGGAACTTCTACAAGAATATCAATAATCGGTTTTGCCCAAATAGAAGAAACAGCCGTACTTCCTATATGGCTTATTCTTTCCATTTGAGGAAGAGCTTTTTTCAATAGATTTTCTTCTTCCAAATACCATTCTTTCCAGTATTCTTGATGTTTGGTTAAAATAATAGGAAACAACTGCCACAGTTCTTCCAAACTCATTTCCGATAATTTCTTTCCCATAATACACTCCGTCAAATTGGAATTTGTCGTTATAAATCAATCTTGATTTCGTATTGGTCATCAATAAGAATATAGTTTGAATTATGTCTTTTCGCAAGCGCCAAGACTTCTGCATTATCTGCCAATACACTCTCCATTGTACACCATTCATCAT
>JAZUCE010000146.1:0-13466 GCA_045638905.1 Faecalimonas sp.
CTGACGTCCTGCACTGCTCGAGAAAGGATTTGCACTGGCTACTACACCAGTACGTCCGTCTGGAGTGTTAACATTCACAGCAGAATCTACCGTATATGTCATTGTTACCGGTCCTGAATTTGCTGTCTTGTTAAATATATACAAGTTCCATCCGCCTTTGTCCGTTGTCTTTACCGTATATGACGTCACATCACTGGATGCTGTGTCTGAGGCATCCGTCTTCAATCCAACACTGCCCCATGTACTCAAAATCATCGTGAGTACTAAGAATAAACTTATTATTTTTTTGAAGCTTTTTTTACAATATCTCATTTTTCTTCCTCCTCTTTTTTTATAATATTGCACTTCCCATGTTTCATAATGAATCTTACTACTTACCATGGTGTTTCTTCAAAATCTCCTTCCTCCTTTCCGTCCAATGTATTATTCGCTTTAATTCCAAGATTTACTGTTTTTAATGCCCGTTCACCAGTCACCTGCGTTCCATCTAAGGTGATCCAGTACGGTGTCACATAAATCTTTGTATCGAAATTTTCATTGTCGATGTCCGTAATTGTATAGGTGAAAAAGTATTTTGAATTCGGGTTAATATCCGTAGGTGTTTTGGTAAATTCAACACCACCTTCAGTGGTCTTAATAGCTTCATATACATTTCTCGTTGAAACTGTGGTAGCACCTTTGGTACTTCCTTCCACTTCAATGATAAATCCAACCGTCTTATATCGACTAGAATCAACCGTTGAAACTAGTCTCATCTTGGTTACTTCCGTATCGTACTCTGTGTCCGCCGGTATCTGCGCCAAAGAAGCCAATACACCGGCATCTACAAATTTTGCATAGGCAAAACCTGTACTTGCTTTATAAGCCGTCTTGCAAGTAGAATCTGTAAACCATCCGGCAAACAGCATTCCCTCCTTCGTTGGATAAGCTTCCTCTGCTCCTTCCGCCTTATAGGTTGCCACAGAATAATACCCATATTCTTCTGTATATCCCTCTTCTATTTGACCACAATCTTCACAGATTTGGTTTACATATTCATGTTTGAGACTCCATGTGCCATCCGACCATAGATAATCGTGGGAATGAATACTGATTAATCTGCCTTCCTTATCTCCGGAAGTAGGATAAATGGTTCCACCGATTGTAATAACATCACCATCCGTCAGGTTATAGGAGCTCAAGTCAAGCGTAAGGCCCCAAACGGTATTTCGCTTCGTCTCTGTTATAGTTGGAGTGATTGCTTCCCCATTCAGATACACAACTGTTTGCTCTCCATATGGTTCAAATGCAATGCTTCCGCTTTCTGTACTACCAGCCAAACTTTCTGTTGCACCCCAGCTAATCGTTATATTTTGCTCGGTACCCCTAACATCTGTTGCTGTAATTTCAACTGCTTCATCCGGTTCATCTGTGTAATAGTTATCTTCCTCTTCCAAAACTATAAGAGCACCTTCACCAGCCCCAAGAGCGTCAATACTAAGCTTAGAACCTGAACCTATATATTCCTGTGCATTGATAACCACTCGGTAATTCTGCTTTGCTTTAAAAGTTAAGGTGAAACCTTTTTTTGCCGTCACATTGTCATTCACTAAATAGAACGCTTCCGTGTCTCCATAATCAAAGCATCCCAAAATACCACCATGACCGCTTGAATCACCTCCGGTAAAGCTCTGCAACTTATCTGTTGAAGTTATTAATTGACAACCTGTTCCAGCATTTAGATTCCGTTTCGTTTTTGTGCCGGTTGCCATAATACCGGTGCTTGTTGCTTTCATCAACACATCATCCACCGCAGCTATCTGTGCGTTCATATTCTGTGCGTAGGTATAGAACGGCGTTGTAGTACCATCTGCACCAATCAATCCACTTCTATCAAAATCATTTCCTTCTCCTGAATAGCTAAACCAATAAGGCTGAATCGCTGTAAACCACTGGATTCCTTTTGCACCGAAGGCCAGATAATTATTGACGTTCCAATAGGTTTCTGCCTCCGTAGGAATTTTGCTAGTATCCGTTGCATCAGTAGATTTCGAATCACGGAAATCTCCACCTGCTTCCACAAAAGCCCAGAATGGAACTCCATGTTGTAGAGATTTTTCCCTTGTCTGCCATAGGCTTGAATAGTAATCACCTAAAACGCTGTTAAACATACCACCTTCTACAGTTTTACCGGATGCAAATGGATAATAATCATAACTGAAGAGTTTTGCATTACAATCATTTTTGAGTTCATCATATGTCGTCTTAAAGTCGCTGGTATGATACGTCCAAATGGTTGATGCTATATTAATATACCCAATATTATTCGTGAAAGAATTCATTTTTGATGCCAGCCAGTCAAAAAACTGTAATTGCTTATTGTATATTGCCAATTCTTCTGCCGTTGTACCTACTGTATATTTATTACCTGTAGGTTCATCAACTACATAAGTTCCAAGATAATTCTCATGGTATGAATACTTACCTACCTGCTCTGCGATTTCTGCAAAAGTCGGTCCTTCCGTTTTGTCCACATTGCTAGCTGTTGTAGCGCTTGTCGGACGTTCCGGATTCATAAATAAATCCTCTACATAATACCCAAGTCCATACTTTTCTCCCAATTCTAGCGCTCTATAGATATAGTCATCGTTGAAAGTATTCCCTGTGTTACCAATAAGGATATTTACTCCGCTTTCTTTTATTAACTGATAAATCTCATTTGTCAGATAATTATATGTAGAATTAAAATACGGTGTAAAGTATCCTGCAATCGGCATTACCTCATCTCCACCGAGATAATCATATGAGATTGTCGGCACATGGTATTTGTCTAATACAGCTTGCAAAGTAGTCGTTTTATTCGCAATGTTCTGCATTAACTCCAGATCCTTTGCGCCCACTTTTTCATCATTGTTAAGATCAGCAGCATACTCTGCTGCACAATCTGCGGCATATTTTAAAGACACACCGTTTACAAGTTTTTCCAGTGCCTCAAGATCCGCTCTTTCACCGGCCGTTCCATTTAAATCGACATCACCGATTCGGTATAATGAAACTTTTTGTTTGTACTGAAAACTGCCTGCCTTGGTCAAAATTGTATAATCACCCGGGTCCTTGATTGTAGGATCATTTGACGCCAATGTAACGATTTCCCCATCCGCATCAGCAACGGTACATTGCCCTGAAGCCAGGTAGTCTCCATCGGCCAGGTCATAGGAAACAGGCGTTTTTTCCTGAATTGGATTATTCCCATCAACAGAAGTTAAACTCATGGTAGTACCTGTCGGATGGATAATCATATAATTTCCAAAATCTCTTGATTGGTTATATGATACTGTAGTTTTTGTATTACCCACCGTATATGTAACAGTCCATAGACCATCATAGCGTTTGTCAAACTGTATACTGAAATTCACACTCTGGCCAAGAGTTGCTGTTCCTATTTGGACTGTTTCTTTCGTCTCAAGATTCACAGCATACAAGCTGGAACCTTTTACATAGATACCGATACCATACCATTGGTAATCGCCTCCATTTGCCGTTCCGCCAACTCTCAGCGTATGGGTGGCGTCTGCTCCTTCCCCATTAAATATTACATTCCCCGAAAAGATAACCTTATCAAGTGTATCAACACATCCTGTAATCCCTATTACCGTACTATCTGCTGTAGCAGGAATCTCCTCACGCATTGTTTGTATTTTATAATCATGAAAACTAAGATACTTATACGTCTCGTCTTCTTGACCAATATACATGGAATTGTTAGACTGCAGACCCAAGTCATTGCCTTCTGCATCCGTACAGGTTACATTCACAAGTTTCGCTGTTGTCATCGGTGAGACATATATTCCAAAATAGGACAACTCTCCGGAGAACGAACCATATTGATTGTTTGTAAATGTAATTTTACCAACATTTCCCTCTGTGTCTTTATATGAGCCATGATACACAATAGTTGTTCCGTCCATGACGATATTAAAGGAATAGGTATATCCCGGCTTCATTATCACATTTTGGTCTCCGGTATATTTTATCAATCCATTATCATCCGTATATGGATAACTCGCTTTCGGAGCCTTTGTTGCCGTTACCCCATTATTGTTAGAATATTTACCTTCTTCCGTCGACCCCGTGTAAGATTCTACCGTATAAGTCAACTTCACCGGTCCTGTACATTCTTTACGATTTGTTAATGTCCAGTCATGCTTATTGGATATTTCTACTTCATACGATACATCCTCTGTTTCCGATGCATTAGGTGCAGTAGTTGCAATAATATAACTTCCTGCGTTTTGGTTTGTATTCACACCCAAATCCTTACCATCTGCATCCGTAAATGTCACATTACTTAATGTTACAACTGCCTGACCTTGAAGATATACACCAAAATAAACTGCGGCTCCACCGCTTCCTGCCTGGCCAGTCAATTCTGTAAGTTCTTTTTCTGTCCCATCCGCTGTCCATTAACGACCCGAATATGTTATCATATTGCTGGCATCCAAGTTCATCGTAATGGAGTATGTATATCCTACCTGCATCATAAAATTCGGATCATCTGTATGCTTTGAAGAACCAGCTGTTGAATACAGATACGGATACTGACGTCCTTGACTGCTCGAGAAAGGATTTGCACTGGCTACTACACCAGTACGTCTGTCTGGAGTGTTAACATTTGCAAAAGAATCTACCGTATATGTCATTGTTACCGGTCCTGAATTTGCTGTCTTGTTAAATATATATAAGCACTGTCCTCCGGCACTCGTCGTTATTACCGTATACGATACTGCATCCACGTTACTTTTCGCTGCTTTTTCACCCGATGCTGCCTTTACTTCTGTTGATGACATCATATAATTGCCATTCAAGGCATATCCTGCCAGCATTGACAGAATCAATAAACCTACCAAACAACGTTTCATTTTCTTCTTCATAAAATCACCTCTTCTCATGACCTATAATCCTCCAAATTGTCCAGAGCCATCGTCTCCTCCCGGAAATACAATCAATCCATCATCACCACTGGTACGTATAATATCAACTTGTTTCAATTCAAAAATTTCCATATTAGGTTCTGTATACTTCATATCCTTTGCTTTTCCTTTCCTCTACTTTATTAACGCTACTATTTATCACACATAATATGTCTGAAATTCATAGGCCCCAAGTGTGATGTCATAGTCCATATTTTCTACCTTCAGGACTGCTCTAGTTGTTTCGTTTTTTGAATTAAATAATCTCACTAATCTTCCATTTCCCGTATTCTTATATGCAGTAAGAATAATGTCTTCGTTATTGATAGAAACAACTGTATTCTTTTTCTCTCCCTCACCCGGAGGAAAAAAGCTAAGTGCGTATACCGTCTGATTGTAGCTTTCAGCCTTTGCATCCAAATGCTCTATATCCGTTGTCAATCGGTACGTAAATTCGCGTTCACCCATATCCATGTGTTCATGAGTGCGGTCTGTTTCTGCAATCTGTCTATCATAAATCGGATGTGCTGAATACACTGGTGTACGAAGCAAAGAGATATGCAAGGTGTTATCCTTGCAGCTTCCACCGTAGGTTCCGTTATTTAACACTGCAAATCCTTTTCTATTTTCGAATAGTCCACACCATTTCTGATAGAAAACTTCCTTTTCTTCTTTTAATAATTCTTCTTTGCCAAATGCCATCTGACCGACAAATTTACTGTCTTCAAATGTTGTCGGAAATGCCAGCTTATACATCTTATTGGCATCGTTAGAATAAAGTTTGATTTTTATGTCAACATAAGTATCCAACTTTGACATCGTGTAGTTCACTACTGCAAATGAATTGGCATGTTTAAAAATTGCCTGAATTCTTGTAATGACATCTCCATTTTCAATCACACGAACGTTTTCTATATTCTCTTGCGGATAACCGTTAAATGCATTTGCTTCCTCTCTGCTGACAAGTTTGAATGTACCGCTTTGATGATAGAAGCCATCGGTTTGCATTTTCCAAGGGTCTTCATTATCGCCATACACCTTTATCTGAGCACTTTGCTCCTTCAGATAATCCTTACCATCTATACAATATTTGTCTATCAGTCCTGTTTTTTTATTAATAGCAACCTGCATTCTGCCATTATCGAACAAGAAATGCGTGTCATTCTCCTCACATACTGCAATCGGACGTTTCGGTTCCTTTATGGTATATAGTTCACAGTCAAATCGATTCATACTCATTGGTTTTAAGTTCGTACGAAAGACTATTCTCTTGCGCCAGTCTAAGTTGAATGTACAATCCTCTTTGATATTTTGAGTTGGAAGATATTCTCCTTCCTGTGTACGCACGCGAGCTAAGGTTACTTCCGGCACGTTAAAATTCTGTTCTTCTAACTGAAACTCTACTTCGACTTCTTGCTCAATCCAGTAAGGATTTGGATTAAACACTAACACTGGAATCTCTCCACGCTTTCCCGCCGGTTGCCCTTCGCATAATTTAAAGAATGCCTTGATGCAGTTCTTTGCAATCATTTCGCGTCCATAATCCATCTGGCGAAGTATATCTTCTTCTGACTTTTTTACCATCGTTCCAGGTAAAGAATCATGAAATTCAGAAAATAGTAATGCTTTTTCTGCTTCTTTTATTTCTTTTCCGTCATAATTCACGCCACTCGCTGCCAACATTTTTTCACAGATTGCAAGTTCATTTTCCAATTGACGATGCTTTTGCTTGATACGTACCATAGATGTATAACAGCCTATCATGCAGTGCACCAGTGATTTATCAATTGTTTGAAGTTTCTCCTTGTGTACTGTTTCAAAGTATTCTTCACATCCACATGGAATCAACTTGATTTCCGGATGTTCTTCTTGATATTTACAAAGTGCTTTCCAGTCCTCTTCTGATGGACCACCACCATGATTGCCAACACCCCAACATAAGAGTCCTACTTCATTCGGATTATTCAGCATATCTGTTACTCGTTCCAACACTCGTCCTTTCTGAGAATTATAAGTTCCGTACACATTATGTCCAATGACTTCACTTCCGTCATACCCCTTCCAGATAAAGTTTTGCTCCGGAATCATACCTAACGGTCGCACGAACAGATAATACTTGTAACCTTTTTTTGCTAAAATCTGCACCAAGCCTCTGTTATGACCAAATGGATCAAAGTTCACGGCTGTCTGAGATTTCACACCAAACTTTTCTTCAAAATATTGATTACCAACCTCTATCTGTCTAATGAAAGATTCTCCGGATGGCATCACACAGTCCGGTTGCAAATACCAACCGCCCATAATGCGCCATTTTCCTTCTTTTACAAGTTTCCGTATTCTCTCAAACAACGCTGGCTCATATTCTTCCACCCACTCATACAATACCGCCTCATTATGATTGAAAATAAAACCTTTGTATTTCTCACAGAAATCCGCTGCAACACGAAATGTCGAAATAGCCTCTGCCATTCCTTCCTCTTTTTGCCAAAGCCAAACCGGATCCAAATGTGCATTGCACAGCATATACATTTCTTTCATCTTCTTTTCTCCCGTACATTTAACAATTACCTAAAAATGTCACACACATTTTGCCTCTTAATATAATTATATTTTTCACCAAATTTACTACAAGATTGCAATTGTATATATTTGTACCATAATTATACATTTATGTACAAAAAACTTCTAATGTAAAATATTGACAATTCCATTGCAAGTCTGTATTCTTAGTTTAAGAACGTATAAAAGGGGTGTGAAAACTTATGAAGCACTACGACCCTTCCATCGTTTTTCAAGACGAAGAAGGATTTGCTATGAAGAAACATACCATTAATAAACCAACCTATGCTCATACGCATGGTTATATAGAGATGATATATGTAATTAACGGTAATGGACGTCATATGATTGACAATGCGGAATATCCATTGTTAAATGGTGGATTTTATATGATTGACTTGAAGCATTCTCATTCATTGATTTTTGAGAATATCGCTCTCTATTATGACTTGTATTTTTCAAAAGAATTTTTAGAAGAATTATGTCCATTTATAGAAGATGGAAGTTCAGTATATCAGTCTCTTATGGGGGAGAACTATATACCTGCGGTATATTTTGATAACCAGCAAGCCCCCAGTATTGCAAGCATTATTACACAACTTTACAATGAGTATTCATCAAGCAAACCTCACCGTAAAAGTTTTACACACACCTTGACTTCACTGCTTTTCTTAGAAGTACAGAGACAAACAAATGCGCATAATAAATCAGTGGCCAAACATAATCCATATATTACATTGCCAAGAATTATTGACTACATCAATCAGCATTTTACGGAGCCCCTCAAGATTCAGGACATTGCCGAAAAATACAATTATAATCCTGCATATTTTGGGAGATTATTTAAAACAACATATAAGACATCTTTTAACGATTATTTAAAAAAGAAACGACTGGAATATGCTGTAGACTTATTGGGTTCCACTACCATGTCCATCGATGTCATCATCGCACGTTCCGGATATGGTAATCGACACCACTTTTATAAATGCTTTTATGAAAAGTACCAATGTACTCCAAATGAATATCGTGCCGACTTGGTTGCATATCGCGACGGTACATATGCGAAAAAGAGATAATCAATTTAACAAGTAACACACCTTTCGGTGTAGTAATCTAACATTGGGGCTGTCGGGAAATAGACAGTTCTAGGGGGAATCGGTTAATATCGATTCCCCCTAGAATGCACTATCCAATTAAAACTTGCTTTCCTTCAAACGCAAACCCATACTTGCGTATCCTCTCTTTCGGAATGCCCTTTGCAATCAAACTCGCCTCATATTGCTTTTCTTCAATCTGCGTCAGGGCTGTCTCTCGGTTGGATGTCAACGTATATCGATCTGCCAAATCCACCAGTAAACCTAGAACAAATCCATGATAAAACCGTTCCGGTTCTGTTATGCCAGACAGTCTTCTTCCCACATCAAAACTGCTGAATGTTTCTAACGCTGTCCGATTCATATATTCGTTCATCACATCCAAATCGTCAATTAACATCGCCTTCACAAAATGATTGTAAGAAGGCGTAAAATCAGAAAACCAGCTTCTAATCATTTCTTCAAACATAATCTGCACTTCCCGATTGGTCAGAGCAAGCGAATACTCTGTTAACCCTTTTTCCAGATTGAACTGATGGTTTATCACTTCAAATAACCACTTGCAAGAAGTAGACTCCAAACAGACTTATTGCTGGCATCTAACTGATTATACACAATCTGTTCATCTATCAGTGTTTCCAATACCTTGCCCTTTAGCAGGTCTTCCATGGTTTCCTTTACTTCCGGAATACCTTCTCTAATCAGCTTCCCAACCAAACTATTGGAACTGGTATTCGCCCAATAAGTTCCAACTTTGCCTTTATCTAAATAATTGATAATGGACCACGGATTATAGATGTCACATGTCTCGCCAAACACAAATCCGTCATACCATTCCTTCACTTCTTCTCTTTACTAACCCTTGTAATTCCTGTCATCAATGCACGCTCCTCCTTCTTCCACACCATATCCCGAAGTACTGTTATCTGCATGTTGTTTACAAAAATTTATGTTATAGATTTTAATACAAATACTTATTAGAGAGTGATGTCTTCAATAGACACACCCATAGAAGCTAATTTTGCAACTGTTACTTTGATTTGATACTCTAATTCAGGATTCTCATGTTCTCCATTTGCTCTTTTTATCCGTTGTAAATCCGTATAGCGATCAATAGTTACTGTGATTAACTCTTTGTCTGTCATAATATCACACATCCTTTTCACCGTCCTTAATATATATAATACTCATAGTATTATATATATTAAGGACTTATTTTTATGGTGTAAAGCCTTATTAAATCATTATCTCTATTTAATTGTCTCAATTTGATACTTAAAGCATGGATTTTCTAAATATATAATTACAATCACTAGGTTATGCAATTATACTGATATGTTTAAATGATGGGGACATTCCCTTCTAGAATGCAAAGCAAGATGCTCTGCAAAAGAAAATATGCTTTGCTAGGATTATAACATCTTAGCAAAGCATATTCAAGAGCTGTTTATTCCGATTTGAAATTTGTGACTAGCTCAATCTAAAGCTTACGTCTTATTCAATAATTATCCGAACAATAACTTTGCTGTTTCTTCTAATTCTTTACGGTCTTTGGTATCATCATAACATTTTTCTTTATCATCAATCCCTTTAACAACACTAATAGAAAATAATCCATCTCTATTGCAATAGAATAAAATCTTTTTCACTCCATTCAGCTTTACCCTTGCTTCCGGATTCCCTTCGGGATAAAGTTTTACCATCTGAAGTTTATCGGATGACAATGCGGCGACAAAAGAAATGTAATGTTGTTTCGTCATATCATGCTCGATACGAACATAATATTCATCTTCAACTCGTTCGATAAAAATTTTATGATTCTTATCTGTTTCTTCTGTCTGACATGGTGCAAGAATTAGACCATGACACTGAATAACAGCCTCGCCCATACTATGAATAGTATTTCCACAAATCGGACACACATAAAATTTTGAACGCATCATATTGGCAGAGACATTCACATTGCTAACAGCATTCCCTGAAATCAGTTCTGTAACTGATATGCCAAAAATCTTTGCAATTGGTTCAAGTAACGAGATGTCCGGATATCCTTTTGCTGTCTCCCACTTAGAAACTGTTTTATCTGAAATATTTAGTTTTTTAGCGAGTTCAGCCTGCGTTAATTGATGTTTTTCTCGCAATTCTTTAATAACTGCTCCTGTTACATATTGGTTCATTCTCGTTTACCTCCTATAAAAATATAATAAACTTAGAAAGAACTATTTTCTACCTACGCAAAGTAGAGATACAAATTGCTGTTTGTTTAACTGTTTTCAGAAATCCATTTCTTTGACCAAGCAAACAATGTTTCAGACATCAAATTGAAATCTACCGTTCCGCCATTTGTTTCCGGTTTGCTTGAAAGCAATTGCCTGTACAACAAAAGAAGCCGATTTATATAAACCTCGCAAAATATCTTCGCTCTTTTCATGGAGCATATTGTGAACACATCCGTGGTATATATTACAGGCACCGATTTTGATTGCTCTGTTCAAAGCACTCTCGTCAATAACTGCCATCACCTCGTCAAGGCTTCCCTTGATTGGTGTGG
Source organism: Faecalimonas sp. (assembly GCA_045638905.1). Taxonomy (GTDB): domain Bacteria; phylum Bacillota; class Clostridia; order Lachnospirales; family Lachnospiraceae; genus Faecalimonas. Next base: position 11,157 of record JAZUCE010000146.1, read on the forward strand.
TGTCATTACAAAACTGGAACAAGTCTGATGGCTCCCAATTCATAATTTCCTTTTTCCCTGAAAGAAAACCACAAATCAGTTCTCTGTGAGACAAGGTATCCAGCATGTCATTATAAATTTGAATGTCCATAGCAGACGCATAATGCGAATCATCCATACGTCCCGCATGCTCCCAGTATGTCACTTTCCCTGTATGCTTATTTAGAATTGTAAAATCAGGATAGATTGTTTTCTGCCGACCATTCTCCATGACTTCCAATGGTTTTTCATATTTATATAAAATATCCTTTCGATTTCGATACAGAATGTTTGCAATAATAACTTCTGATTTTGACCGAACCATATCGCCTTGTTCCGTTTCATATCTCAAATTTTCAGGATACATTAGATTCTTCTCATAGGCTTCAGCTTGCCATTGTTTCACCTTTTCTTTTACACTTATTTGTATCGGGGTAACTAAACTTTTTCGTTCATCACTTAAATTATCATAAATCTCTTCCAACGCATTTGATGGACATTTTCTCATAAAACGTTTTGTTTCATCTAACATCTTTTCAAGAATAGGTCTGATTGATAAATAATAATGCTTCTGTGCAAGTTTTTATGCCATTGAAAGTTCATTTTTCTTGATATAACGACGTACCCACTTATTATCTTTCATGTATTGATGGTAATAATAGGTCTTTCCTTTCTTATTCTGCCACTTCAGGCACCCCTCCGGCGCATGATTTAAAAATGCATCTATCTTTTTTAAAGCGTTTTCTAATTGTGGCACTTCTTCTTTTGCCAATTCTATAAAATTATGCATAATACTCCTCCTTTTCGTTCTGCCCATGAGGCTGTTTCATTGGCTTTATGGTAAGAAAAATTTGGTTTCCCAGACTATAGTTTCTTACCTTAGAAAGACAAAAGTAAGATTGTGGGTAGAGTTTTATAGCAGTTCGGCAAGATTTATCTAACCATTGCACCGCCAAGCAAGCCTAGTGGGCAGACGATAAGCTTGTTTGCTTATGCTTTTTCTTACCACCACGCCACTAAACAACTCTATGGGTAGACGATAACCCTGTTTGCTTATGTTTTTTCTTACCACCACACCACTAAACAAACTTCATGGGCAGATATTTAATTAAATTTGTTGAATAATTCTTACCACGAAGGCCACAAGACAGCCCTATGGGTAGAAACAGGCATCGAAATGCCTATAGATTTGTAAAAACATCTCCCCCGCAAAAAGCGAGGGAGACAATGAATTCAAGAATTAAATTACTTGTCAGCGATAGCTGCTTGTGCTGCTATCACCAAAAGAGGGAAAGTGTTGTTAAATTTAAATGGCGGTGTTCTTAATATTAGTTTCCATTATACATTGTACTATCACTTTGCTTTTTGTTATTTTCTTCACCAATGATTATTTCATAGAGACTATCGGCAAAAAGGGTATGCATTTCAGATATTGGATGATTTATTCTGTTGGCTAAAAGCATAGTAATATCCTTTGTTTTTGAGAGTTCCTTCCATTTTGAATAACAGTCGCAAACCAAAACACCCATACTATCAGCAAGCTCTATTGCCGAATATATGAATTCATCCATTTTTCCGTTGTTCTGAAATTCGGCTGTTACTTTAGCATAGTTGCGCAGGTTCTCGCGGGTATCATCAGCAACATATGTATTAAGCATATTTGGTGTCATAAAAATCACTTCACTGTTTGCTGCTAAGCTTTTTTCAAAAATAACCTTTAATGCGTTTATATAGGCTTCTAATGTGCCATTAACATCATTTAAGCCAAAGCAAACAATCATCAAATCGGGTGAGTGCTTGAGGGCTTGACTTTCAAGTCTGTTAAGTGAGCTGTGAGCAGTTGTTCCACCAATCGATGCGTTAATCATATTAACAGGCATATAATCGCGCAGTTTATTAAGTTTTTTCTTTAAAATATTCCAATAAACGTTTTCATAATCAATATATCCGTTGACCGCTCCGTGTGAAACACTGTCGCCAAATATTACAATGTTTATAGGGCCATATTTTTCAAGTCCTACTCTGTCTAAAAATAACTTTTCTTTTATTTTCATAGTGCTATTCCCTCAGTTTGCTATGAGTGTGTTGTATAATAATTTATTTAATAGCATAGCACATAATTATTTTAAAAACAAGTCTGCAAAAATCCCCGATAGCGTAAATTTACTGTAGGAATTTAATAGGCAGACTGCACCTGAGATTTGTTTTAAGATTAACATCTGCTTATACTATATTCATTTTTTCTTTTGTTGGCAAGATATAAATATCATCTTCTGATATGTGTGCATTACG
>JAZUCE010000147.1:0-36906 GCA_045638905.1 Faecalimonas sp.
TAATCTGAAAGTCTTTCTCTCATGTGATTCAACACTTGTTTTGAGAATTCTTGTGTTTTCTCATGTGTCATATCAGCCTGTAACCATTTTGCATTTAATCCTGCTTCATTCATACCAACCAAACCGATTGTTGAGAAGTGGTTGCTAAATGTTCCAAGATATTTCTTTGTATATGGATATAATCCTTCATCCAAAAGTTTCGTGATGATAGAACGCTTTACACTCAATGAACGTGCCGCGATGTCCATCAAGCGGTCCAGTCTTCTGTAGAATTCGCTCTCATCGTTTGAAAGATACGCAATTCTTGGCATATTAATAGTAACAACACCAACAGAACCTGTACTTTCGCCACTACCGAAAAATCCACCTGATTTCTTACGAAGTTCACGTAAATCTAATCTCAGACGACAGCACATACTTCTTACGTCACTTGGTTCCATATCGCTGTTGATGTAGTTTGAGAAATATGGAGTACCGTATTTTGCTGTCATTTCGAATAATAAGCGGTTGTTTTCTGTGTCTGACCAGTCAAAGTCTCTTGTAATAGAATATGTCGGAATTGGATATTGGAATCCACGTCCATTTGCATCACCTTCAATCATAATTTCAAGGAATGCCTTGTTTACCATATCCATTTCTTTCTTACAATCTTTGTATTTGAAATCCATTTCCTTGCCGCCAACAATTGCAGGAAGTTCTGCAAGGTCGTTTGGTACTGTCCAGTCCAACGTAATGTTAGTAAATGGTGACTGTGTTCCCCAACGGCTTGGTGTGTTTACACCGTATACAAATGATTCCACACATTTCTTTACTTGATCATAGTTTAAGTTATCTACTTTTACAAACGGTGCAAGATAGGTATCGAATGAAGAAAATGCCTGTGCTCCTGCCCATTCATTTTGCATAATACCCAAGAAGTTAACCATCTGGTTACACAAAGTAGATAAGTGTTTAGCAGGTGCAGATGTAATCTTTCCAACTACTCCGCCAAGACCTTCTTGAATTAATTGTTTCAATGACCATCCTGCACAGTAACCTGTAAGCATAGATAAGTCATGAATGTGAATATCAGCATTTCTATGAGCGTTGCTGATTTCTTCATCATAAATTTCTGACAGCCAGTAGTTTGCTGTAATCGCTCCCGAGTTACTTAAGATAAGACCACCTACAGAATAGGTTACTGTAGAGTTCTCTTTTACACGCCAGTCATTGACATTTACATAGTTGTCCACGATTTCTTTATAATCGAGAACTGTTGACTTCATGTTACGAATTTTTTCTCTTTGTTTACGATACAAGATATAGCCCTTTGCAACTTCGCCATATCCCGCCTGAATAAGCACGGACTCGACACTGTCCTGAATGTCCTCTACTCGTACATATCCTTCTTTAATCTTGGTGCTAAAATCTGCCGTAACCTTAAGTGCAAGCATATCGATAATATCCGGATGTGTATCCATTTGCTGTGCTTCAAATGCTTTTGTGATAGCCGCTGCTATCTTCTGCAGATTAAACTCTGCAATCTTCCCATCTCTTTTCTTTACTTGATACATCTTTCTTCCTCCGTACATACAACCCTCGTTTAATTATTGTAGCACTAAGATTAGTGGTAGTCAATACAAAAAACAACAAGATATTGTGTTTTTTTACAATTTCAAAGACACAATATCTTGTTGCAATTACTTGTGATTATTAGAAAATACATCTGCCACCTCACTAATAGTGATATAGGCATGATGGTCTATATCGTGAACAAGCTCCTTCATTCTAACAACTTGGTAACGATTCACTATAAAATATATCATCCATTTATCCTTACTGGAATATCCGCCTTTCGCTTCCATGTAAGTGACACCACTTCCAAACACTTCACACAATGTATCACATATTTCGTTTGGATTTTCCGTAATGATAATTGCACACTTAGCTCTGTCAATACCATCAACGATAAAATCTATCGTTTTTAATGCAGCAGCATATGTCACAATGGAATACAGTGGCAATATCCAGCTATTCAAAACAAATCCACAGACAATGTAAAGAAGCACATTATAAACCATCACAAATGTTCCAACGGTAATGCCGAGAGGCTTCGCAAAAATGACTGCCATAACTTCTATTCCATCCATTGCCCCACCGTAACGGATTGCAATTCCACTTCCGATACCAGATATAACGCCACCAAATAATGCGCACAATAACAAATCTGTTCCTGCCAATGGGGATGCAATACTAACGTCAATTGGCAGCACATCCGTAATCAACCATGCAAAAGTTGAATAGGCGCAAACTGCATAGACAGCATATACGGTAAATGTCAGACCTTGTTTCCTAAATCCAAATAAAAACAACGGAACATTTAAAATAATAAGGAAAACAGAGAGTGTAAGCCATGCTGGTGTTAACTGGTCTAAAAGGATGGATGTTCCTGATATCCCACTGTCATATAAATTTACCGGCATCAAAAAAATCGTAATACCAAACGCATTCACTATACCAGCAACCGTAAGCATTAGAATGTTCGTTATTCGTATTTTTTTCAATGATTGTTTTAATTCTTTCATATTACTACCTCTGAATATCATTTTATTACATTATATCTGTTTCTGAACAAAACTCAATTAGTATATTGAAATTTTTACGTTGACATTTCAACTTGTAATTCTTATAATAGAACTGATGAAAGGGAGTAGTTCACACTAGCCATAGTGTTATGCATAACGTCATCACGCTTATCAAGCCGGGATGCATACTGAGATAAGAACGAGACTTTATCGCTATTTTTTTATGCGATGAAGTCTTTTTTTATTGGTTTGATAGCGCTTAGAACAAATAGAAGACTTCTCGCCACATATTATTTTATAGGAGGGAAAGATATGTTATTTGTTGAATTACTTTTATTAGCATTTGGGTTTGTACTACTCGTAAAAGGCGCAGATTGGTTCGTAGAAGGAACATCGGGAATTGCCGATAAATTCGGTGTTCCACAATTAGTGATTGGTCTCACCATCGTAGCTATGGGAACCAGTGCTCCTGAAGCTGCTGTGAGTATCACTGCTGCTTTGAAAGGCAATGCCGATATCACAGTCGGAAATATTATAGGAAGTAATATTTTAAACATTCTTGTTATTTTAGGTATTGCTTCTGTAATCACTTCAATTGCAATTGCAAAAACAACAATCCGTTATGAAATTCCTATTATGTTAGTGGCTACATTAATTTTATTAGGATGCGGCATGATTGGCGGAACAATTAATCTGTTAGAAGGCATTCTTATGTGGGTGTGTTTTATTGGATATTTAGGCTACATGTTTGTCTTGATGAAAAAGGGGCAGATGCAGGCAGAGGAAATTGAAGCTAAAGATTCTCCAATCTGGAAGCTGCTTTTAATGGGTGTTATTGGTCTTGGACTGATTATTGGAGGTAGCAATGTGACCGTTGACGCCGCTACTTCACTTGCTAAAATGTTTGGTATGAGCGAAAGATTTATCGGATTGACGATTGTAGCGCTTGGAACGTCTCTTCCGGAATTATTCACTTCCGTAATTGCAGCCTACAAAGGAAAAGCTGATATCGCAATCGGTAATATTGTAGGAAGCAATATCTTCAACATTTTATTTGTAGTAGGAACGTCTGCACTGATTACTCCGGTTGTATTTGCATCAAACTTTGTGATTGACTGTATTATTGCAATCGCGGCAGGAGTTGTTTTGTGGCTGTGTACATTCCGCAAGAGAAAGCTCACAAGAACTGGCGGAATTATTATGTTACTTTGTTATGTTGCATACTTTGTGTATTTGCTATTTTAGATATGAAAGAGACGCATCGTTCGTGATGCGTCTCTTTTTGTTTCGGCCAATATAGCTGCCTTTTTACCGGTAATTGTTCGGCAATTGTTCGTATGCGAAATAATTGCACAAAAACTAACCATTATTGTGCGTTTTGAGGTTAGAAAAGTCCAGATTATTATGTATACGAACAAAACTCTTCAAAAAGCAAGAATTTTGACTTGATTTCGGTTAGTTTTTTAGATGTTTTTCTCTATAGGCCTAACAGCCGTTGGGTTTTATATGCAAATAATGAGAAAGAAAATTTTTATCCTTTATAGTAGCAAATATAATTTATGTTTTTGTAATTACTATCAGCAAAGCCCTGCCAAGTATAATAGCCAACTCTAATCTGATTTGTCCCGCTCACATTTGAATCCGTATAATAAAATCCGTTACTATCTATTCCTATAACCACCAACGAATGTGGACGAGTAGAACGAATATGTGCACCCACACCAGCTTCATTTACCCATTTCTTGATGCTTGAGGCAGTAGCTCTTCCACTTGCGCCTTGAACATCTACAAATTTACTATTCCCATATTCTTGTGAACCGTATAATAAATATTGTATATATCTTGCATATGCACAACATTGCCATCCGTTCATATTTACATACTTGTTACCAACTTTAACATAGGTGTATCCTGATGGTGTATTTGTTGTTTTGTAATTTCCGTTATATGTATACGTATAACAAGTTGATCCGACTGAAATACTAGTTCCGTTTATTTTCAAATTAGTTGCACCTGAAGTTGTGTATGCTGTTTTGTTTGAAGTGTAGTTGAAACTAATTTTATTTGATTTAACTATATTATTTGGCACCGGACGTGTCACGCAATACTTTGTATAATTATTTTTGCTACACCATCCAATTCTCCACTTCCCACCACTGATTGGATATAAAATTTGATAATCATTTCCACTTGTTGCTAACAGATAAACCGTATCATTTTTTGCAACGTAATAACTTGATGAAGTAGAATCACCTTTTCTTGGTGAACAATAAAATTTGCCAGTAGACGTTTTTGCATCTTGTACACCATTGTTACTTGTAATATCAGATAATGGTATATATGCATATGCACGTTTGCTTCCTATTGGATAAGACACTTTAGCCCAATAGACTCCTTTCGAGTTTTTACCAACCTGGCACAAACACAGTTCATCTGACTTGTTATCAATGTACGCTGTGGAAGATTTTCCATAAGTGATACTTCCACGAGTAGTCAGATTCTGATTTTGATAAGGTATCGTTTTGCCGGAACGTTTTAACGTATATACTTTTGCATACTCTTGTGTAGACAATCTGCTATAAGCCGTGGTCTTGGTAGCCGATACTGTCATCGGAATTCCTTGTACAACTCCTATTAATGTTACAATTGCAAGTAATAAAGATAATAATTTTTTCATAATAATCTCTCCTTTTAATATAAATTATTTTTCTTTGAATCGATTCATCTATTTCATGCTTTTACTATACCACTAGTATTACCCGTAACTGTAAATTGGATTTTACACAAAAAAATCCTTTGGAATTAACATTATCAAAACATTAATTCCAAAGGATATATATCACTATTTTTCTTCATATGACAGTTCCCATACATCAGCATAAGTTCCAAGTGGATCTACTGACAAAATACACATCAAAACAAAACACTCATAAGGATTCTGAATATACAATTTTCCCATGAAACACTTTTCTAAAATTTTATTTGTTGTTTCTAAAAACTCTGTATATCTCTGTTTTACGTTTTCATATTGTTCTACCATCTGAGAAAAAATAAAAAAGTTCAATGTTATCAGATCAAATCGGTTGACCTCCGCCTTACCTGCGAGGATTTCACCAATGTGCTGCCTGCTAAAGCGTTTTCCTGCAAACTGTTCATTTAATTTAGACAGCTTACTCGGAGTCAAGTTCCCATGTCGGTCCGTAGGAATAGCAGAACATATAATGTGTTCAATGTCACTCTCTGATATATCATCCTTGACAAACTTTCTTCTACCAGAACTTGTATATAAATCAGCCACAAGTTCCCTGGCTTTACAATACAACTCATCAAAACAAGTTCTTGCTGTTACGCTGAGCTTAGATGAATTCCCCCCCACTTTTAATTTTGAAAGATATGCCAGCAAAGTCACATCATCACAGATGGACTGCATAGTAGTTCGATATCCTATTGTATATTCACTATAAAGCACCGTCGTCCCTATATCTTGCGGTTGGATATTCTGATACACTTCTGTCAATTTCTCATATTTCAAATAATTATACCCGTTTTTGTAGCAATACCAGCAAATGACCTCAAACGGGTTTTTAGGATTGATTTCTGGTTCCCTAAGAGCTTTCGTCAAAAACTGATTAACATCATCTACACTCATATGAAGCCCAAATCCCAATAAAAATACTACATTACGCTTCACCGTCTGTTGCGTCAGCCAATTTTTTGATAACGCACTCAACTTGGCAGTAGTTGGAGCAAATGAAGCAGGTGTATGATTATCCTGAAACGCACTTTTAATAATAGATTGGTATTCCTGAATTGGCACGTCCATATATGCCCCTTCCAATTCAGCTTTCTTGTATATATAACGTTTTAAATAATCACCAAAAGGGATGAACTTTAACCGGTGTTTCAACGAGTTATATATAAGTTCTGCATCCTGTTCTACAAAAACTGTATCGTCCACCGCATCATATAACGATTCCCACGCAGCTTCTGTAAAATCATAATCTCTTAATTCCTGCTCGCTCATACTATGACTTTTCCTTTCCAATGTTTGACAGCACTTTTCTAGAAAGCAGCAAAAATGCAAGCGTGTAAATTGCTAAAATTCCCATAGCTGTAGCAAAATGCGTTTTTGTAAATTCAAAAAACACCTCAGATTCATGAGGTATTTGCACTCCCTCCTGCTGTAGCTTTAACGGTAGTGTATTTAGATTTGCTGTTGTTCCGTATCCTTCCATACTCCACCTGCAAACTGCAAACCATGAAATCGTCTCTGTCACACCACCAAGTTTAAAAATGAGTCCTGAAAACAGAATTTGTGGCATCAAAAGAATTGGTGCAACGGTCATTGCCCTGTCCGCATTCGTAAATAATGATGATACAAACAACCCCATTGCAGTTGATGCAACTGCAGTCAAAAAAGTAGTAAGCAATAATTCCACGAATGGTGGCAACATAATTCCCTTTTCCGGAAGCCCTATCATGACGCTGAAAACACCTGTGATGAAAATACTCTGCAAAAGGCACAGAACTCCAAGAACAACTATTTTAGATGTTATATATGACCCTAAGGATAATCCTGTCATATATTCGCGTTTCAGAACACTTCGCTCTTTACAAATTTCTTGTATTGCATTTAGCATTCCAACCCAAAATGCTGAGCACGAAAGGGCAAACAACAAGCTTTTTGTCATTTCATATTGTTCAAATTGCTTTCCATCTGCAACGAAAGAAATCAAAAGTGCAAGTAATGGCGCCTGCATAAGAAGCAATAATAGTCTTTGCCTGTCATTTACCACAAGCTTTGTATAGCGTGCGCTCAACACTCGCAATTGTCTGTTTCTGTGTTTCTTTTCCTTTCCATATGCCACATGCTCCACATGATTTCCCTGTGAAACCGGCTCTTTCTTTTCATATTCAGTACGCCAAAACTCTGCATCATCTGTAATCATGTTATAAATATCAACTACATCAGATACTTCAAAAAACTGTAATGCCTCTTCATAAGAACCATAGAAGCACAAATTTCCACCTTTTCCCATAAAGACAATCTTGTCACACATCTTCAATTGCAATGTACTATGCGTAACAAGAATGATGGTTTTTCCACCATCTGCCATCGTACGAAGTGACTGCATAAGATTACGTTCCGTTCCAGGGTCTAATCCGGAGGCTGGTTCATCCAAAAATAACAAATTCGGATCAGACAACAATTCTACTGCTATACTTGCCCGCTTTTTCTGTCCGCCACTCAACGACCGTATCAGACTCCCCTTCTTTTCCATCAGTTCAACCATCTCGATTGCTTTATTAATGGCATTCTCCCTTTCAGAGAGCGTAGTATCACTAGGCAAACGTAGTTTAGCTGTATAAGACAACATGTCATGCAAGCTTAGGTTATCATACACAATATCTGCCTGTGGAACATACCCGATTAATTTCTTTAACGAATCAAAGTTCTGGTACAGGTTGATTCCATTTATATATACATTCCCTTCAGTAGGTGGTAAGTATCCACACATAGCATTAAGGATTGTCGACTTTCCTGCACCCGAACCGCCTATAACTGCAACAAGTTCTCCCGGTTTAATATGCAAATTCACATGATTGCTCGTAACAAAAGACTTTTTCCCTCTTCCTCTTTGAATGACAATATCAGATGCATCAACTGAAATTCCACTTTTATAACAACAATAATAGATTGCTGTCGAAGTGAAAATGAGCTTTGAATTGGTTATAACAATGACATCTTTTTCATGAAGCTTGGTTTTCTCGGTAATACGTCCGTTATTCACAATAATTCCATTCGTACTATCATTATCATAAATATAATAACCATCCTGTTCGCAAACAATCTTTGCATGCTGTTGTGAAACAGAGACATGTGGAAGTATAATGTCGCAATCCTCTCCACGACCAATTGTAATCTGCTTTTTTTCATTGAGCGGGAGATGATTCCATTTGTTGGACGAGTCATCCGTAGAAAAAACGAACAGTACACCCTCCGCTATGGTTTCCACTCCATCGTCAATGCGAATAAAATCTCCGTCGCAAACAGAACGCGAACGTATAGAAGCATTGTTATATATCAGTCCATTCGTACTTCCTTGTTCTTTGTATGCACCCTTGTCTTCAATAACCCACGAACCATTCTGATATACAAAACGCCCATGCTCAGCTGAAACAAGCTTTGATAACAATACAATGTCATTTTGGGGGTCACGTCCAAAATAGATAAACTCCTTATCATAGCCTCTTAGATTAACAGTATGTGGCGTTTCACTTCCGTCAAAGATAGTTATTAATGAACTTGAGGTTTCATCTGCCTTTTGAATAAAATATGTAGTTTTATCAAAATCTTGCACAGTTTCACCCCCTTAAGTAATTATTTTTTTATGTAATTGGCAATTCCGATCCAAGCACATGCTTCTGCATTATTAGAAGCAATTGCTGCATATTGAGCGGCCCTTTCGGTGTTGCTCTCAATGTTTGCAAGTCTGTCAAGTGTTTGCTGGTTTTGTTCAATCATTTGTGCGTTTTGAGCCATGAGAATTCGTTGATTAATAATGATTTCTTTTTGTTGCTCAATAATAGTGTCAAGTTTCTGTTTGATTTTATCCAAATCACAATGCAAAAATGCAGCTGACAAAGTCTCGGTTGAAGTAACTATATAATCATGAATGAACCATATAGCGTATATGTTACGAAATTGTTTTGGAACAACATTGATATCGTAAGCTTTTTGTAATAACAACTTTGCCTCCTTAATTTCTTTCTCTATCCCACTACGTTTCTTCATTGAAGGCATAATCCGTTTAAGATTTTCCTGGTGTTTTTGTGGCGCAGTTAATTTGAAGCAGTTGTAAGCCTCCCAAAACCCAGCTTTGTTTTCCCTTTGTTGCTTACTTCTCACAATAGATTCAACAAATATCATTCCCAACATATTATATGACGTGTACGTGGCCGGAAAATTGGCCTGATTGTTTAAATATGCTATATTCTCATCAATCGGCAACCACTCGCCAGCGTATTCACATTCAACTCCAAAGAAATCGTAATAAATATCTTTGTTCATTCCAAGAAAATAGTTCCCATTATCGTCACAATCAAACCACAGATAAAACTTTTTACCGTCATAACGCAACCACGCATAATTTCGATCAGAACATTGAAATCTTTCATTATAGTTCTGAGCCTCAAATTTCGCTATCTCAGTATCAACAATATCAAAATCTGCGTTCAACTTTTGTATAAAACACTCCAATGCCAAAATATTGGAAAGATATATTTTTATCGCCTCACGATCCAAATCTTTGTTCTCCGTTTGAGTATTTGTTATGGTAGTTGTTACATTGGAATTCTGTGGTGTACCACAATGAGAGCAGAACTGCGAATAGTCTGCTATTTGATGTCCACATTTAAAACAAAACATAATTTCCCCTCCTAATTACTTAACCGTTGCATTTGCAAACCCATAATCTGATCTATCTGTGTATTCTTTCATGATTTTAATCTGTTTAACTCCTGTGATATCAACAGTTATCTTTTTGGGTAAATCTTGGCAACTAACTGGTATTTCTCTTTGCAGTACTCCATCGCAATATATCTTGACTTTTGTATCTTCCATTCTTGTCCCATCAATATGTCCTAACATAAAACTCAATGTCTTATAGGAACCACCTATATTAAAGATAGCATAGCTTTCACTACCAAGAACAAAGGCGTTGGTATACGCGGTTCCGCCCATGTTACAACTCTCGCCATTTATATATTCCCAGTACTCCTGACTCTCGTATGGTTTACACACATCCAACAAATATGTAGGTGTATCATTTTTTACTTGCTTTTTCAGAGATTCTAAATCCGCATTATCCGGCAAAACAGTAAGTGCATTTTCCACAACTCTAGTCGCACTAATGTAATCCTCATTACTCAAATGTCCCTGCACAGTAGCGGTAATTGTTACTACATATTTACTTTCCGTTGTTGTCTTTAGTTCTTGGAAGTACTCATTGTCATCAAATTTAATCACATCATCAATAAGTGCAAACGCCTCTTCGTATTTTTCATCTTCCATTAATTCATCAACTTCATTTGTAATTTGAGACTTATAAGCAGTGAGACTTTCTTCTTTTACTGTTTCAAGTTCAGAAGTATCTACACTATCGGGCAAAATTTTATATGCTGTGTTGATCGCTTTGATTGCATCCTCGTACTTTTTAGAAGCATTAAACTTCTTTGCATTTTTCACGGTAGCTTCAATATAATCTACGTATACCTTTGTTAATTTATCTTGTGCTTCTTTGTAGTTCTCATTGCTTTCCGGTATCTTTGAATACTCAGTGATAGCATTCTCGTAATCCCCTTTTTCATAGTACTCATCAGCCTTTTTCAATGAAGTGTCCGCATTATTAGAACTCGTGATTTCCTTGATTTTCTTATCAGCACCATCAAACCCCATTTCTTTCAAAGCATTTAATTCAGCAACAGCATTATCAAACGACAATTTCCCATCCTGATACTCTGAAACAACATCATCCACACGGTCTTTCATAACAATATCTAAAACTAGCTCCTGAATAGCATTGTCCTCTACTTCATCATGGTATTGTTTCAAGGCCTTCTCATATTTTTCGGATTTCATATCTTTATAAACACCATAAGCAGGGCTTGTAATGAACAGCACTAGTACTGCTACCCCTAATGCAACAAGCGCACCTATTACTGAAATAGATATAATCTTAAACTTTCTCCATTTACTTTTTTTCTTTGGTTCCTCTCCAAAGGTATCAACAACCGCCTGTTCTTTCGTTTCTTCAGAAGTTGGAGCCTTACGTACTGATGTGGTAGCATCATAAGTTTCTGCAGCATGACGAACAGAAGTTGTCTTATCCATTTCGCTTGCCACAGCCACATAAGTACCATTAGCAACACTGATAAGTGCCTCTTTCATTTCGATTGCGCTTGAAAATCTCGCATTTGGATTTGGAGCACATGCACGAAGAATCAAATCTGACATTTCCGGCGATGCCTGACATGGGGCAGGTAATGCTTCCCCTTTAATACGGCGTTCTACTGCATTCTTACGTTCATTCGGATTTAATAATTGTTTATCCGTATCTAAAAATGGCAACTTATTATTGTTCAGCAAACGATACAACACAATACCTAACGAATAGGTATCTACACGTGCATCATACTTACTGCTGTTAGCAACTTCAGGAGCCATATAATTATAGGTTCCTTTTTGTGACAGCCCACCTGTCATATTTTCCAATTTTCTTGCTATTCCAAAGTCGCCCAATTTGAAATATCCGAAATCATTTACAAAGATATTTTCCGGTTTAATATCTCGATGAATAATATTTCGTTGTCCACAAATCTCTAAAGCTGTACAAATGTCACAACCTAATTTGATAACTTCTTGTTCGGTTAGATTTTTATCGCAAATATAGCTATTAAATGGTGTTAATAACTCCATTCGAATATAGATATCCCATCCAATCTCATCTTGGCGCTCTACTACTTTGTAATCTTCTACACTTACAATATTTTGAATACCCTTCAAGGACTCCATCAATTGAATTTCACTAACAAAATCATCCACAATTCCTTTAAAGTACGTTCTGGTTCCATCCATATCCAGACCTTCTGATCGAAGGGAATCAACTTCAGAAGCCTCTGCAGGGATGGAAATGACCTTAATTGCTGCATGGCTTTCTACATTACTATCTCTGCGCACAGTTTGGTAAACCACACCATATGAACCCTTACCTATTTTTTTCTCAATCTGCCATTCCGGCCATACTATACTGATATCATGTGGAAATGCCGTTTTTTCTTCCACCACTTGAATTACTTTCGGTTCTACATCCATTGTTTCAACTTTCGTCCCGCACTTTGGGCAGAATTTTGCATTGTTATTTTGTAACTCCGCTCCACAATTTTGACATTTCATTCCTTTGTCCTCCTCTATCCTTTATATATTAATCTTAAAAGATGTTTCTCCTTAACCTGCAACCAAATAATGCTAATATTATCTTTCCCGCCGTGTTGTAGGGCTGTATCACGCAAAATTTCTACAACTTTTTGATCATGCCCCTGTTGTAAAATTTCCTCAATTTCTTCATCAGTCAACATATCTGTTAATCCATCTGAGCATATCAAATATTGGTCTCCATCTTTGTAACTCCCTTGTGAAATATAGGGTTCTATAATCAGTTCACTACTTGGGATCCCTAGATGCTGTGATAATGGTGGCTTCCTTCCGAACACTGTCGTCATAACGTGGTCCTTAGAAATTTGTTCCAACTTTTCATTAGCAAATCTATACACCTTGCTGTCTCCGACATTACATAAGGTTATCTTTTTCTTTCCAAACAATAACATTGCTACTGTAGTTCCCATAGCAGTTAGCTTGTTTTCTGCTATGTATTCACATATTTTTTCATTAGCCATCTTACAATATCTCAAACAATCCTCAGCAGTTTTTTTTGAAAAATCCATTGTCTGGGCTTCTTTAGCGGCAATGTAAGAAGCAATTTCTCCGCATTCTTCACCGCCCATTCCATCAAAGATTCCAAACACAATAGGAAAACTTTTTTGAACGATTCCGACAATCGGAAATTCTACTGGTTCATCCTCCAATATCAAACAGTTTCCGCCACATATGAAATTATCTTGATTAACAGCCCTCACGTTACCTATATGACTCACACATGAATATTTAATCTGATATCGCATATAATCCCTCTTCTTGTTTTAATTAGCTGTAACTACATCATCCATCTATTGTCTTTTTGTTCATTATTACCACCTATATAAAAGTGGCTCGCTTTTTGATTACTAATATCAAATTCATTTGATTTATATTGTCCCTTTATTTCAAGAGCACTAGTTTCATTGTGTTTTGAAAATCGTTTAACAACAAAAGTTGAAATATGTAATAACGCAATTGCAATCCATATACCTATTGCCACATCCCCTTTTTCCACATCAAATAACCGATAAAATGGTCGTTTGTACTCCAAGGTATAAAGATAAGCATAAACTCCCAGCAGTAGAATTAAAAAGGCATCGGCAAGTCCAATTACACATACATAAAATTTTTTCCAACCCAAAATTGCCCCTATTAACATAAATACCGCTGACACCAAAATTACTACAGCAAATGGAATAATCGCAGCTGTTATCCAGTATTCAACACCCGCGTCCAAGTACCGTAGTTCTTCCATTATATCCAGTATATCCTCATATGTGTCGTATGAAG
Source organism: Faecalimonas sp. (assembly GCA_045638905.1). Classification (GTDB taxonomy): domain Bacteria; phylum Bacillota; class Clostridia; order Lachnospirales; family Lachnospiraceae; genus Faecalimonas. Next base: position 13,831 of record JAZUCE010000147.1, read on the forward strand.
ATGGAAAGAGACCACCCTTATACCCAATGTTAAATATCGGACTTTTGATTGCATTTAAAAGTGCCAAAAAAGACAAAATAATTAAAGTAAAGCGTTCCTTTGTACTCATAGTTTGATTCATAATTTTTTACCTCTTTTCTTTTATTTATAGTGTAAGTATAAAATATTCTTCTCTCTATTCTGTAAACCAAATTTTACACGTAAATTATAACAACAAAAGACCATATTTTCCCTTTTATTTTAGTACAAAATTTTACTAAATTCAACAACAAACAGCTCTGCTGTGATAATTGCTAACAGCATAATACGCATCACGTACCCTGCCGTTCCACTTTATTTTGCAATAAATTCAATATTCAGTTTCATTCCCATTCCATCAGCAAGCCTTTTAAGAGTAAGTAACGAAGGATTCGCCAAACCTCTTTCTATTTTGCTTATATCAGCTTGATATATTCCGGTGATTTCTGCTAGTTCTGTTTGCTTCATACCAACTAATTCCCGGGCATTAGCCAACTTATCCCCCACTGAAGTCTTAATATCGATTTCATAGGTTTTCCCGGTTGCAACTCCATTTTCCCATATTTCATCAGCTGATAAATCAAGTTCATCATTCCATGATATTCCATAGCCACCGACATCCACTCTTACTTGTTCAAACAAACCATGTTCCACCTTTAGCGCTTCAAACTGTGGAATGGCTGAAAACAGTTGACACATATCATATTTCTTTTCCACCCCATTTTGAAATACTGCTATTATGGTATATTTTCCTAACGTTCCCACTTGTATAATTCTATGCGTCATTCTGTTCCCTCCTTAAGGCTATTCAATTGATGGCAACATTTCAAACTTTTGTGTTACCCACATGGCAAGCAATCTATGTCGATAAAAATCAATAAATTCTTTTACAAGCCTTTGCTCTTTAATAGGTAAATCGCCTTGAAACATCTCTCCATCCTTCAAAGAAAACACACCTATGTACTCTCCATATATTGCATGGATATGTGGCGGGTTATGTTCCTTTGTCCTAAAGTACATTTTGATTACTATGCCTTCAAAACGTGATATAACTGGCATTTTACTTCTCCTTTCTTTAGTATATAGGTCATATCCTATATTGTCAAGTTGCAAATAGACCCAAAAGCAATCATAGGCATCCCACCTCCTTATTCTGTTTTCATCAACTTTGGAATTCTTTGACAGACACGTCAGAATATTCTTAGATACATTGATAATTTGATGTATAAGCATACTATCATTATTTCAACTATTTTTCAACATGTATTTAGTCTGTTTAGCCAATAGAAAAGGCGCAACTTTTGTGTCGCACCTTATCTTCATCTTATTCATCTACATCCCACGCAATCTTGCATTAGGTATATACTTTTTCACAACTTCCAGAAACTTTTTCATTTCTTCCTCGCTGCATCCCCTAGTTTTCCTTCCAATCAAATCCCCGGAATCCACAAAGTTTTGTAGGAAATACTTTTCTGTTCCCTGAAGCCACTTTCCTATCAATTCAAAATTTTCTTTGAAATGATAATTCTTCACAACGGTTGTCCGAAACTCATACGGCACGTGACCTTCTTTTAGATAGGATACACTTTCCTTAATAGATTCCATATCCAGCACATCCACGCCTGCTGTCAACCCATAGGATTCTTGGCAATTCTTAATGTCCATCGCCACATAATCCACAAGCTCCTGTTCTACCAGATAAATCAACTTATCAGGGAAGCTTCCATTGGTGTCTAATTTAATGGCATATCCCATATCTTTGATTTTTCGCATAAAGGTTTCGATATCTGGTTGTAATAATGGCTCCCCACCACTAATACAGACACCATCCAAAATACCTTTGCGCTTGCTTAAAAATGAAAAAAATTCTCCTTCACTTAATTCCGGCTCTTTTGGAATATCCACCACCAAAGAAGCATTGTGACAAAACGGACAACGGAAATTACAGCCTGCTGTAAATACTGTACACGCTGTTCTCTCCGGAAAATCCAATAATGTTAATCTTTGTAAACCTTGTATTCTCATATTCTAATTTCACCTCGATTGAAAATCTCAATACTTCTCTCCAATATCCCCTTCATATGGGCAATCGCCGTACCGTAATTAGTCATCGGTACTTTCGCATCCTCTGCACATTTTAAGCGATACTTCATCTCACGTTCATTAAGCATGCATCCGCCACAGTGAATGACCATTTTATACATGGATAAATCATGTGGAAATTCTGTTCCACTAGTGAATGCAAAGCGAATCTCTTTTCCTGTATACTCAAGAATCCACTTTGGTAGTTTTACGGTGCCAATGTCCTCGCACTGTCTGTGGTGGGTACAACCTTCTGAAATCAGAACAGTGTCTCCATCCTGCAGTTTGTTAAGAGCATACGCTCCGCGAACCACTGAGTCCAAATTACCTTTATAACGGGCCATTAATATTGAAAATGAGGTGATGGGTATGTCTTCCGATATAATCTGTGCTACTTTCCCGAATACTTGACTGTCCGTAATAATAAGACTTGGTTTCACCTGCAACTTACCAAGCATTTCCTCTAACTCAGTATCTTTTACTACAACTGGAACAGCCCCCGCCTCCAAGATATCGCGAATGGTCTGCTGTTGTGGTAAAATAAGTCTCCCTTTCGGCGCAGAACCATCAATCGGAACAACCAGTACTACAAAATCCAACGGTTTAACCAAATCACTTACAATAGGCCTAGAAACTTCAGCTTTTGGAACCGCATTTGCAATCATTTCTTTTAGCTCTTCAATGTTTTCACCAGTTGTTGTGCTAACCCAAACGCAAGCTACGTCATTTTCTACACTTCCGCATTTCTGCAAGTTTGACGGTCTGCCAACACCAGCATCTGCAACCAAATCTTTCTTATTACAAACAACTATGCATGGAATGCCTTTTTCTCGAATCTTGGCTAAAAGAGTTTCATCCTCTGTTGACATTCCCTCTTGCCCATCTATCACCACAAGCGCAACATCCGTCTTGTTTAACATCTGGTACGCCTTTTTTACACGCAGTTCACCCAGCTCTCCTTCGTCATCCAAGCCCGGCGTATCAATAAACATAACCGGCCCCAACGGAAGAAGCTCCATTGCTTTCATAACCGGGTCAGTGGTTGTACCCTTAATGTCTGACACAATTGCAAGGTCTTGCCCTGTAATCGCATTGATAATGCTTGATTTACCCGCATTACGTTTCCCAAATATTCCGATATGTAAACGTTCTGATGTTGGTGTGTGATTCATGCACTTCCAATCCTTCCTAATTAAAATCTAAAATCGCGCCGATTATCTTCCTCTATCGCGCGTAAATTTTCCATTACTATTTGACGTACCTTTTCCTTTGGAATGGTCAATAGCTCTTTCATAATGAGCTGTTCGCCAACCCCCTTGGTTTCTTCCGAAGCATAGTCAGTCAAATACTCTTTTAAGGTCATTAATGCGTTCGGCTGACAGCAGTTCTGAATCTGCCCGCTTTTACAAAGCTCCATGAAACGGTCACCGGTTCGGCCTTCCCGATAACATGCCGTACAAAAACTAGGCACATAGCCCATTTCCATAAGCCACTTTACAACCTCATCCAAGGTTCTAGTGTCACTCACCTCAAATTGCTCTGAACCTTGTTCTGATTCTGAATCTGCATATCCTCCAACGCTGGTTTTGGAGCCACCACTAATCTGCGACACACCCAGTTTCAGAACTCTCTCTCGACATTCCTGACTTTCCCTTGTGGAGATAATCATTCCCGTGTAAGGCACTGCAATCCGGATGCAGGCAATAATCTTTGCAAAAATGTCATCGCTTATTCCATTTGTAAACGAGTCAATATCAATATCATCTGCATTGCGAAGGCGTGGCACACTAATGGTATGCGGTCCCACTCCCCAGACAGTCTCCAGATGCTCCGCATGCATCAAAAGACCTGCAAATTCATAACGATATTTATCAAGTCCAAACAACACCCCAAGTCCCACATCATCAATGCCACCCTCCATGGCGCGGTCCATTGCCTCCGTGTGGTAAGCATAATCATGCTTCGGTCCTGTAGGATGAAGTTCCAAGTAACTCTCTTTATGGTAGGTCTCTTGGAACAAAATATAAGTTCCGATTCCCGCCTCTTTTAGTTTTCGATAATTTTCCACCGTTGTTGCTGCAATATTCACATTCACTCGGCGGATTTCTCCATTCTTATGCTTAATACCGTAAATAGTATCGATGCATTCTAAAATATATTCAATCGGGTTATTCTTCGGGTCCTCTCCTGCCTCTAATGCCAGACGCTTATGCCCCATATCCTGAAGTGCAATGACCTCTCTGCGCACTTCCTCCTGCGTCAGTTTTTTCCGAGGAATTGTTCTGTTCTTCATATGATACGGACAATAGGTGCATCCATTCACACAATAATTAGAAAGATATAGTGGTGCAAACATCACAATACGATTTCCGTAGAAATCCTGCTTGATTTTTGCTGCCAGCTCATAAATCTCCTGATTCTTTTCCTCAATCTCGCAGGCCAACAATACAGAGGCCTCTCTATGTGAAAGACCTTTGCATAGTTTTGCTTTCTCAATAAGCCCTGTTATCAACTCTTCATCTTTCTTATGGTCCTCTGCATATTGCAAGGTTTCTAATATTTCTTCATGACTGATAAATTCTTCTGCTTTTCTCGATGCAGGATTATACATAAGCGTCTCCTCGCGATACCACAACCTGGTATCCGATACCCTCCATTCTTTTTTTCAAATCTTCCACAGATTCTGCCGCTTCCAGACCTGTAGACAACTTATTATCATACAAGGAATATTTTTCACGTACCTTATCCGGCGATAAATTCGGCATCACCACATTCGCCCCTGCCAGCATTCCCAGTTCGCGACCATTTTGGGCAATGGTTCCAAGTGCTGTTGTCGCCGGAAGGAGAACATTTGGAAGCAACAATCTTATCAAGCCAAGCATATAAAGTGTCAGTTCCATTGTGCCGGCCGGTTCCTTTGCAAACGTTGTATCCCTGTGCGGAATAAATGGACCGATTCCAACCATATGCGGTTTTAAATCGGCAATAAACATCATATCCTCCGCCAAGTGCTCTGCTGTCTGGTATGGCGCACCCACCATAAAGCCACAACCCACTTGATAGCCAATCTCTTTTAAATTTCTAAGGCATTGCTGACGCAGTTTTACTGACTGCTCTGCCGGATGTAGCTGGGCATAATGTTCTGCATTATAGGTCTCATGCCTAAGCAAATAGCGGTCAGCCCCTGCATCAAATAATCGTTTGTAACTTTCATAGGAACGTTCTCCCACCGAAAGCGTAATTGCACAATCCGAATATTGACCTCGAATCGCTTTTACCATTTGCTCCAAGCGTTCATCCGTAAAATACGCATCCTCTCCGCCCTGCAGTACAAAGGTACGAAATCCCAATTCGTATCCCTTTTCACAACATCGAAGAATTTCATCCACACTCAGACGATAACGACATGCATTGGTATTACTTCTCCGAATCCCACAATAAAGGCAATCGTTTTTACAGAAATTGGTAAACTCAATCAGTCCGCGAATGTAGACATCCTTCCCATATATCTGTTCTCTCACGTCTCGTGCCTGTGCAAAAAGGTATTCTGCCGACTTCTGCGTACGTCCTTCAATTAAGGACACCCATTCTTGTTTTGTAAGATGATTGGTTTCTTTTAATTTATCGATTAATTCTAACATATTTTCACCTAATACTTTCTCAACAGAGTATAGCATACTTTGTACAAAAAAAATTTATTTTCGATGATTTTTTCCACTTTTCTTGTTATACTAGCGTTAGATACATCCTAAGGAGGATATTTTCATGAACTTTTTAAGTATTTTTGACGTCATAGGTCCAAATATGATTGGCCCTTCCAGTTCACACACAGCCGGTGCCGTTTCCATAGCACTCATGGCCCGTAAAATGTTTCCGGAAGCCATTTCAAAGGTGACCTTTACTTTATATGGCTCTTTTGCCAAAACATACCGCGGACACGGTACAGATCGCGCACTCTTGGGTGGAATCTTGGGCTTTGCAACGGACGACGAGCGTATCCGCGATGCATTTGATCATGCAAAAAATATGAATGTAGCATATGAATACATTATCGATGACAAGACCATTACCAATCATCCGAACACTGCGGACATTGATATTATTGGCGTAAACGGGCACAAACTTTCCATTCGCGGAGAATCCATCGGTGGTGGTAAGATGAAGATTGTTCGTATTGATAACATTGATGTGGAATTTACCGGTGAGTACAGTACTCTCATTGTTCACCAGCAGGACAAACCTGGTGTTGTTGCTCACATTACACAGTCCCTCAGCGAGCAGGAAGTAAACATTGCTTTTATGCGTTTGTTCCGTGAAGATAAAGGTGCCAATGCTTATACCGTCGTAGAATCTGATGAGCCGATACCAGAAGAAGTATTAGATAAAATTCGAACCAATCCAAACGTGGATAATTTAATGCTGATTCAGCTATAGGAGGAAACAGATATGGATTTTTATAACGGAAAAGAATTATTAGAAAAATGTCAAGAAAAACAACTTCCTATCTCTGAGATTATGAGACTGCGTGAAATTACAACCGGAGCTATGACCCCTGAAAAATTAGAAAAGAAATTAAAAAAAGCTCTGTTCATTATGAAGCAGTCAGCCACAAAGCCTCTGACAAATCCCGGGAAATCTATTGGTGGCCTGATTGGCGGCGAAGCAAAGAAGGTAGCCGAACACGGCAAGACATCAGATTGCGTCTGTGGCTCCATGTTATCGAAAGCAATTTCATACAGTATGGCCGTTTTAGAAGTCAACGCTTCCATGGGCCTAATTGTAGCTGCCCCAACGGCCGGTTCTGCCGGAGTAGTCCCGGGTGTGCTACTGGCTCTTGCTGATGAACACAATATTGATGACGAAACCCTTTGCCAAGGACTCATAAATGCAAGTGCCATCGGATATCTCTTGATGAGAAATGCATCGGTATCCGGAGCTGAAGCCGGATGTCAGGCGGAAGTGGGTGCAGCAAGTGCCATGGCCGCAAGCGCCATTGTTGAAATTATGGGTGGAACACCGGATATGTGTCTGGATGCTGCAAGCTTTGCTCTTTCGAATCTCCTCGGACTGGTCTGCGACCCAATTGCAGGACTGGTAGAATCACCTTGTCAAAGTAGAAATGCAATTGGCGTGGCAAATGCGATTACATCCGCAGAACTTGTCCTAAGTGGCGTAAATCATCATATTCCATTTGATGAAATTGCACACGCTATGCTACGTGTCGGAAAAAGCCTTCCATTTGAACTGCGCGAAACTGCAATGGGTGGTTTGGCCGGCACACCAACCGGGTGCAGTCTTGGATGCTCAATATGTAAATAGAAAGAAGACATTAGCCAGTCGCACGACTGACTAATGTCTTTTTATATGCTGTATAATTTCATTGGCTTTACTGTAAACCTCTTCTGCTGATGTTCCGATATAAAACAAACCATTTTCATATAAAATCTTTCCATTCACCACTGTCATTTTCACATTCTGCTTGCTACCACTATACACAATATTCTTCACTATATTGTTAAGCGGTTGCATATTGGGCTGATGCAAATCAATCATAATAAAATCGGCAAGTTTACCTTCTGCAAGCACATCTGCATTCACAAGACCCATGGCATGTGCACCGTTGACAGTAGCCATTTTAAGAACCTCGCAGGCATCTACTGCCGCCGCATCCTTTTCCCGAAGCTTCGCCAAACCCGTCACCAAGAACATCTCCCGAAACATATCCAGACAATTGTTGCTGGCCGGACCGTCGGTTCCGATTGCCACTTTGATTCCTCTCTGCAACATATCCCGAACCCTTGCAATACCACTTGCAAGCTTCATGTTAGAAGCAGGATTCGTGACTGCATAAATACCCTTCTTCGCCATAATGTCCAAATCTTCGTCACTCATGTGTATACAATGGTAATAGCTTCCACCATAATCTAACATGCCAAGCCGATTAAAAAGAGCTGTCGGCGTCATGCCATAGCGCTCTATACATGCTTCCACCTCAGCCGCCGTCTCAGAATTATGTGCTGATATTGGTGCCTCATACTTTCTGCATAAAGCTGCTAATTTCTCCAAGTTCTCCAAAGAATTCGTATATTCCGCATGGAAACCAAACTGAAAGCGAACCAATTCTTCAGAATCATTATATGTTTGATACCATCTTTCTAATTCTTCAATAGATTGGCAACTATTATGGAATCCTCCAACTATAACTGTTCGGAAACCACAATCTAAAGAGGCCTTCGCAATCGCATCCGGTGTTAAATACATATCAAAATTGGCTGTAATACCACTAGTTAAATATTCCAAAATAGCCAGCTTACACAAATGGTATATATCATCCTCTGAAAGATTCGCCTCCATAGGAAATATCTGTCGTTCCAACCAATCATGCAGGGGCAAATCATCCGCATAGGAGCGCAAGAACGTCATACCGGAATGGGTATGCGCATTCTTAAAGCCGGGCATAATGACATTTCCTTCGGCATCAATCTCCCGTTTCCAAGCAACATCACCCGCTTTTTCGTCTAACTCCTCCGCAGATAGGGTCGGTCCGACATAGCTTATTTTGTTATCCTGTACATGGATTTCCCCTTCGAAAAGCGGTCTTCCATCTTCCATTGTTAAAATTCTTGCATTATAAATACGTATATTCATAATAGACACTCTCTTACATTGACTGATAAATGTTTACAATCGCTTTTGTGATTAATCTTTTAAAATCTACTGCCACGCGGTCCGCTGTCTCCTGCACTTCCTCATGGGACAGTGGTTGGTCCAACATACCACATGCCAAATTTGTAATACAGGAAATGCCACACACCTTCATGCCCATATGGTTTGCTGCCACTGCCTCTGTCGCCGTACTCATTCCTGCTGCATCAGCACCTAAAGTCCTGCACATCTTCACCTCCGTCGGAGTCTCAAAGTTCGGACCGGTAAGTTGAATATACACGCCCTCTTGAAGCTTAATACCAAGTTCGTCTGCTGTTTGACGAATAATCTCCTGCAAATCCTTTTTATAAACATCACTCATATCTGGAAAACGTACGCCCAGTTCATTGATATTTGGCCCGATAAGCGGAGATGGAACGAAGTTCATAATATGGTCTGTAATCATCATGAAATCACCAGGCGCAAAGTCAAAATTCAAACCGCCTGCTGCATTCGTCAGAACAAGCACCTTCGCCCCCATCATTTTCATCAAACGTGTTGGCAATACAACATCCGACATTGCATACCCTTCATAATAATGAACACGCCCTTGCATGCACACTACCGGTACGTCTTGAACATAGCCAAAAATAAAACGACCTTTGTGTCCCTCTACCGTAGACACCGGAAAGCCATCTATATCATGATAATCCAAAGTCGCCACTATATCGATAGATTCACCGTAATCACCAAGCCCTGATCCCAGCACTAATGCAATCTCCGGCTTAAACTCTATTTTACTTTGTATACTTTCGTAACACCTTAACAATTTCTCATATACCGGATTCATTCAAAATCCTCCTTCCCGTTCATGTTGAAACTACTCACTTGATATATACTATGATATTGAAATTTATATTATTTTTCAAGAGAAAATCCTTCAATCTCTCGCTTCCAATAAATACGAAATTGAGTTGCGTCTATTTTCTCTACAAATCGTTTTTTATACAATAAAAACTCCTCCATGTCCATCAAAACATGGTACAGCTCAGCCCGGCTTTCAAACTCCTCATGAGATTCCGGCAACGGCTCATTGCGAAGTTCATCCAACAATTCCTCAAGCTCTGCAATCTGTTCTTTAGGGTCATTCATTTCAATCACATATTTTGTAATATCTGAAATGAAATCCGCTACAATATGCGCCTGTTTTGGCATGTTGCGCATACGTCTCATTTCCGAATGAAGATTATGCAATGCCCCACATTGTTGCATACGCATTTCAAAATAATTAATATAATATTCCGGATGCGATTGGAACGTGTTATTTTGGTACTCATAAGCAAGTTCCATAAATTCATCCAGTTCTTCTTCCAATCGAATCAAGTCCTCCCAAACACCATTTCCTGATGACTCATTTAACAAATACCCTGCCAGTTCCGTTAAGATTTGTTTCATTTGTGCTTCCACATGACGCATGCTCTGGATAATCCCATTTTCATGGACATTATTAATGTGTACCAAATTCAAAAGTATTGCAATGATAATTCCTATTACCACCAGCAGTAACTCATTGATGAAAAATTCAATCGTAAAATTCTGCGTAGTTAAAAAATGAGTTCCAATCACTGCATTGACAGATAAGGTACTCCTCCATCCCATAAGCTCACCCAATAATACAATACAAAACAGGAACGCCCCATATTCAATCCATATATTGGGTATTACATAGAAGATTGCCCAGCAAAAAAAGACAGTTACCATGTAAGTTATCAATCGCAAGAAAGACAATTTCAATGTCTCCCACTTTGTCGTTATAACTGTTAACAGGGTAATTATCCCTGCTGATGTCGCGTATTCTAAATGTAGGGCCTGTGCAATAAAAATGGCCACGCTTGCACCCACACCTATTTTTGCCGACAATAATAATTGTTTTCCAAATTTATATTTCTGTGCTCTATTCATATTACTCCTAACACTTCACCGATATTTTGTGTAATACCGTTGCCCTTTTTCCTTCTTTTTCTAATTCTTCCAATTTTAAATATATTTTATTCTATTTTGTCTCTAAATACCCCAAATATGGAATTGACATTCTGTCTATGAAATGATAAGATTATAACCGTGTTAGGCGGAAGTGGCGGAACGGCAGACGCGCTAGATTCAGGTTCTAGTGAGGGTTTCCTTGTGTGGGTTCAAATCCCATCTTCCGCATTAAAAAGGAGTATCAATTTTCTTTACAATTGATACTCCTTTTTAATTTGTTGGTTCAATCATTTTACGTATCTCCTTTAAATACAAAGACTTTTGATTTTTAAATTAAGTTTTTGGTGGTCCGTCCTCCTTGTTCTTATTTTTTGTTATTTTTCATTTATCTTTTGTTTATACTGTCATTATAACACCGTTTTATAATTTGTCAATACACTTCTTTAATTATTTTTGAAATTATCAGACTTTTTTACTCCACCGTTACTACTTTTGCAAGATTTCGTGGCTTATCTACATCAAACCCCTTGTCTGTGGAAACATAGTAAGCCAACAATTGCAAAGCAACAACTGCAGGAAACGGCATAAATTTGTCATCTGAATCCGGGAGTAAGACCATGTGATAGTCCTCACTTATCTGCCTTGCAAGTTTTTCCTTGACAAACAGCACAACCCTAGCCCCTCTTGCCCGCACTTCTTTGACATTAGACAACACTTTTGACAAGAGCTCTTCCTGGGTTACCAGAGCCACTACAGGAACATCATCTTCAATCAAGGCTATCGGACCATGTTTTAACTCTCCTGCTGCATATGCTTCTGAATGGATATAGGAAACCTCCTTTAACTTTAGAGACCCTTCCAACAGAACAGAGTAATCTATACCACGTCCAATCATAAACAAATCCTTAGACTCCAAAATATCCTTGGCAACTACGTGAACCTCTTTTCTGTTGTCCAACACGCTTTTCATGGCTAAAGATACCCTCCTTAGTTCTTCTATAAATTGACGCGTCTCGCTTTCCGTATACTTCCCTCTGAGCATAGCCATCTTGGCAACCAATAAATACATAACTGCCAACTGTGTAGTGTATGCTTTTGTGCTGGCTACAGCAATTTCAGGGCCCGCCTCTGTATAAAGGACGTAATCACTTTCACGGGCAATTGCCGAACCCTGCACATTCAGTACAGCCAGGCACTTTGCCCCATGACTTTTGGCATATTTAACAGCTTCTAAAGTATCTACCGTTTCTCCCGATTGCGAAATAGCAATCACTAAGGTATTGGGATGAATGATTGGATTAGAATACATAAATTCTGAGGCCAGCTCCACGTCAATATGCATGTGTAAAATGGACTTGACTAGTGACCGCAACATCAAACCAGCATGCATGGCTGTGCCACAAGCTACAACACAGATTTTCTCGCAAGACATCAACACCTCATCCGACAATCCTTCCCTTCCAAAATCCGGTAATCCTTCAGCTATATGATTCTGAATTGTGGCTTCAAAGGTTTTCGGTTGCTCCATTATTTCTTTCTCCATGTAAAACGGGTAACCGCTTTTACTGAGATTTTCTATTTCCCAATCCAATGCCAGAATGTTTGGCTTCAGCTCCTCTCCCTCGAAATTAACAATCGTTATTTTATCTGATTCCATTTTCAAAACTGCATATTCCGGCATTACAAAATATTCCTTTGTAAATCTACCCAGCGCAGTTAAGTCCGATGCCAGCATGGTGCCCCCTTCACATTTTGCAACTACAATAGGGCTGACGTTTCGGATGGCAAAAATCACACCAGGCTGGTCAGCGAACATGATAACTAGTGCAAAGGTTCCCTTTAATTTGCCTGCTACCTTCCGAATGGCCTCTTGCGCATCACCTCGGTAATAATAATCTAACAAAGCCGCAACCACCTCCGTGTCAGTTTCCGAGTGCAACTTCTTCCCCAAATCATACTGTTCTATTAACTGACGGTAGTTTTCTACAATTCCATTATGAACAATGGTTACTTTCCCGCATTGATGCGGATGGGCATTACTCTCTTTTACACCCCCATGAGTTGCCCATCTGGTGTGTCCCATGCCACAGGTAGAAGGTATACTCCCGCCAACACATTTTGCTCTCAAATCACGAACTCTACCCACACACTTGTGAACACAAACCTCTCCTGAAGATTGGTCAAAACGGGCAATTCCCACACTATCGTATCCTCGATGCTCCAAAAGTTCTAATGAATCCAACAAAAGCCCCTCGACATCTTTTGATCCTGTATATCCAACAATTCCGCACATAACAACTTCCCTTCTTTATTTCTGTTTATTCTATTATTTTTTTCCCAAATGTTTTCCATTATACCAATGATGCAATTGTTTCACAAAAAAAGAGAAGAGCATATTCTCTTCTCTTTCTCATCCTTATTCTGCTTCGTCTTCCATTTCCACAATCAGTGAAAGGTTTGCGTATTCATTGGCATTCATATTGCTGTTCTCATTAAATTCCTCCAGAGTAATGCTTGGCTGATACCATGATTTTTCACCAAAATAAGCATCCAAATCTGCAACACCAAAAATAACGCCATGTCTTGCAAAGATTTCATTTCTTGCCAGTCGAAGTTGTTCTTTTGTCAAGCCTTGAAGCTCTGCTCTCGTAAGCTTTCTGGTACTGCTGTCCGGCAAAATATATTCGGAACTTGCGTAATCCTGTGTTTGTTCTTCCTCTTCTTCGGCTTCTTCATCTTCAGGTACTTCTTCATCTAAAACATCATCATCCAATGACAATTCTTCATCTTCTATTGTCGGCTTCTGACTTTGCTCTTCTTTTTTATCACCATTTCCTAACAGTAGGAATGCTACGAAAGCAAGAACTAGTAATCCTCCAACCAACATGGCAATCAAAGCAAGAATTTTTTTATCAACCCCACGCTTCGCACAATAAGCCTGTAGTTCTTCTTTGACGGCTTCCAAGCTGCTTCCTTCCGGAATAGATGTCTCTTCTGCCCATTCTTTCAAAGCCTCGTATACCATCTCAACGGAAAACTGCACATCGACATCATGTTCTGCCTGATAATTTTCCAATTTTCTGCTCAGGTACTTGTGGGTATAATTCAAACGATTCATAATAACGCCTGTACTGTAACCCATAATAGAGGCAACCTCTTTCACGGAATATTGGTCATAATAGATTGCAAACAATGTGGCCTGGTACATATCCGGCAATTCTGCCAAAGTCTCGCATATCAGCTCGATTGTCTTTTCACGGTCCACATTTTTCTGTGCTTCATATGCATCTTCTGAAAGTTCAATAAGCTCTGCTTCCCTTGCTTTTTTCTTGCGATATTTGCCACATCCAAGTATGTAGGTTTGCTTAATCATCCACGACTCTGCTTTATCCTCTGCCACATTTGCATGGTCAGCAAGTGCATACACTTCTTTCATCAGTGCCTGCACGTCCTCCTCTTTGTGCATGATACTCTTTGCACGATAATAAATCGACTTGTAATTTTCCATAATCTTTTCTCTACCCTCTTATTTTAAACCTTGTCCTCTGTGCTTCCTTTGCCATCTTATACATTTCCTCTGTTGCAAGACGCGTCTTCGCAACGATATCTCCCCCTTCTTTTGGGAAACAATAATAAGATACTTGATTGTCACCAATACAGATGACATCACCGATTTCATACCAATAGTAATCCGCATACAAGCTGTACGATACCGTCGGTTTTTGTGAATAGTTCAGCTTACCGTCGCAGCCGATCAGATGGAATCCCTCTTTTGTATGCTCAAGCACACCTTCTCCCACACGGTAGATGCCACTCATATCCACCAGCATACAAATATCTACCGGAACCTTTAATTGATAGCTTCCGCTTTTGATTTCTTCCAGCACACACTCTCTTTCCCAGCGATACCAATCCGGCACATGGTCGAACATTGTTTCTCCGTTCAGTGCTTTTAAATAACCGTATTCCGTAAGTTCATATTGTATGCCACAATGCTCACAGGTAATTGTGGTACCTTTCCCAAGCATTTGTCCCTCTGTCAAACAATGCGGACATTTATACAATACACGATTCAAGCCTTCTGCACGGTCCTTATCATCAACACAGACCTTGTGCTTCTGCTGCCATTCAAAGTTATCAATCTGAAATTCCTCTCGAATCATTTCATTGATATCATCTGAGCCTTTTACCGCAACTTCATCGGCTGTCAAAAGACATACAATATCTGCGGAGACATTCACCTTTCTTCTGCGAAGGCCATTATATAGTGGCTGTCTTGTAAATGCACCATATGTACGTATCATGACAACCGGAACCCCCAGCATCTTAATACATCTTCCGATACTATCAGGAAGAGGGGTGGTGGTTCCATCAAAGCTATAACTCGCCTCCGGATACATGACCACTGAACTTTTTAAGTCCTTCACACAATACAGCATGTCCCGAATCAGCTTGGTATCTGTCACAAACTTTCTTGTAGGAATACAACCAATCCAGCGCATCACCCATTTCATGATTCCCATAAAGGAATCCGTCGTAGCAACAATATTAAATTTTCTCGGATACAATACAGATGCCACAATCTCCAAATCAATAAAACTGGAATGATTCATTAAAATCAAACACGGTTCATCTTTTTTCAATCTGCCCATACCAAATTGTCTTAACTTGAAATTGGTTGCCTTCAAATCAAAACCAGATACAAACTTTAAAAGCATGCGAAAAAACAAACTTTGTTTCATCGGTTTAAAAGGTTTTGCCTTAGGCAAAGCCATCACATCTTCATAACTTTTATTTTTAACTGTTGTTTTCATTTCTACTCCATTGTGTCTATAATCCCATATATTATAGCATGGCATAAGTAAAAATGGCAATAAAAACTGCTACGCAATATTTGCGTAGCAGCAATGTCTTATTTTTGTGTCGGTTGTCCGCACTTCCCACAGAATTTAGGCAGTTTGTCATAATATTGACCACAATGAGGACAATATGCGCCTTTCTTTGCTTTGGGTTGAAACTTCTTTTTTACTGATTCTGCTATTTTATCACCTTTTACATTCCAGATAATAATCAATGTCAATACTACACATAAAATAGCAACAACAAGAATCCCCGTATTGCGCAGTGACAGTAAGTAGTCAATTCTTTCATATTGCTCCAGCGCATCCTCAAATGAACCCAATGCAACATCTATATACTCCGGGCTGTTTACAATGTTCTCAGCCTCACCTGCTGCCATATGAAAATAGACACACCAGGCAATTGCAGCACCTATCAACAGTGCGCAAAAAGCATAACAGCAAATCCATTTAGCCCTTTTCATCATTCAGCCTCCTTCTTCTTACGCCAGAAAAACCATGCATACGCAATAATCAAAATACAAGGGATACTGACAATTAACATAATCCAAAGATTCCCCGGTTTCAAAAGTGTCTCAATTAAATTTCCCGGCGCATCATCCTGTGCATTTTTATCTGCATTAGCACCGCTTACTCCACTTCTGATATTTGCTGTATATAAGGTTTCATTTCCGGCAGCATCTGTCGCAATCACTTCAATAACATTCTCACCATATGATAAAGAGATTTTTTTTGAAAATGTGCCGTCTTTGGAAACTTCTACCTTTTTACCGTTGATTGTAAGAATGTCGCAATCCAAAACTGTTCCGCTAATTGTGATCTTACTTTCATCAACAGACATTCCATCATATGGGCGGCTCATATTCAAAACCGGTGGAAAACGGTCAATAAATATTTTTTTTCGAATCAGCCAATTCACGCCTTCTGCATCTTTGTATTTGATTTCTAAATTGTTCCATTCATCTCCCAGAGTAATACTTACATCGCCATCTCCATCCAACAACAATTCCGAAGTATACTCATTCACACTCACACTGACAAGTTGCGCCTGAAACCCTTTGTACTTCATAGGAAGACTGATAGAATTGTATGATTTGCCTTCTGGAAGAACAATACCAATATCCTTTAAATCAACACTTTTCCTAATAGGCGCCGCATTGACACCATTTTGTTTTACAGTAAATTCGACATCAATTTTTTTTGCACTCGGGTCGTAGGAAAGTTCAACTTTGTTTTCTGATGCTTCATACTCATCGAACATAGTTGGCTCTTTGGACTCATCCTCATAGATACCAATCAATACTTTCTGCGCACCCCAGGAAAGGCAGTTCGTCCAGTCAATAACTATCAGGCTCTCCTCCGGCATAATGGTTAATTCAAAATCCCTTTCCATTTCATCCATTGCACTATTGGTGTAGGCAAATTCTTGAGAGAAAGCAAGGTCGAAAATATCCGTTCCATTGCTGTCATACCACACATATAACTTCAGCATATATTTACTGTAGGTGGATAAGGAACTCAAATTCACTTGCAATCCCACCTCATGTCCAACTACTCCCGTACTCGAAACCAGTTCTTTTTCTCCGCCCATACGAGAGGTCACAGCGCTCACACGGTAATTGTAACTTTGCCCTTCTTTGCCTGAAACCTTGAAACGCACCGGTATTCTGTTTCCGTCAACTGCTTCTGCAGTAAAGCTTTGAATGGTAATACCTTGATTATAATCATGCACAGATACATCAATGCTCTTGTTTTTCCCTTTGTCATATCGAATACGCCATTGCCCTGCCTGTGCGTTCATGACGGTATAGAAAAGGTCTTCCTCATTCGTTACTGTTACAGTATCCTGCCTAGTAACGTCCGGATTGTATTCCGTACCATCAGGCGCAATAAACACCACCGTCGGTTTTTCCACATCCCATTCCACCCAAAACACAATGCTTTTGGATTGTTCCAAATTAATAACATCATCTGTCTTTGGTGCAGCATAAACATGAATTGTCAGCATTGCAACCGTAAAGATAGAAATGATAAATAGTACTATTTTTTTCATCCTTTTGCCACACTCCTTTAATAGGTATATAAACCAATACCTGTATTTTTAGTCACATACAAGTGGAAGCCGGAATACTCGCCTTTTTTATTCGTTCCTCGCACAATAATAGAGAACTGGAAGTTATCGGAGGAGTTCTTATATCCACCAATTAGAATATCCCCTGAAACATCAAAATCTGCTTTTGCTATCCACCATCTAAGGTCAAAATCTGCGTCCCCATCTATCCAAACGCCTGTATATGGGTAGCCCAAGGTTACTTCCAACCCACCATCTAACTGCATGGTTAAGTTCGTACTTTCCCATTTGTTTTCCGTACGAAGAGACGCTTGTAAACCATATTGTGTTTCATTGTTAAAACCAATAAGCGCATTGGTATAATCAAAGCTACCCAATTGTATCTTGCATTTTCCAAGCTTTAGTTTAGTACAAAATACTAAATCCGCCTCAAACGCCAATCTAAACTCCTTCAGGCACAAAGAAAGTTCACAATCGTCCAACGAAGCTAACGCAATATCATCCCCTTTTTTACTAATCATCTTTGCAATCTTCGGAGCATATTTATTTAAGCTAGCTGCATTAACCTTGAATTTCGCAGTTATTGTATTTCCCAACAAATTTGAAAGGGTTGATTGATTAGATTCATACTTGCTAAACCCTGATAATTCAAAGCCGAAATCTCCAATTGATATCGGGATTGGCTGAGTGATGATAGTAACTTCCGCATCCCCGCCGGTCTGCAAACCAATAGCATCAAATTTACCATCCACAACTGCAAATTTCAACTCAATCGTGTCTATCATATCTGCAATGGCTTTGAACGTAACACCTGCCTCAAGCGAATAATTGTTCTTTAAAGTATCAATCTCAACCAACAGCTTGCTCATTCGAAGTGGGAATGACACCATCGTAAACTCTATGCCTTTTGTTGGCTCATCCGCATCAAATTCTTCATCATCGCCATATTCTACTTTTCCAGTCATGGCAACTTGAGTAGCACCTATAATATAATCTCCTTCACATCGAAGCGTTTTGAGTCCTAATAAATCCAAGTTTTTCAGCAGCTGTTTTTGGAATGGCAAATCAAAAGTAATACTGATTCCATTGAATTTGAGCATATCCGGATAAATCTTGACATCGCCACCTAAAATGGATACGAGAAATAGATCAATTCCTCCCCCAAGATGATGCCAATCCGCCTTGAATTCTTCATATTCTGTCGCCGTATATTCCTCATTATATAGGAAGAACTCACCCATAGGGTCCATAGAAAACGGAACACCCCATTCTGCCAACTGCTTGGCAAGTCCCTGAGAAGAAGAATTTTTATAGTTTACATACGAACCATCTGAGTCAATTACACATATCTTTTCCACGTCTGTGTATGGGGAACGTATAATAACATCTCCTTTAAATATAAGCCATCCGTTCATCACCACATTACCTGACAAAACGGTATTACCATCTTCAGCAACATAAGAATTTAATGCTGTAAAGCTATAGGAACCAAATCTAAAGTTCTTTTCTGTTCCATAAACTGCAACGGTTAACTCACTTTTCAAAGTCACGCTGTCACCACGAATGGAAATCATAGCATCATATACACCTGCTGCAATCTCTGCCGGTATAATCACTTCAATTTTTCCACTGTCAACCCATTTCGATTTTAAAGTATATTTCACACTATCTTCTATAATGATAGTGATATCATCTCCCTTATCAAAGCCCTCTCCACGCAATTCTATGGTTTGGTCTTCAGATGATTTGTAGAGGAACTTGGTAGAGAATCCATAAATAGAAATCTCTGTATCTGTAACGGTATATGGGTTATACGCATCAGCGCCCTCGTTGGTATATTCTCTGTCTTTTAAATAATAGGTCTTTTTGGCTGAACCATTCTCTCCATCAACAGAAATCATCAACTCTCGTTCGTTAAGCGTTGTGTTTTTCGCATTATATGTAAGAACATACTGGTTTTCCAATTGACCATGAATAAATCCGTAAAAATTATTCAATTCACTGAAATCATCTGCATAGAGGAAACTTCCGTTTCCGCTATCAGCCATCATCTCCAGATATGCGGTATCTACATCACCCATACCTAAGGTATACACTGTAACATCTTTGTCAGCCGCAGCACCACCGAGGATATTGTACATGTCTCCTTCTTTTGCTGCAGAGCCGTCCTGTCCGTCTGTCATCGCAATAACAACATTATTGGAATTCACATCGGCTGTAAGCCTGTCAATTGCATACAATACAGATTGATATACAGCAGTTCCGCCTCCTGTTACGATTTTTTCGGCATAGCTTGCAACCACATCGGCATCGTCTGAGAAGGTTTCAACAAACACAATATCGCTATTGAAACCAATCACAGATACGAACTCACCCTCTCGCATATCTTCTGCAAATTTTCTAATAGCATCTTTCAGTTTCTCTTCACTTCCGGACATACTACCCGAAATATCACAAAGAAGGATAATATGAGACGTACTGTACTTTAGTTTTTTCAAAGTGAAATCTTCTATTTTTGAACCACAGTCAAACACCTGTAAATGTTCTTGAAGTTCATCCTCTGTTACCCAGTTATCGGATTGTATTTGTACTCTCGCCTGAACCTCTGGGAAGTTTTCTTTATTAATTACACCGATATTCAACTTCGCGGTTGCCTCTTTGACATATCCGCTCATCTCTTCATTGAAGCCAGCTTCTGTTGTCTCCACCAAAGCATCGCTTGTGTTCTCTTCCACAGGCGTGTTTAGCAGTCCACTCTCAATTCCTGTAGGCAAGGAATGGTCCAAGGACATGTCGACATATTGGGCTACATTTTTGACTTCTTCGCTTTCACTGTTTCCCTGTATAATTCCTGACAGTTGCGTCATTGGAACACTGTAATTGTCATCCTCACTTTCAAATGCGGTTCCCAGTGCATCATCTATATATCGATGTGCAAGCTCAACATTGCCTGCATGGTTTTCGATTTTAGCCAAAGCAAGGTAATTCTTGCTCTTCATATCACCGTCTCCATCTTCGATATCCTCAAGCAAATCACCACGCAAGACGAAGGTTACAGGGTCTTTCATCTGGGTTTTTAGTTGTTCAATACGTTGAGCGTATTTTTCATATTGCTCTTTCGCGAAGTCATCCTTATTATTCGCCAGAATTTCCTCACATTTTTTTACAATTATATCCGCTTCATCACCTTTGACTGCCAAATACTCTTTTGTAAAATCTTTTTCATCTATCATCTCTTTTACATAAAGTTCAGCCAACACAGTAAGTTCTTCCGCAGTAATGTATTCATCGGCCTCCTTTGCAATCAGACCATATTCGCCATCAATAATATACCCCTTCATTCTTGCAAATCGAAGTTCACTATTACTGTCAAGATAGAGTTCTTCACTCATCAGCTTCTCTAATTTGCGAAGAGCTCTTCGATAATTCGTATCTTCTGTAGATGTACCTTCACCACTCACTGTCTCATCAAATTTATTCATCACTACCAATGCATATTCTACGGCACTTGCAGTCTTTTCCCCATAAGCATCTTTCTGCTCTTCATAATCTTCTTTTATGTAATTTTCAATTTTCTTCCTTACAGTTTCAGCATTCACTTCTTTAACTTTGGTGGATTTCATTCCGTAATCTGACGGTTTCCCCCCATTGTTCTTAATGCTCTCCACGATAGCATTCTCTGTAATCTTTTGACTATCATATAGAAGAGTTGCTTCCTTTTTTTCTTCCTCTGCTTCGTCGCCAAGCTGCTCATATAGTTGAACTGCCAACGCATAACTTCCTCTTAAAAGAGCACACCGAGCTTGTGAAAGTTGAACACGGACATCATTCGCAAATTCCTTATTCAATCCATCTAAAATTACCGTTGCGCTGTCATACTGTCCTTGCAACATATATTGTTCTGCAATCATAACGCTGACTGCTGCAGAGTCAGACATCAGCTCTGCATTTCTTGAACGGCTACCTGCATCAGTAAAATAACTAACCAGAGTTCCCCCTCCAAATAATGCTAAGACTAACATGATAATAATTGCTTCAGCTTTGAAGTATTTTCGCACAATTGCAATTGCCAATAACGCACTAAGAGTTATTAATATTGGGATTGCGATTTGAAAATATATATTCATAGTCATCCATCCTCCAACTTATGATATTTTATTTTAGCACAGCTTAAAATGGCTTTCAATATTTTCCAGAAAGACAAAAAAAACTCAAGTACCATATCGATACTTGAGTTCTGTTCGACTGCGGATGACAGGAATCGAACCTGCACGGTCTCCCACTAGATCCTAAGTCTAGCGCGTCTGCCAGTTCCGCCACATCCGCAAATATAAATCTATACGGGTTATATCAACCACGCTAGATTATATTATCATTTCAAAAATACATTGTCAACTTCATTTTTAAAAAGTTTTAATAATACAATTCCCTAATAATTTCTTCGCATTCTGCAACGCCCATACCACAGCGAATCCGCGGATTATATAACAGTTTCAGTATCAGCCAATCCATGTCACTCAAGGTAGTAATCTCGCTCCCATATTGATAGACAATACTATCTTCTCGCAAGACAGTGTCTCCAAGCCCTAGACAGTTAATTACTTCCTCAAGCAATACGGACTTTCGAACCTGTTCTTCCATGTCCTTCCAATATCCAATGGTCCCAGTGTAGATATCATTGGTGTCTTCATAATACCAATATCTTGTAACACCATCTACGTATTCCCCTTGTACAAAATCCAAAAAGCGATCGTTTAGTTCCTCGCGTCCCTCGAAGTAAATATATAGATTCGGTTCTTCATATTCTTTCGCTTGAGACACTCCCGGAAAACCATAAATACTGTTCAGTTCCGCAAAAACACCCTCTAAAACTTGTTGGTCTTCTGTAGAGCATTCACCCACAATCCGGTAAGATATCGGAATATCCCAACGCTGTACAAGCGTACTGTCCCCGGTGCCTGTAGAATATTCCGTATTTAATACAACTTCATTAAAATACTTAATCACGTCTTCCACCGCATATTTTTCCATATATAATTCAGAATGTTCCGGTTTCTCTTGTTGTTCTTCCTGTTGCTCTTCCCCTTGTTCCTCCGGTTGGTCTTTGAGTGCTTCCTCCTGCTCTGTCGAAACGCCCTCCTGATTATTTTCCTTCTTTGTGCAAGAACAGCAAAGGAAAGAAATACATAATAGCAAGACAACATATCCTATTCTTTTCATTCTCTTATTCCTCCCAAAACAAAAAGAGCACCATACATTTGTATGATGTTCTCTCTAATGAAGCATCGGGGATTCGAACCCCGGACAACTTGATTAAAAGTCAAGTGCTCTACCGACTGAGCTAATGCTCCATACTGGGCTAGCTGGATTCGAACCAGCGACTGCAGGAGTCAAAGTCCTGTGCCTTACCGCTTGGCG
>JAZUCE010000148.1:0-3864 GCA_045638905.1 Faecalimonas sp.
CTGTACCTGACAAGCAGGTACAAAGCACAAGCACTAATACTAATATTTTTTTCAACGCTGTTTCCTCCTATTACTCAAGAAAATCAAATACTGCGTTATTGATTCCGCTTTTCTTGTCTCTTCTGATACCAATGTAATACACGTCTGCAGCACGGGATTCTTCAACGGTTATAGTGTTTCCGCTTGTAAGAATTTCCCCGCTTTCGTCACCACTTTCAGAATCTTTATATATCCTCTTGGTTGCAACGGAGGTATTGCCTGCAATATCAGTATAAAGTGCAGTAACAATAAAGCTGTCGGCAACAAACTCACCTGTATAAGTCTTATATACATTTGTTTCTGCTTCGCCGTCTTTTACTGTCTTGTACTGGCATTTATAATGAGACTTAACAACAGAATTATTAAGACTGCCTGCTAATGGCTCATTCGGATAAGTAATGCTTACCTTATTACCGTTTGTATTAATCACAGGTGTCGGAGGAGCATTTCTCTTTATAACAACTTCACAGTCATTTACATCAACGTGGGTTACTACCTCTTCACCATCATTCTTAAGCTCAGTAATTGTAATCAACATGTCATACACGCCATCAGGAAGTTCATTAAGTTCTGAATCAAGATAAGGCATATTGAATACGACATCTCTTTCCTCAGTTCCTGTCGGTTCTGTTATGCATTCACTTGAACCATAAATACTGCTGTTGTCCTGACTTACAAGTTTAACCGTTGTCTTAATTCTGTCAGCAAGGTCACGGTCGTTAAGTTCGAAGTGATACTTAGTGTTATACGCAGTATTCTTTACAACATAAAAACCAGGGGTACTGTAATAAATTGTATGCTTATATTCTTCTGTCGGACGGACTCTGCCAATCATCTGAGATTTTGCATTTACTCGCACCTTCTGTGTGATTGTCTGAATATTTCCGGCATTATCAACAGCCTTGAAATGAACATAGTAGACGCCGCCTTCTGTAATAGCAACTCCGTCTGTGTATGTAGTCCATGTAGGTTCCTCATCTGCAGAAGTTGTAATAGCATACATTTTTTCTTTAATTCCCGATGCATCATTTACTGAGTTGCTTGACGGGTAATCATAGAAGCCTGCAGTAATAGTATAAGGAGCTTCCTTCCAAAGGGTATCCTCGTGGCTGGTTGTGATAGAAGGCTTTGTTTTATCAAGCCATACATATCTTGTTGCAGTTCTGCCATTTCCAGTTACATTATTGTAGGTATTGCTACTCTTATTTACCGACTTGGCATTGTCATATACATAGAAGGTATATTGCAATTTACCTGTTTTTGTGGTAGATACCGGTCTGTTAAATCTGCTGGAGTAACTTACCCCACCGTATGAACCAGAAACAGAAACGGAACCATCAAGATAAAGCTTATATGATTTAATTCCTGCATACTCATCAGCCATATCAATGATGATATTTTTACTTACATTCATCCAAGTCGAATAATATGTTGCATTTGAATTTTCAGCAGGTGTAAGATATTTTAGTGTCGGTGCCGTATTATCAAGTGTCTGATAGAAATAGTGCTCGCCCTCATTTCCTGCTTTGTCATACATTTTAAGGTGAACGGTATATTCACCGTCTGCCATTCCTGTCTCATCAAGTCTGAATACTCCGTTTCCTCTGTTTTCAAGCTCAACGGAATCAACAAGTCCATCATTAAGATAGATATCGGCAAAGACCTTTCTTTCCGTCATCGCATCGTTCGGATCATCGTCAATATAGAAATCTGAGAATAAGTTTCTACCCTTAAGCGCATATCCTCCATCATCAAATTCATCAGTCACCTTCGGCGAATGTAAATCCATCATAAATAAAAATGGTTCAGATGTTGTGCTGCCACCGAAATTATCGGTAACAGTTATATATAATCTGAACTGCGAAGTCTTGTAGTCAGTTGTAATTTTGAAGTCATTTGTAAATGTACCGCTTACAACCTCTGTATCGTTTGTTGCATCTTCAAGTCTGTACGAAACAGTAAGAATATCTTCCCTGTCAAAATCATTCGCAATCATCTGAACAGTTACTCCGTTTTCAAACGCATCATAAGGAAAATATCTTTCTGAAAGCTGAGATGGACTGCAATCATCTGTCATAAGTCCGGTTATATCGTGATACTTATAAGAAAAGCACTCAATGTGCATTTCAGGAAGAGCATTTCTATAGAACACCAATCCATCCTCACTTGCCTCTGTCGTGGTGTCTTCTCCTACAAGTCTCCAACCGTCCTTTATATCCTCTCCTGCAATCATCATCTGAGAAGTATCATAAATACTTTGGATGTAGTAACGATACCCAATCTTATATTTTGTCTCCTCACGATAGTCTTTGGGATCTCCAAAATCCACATTAAATGTAAGACTGGCGGGATTCTCAATATACTGTTTTTTACTTTCTTCTCCCTCATCATCGGTGTATATATGCCAGTTGTTTTCTTCATAGTGCTTTTCAAAAACTGCAAGTTCAATAGCATAAATATAGAACTCATCGTTTTCAAGCTCCGGGAGTGTAAATGAAACGCCTTTTCCCGTTCCGATATCCTTTGCCGCAAGTGTATTGCCGGACATTGAGATCTTCATAATGTCATCCTGCGCAAATACTGTAATGCACGACAGCAAGAGACACAGAGAAACAATGGCAATTATTACTCTCTTCAATTTTTCTCACACCTCCGTATATTTAATTTGGGTTAATAATAGCGATTACATCATCTCCGTAATCGCCGTTTTTGTATTCCGCCTTACTGCTTTGCGAATCCTTACCGTAGCTTGAGATTATAACAAGCCCCGGCATAGAAGATGCATCAGCTCCGGAATATGTATATATATAAAATTCATACTTGTTGCCCCAGGGATCTTCCTTGACTTTTGTTTTTAAGGTGATACTCTTCTTATCATCGGCTATAGTGTCAATTTCCACATCACAAGAAAGATATTTGCTATTTAAAAGTTCAACTACAGCATTCATTACATCCTCGTAATTGCTGTCAGGTTCAGCTTTAATTGTTTCATAGTCCGTGAGATAACTTTTGAACCCGTTTGTGAAATCACGCATTTCCGACTCACATATATCAACTCTGTTGTTCTGCCAGAGTGTATTTACACCAACTGCAGTACCAACAAGCAAAATCCCGCTAATTGCTAAAACAGCAAGGATTTCAACAAGTGTGAAACATTTCTTCTTATTCATTAGCTATTACCTCTGTAATTCTGATAATTTTCATACTCAATTATTGCATTACTTGTATCAATATAAGCGTGTATGCTTGCGATGTCTTCCTCAGTCTCATCAAAAGGAACACGCACCGCATATAAATTGCTTATCTTGACATTTGCCATAACCTCGCCGCCTCTGTATTTTGATTTCACAGTTATAAAAACCGGCTTAAGCTTACTCTTCTTTTCTGTATCATCATCTGATACGGAAAGTAAAAAATCGTATTCTGTACACATACGGCTGAGCTTAAAACTTTCTTTATCACCGTATGTATTTATTCCAAATTCAATTGTGCCGTTATTTATATAATCCAGATATCCAACACCTGCAAGATAGTCCTTACTTTCGTTTTCGATAATCCGGATAGGCACTAAATCGGTATCTTCTGATACACGAATTTCTTCAAGCAGATAAGGAGAATAATCATCGATTACACCATACCCGCCGTCCTCGTTTTTTGTATATGCCAAAACAAGGTCTTTGTTTGAAAGATAGTTTAAAAACAATCCGACAGATAAATCAACACCGCTTTCTGAAACATATCTGTCTTCCAATCTCTGATATTCTGTTTTTGCGTTAAATTTACTATTTGATGCAATAGATAAAACGAAGTCGGATCGTAGCCATG
>JAZUCE010000149.1:0-2040 GCA_045638905.1 Faecalimonas sp.
AAACGACTTTGTGGGCGGATTGAAGGTAAATACCAACTTCTCCAATGGTTACATTTTTATGATGTACGAACCTCTGCAACTGATGGAGCAGATTGAAAAACGATTGGAAGAAAGCGACTGTACCGATGCCGACAAGAAAGTATTGAAAGAACTCTACGACTCGTTGGACGAAAACGACAACAACATCATGTTTATCGGAAAACTGAAGAAATAATGCTTGAATCGGATAAATCTCAAATCAAGGAAGAACTGTCGGAACTACTGGCTCAGTACTACAACGATTCCTTCGCCCGCATGGTCAGTGAGTACATCCGTGCCACGGGAATGACGGAAGCGGAAGTAGATGCTTTATTGGAGGAAATGAAGCATTCGTCTGTTTAACCAAATAATTACGAATGAATATTAACCAATGAGGATTCGATTGCATTTATTAGTTGAATTCGCTGAAAATAATACTTTTACTTAAATGAAATACGTATGAAAACATTGAAATTAATCCCCATTTTATTCTTGTGTCTTGTTTCATGCAACAAGGGCACTAATAGTAACGGCTATCCAACCTATAGTCTGGAAGATCTATCGGCCATCAATCTTCAAATGTCATTACCCCTTGACTCGTTTGTCTCTGAAATGAACGTGATTCCACTTGAAACCCAAGACTATTCCCTGATAGACAACGTGGATTTATTGCGTGAATCCGAAAATTATCTGTTTGTCTATAGCGAAAAGAACGGAAGCTTCTATAGGTTCGACAAAAAAGGAAAATATTTGGGAAAGATAGGGGCACGCGGTCAAGGTCCGGAAGAATTCATCGACATCAAACAGATAGAGCTGGACAACGGACAGCAGGAAATATATGTAATGGATTACATGGGCAGGAAGATGAAAATATACAGCTTTGAGGGAGAATTCCTACGTGCTTTCCCCTTGCCTGAGAATATGGCTTATACAAATTTCACCCTAATCCCTGAACAAAAGAAGATATATTATGTATCAAGCCAGAACTCCATCTGTCCGGACGTGCTGGAATATGAAATACCGACCGGAAAGTTCACTCAATTATCCAAGCATGAACGAGAAATGGAAATAGGGGAATTCTTCTACGGGCAAACATTTTTCGCTGAAACGAATTCGTCCTTATATATGCATCATTACTACAATGACACTGTCTATCAGATAAAGGACAACAAACTGATTCCGGATCACTTGCTGGTGCTGGGCGAAAGAATTGTCCCATGGGAAGACTTGGGTCCGGAACTCTTGACAGATCCCAAACCGAGAATAAAGAAAATCCAAATAAACAAGATGGCCTCATTGAAAGATTATATTTGCATATTCTATTCTGTCATGGGTTATAAAGGTATATCCAGAAAAGACTTTATGTGTATCTATAAGCCGGGAGAAGATTCATTCCACCCTCATGCCAATCTGACGAGCCAGCATTTTCTCAACATCGCAAACGGACTGCCATTCAATACAGGCTTTCAGGGAAAATCAATTCTTTGTGCGATATTGCCACAGTATTTAGACGAAAACATCCTTCAGAAATATCACATAGACCAAGAAGACAATCCGGTGATTATACAGTATATACTCAAATAAAAAGACATGGATATGAAGAAACAAACAATATGGATCCTTTTAGGACTTTCAGCTCTACTATATTCCTGCAAGGAAGAAACGAATACATTACCTTCACTCGTCTTTTCCGAATATACAAAATCCCCATTTGTTCATTTTGATTGTGACGGAGGCAAATTTTTTCAAGGATTTGGAGCCACTTATCTGGAGAATACATCCGAATGTACACCGGAAGATGTACGGAAGATGGAAATCTGGAAAGACAAAGCCTATATTTTAGTCAAGGACAGACTTGTCAGATACAATGTCAGACAAGGGAAAGAAGAACTGTGCTACAACAATCCTCAGGATTATTCCGTCAAGTCTTTTGATTTGGACACCTTGAAACAACAACTTTATTGGATTGACGGCACGAACAATGAATTGTATAAATATGAGATGCAAAAGGATTCTGTTTTA
>JAZUCE010000150.1:0-1410 GCA_045638905.1 Faecalimonas sp.
TGTTTCCCTGTATTTTACAGGGGGCATCCATTTTGTTTTTGCCTGAATTCTTTGGTTATTATAATAGTCTATATACTCTTCAATTGCTTTTGCAAAGCTTTCGAAGGATTCATACTCTTTCTCGTGACCATAGAACATTTCGTTCTTAAGTCTTCCAAAGAATGTTTCCATAACACAATTATCGTAACAGTTCCCTTTTCTGGACATCGATTGAATGATGCCATGTTCTTTTAATTTACTTCTGAAGTATTCATGTTGATATTGCCAGCCTTGGTCTGAATGAAATATCAATCCATTTAAGGTTGGAAATTTCTCAAAAGCCCTATCAAGCATACGATGAATCTGCTCTAAGTTTGGACTCAAAGATAAATCGTATGAAATAATCTCATTTGTATTCATATCTAAGATCGGAGAAATATAGCATTTCCCCCATGAAAAACTAAACTGTGACACATCGGTTGTCCATTTTTGTAATGGCGCAGTTGTACTGAAATCTCTGTCGATGATGTTATCAACAATCTTTCCAACTTCACCTTTATAAGAATGGTATTTTTCCTTTGGACGTTTGCCAACTAATCCAGCTTCATGCATAATACGCTGAACTCGTTTATGGTTTACTATATATCCACGATTTATAAGTTCTTGATGAACTCGCCTCACGCCATATCTACGCTGATTTAACTCAAAAATACTTTTGATTTCTTCCAACATTTTTTGATTACGTTCAGCAACAACGTCTTTCTTACCAATCTCAAAGTAATAAGTCGACTTAGCCATGTGCATAGCTTTGAGAAGATACTTTAATTGGTATCCTCTTTCTCTGAGTTCTTTGATGATCGCTGCTTTTTCGCCTTGAGTTGCGCAGCCCATTTTTCTTGCCTCAAGGCGATCCTTTTTTTATTACTTCGTTTTCTGCCTTTATATATTCGTTTTCTGCTCTCAATCGAATAAGTTCTTCACGTTCAGATTCAGTGAGAGGCTTTGGATTAGTTGTTTTTTTCATATCGCAACCCTTTGATGGACGTCCTTTCTTACTTCCTACTAATCCATTATATCCCTTTGTTCTGTATTTTTGAACCCATTGATAAAGCATTCCTGGATTAATGCCTGCCTTTAAGGCAATATCTGTTCTTGATTTACCGGCAATAACCTGTGAAACCAACTCTAGTTTCTCTTCTGGAGACCATACTTTATTAAAAACTTTATGTTTTAGAACTTCTGGTCCATTTGAGTCAACCATGCGTGACCATTCCCAAACATTTTGCCTAAATCGTTCAGGGGTTGTACCGTTTGGTGTGTCGGGATATATCCCAGATTTATACAAATCAACACACATTAGTTTAAACTCGTAGCTATAACGCATAAAAATACCCTCCTTACTGGTTTGTCCAGTAAAGAGGGTACATATCA
>JAZUCE010000151.1:0-2594 GCA_045638905.1 Faecalimonas sp.
CCGTATCAGTATGACAGAAGATAGTAACCCTACGGATAATGCTGTGGCTGAGCGAGTTAATGGTATTATTAAGAATGAGTTTCTAGATCCATTGCCAACTCCACGGAATTGGCAAGAAGCTATACCATTAGTAGACCATGCGGTACATACTTATAATACATTGCGTCCACATTTAAGTTTGGGCATGAAGACACCTGCACAACTCTACTATAGAAAACAATAATTTTCAAAAGTTAGAGGAATAGGTTTAATGAAAAAATAGCACCAATCTAAACGATTTTTGCATATGTCATTTTTTTGTTGTATCTTTGCAGAGTCTTTCATTAGTAAACCTTTTTAGAATCGTAGTCAACCTTTTTAGGAAACGAGTCAAAAGTTTACGTTTTTTAAGATCACAACTCAGTAATCGAGTCAACCTTTTTCAGGTTTAGTCAAGGTTCTTGGCTCATGCAACCTAAAGCAATCATAATGAACATGCCTGCTACGAAGCATGAACAAGCAATTTTAGTGTTTTTTTTCATACGAAATGAATTTTAGTTTGTTAAACAATATGTATAATACCATTGCAATTGTATAACTAATAAAATCCCACACATCACCAGTACAAAGAGAAACATGTAGGTACTGCATTGTCTCAAATATATAAGCAAACCCTAGCATACACCAGACAAATATCCACTTTAGTTTCTCATCTCCCCAAATGCATTCCATTAAAAATAGAAATGATAACATCCAAAGGCAATCAGGAAGATTGTAAATTAGCCATGAAGGAGGTTGATAGTTAGTAATGCGCAATAATTGAAACAGTTGGGTATTGCAATCAACCCCCAACCATTTATAGAGCACCATATCGGTACTACGAAAACTAACATACAACCAACATGCAAATATAAATATAGCCATAGAGCATACCCCTAAAATTATCTGAATAGGTCTGTTATAAGTACTTTTCTTTGTCATGGTAAATTGCTGAATTGTAGGATATTTTTCAAAATCGGGTACAAAATTCGTTCGCTTCAATTTGATTGTTTGAGGTTCTGGACTACCTTAGTAATTCAAATTTACGCACGGAAAACTCACGCTGTTAACGCGAGCGTGCATAAACCGTACTTGAATTACTAAATGATTATTGAAAGTGTCCAGTTTCCAATGAATCAAGTCTGGGCTTATAACGCTATATTAAATATGTCGGGCAACAGTATCGTTGCGGATTAACTATAAACTATGAGTGATGAGTTATAAGTAATTTAGGGGTTAGTATTGTTAGTTATTTCTTCATCCATTCTTGATACAAAGCAACGGGACCTTCGTGCCAGCGTTTGGTGCTCTCTTGCTCCAACTGTTTGTACATATCAGAAGAGTAGATTTGGCGCATGGCTTCAGTGACACTGATGTGCTTATCCGCACACAGCATGTCTGCTAGCCAACTCACTTTGGATGGCAAAAGCAAATGCAAGTTATTTTGGGTCACTTCGGTCATAAGAGGATCTCGTTGGCTTTGGTAAATGTTAATAGTTGTAATGCTTGCTCCGTGTGAAACAAATATTGATCAACGAGTTCGTAGGTCTTCAACTCTGCAAGCAGGTTTTGTTTGCTCATCAATCCACCTTCGTACAAGGCAAAGCATGTATAAACACGGTCATTTGCCACAGGACCATATACAACATCGTAGTCATGTATAAAGTCCTTGTTAAGGCGGTTGTTCATCACGAAATCTATCCATTCGTCGGTAGGAGATTCAAAGAGCAAACACTTAACCGATTGCAACTTGTCTATATCCAATTCGTATTCATTGACAAAGCCTTTGACAGCACGGTTGCCCTTCATCTTTCTACGCACCCACTCCTCGGCTTGCTCATACGAAGTCGTGGTATAGAATCCGCTACCATAATCAAGGGTGCGATTTGGTTCGCGAATCTCAGGTGTCTCAACACACTCTAAACTGCCGTGATAAACTTTCATGGTTTTCGCTGATTGATATAGTTGTCAATATCTTCTACAATCCATTGCGCACTTTGTGTGTGCAGCACCTCATAAAACTCCTCCAAATATTCCAATACGCCATATTTGTCCAGTTCAAGCATTGCCTGCTCGCCTGTCAGTTGGTGTTTTTGCTTATATTGCTCAATGCAAAAAGAGATGAAATATGAGATTTCGTTGCTGCGCATATCAATTCTTTTGGATATTTGGGCGCAAAGATACACTTTTTTTTCGAGATGTGCAAGAAAAAACGCTTTTGAGGTGATTTTTTCTTAAAAACAGATAAATCAATGGTTTCAGGAAAAGAGTCAACCTTTTTAGGATGGGAGTCAACTTTTTTAGGAAATTAGTCAACCTTTTTAGGACTCAATCTTAAGAAAAGTGCGGAGTTCTTAGCCGCAAGGGCACGATAATGCCTCGCTCTTCTCACGGTCGTCTCTCGGTCATCGGTCGGTGGAATTAGGCAAGGTATAAGAGAAGTAAAAGTGACGGCAATCTTAATAAAGTGATAGTGTAGGGTGTAGAGTGTAGGGCGTAAGGTGTAAAGGCGGGGATTGTATCTTCATCCTTCACGGAAGTGATAGGAATAGTGCGCTTATTGTGCGTGAATAGTG
>JAZUCE010000152.1:0-9860 GCA_045638905.1 Faecalimonas sp.
CCTCAAGATGAGATATCCCAACGTAAGTTGTAAGACCCCTTGAAGACGACGAGGTAGATAGGACAGAGGTGGAAGTGTAGTAATACATGTAGCTGACTGTTACTAATAGGTCGAGGGCATAACCAAGTAAGGTGATAGGAACAAAGAAGATGAAATGATATAGATATTTGTGTGTAGTTTTGAAGGTACAGTCAAAGGCTTGTGCCTTTTTTGTAACTTAGGGGATTGGTCAAATGGTATGATAGGAGTCTCCAAAACTTTTGGTGGGGGTTCGATTCCCTCATCCCCTGCTCAAGACGGCGTTTTTATACGCCGTCTTTTTTTACTTTGTTTCGGCTAAAATCAAATTTAATTCGAAATTAGCCGAAGGCATGATGATAATTATGAAATATATCACAATAAATCTTGATTTAAGCACAGTATAAAATACAAAAAAATGAATTTAACACTTTACTTCGTTAAAATTTTGTTATACAATAATATGTATATATTTTATATTTCAATTAAAGGAGAGAGAATAATGAAAAAGACAAGATTATTAGCAATTATCATGGTTGTTGTACTTTGTGCAGCAAGCCTAGTTGGTTGTGGCGGAAAAAAAGGATACACAGCTAACAACACAGAATATGTAATCGGTTTAACCGGACCGCTCACAGGTGACGCGGCAGTTTATGGAACAGCTGTTAAAAACTCAGCACAGATGGCTGTAGATGAGATTAATGAAAAAGGTGGATTGAACGGAATTAAATTTAAATTAGTTATGAAAGATGACGTTCACAAAAAAGAAAACGTACCTACTGCATTTATGACAATGCTTGAAGAAGGTATGCAAGTGTCTCTTGGTACAGTTACAACTGCACCTGGACTTGAATTTACAAACCTTTCAAAAGATAATAATGTATTCTTCTTGACACCTTCTGCATCAGGTGATGATATTCCGAAGAATGACAATGGTTTCCAAATGTGTTTTGCAGATGGTAACCAAGGTGGTGCAGCTGCTAAATATGTAAATGATACATATAAGGGAGAAACAATTGGTGTGTTCTATAAATCAGATGACCCGTATTCAAAAGGTATTTTTGATCAGTTTATGGATAACCTTGATTCATCTGTACAAGTAGTTGAATCTTCATTTACAAGTGCTAACGAGACTGATTTTAAACAAAATATTTCGACATTGAAAGATTGCAAATTTATCTTCATGCCAATTTATTACGGACCTGCATCTACATTTATGACACAGGCAAAAGAAATTATGGCCCCGGATGCAATTTATTATGGATGTGATGGATTTGACGGATTGGAATCTGCATTGGATATTACAACAATTCCTCAAGAAATCAACATGTTATCACACTTCAACTCAAAAGGAACAGATGAAGATGTAGTTGATTTTGTAAAGAAATATACAGATAAATTCGGCACAGATACATTGAATCAATTTGGTGCATCTGCTTATGACTGTATATATGCAATCTATAACGCAATGAAAGCAGCAATTGATGGTGGAAAAGAAATCCCGGTAACAATTTCTGCTTCTGACCTTTGTGAAATTTTAAAAGAAGAATTTACCGGTGACTTTACATATTCAGGTGTAACAGGTAAGAACATTACATGGGACGATAATGGATATGTACAGAAATCAGCTGATAAATACTCTATTAAAGAGGCAACCAAATAGGAGACATTATGGAATTTATTGAGACACTAATCAATGGTTTGAGTTTGGGCGGAACCTATGCAATGATCGCACTGGGTTATACAATGGTATACGGTATAGCAAAAATGTTAAACTTTGCTCATGGTGACATTATTATGGTGGGAGCTTACGCACTACTTGTTTCTTTGACATCATGGGGAAATCCTTGGATTGGATTTGTAGTTGCAGTGTTGTTCTGTATGGTTTTAGGTGTTGCCGTCGAAAAAATAGCATATAAGCCGCTACGAGGGGCATCGCCACTTGCAGTCTTAATTACTGCCATTGGTGTGAGCTCGTTACTTAAAAGTATTGCACAAATCATATTTGGTACAGGACAACAACCTGTACCAGTTATGAATGCGTTATTTAAAGATGGAAAAAAACAATCCTTTGTGATGAATTTTGGTGACGCAGGAAGTCTGATTGTGGAATACTACATTGTCATCACCCTTGTCATTACGACAG
Source organism: Faecalimonas sp. (assembly GCA_045638905.1). Classification (GTDB taxonomy): domain Bacteria; phylum Bacillota; class Clostridia; order Lachnospirales; family Lachnospiraceae; genus Faecalimonas. The sequence goes on from JAZUCE010000152.1 coordinate 2,165, forward strand.
TTGTTATGGTTGCTTTGACATTGTTTGTGAAGAAAACAAAAACAGGTCGTGCAATGATAGCGGTATCAGAAGACCGTGGGGCAGCACAACTGATGGGAATTAATGTGAATCGTATTATTATGATAACATTTGCTATTGGTTCTGCTTTGGCTGCTGTTGCCGGAATTCTTATGATGATGAAAGGCACACCGGTTTTGCCAACTACAGGAGGGAAACCGGGTATTAAAGCATTTACAGCTGCTGTAATTGGTGGTATTGGTTCCATTCCAGGTGCAATGCTTGGAGGTATATTGATTGGATTTATTGAAACCATTGCTGCCGTATTCCCAGAAATAACACCTTATACGGAGGCAATCGAATTCTTATTTTTAATTGTGATACTCCTTGTTAAGCCTACGGGTATGTTGGGTAAGGTGAGAAGGGAGAAAGTATAATGGCAGAGAAGTTGAGAAACATAAAGTGGAAACATTATATCAATTATATCGTAATTTCAATCATTGCTATTATTTATAGTGTGTTGTCAATGTCAGGAGCACTTTACTTTTCCACCTTAATGCTTTTGGAAAAGATTGTCATAGCTGTTTTGTTGGCAGTTTCTTTGAGTGTTGTAGTTGGATTTTTGGGAGAACTTTCCATTGGCCATGCAGGTTTCATGTGTATAGGTGCATATTTGGGTGGTAAGGCGGCCTGCCTTTTAGAGCCGGTGTTTGGTAACACTTTTGTAACTTTGCTGATATCTCTGGTTGTCGGGGGCGTATTAGCAGCAGTGTGCGGTATCATCGTAGGCCTTCCTGCATTGAGGTTAAAAGGCGATTACCTTGCAATTGTTACCTTGGCATTTGGTGAAATTGTATGCTCGTTGTTTATGAACTCAAGTGAAGAAACATTTGGCGGGCCTTTGGGAATGGATACACCGAGATACGATATGAATACACTCTTTATTATTGGATTTGTACTTGTATTAATCTGTCTCGCAGTTATTCAAAACCTGATTCGTTCCAAACATGGTAGAGCGATTACCTCTATTAGAGACAATGAAATTGCGGCCAGAGCAACTGGTATTAATATCACAAAATATAAATTATTCGTGTTTACAATAGCGGCATTCTTTGCAGGTATTGCCGGCGTTCTTCATAGTTATAGTAATACTTCAATTGAAACCGTAAAGTTCAATTACAATTATTCTATTGAGATATTGGTTATGGTTGTGCTTGGCGGAATGGGTAATATTAATGGTGCTATTATTGCAGCAACGCTTATTACTTATATAAACGAGCAGTTGAAGATGACTATGACTGGAAATATGGCTGTAGTCAAAGACATGATTTACGCATTGATATTAATTGTCATAGTTATTTACAATAATGCACCTGCATTGAAGGGTATTCGAGAAAAATATACGTTTAAGAAATTGATACATAAAATATCCGGAACAGAACACGACCCTTCTCATCGTGCAGATGATGAAGCGAAGTGGGATAGAGTGCCTACAAAGATTGAAATGAATGAAGTATTGTCAACAGAGTTTCAACCGACAATGTCTACAGTTGACCCGGACCGAAAGGGGGATTTTAAATAATGGCTGATGTTATTTTAAAAACGGAAAATCTCGGTATTTCCTTCGGTGGTCTGAAAGCGGTTCAAGATGTAAACATTGAGATTAGGAAGAAGCAATTATATGGTTTGGTAGGGCCAAATGGAGCAGGAAAGACAACTGTTTTCAACATGCTTACAGGAGTTTATCGCCCTACAACCGGACAGATATATTTAGATGGTGAAAATATTACCGGCAAAAGCCAGGAAACCATCAATCATAAGGGGATTGCCCGTACATTCCAGAACATCCGTCTTTTCAACAACATGACGGTAATTCGTAACGTGTTGGTGGGATTACATAATCAACCGGAGTTTAAGTGCAGCATGATTGAGAGCATGTTCCGTCTTCCAAGACATTTTCGTTGTGAAAAAGCAATGCGTGAGAAAGCAAAGAGTATTTTGCGTGTTGTAGGTCTGGAAGAGGAAAGAAATTATCTCTCTTGTAATTTGCCATATGGTAAACAAAGAAAATTGGAGATTGCGCGTGCTCTTGCAACAAATCCAAAGCTTTTGCTTTTGGATGAACCTGCAGCCGGTATGAATCCGAATGAGACGGCAGACCTTATGAATATTATCACACGTATCAGAGATGAGTACGATATGACAATTCTGCTTATTGAACATGATATGAAATTTGTATCCGGACTTTGTGATGAAGTAACAGTGCTTAACTTTGGTACCGTTCTTGCACAAGGTGATACAAAGACAGCCTTAAATGACCCAGAGGTTATCAAGGCGTATATTGGAGGCTAAGAGATGGCGTTATTAGAAGTAAAGGACCTACAGGTATATTATGGTGTAATTCAGGCATTAAAGGGAATTAGCTTTGAAGTAAATGAGGGTGAGATAGTCACCTTGATTGGTGCAAACGGTGCAGGTAAAACCACCACCATGCAGAGCATTATAGGGCTTATTCCTTCCAGCCATGGCACAGTTATGTTTGATGGAAAAGACATTACGAAAATGCCATGCCACAAAATTGTTCATGCCGGTCTTACACAGGTTCCGGAAGGCAGAAGAATCTTTCAAGAATTGACAGTATATGAGAATCTGTTAATGGGTGGCTTTTCACAGAAAGACCAAGCTATATTAAAGAAGGATGTTGAAAATATTTACGAACGTTTTCCGAGACTTGCTGAAAGAAAGAACCAGATTGCAGGAACACTTTCCGGTGGCGAGCAGCAGATGTTGGCAATCGGCAGAGCTATGATGAGCCGTCCGAAACTACTTTTATTGGATGAGCCTTCTATGGGATTGTCGCCGCTTTTAGTTGACCAAGTGTTTGAGATTATCAAACAATTACGCGATGATGGAACAACTATTTTACTTGTGGAGCAGAATGCAGGTAAATCTTTAGCTATATCTGATAGAGCGTATGTCCTTGAACTTGGTGAAATCGTTCTGAGTGGAACAGGGGCTGAACTGGCTGCAAGTGATGAAGTCAAGAAAGCGTACCTTGGAGGTTAGATAAAAATCTTATATGTAACAATACGGGCTTGGCAATTGTAATTTTGCCAAGCCCTGCTTTTGTTTTACTTACTTTTTCACCGAACCTTCATTCGTAGGAACTGTAAATATGGTCCTATATTTCTTCGGTGTTGAATTCTTATATTTCCGGAATACTTTCGCAAAATATGCGCTGTCGTTAAAACCGCATTTGTATGCCACTTCTGTAACCGGATAATCAGAATTAATTAAAAATAAACATGCTCTTTCAATTCGGTAAGCGTTCAGATAATCAATTGGAGTCTGCCTGAAGAAGTCATGGAACAATACCGAGAAGTGACTCGTTGACATTCCGGAAACCTGAGCCATATCTGCCAAAGTAATTGGCTTCATGTAAGATTTCTCTATGTATTCTAAAAGAGGTTTAAATACCTTTGCATTCGTAGAACTTTTGTAGTTCTCTGTATAATGATGCTTTGCGTAAATCGTGCCTAATAGTTGGAACAGTGCGCCTAGAACCAGCAAATCGCTATCTGATGATTCTACTGAAGCAAAGGTAAACAACTGATTGGCTATGTGGTGCAAGGCTGCGTCCTCTGTTGGATGAAACGGAAGGACATTCACATGACTGCTGGTGAAGATTCTTAAGGCATCTTTACACAAGGAAGTGCGAAGCAAAATCTCATCTGCATCAAAGTTAATAATCTCATAGACACAGTCAATTGGAGAAAAGCCATGAATGATTTCCTGATTAATAAATAAAATATCGCCAGGCATGACAATAATCTTTTTCCCGTCTAAGTACATCTTCAGTTTTCCACTTAACACACGTACAATCTCAGAAGGCCTATGCCAGTGCAAAGGTGCATGGTATGCAGGATGCTTCTTATCTACATAATAATATGATAAGGGAATATTCTGCATTTCGTGTGCAACACGCTCATTATAATCTAATCCTAACATGGCAAACCTCCTAAAATCTAACTTACATTATATAACAAATATAATTATATAACAATTTACAAATTTTGGGAATATTTTTGTATGAATTTGGTAAAAAACCAGAGGATATTACTGTTTCAAAGGTTTTTGAGCTTGCTTTTTTTCCTTTCCACAGCGCCTTTTGTTAAATTGTGGCAAGTTTTCAGAAGATATTACTTTTTTTTCGTGCTATATGACAAGAAATGGAATATATGCCAATGTTAAAATAAAGTTAAGATAATAGGCTTAGTTTGCCACGAAAATATATCAAAGAATGAAAAAGGAGAGAAAGAAGATGGGATACGGTAAAAAAGTATGGATTTTTCCGGATGCCGAGTTGCCACCAAAGGGTGAAAATGAGATTCCGGGACACGAGTCCATTATCATAACAAATACGGGTGACAAGGATGCACACATTCGCATTACGTTGTTTTATCCGGACAGACCACCGGTGAAAGAAATCTGTGTAGCAGTAGAAGCAGAGCGTGTTCGATGCCTTCGCACAAATGAAGAAAAAGACTTCGGACAATACACGGCAGCATTTGAAGAACAGTATGCGATTATGTTAGAAAGCGATGAACCGATTGTGGCTCTATATGGAAGAGCTGAACCTAGACAAGTAGCTTTCTATACAGAAAATGGATATGCATGTGACTAAATGCCAAGAAGCATAGCGCTGGCATATAAACATACATAAAACAAACAACATAAACAAAAGGAGGGACATTATCATGGCAGAACATGGAACAATCCGCATTCCGGATTACGAGTACAAAGAAAGGATTCAAAGAGCAGCAAACTTAATTAAAAAAGAAGGGTTAGACGTACTGATTGTTAACTCCAACGAAGCAGATTATGCAAACGCACGTTACTTTTCAGGCTTCTGGCCACTTTTTGAAAGATGTGGTGTAGCAATCGCAGCAAACGGAGATGCAGCACTTATGGCAGGACCAGAAAGCCGCCACTTCGCAGCAGACCGTTCGAAAATTGAAAAGATTTTCATCTTAAAAGAATACAGAGAAAGTGCTGATCCAGCATACCCAGAGTTAGTACCGGATACATACCAAGATGTATTCAACGCAATTGGAGTAACAGGAAAGAAGCTTCGTATCGGTGTCGCAAGCTACTTAGATACTTCAGTCATTATCATGGAAGGAATCAAAGCAGCATTCCCGGAAGCAGAGATTGTAAGAGCAGACCACATCATGGTAACACTTCGTTCTATTAAGACAGCAAACGAAATCAACTGCTTGAGAGAAGGATATCGCATTGCAGAACTTGCAACACAACAAGTTATCAAAGAAATCAAACCGGGTATGACAGAACTTCAGATGGTTGGTGTAGCACAGAGAGTTGTTTACGAACACGGTGCAGAATACGAAGGACTTCCAATGTATGTATTCTCTGAAGCATCTACAAGACATGCGATTTCTCGTTCAAGCTATCGTAAGTTTGAAAAAGGTGACATCGTACAGCTTAACCTTTCTGCTAAGATTGACGGTTACTCAGCAGCAATCGGCTATCCAATCGTGTTAGGCAAATTGGAAGGTAAGAGAAGAGACATCGTAATGTTTGGTTTAGAAGCACACAGATGGTCACAAGCACAGATTAAAGCTGGTGTACCTGCAGCTCAGATTGCACAAGGCTTCTATGATTACTATGTAGCAAATGGATACAAAGACAACTTCGTATACGGACCGCTTCACGGAACCGGCATGATTGAAGTAGAAGCACCTTGGTGTGAAACAAGTTCAGATTACTTGTTACAGCCAAATATGACATTCCAAATCGATACATATATCTCAACAGATACATTTGGTGTGAGATGGGAGAAAGGTATCGCAGTAACAGAAGATGGATGCGACTTGATCTGTCCAGAAATCGGAACACTTTACGAATTGGAATTTTAATTAAAACATTAAAACTGATTACTAGAAGAAAGGAGGCAAGATACATTATGTATGAAACATATATGGAAAAGGCAAAACAAAACGACCCCAAATTGTTTCAAACAGAACATAAAACAGATTGTTTTGGTGTACCTGTTCCAGATAACACAGAGTGGTTTCGTTATCGGTTCGAGAAGAAAGAACCGCCACGATGTTTGAGTAGTGGAGATGAGATATATCTTGATTTTGGAAACCATTATACAGGATACCTTTCCTTCGTAATGAATCTGGTGGAAAGATATCCAGATGCACCTACGAAAGTGTACATAAAACTTGCCGAAAATCTATATGAACTTGCGACGGATTATAGTACGTATGAGGGCGAAATGCCATCCACTTGGTTCCAACAAGAAACCATATATATTGACAATCCATCTAGGGTAAAACTTAGCAGAAGATATGCCTTTCGGTATATAAAGCTTGTTGTTGAGGCAGCAGCAGAGCCAATATCTTTTGAAGACTTTACTGTGACGGCAGTTAGCAGTGCGGATATTACAAAGTGTCAGCCAATTGAAGTAGAAGAACAACTGAGGAGGTTGGAACAAATTGGATGCCGTACTCTTCAAAACTGCATGCAACGCATCTTAGAAGATGGACCAAAAAGGGACCGTAGATTGTGGTTGGGGGACTTAAGGCTACAAGCACTTACGTCATATTATACCTTCCAAAATGACGAGGTCATAAAGAGATGCCTCTATCTTTTTGCAGCTTATACTGATCAAGGTTGCAGGGTGCCAAGGGATATTTTCCAGAGTACAGATGAAACCTATTGTCACAAAGAATGGCTGGCGGATTATTCTCTGATGTTTCCAATCTGCTTATGTGATTATTATGAACACAGAAAAGATGAAGAGATTATCAATGATTTATTTGAACTGGCGGATGAACAACTGAAAATCGCGTATCAGGCAACAGACGAAGGCATTGTCAAAGATTTAGAAGAGTTAGTCGAATGGTGGGCTTTTATTGACTGGTGTGATGGTTTGCAAAAAGTAACGTCTATGCAAGGAATTCTGCTCTATGCACTAAAGAAAATGAGGTGGTTATGCATGGAGACAGGAAGAACAGAAAAGGCGCAGGTATATGAGACGTATATTACAGAGCTCCAACAAGCGGCTAAGGAGAAGTTGTACGATTCAGAGAACGGTTATTTTGTTAACAGATATGATAAATTTCAGTTATCTGTTCATTCACAGGTTTGGATGATATTGGGGGATGTTATTCAAGGCGATGAGGCAAAGCAGTTATTGCAGAACACGCTTAACAATAAAGAAGCTAAGGGAGCGGTTACCCCTTATATGCATCACTATGTGATGGAGGCGTTACTACATGTCGGCATGAAAGAGGAGGCATTAGAGTATATAAAAGGATATTGGGGCAAAATGGCAGAATATGGGGCGGATACATACTGGGAAGTGTTTGTACCTGGAAATTTTGAGGTATCACCTTATGGAGATCCAATTATGAATAGCTGTTGTCATGCATGGAGCTGTTCTGTATCTTATTTTATCAGAAAATATTTCGCATACCAAAATGGAGACATGAAGTAAAAAAGTAAAGGAGAGATGAGAAAAATGAAAAAAAACATGAAAAAGTTTCTTGCAGCATTCTGTGCATTGGCATTATTACTTAACGGAATCGGAATAGATATGTTGTTTGGAACAAAAGGAGCAAGTGAAGTTCAAGCAGCAGGTGATTATACCTACATGAGCTTCGATAACTTT
>JAZUCE010000153.1:0-9872 GCA_045638905.1 Faecalimonas sp.
CTACCCATTGGAATGCGGAAGGTGTAGTGGATGGATGGAGCAGCAAAGGATTCACAGTATTTGGGCTACCTGCAATTTTGTTTGGATTTCATTGGCTTTGCCTATTGGGGTCAAGTGCAGACCCGAAAAATAAAAATTACTCGGAGAAATTGTTACAACTTGTTTTCTGGATTTGCCCGCTAATTTCTGTTTTGTTTGGAGTAATATCTTACGGAACTGCTTTGGGAATGGAATTCAAGGTGGATAAAATAACGCTCATTCTTGTGGGGGTTGTGTTTATTGTTGTTGGAAATTATATGCCGAAGTGCAAACAAAACTATACTATGGGTATCAAACTCCCGTGGACATTAAATGATGAGGAAAACTGGAACAAAACTCATCGCATGGCAGGGAAGCTTTGGGTAATCACAGGTTTTCTTGTTATGTTATGCATACTTGCTCCGACAGGTGTTATGGTTGCAATCTTTATGGTAATTCTTTTTATGGCCATAATTATACCTACAGTTTATTCTTATCTCTTATATAGAAACAAAAAGAAAAGTGGTGAATAATATGTATGCAATTCAGACAACAAATTTGACGAAGTATTACGGGAATTCCAGAGGGATTGTGGACTTGAACCTAGCAGTAAAAAAGGGGGAATTCTTCGGTTTTATTGGGCCAAATGGGGCTGGGAAAAGTACTTGTATTCGTACCCTTTTGGGATTGATTCAAAGTAACCGTGGCTCAGCCACTGTTTTGGGTTTGGATACAAAAGAGAGTAAGACCGAAATCTTGCAACGAGTTGGATACATGCCATCAGAAGTGGTGTTTTATTCTGGAATGCGTGTAAGAGATGTTTTGAGATTGTCTGCGAAATTGAGACAGAAGGATTGCGACGAAGAAGCAAGGATGTTATGTGAACGTCTGCAATTAGATATGGATAAAAAAGCAGACGAATTATCCTTTGGAAATAAGAAAAAGTTGGCTGTTGTATGTGCACTCCAACACAAGCCGGAACTACTGATTTTGGATGAACCGACTAGTGGATTAGACCCTCTTATGCAACGAGAATTCTTCCAAATTCTTCAGGAGCGAAATGCAGAAGATACTACGATATTTTTATCCTCCCATATTTTGGCAGAAGTGCAGAAAAATTGTACGCGTGCAGGCATCATTCGAGAAGGAAAATTGATTGCATGTGGCAGTGTGGAATCCCTTTCGCAGGCGCATGCAAAGCGTGTGCACATCCAGGGAAAAGTGAGTGTAGAAGAGCTCGCACAAGTCAAAGATTTACGCGACACTGAAAATGGTATTACTTTCTTGTATGGCGGGGATATCAATCAGTTATTACAACATTTGGCGAAACAACAGGTCTTGGATTTGACGATTTCTGAACCGGATTTGGAAGAAGTCTTTATGCATTACTATGCAGATGGAGGTGAGCAGTAATGACATTGTGGAAACATGAATTAAAACAAAACCGCCTTTCCCTGATTATATGGACTGGGGCAATCAGCTTTATGCTCGCAGTGTGTGTGCTGATTTACCCGGAAATGAAGGGAGAAATGGAAAGTATCAGCGATGTCTTTTCTGACATGGGGAGTTTTTCGGCGGCCTTTGGGATGGACCAGCTAAACTTTGGCACCTTGCTCGGATATTATTCCATTGAATGTGGAAATACATTTGGTATGGGTGGTGCGTTCTTCGCTGCCCTCTGTGGTGCGGGTATTTTAGCGAAAGAAGAAAAAGACCGAACCGCGGAATTTTTGCTAACGCATCCCCTCAGCAGAGTGCAAATCATGACTGAAAAGTTGTTGGCGGTATTGATGCAGGTTGTTATCATGAGTGCTGTTGTTTACACAGTGGCTGTTGTATCTATGATTGCTGTGGGAGAAACAGTGCCTTGGAAAGAAGTGAATTTGTTGCATGTATCGAATTTCTTGTTGCAAATAGAGTTAGCCTCCATTTGTTTCGGAATTTCCGCATTCTTAAAACGTGGCAGCCTTGGAATTGGACTTGGTGTTGCTATTATGATGTATTTTCTGAATCTGATTTCCAATATTACGGAGAGTGCCGAGTTCTTGAAATATCTTACCCCGTTTGCATATACGGATGGTGCAAATATTGTAACTAACGTAGAATTGGATGTGAAACTTGTAACACTTGGAATGCTGTATGCGGCTGCGGGAATTGGAATTGCCTATTGGAAGTATACGAAAAAAGATATTACATAGCATCTTTTCTGTTTTTGTGATATACTGTAAGAAATAGAACGGAAAAAGCGAGGGATATTCTATGAATAAATACGTAGAAAAGAAACGTACGGCACTGTTTGGATTGCCACTTTATTTTACAACCTACACGATTACAGAAGAAATGCTGAATATTCGGAAAGGGTTTTTAAAGATTACGGAAGATGACTGTTATATGTATAAGATTCAAGACGTAACTTTGACCATGACATTGCTTGAGAGAATTTTCAAACTCAGTACAATCGTATGTCATACCGGTGACACCACAGACCCTACCATCACTATGAAGCATATCAAGAACGGAAGGGTAATCAAGGAGTTTATACTTCAAGCATCTGATGAGGCTAGAATGAAACGCAGAACAATCAATACAGTAAGCATTGATGCTGATGATGTAGAGGAATAATAATAAGGCCGGCAATCAAAGCCGGCCTTTTTTGAAAAAGTATTTTTATTGTTTTAGTCGAAGCCCAACGGTCGTAAATAAATACTTAAGTCCAACCGTTGTCTTCATTTTATTATTACATTATATGCAATGATTGTGAGTAAAATTTGTATAATTTGAAAAATGTTTCTTAAAAATATTAAGAGGAGATGAAGCATGCAGAAAAAGAAAATAATTTTGGCTTCTGCTTCGCCAAGGCGAAAAGAGTTGATGGCTCAGGCGGGATACGAATTTGATATACAGGTGAGTCACAAAGAAGAAACTTATACAAGCAAACGACCGGAAGAGGTTGTAAAAGAGCTTGCCTTGTTAAAGGCGAAGGATGTTGCGGAGAAAAACGAGGAAAGGTCTCTTGTTGTAATAGGTGCGGATACGGTTGTGGCACACAAAGACCGGATTTTAGGAAAACCACATTCAGAGGAGGACGCTTTTCGGATGATAAAAGGTTTCCAAGGTGACAAACATCAAGTTTATACGGGTGTTGCGATTTTGATTTATGATGAAGATGGCGTGGAGACAATTGTGAACCATGCAGTTAGAACAGATGTCTATGTGAATCCTATGACAGAAGAGGAAATCTGGAACTATATTCACACGGATTGTGTTATGGACAAGGCAGGAAGTTACGGAATTCAAAGCGGATTTGCAGTCTATATTGAGAAAATCGAAGGAGATTATTCGAATGTGGTCGGGCTTCCTATTTCTTATATATATGAGGTATTAAAGAATGTGAAAGGAATTGGAACGACATGAAAAAATCTAGGTTTTCCATGAGCACAACACATTATATTCTGCTCAGCTTTTTGATGGCTATCCTCGTTGGGGCAGTGTTGCTTTCTCTACCTATCAGCTCGGCAAGCGGAAAGCCAACCCCTTTTGTGGATGCATTATTCACCTCAACTACGGCAACATGTGTGACAGGACTCGTTGTTACACCCACGGTGTCGTCTTGGAGTTTCTTTGGACAGATAGTTATTTTGGTGTTGATTCAGATTGGTGGTCTTGGAATTATTACTATTTTGGCTAGTATCACCTTGCTTCTGCATAGAAAAATGAAGCTGGCGGATCGTTTCTTGCTTCAAGATGCATTTAACCTGAATACCTTATCCGGCTTAGAAGCGTTTGTGAAAAAGGTGGTTGTTGGGACTTTGGTAGTAGAAGGTATAGGTGCCTGCTGCTATATGCTGGTATTTATTCCTGAGTTTGGTTTAAAAGGTATATGGATTTCCATATTCACTTCAGTATCTGCGTTTTGTAATGCGGGAATTGATATTATTGCAGAAAACAGCTTATGTAATTATGCGTTAAATCCGGTTATTAATATAACTACATGTCTATTGATTGTTTTTAGTGGTATCGGTTACATTGTTTGGTGGGATGTATTGCGCGTGTTGAAGATGCGACGAACACGAAAGATGAAAATTTTCAAGAGTCTTACTTTGCACAGCAAAATTGCAATCAGTGCGACTGCGATATTAATTGTGGTCGGTGCTTTGCTGGTCTTTGTGTTTGAATATAACAACCCAAACACGATGCAGGATTTATCCATTTTAGAAAAAGTGGAGGTGTCATTGTTTCAGTCCATTACGACAAGAACAGCCGGGTTTGCGACCATACCGCAGGAGAACCTGACAAGTTCTTCGGCTATCGTATGTTTGCTGCTCATGTTTATAGGCGGTTCTCCGGTTGGAACGGCCGGTGGTATTAAAACAGTTACCTTTGCAGTGCTTGTCGCGTCGGCGATTGCAACCATCAGAAATGAAAATGATGTAAAATTCTTCGGGAGAACCTTGCCGAAGCAAACTGTCAATAAGGCAACAGCAGTGGCTTGTATGTCATTTGCCATTCTGTTTATCTCGACGGTATTGCTTTCCGTCGTGACGGATGCTGATGTGATAGATATTATCTACGAAACAGTCAGTGCGACTGCTACGGTGGGGCTCACAAGAAATTTAACCTCTTTCCTAAATATATATGGAAAACTTATTATTATAGCCACTATGTATTTGGGTAGGGTTGGCCCGATCTCACTTGCAATTGCATTTAATCTAAAAAAACAAAAGAAAAACATTATTAAAAATCCGGTAGAAGAAATTAGTGTCGGTTAGTGGATAAAAGAAAGGAAGTAAGGAAATGAGTATACATTGTACATACGCTGTGTTTGGATTGGGGAGATATGGAAGGGCAGTTGCGGAAGAACTGGTAAAATCCGGAGCAGAGGTACTTGCAATTGATGATAACGAGGAAAATGTCAATAATGCCAGTGCTATAATTCCGATGTGTAAGTGTGCGGATATTACGGACCCGGAAGTAATTGACAGACTGGGAATTGCTAATATAGATGTTGTTATTATCGCGATGGCTGGGAATTTGGAAGCAAGTGTTTTGGCGGTTACATTGTGCAAAGAGGTGGGCGTCAAAACTGTGATTGCGAAATGCGGAAGCGAGATGCATCAAAAGATACTGAGCCGTGTAGGGGCAGATAAAGTGGTGTTCCCGGAAAAGGAATCAGGAATAAGACTTGCAAAGAATATTTTAAGTTCAGGCTTTGCAGATTTGATTGAGCTTTCCGATGATGTTTCCATGGTTGAGATGGATGTGAAGTCGGAGTGGACAGGTAAAACACTTCTGCAGTTGGATTTGCGTAAAAAACACTCCATGAATGTGGTAGCAATTCGCAAAAACGGTGTGGTGGTTACTGATATAGATCCGCAGATGCCATTGGAACAAGAGATGAAATTGATTGTTATTGCAAATGTAGGGAAATTAAAGAAAATGAAATAAGAAGAGCCTTGCGGATTTTCGCAAGGCTTCTTTTATGTTTTGGTTTATTTGGCTTCCCATCTTCCTGACGCACCACATGGTAACACGAGCCCGTTACTCGAAACCGGAAGCCCGATTTCCTGAGAGTCTACCGTTCCATTAAACTCTTTTAATTCGGTTGCCAACATGTAAGTCAGCACCGCAGGAGCAAGCCCTGTTGTGTAAGAGTTAATCAAGAAGAATAACGGTTCATCAGACAAAATCTGCGTACATAGTTTGATCAGTGGGTGAATCATGTCTTCGATTTTCCAAATTTCACCTTTTGGTCCACGTCCGTAAGAAGGAGGATCCATGATGATGGCGTCGTATTTATTTCCACGACGTATTTCGCGTTCCACGAATTTTACACAGTCATCTACCAGCCAACGAATTGGCGCTTCAGAGAGTCCGGATGATGCGGCATTTTCTTTCGCCCAACCTACCATACCCTTGGAAGCATCTACATGAGTCACGTTTGCGCCAGCAGCGGCAGCGGCCAGAGTAGCTCCGCCGGTATAGGCAAACATATTTAACACTTTGACCGGTCGACCGGCGTTTCTGATTTTTTCAGAGAACCAGTCCCAGTTGGTTGCCTGCTCCGGAAAAAGACCGGTGTGCTTAAAACTAAAAGGCTTCAAGTTGAATGTGAGATTTTTGTAGTTGATTTGCCATTGTTCCGGCAGGTCAAAAAACTCCCATTCTCCACCGCCTTTTTTGCTGCGGTGGTAGTGCCCGTTCATATTTTTCCAGCCTTTGTGTGCTTTCTTTGTATCCCAAATAACCTGAGGGTCAGGTCTTACCAAAAGGTAATCACCCCAACGTTCTAATTTTTCTCCATTGGAAGTGTCGATAACCTCATAATCCTTCCATCCATCTGCAATCCACATAATAAGTTCCTTTCATTAACGAGTTTGTCCGTTTCCTCGAATTACATATTTATAAGTGTTCATCTCACAAAGTCCCATTGGACCTCTTGCATGAATTTTTTGTGTTGAAATACCAATTTCGCAGCCCAGTCCAAATTCTCCACCGTCTGTAAAACGGGTAGAAGCATTCACATACACAGCGGCGCTGTCTACCATCCGGGTAAAATAGTCTGCATTTGTTTCGTCTTGTGTCACAATTGATTCGCTGTGATGAGTAGAGTGTTTTGCAATATGTGCAACAGCTTCCTTTACGTCTTCTACTATTTTTACTGCAAGAATATAGTTTAAAAATTCGGTATCAAAATCTGCTTCACCGGCAGGTGTACCTTCAATAATCTTTTGAGCTGATTCATCCAAACGAAGCTCGCAAGAAGCAAGACGTTCCTTTAGTAAAGGAAGAAATACACTTGCCACCTTTTTGTTTACAAGACATACCTCAGCGGCATTGCATACTGAAGGACGGCTCATTTTTGCATTTTCTACTATATTAACAGCTGTTTCAATATCGGCAGATTCGTCTACATAAATATGGCAAATGCCGGTTCCTGTCTCAATACAAGGAACTGTCGCATTTTCCACACAGGCGCGAATCAGACCTGCGCCACCGCGAGGAATCAACAAGTCAACTTTTCCGGCAGCAGTCATAAGAGCTGTTGCTTCACTGCGGTCTGTGTTAGAAGGCATGCCAACAAGGTCAGTAGGCAGTCCAGCTTTTTCAAGTCCTTCTTTCAATGCGTTTACAATAGCCATGGAAGAACGGAAGGCTTCCTTTCCTCCACGTAGAATACACACGTTACCACTTTTAATCAAAAGAGCAGCAGCATCAGAGGTTACATTTGGACGACTTTCATAAATAACAGCGACTACACCAATCGGTACAGAGATTTTCTCGAGCTCGAGTCCGTTATACAGTGTTCTTGTTTCCAATACTCGTCCCACTGGGTCCGGTAATTGACACACGTCCAAAATTCCTTTGGCCATTGCCTGGATACGTGCTTCGTCCAGACGAAGACGGTCAGCCATTACGCCATCGCCGTAGGCGAGGAGATCTTCTTTGTTTGCTTCTAGTATTTTCTCTGTGTGAGCAATCAGGCTTTGAGCCATGGACTGAAGTCCTCTGTTTTTGTCTTCTTTGCTTAAGGATGCCGCAATTGGTTTCGCAGCCATAGCAGCATCTA
Organism: Faecalimonas sp.; assembly: GCA_045638905.1. Classification (GTDB taxonomy): domain Bacteria; phylum Bacillota; class Clostridia; order Lachnospirales; family Lachnospiraceae; genus Faecalimonas. The sequence continues at coordinate 7,586 of JAZUCE010000153.1, forward strand.
AAAGTTCATAAACTGTCATATTAGTTTTCCTTTCCGGTAAAACGTGTCCCCACCGCTTTGCCATCAAAAATGTCGTAAAGCACTTCCGGATTACTTCCGTTAGCAATCATCATGTCGATTCCGGCATCCATGCAAATCTGTGCTGCATGAAGTTTTGTCACCATACCACCGGTGCCGCGTGAGGTTCCGGCAGTGCCTGCTAAGTTCCTGATTTCCTCGTTGATTTCTCTTACCACAGGAATCAGGCTCGCGTCAAAAACTTTACGAGGGTCTGCTGTATAAAGACCATCAATATCTGAAAGCAAAATCAGCATGTCTGCCTTAGCGCTGATGGCAACGATGGCAGATAGAGTGTCGTTGTCACCCACTTTGATTTCTGAGGTTGCAATGGTATCGTTTTCATTTATAATAGGAAGAGCTCCAAATTCGAGAAGCTTGTTTAAAGTATTGTCAAAGTTTGTGTGGCGTTCCTCGTTCTCAAAATCTGCGCCGGTCATCAACATCTGTGCCACTGTGTGGTTGTATTCCTGGAATAATTTGTCGTAGGTGTACATCAATTCACACTGACCGATAGCTGCGCATGCCTGTTTGGACGGAATATCCTGTGGCTTAGCTGTTAATCCTAATTTTCCTACGCCCATGGCAATTGCCCCGGATGAGACAAAAATAATTTCCAAGCCTGAATTTTTCAAATCGGAAATCACCTTACATAGTTTTTCGATTCTTCGAATATTAATATTACCGTTTTGATGAGTCAGCGTAGAGGTGCCGACTTTAATAACAACACGCATAATCATTCCTCCAAAAATAATTTATTTGAGTATACTATAACAGAACATTTTTATCAAGCAATACGACCGGATTATATTGTGTTTCTTCTATATAAAAGAGTGCACAAAATAGGACAAAAAACAGATAAAAAAATTTTTGCAAAAATCGAAAAAAAGTGCTTGCATTATACAAATCTTTCCTGTATAATGAAAAAGCTGTGACAAGATAGCGATGAAGCGTGAGGTTGCTACCCACCGTGGTAGGTATTCCGTGGAGCGAATGTCAAGTTAGGAAACTGGCGACAAGTCACTGTACGAATCTATAACAGCCGATGAAAAACGGTAACAACGTGTGAGTACTCACGACACACACGGGAGAGTGTACAGTCACCACTTGTCGTACTAAAACCCAAGTACGAAAAGGAGGCGGCTTTTTTTATGGCAAGTCAAGTAATGAGAATTACACTGAAAGCGTATGAACATCAATTAGTTGATGCAAGCGCAAAGAAAATCATCGAAACTGTAAAGAAAACAGGATCACAAGTAAGTGGACCAGTACCACTTCCAACAAAGAAGGAAGTTGTAACAATCTTAAGAGCGGTTCATAAATACAAAGATTCTCGTGAGCAGTTCGAACAAAGAACTCATAAAAGACTCATTGATATCATTGCTCCAACACAAAAGACTGTTGATGCATTATCAAGATTAGAGATGCCAGCAGGTGTTTACATTGATATCAAAATGAAAAACAAATAAGAGTTCAAAGGTAACTAATTAACAAGCAGTTAAAATCCTATAATTTAGGATGAACACGAAAGTGTTCCGCTGTAAATCACAGGAGGTAGTAATAATGAAGAAAGCTATTTTAGCTACAAAAGTCGGAATGACTCAAATCTTCAACGAAGACGGAGTATTAACTCCAGTAACTGTTCTTCAAGCTGGTCCTTGTGTAGTAACACAAATCAAAACAGTTGAAAACGACGGTTACAGCGCAGTTCAAGTTGGTTTTGTAGATAAGAAAGACAAAATCGTGAACAAAGACGCAAGCGGTAAAAAAGAAATCGTACACAGAAATGGTGTAACGAAAGCAGAAAAAGGACATTTTGCAAAAGCTGGTGTTTCAAGCAAAAGATTTGTAAGAGAATTCAAATTTGAAAATGCTGACGAGTACACATTAGCACAGGAAATCAAAGCTGACATTTTTGCTGCAGGAGATAAAATCGATGCAACAGCAATTTCAAAAGGTAAAGGTTTCCAAGGCGCAATCAAGAGACATAACCAACACAGAGGTCCTATGACTCATGGTTCTAAGTTCCATCGTCATGCTGGTTCTAACGGTGCTGCATCTGACCCAAGTAAAGTATTCAAGGGCAAAAAGATGCCAGGACAAATGGGCGCAAAGAGAATTACAATTCAAAATCTTGAAATCGTAAGAGTAGATGCTGAAAACAACTTAATCTTAGTAAAAGGCTCAGTTCCGGGACCTAAGAAATCTTTAGTGACAATTAAAGAAAGCG
>JAZUCE010000154.1:0-12277 GCA_045638905.1 Faecalimonas sp.
TAGTAATACAGTTGTGCCATATAATTTAGGCGGTAATCGACCTGTTATAAATGCAAGTGATGCAGGTGATGCAGATTTTACAAGTTTCTTAAACAACGAATTTGTGCTCCAATTTAGCTTTGAGTTTGGAACACCAGATGCAAATCATAAAGCTGATTTGAAACTTGGAGTATATATTAATGGGGGCCTCTATAATGGAGGACCATATACAATATCAGGATTTGATATGACTCAAGTCGGGAATGCCATGTTTGTGACAAGTGCCGCAAATGAAAGTATTACACTGAAGTCCGTTAGTGTTGAATCAGAGGAACCACCAGTAAATCCACCGGTAAATCCACCGGAAGAGAAAGATTACATCACATTGGATGGTTTCCAAACAGTGACAATTGCTGATTTTGTGGATACTTCAGATAATCAAATGCCAGCCGGACTATATGCCGGCATTGCTGGTGTTGAACTTATGGATGATTATTTTGTGAGCGAACTTAGCAATTTTGATAAAACCCTAGTATCCATGAGAGTGAAGCTTTATGCGGATGGTACAAGTAACCGAATTCATATTGGTGGAACAGGAAAATTCACTGGATTTTCCATAAGGTCATGGGGTTCAGGATCAAAGTTGCTCGTTCGTAATGATAATGGTATGACGACAACAGTGGGAGATACAGCATGGGCTACCATAAACGCAGAAGATGTAGGAGTAACATCATTCCTAAATCATGAATTTGTGTTACAGATGAGCTTTGAATATAGTGAAACTACTGGTAACACAACAGATTTGACACTTGGAATATACATTAACGGAAAAGCATGTGGAACATATCAAATTACAGGCTGTGCGATGTCTCAAGTGGGAAGCTATCTTACTTTGTATCGATATGGTGAAGATACCGGTATTGCAATGGGGTGCATTTATGATGACGAAATTCCGGATACACAATGTAAACCAGGTGAGCCAGATGAACCACAGCGACCGGATGAAAACTTTGAAAAGCTCACATTCGCACATTTCAAAATCAAGGATAACACTTACCCATACAATGGTGACATTGTAGTACAAGGTGCTTTAAAAGGAAGAGATAGCCTTGATAAGACCGTTCTTTGTGGAGATATTCTGTTAGATGAAAGTGGAAGTTTCCAATTAATATTTGGTGGAAAAGACAATGGTTGGGATGGCCTTCGTCTTATCACAAGTGCTAGCGGTAATGCCATTCACTTGTATTGGTATCAAGGTAAAACAGCGCAGTATATTAAAAGCTACACTTCAGTTGGCGCAGGTATCGGTGAGGATTTTATTGGTGAGAAATTCAACTTAATGTTAAGTACAGAGGTTGTTGGTAACGATGTTAAGTTTGGATTGTGGTTCAATGATGTGCTTTACCTAAATGAGTACATTGTTGTTTCGGGTTGTGCAGAACAGCTTGGAAATAGATTTGCAGCATATTGCGAGAAGGAAGGCGCATCTGTTACGTTGAATTCCATTCCGGAATTGGCACCACCAGAGCAACCACCGAAGCAACCAAATGAAAGTTTTGAAAAGATTACATTTGAATACTTTGGTTTGAAAGATGGCACTTATAAGTGCGATGGAACTAGTGTGGCAACAGCACAAGGAAAAGGAGCCAAAAGTTTAGACAAAAAAGTAATTTGTGGAGATATTCTTTTTTCGAGCAAGAGTGAAAATCATCTCATGGTTGGAGGTAAAGACAACCTTTGGTATGGACTTCGTTTTATCACGAAACCTAATGGTACAATACAATTGTGGTGGGTTGATAAGGAAGGCATGCCACTTATAGATATCTTTGATGCAACATCAGCTGGTGCAACTTTAGTGGGCGAGTGGTTGAACATCATGATTAGTACAGAAATTATAGATGCCGATGGAGATGGTGCAAAAGACGACATCGAATTGGGTGTTTGGTTTAATGGAGCGCTTTATAAAGAAGAATTCTACACCATTATTGACAAAGCATCCCTTTTAGGAAAACAGTTTGGCTTCGATTGCCCGAAGGAAAATGATTTTATTTCAATCCGTTCCATTCCGGAATTAGTGAGAGGATTTGACTATGCTGCATTTGGACTTACTAAGGATTGGGAAAAAACACTGTTGAACACAGGTTTGAAGGCAGAGATGGCTGTAGGTGGAAGTAAAGATCCGGAACCATTTACCGGAGACTTACTTAAAGTAGGTAAGGTTTGCCTATATAGTACAGCTACTATTGTAGCAATTGTAGCAGGACTTTATGTCATATTACAACGTAAAAAACAGTCATAATAACTTGCAAGTAAGAATGAATAAAAAAGTTAGAGCCAAGATTTCGGCTCTAACTTTTTTGCCTTAAAACTATTTTTTGATAACGACCCCCTGCTTTCTGTATTTGGCAGGAGAAATTCCCATATACTGTCTAAAAATTTCACGAAAATATGTGGTAGAATGAAATCCGTTAATTTCCGCAATTTTTTCCATGGAATAGTTGCTACGCAACAAATCGGAAGAGGCGTTTTCTACCCTTAGTAGATTCCGATATTTGATCGGGGTAGTGTTTAACTCATTTTGAAACAAATGATGTAGCCTGGATTCACTAATACAGCAGAAGGTAGCCAGGTCATTAACGTCAAAATCGTTGGCAAAATTCTTTTCTATGTAATTCATGGCAGAAATTAGTACCGGATTATAAGTAGTAGGTACGACAGTTTTTAAGTAAGGAATTACGTTAGCATATAGGGTGTAGTACATACCTACTGCCTTCATTTCGTTAATATGATTTTCTGTTGAAAACAACTCGTGTATTTCATCAAAAACAGCTTCCGTTTCAGGAGTCGAAAATTCAGGGATATATTGAATGGTGTAATTTTGTCTCGAAGGCAAATCATATTTATTAGAAACCATATGAATAGAATAATACTCGATATCGGGTTCTCCACTCCAGATTGAGTTGTAACGGATACCTTCCGGAAGGTAAAAAAGTGAACCTGCAGGAATACGAAGCTGATTTCCCATAAAATATAAAGTTACTGTTCCCTTTTTTACGAATCCAAAACTCGAATGGATTTTACCATTATTTGCATCAAAACAATGTGAAATAGACAGATGACTTTTCTCTATAATAAGTTCTTTGATACCCATTTTTTTTGCGTAATGTGTTAAATTATCCATATGATTTCTCCTTTGGGCAGCAGTTTTGTTTCTTTTATAGGAAGTATAACAGATTGAGCGTTATGTTTCAATGTGTTACAATAAAGAAAAATAGATTTTTATAAAAAAAGAAAAGTGAGATGTTATGAGAAAAATTCGAATTGGACACATTGGGACAAAACACGATCATAGTCAGGACAAAATGGATTGCATACGCAAATTCCCAGAACTATTCGAGGTAGTAGGCGTAGTTGAAGATGATCCGGCACAGAGGGAATTGATTAAACACAATCCGACCTACTGTGAGTATCCAATTTTAACAGAGGAACAATTATTCAATGCAGGCTGCGATTGCATCATGGTAGAAGGATTTGAACTAGATTTACCATACGTTGCAAAGCGTTGTGTTGAACAAGGGATTGCAGTACATGTTGATAAACCGGCCGGACAGGATTTGCAGACGTTTGAAGATACGCTCCGAATTGCAAAAAAGAATCATATTCCGGTTCAGATGGCGTACATGTATCGTTATAACCCGGCGTATCTTGATTGTTTACAAATGATTAAAGAAGGACGATTAGGGGAAATTCATAGTATTAGCGCAGTGATGAATACAGGACATCCGGATGAGAAAAGAGAATGGCTGAACAATTTTGATGCAGGAATCATGTTCTTCTTAGGGTGCCATATGGTAGATTTCGTATATAAAATCCAAGGAGTCCCTGAAAAAATCACTCCATTTATAAAATCAAGCGGGATACACGGTATTGAGTCCAAGGATTTAGCTACTGTTATTTTTGAATATGAAAAGGGCACGTCAGTGATTCAGTCAAATTCTTGCGAAATCAATGGTTTCGGGAGACGCGAGCTAGTTGTATGCGGAAGCGAGGGTACTTATGAGATACATCCACTAGAACGGCCCATTGGTGTGAAATTCACGGAAAGTTCCTGTGCAACTCCGTTTTATGACCGACATACGAAAAGAGAGATACGGACGGTCCCGATCGAGAATCGATATGATGAAATGATGCTGGATTTTGCAAAGATGGTTAGAGGAGAAAAAGAAAATCCATATACTTATGAGTACGAATTGCAGTTGCAGAAATTAGTGCTGGCATCTTGTGGGCAAGATGTAGATTATAAAACAGAGATTATATTGTAACATGGGCAATAGGAGGAAACGCACATGATTGAATTTAGACACAAACTACCGGCGATGTGGGTAAATGGAAAACAGAATGGTACATACAACAATATGGAGGTGGGCTTTCCTTCCATAATGACTACGAAAGACGCCGAACTTGGAAAATTTCTACATACCCTAAGAGCAAATATTTTTGCTGACAGAAGATTGGTTTTTATAGACAATAAAATATTGGTATGTAGCCCTAACTGGATTCGTGACCATGTTCATGAGATGAAAGCAAACAGGCATTGGGAATATAATTTAAATGCATTTTTGGATTTTATTATTGATACACAAAGGGAAGATGGTCAGTTTTATGAATTGATTAAACAATATGATGATTGTCATTGGAAATATGTAAATGAAGATTGTTACGAAATGTATCTGGATGACAACCTTGCACTTATCCGATTGGAGCTAGAGGCAGATGTTGAATATCTTGTAGTAGAAGGAGCCACATATTACTATCGTGTTACAGGCGATGATACATGGCTCAAGGACAAACTTCCAAAGTTAGAAAAAGCGATTAATTACATGGCTAGCGATGAAAAACGCTGGGATAAGGAAAAAGGATTAGTAAAACGACCATTTACAATTGATACATGGGATTTCGCATATGGGCGTAGAGGTGACAACAGAAAAATTGAAGAAGACACACCGATGTCCATTATGCACGGTGATAATTCGGGGGTATATCAGGCAATGAATCAGCTTGCTTGGTTTAACAGACGCTTAGGAAATGAGGAGAAAGCGAAAGAGTGGGAGTCACGTGCAGAAGAATTACGCAATCATATGATTCAATATCTGTGGAATGGCAATTTCTTTATGCACCAGCTTCATTTGAACCACGAAGGTGCAGATAATCTTGAAAATAAGCGACTTTCTCTTTCAAACACTTACGATATAAATAGAGGTGTCACAAACCCACAGCAGTCTCGTAAAATTATTGAAGAATATATTACACGGAAAGAAACCTCCAATCTTTTTGCAGAATGGTTTTCTATAGACCCTGCATATGAAGATTTTAACGGATATAAGTTTGGGGAATATGTAAATGGAGCAATCTCACCATTTACAGCAGGGGAACTTGCAAAAGCCGCCTTGAACAATGGTTATGAGGAATATGGTTGGGATATTATTTCAAGATTTATGACCATCGTAGAACGGGATAAAGATGTCTACTTCTTGTACTATCCAGATGGCACACCACAACCACAAGGTGGTCCAAGTGCATGGGGTTCAGCAGCCTTCATTAGTGCCGTGGATGAAGGACTTGCAGGAATTATCGATGCGGGTGTTCGCTACGACCAAATGATATTTGCGCCGAAGTTTCCTGTAACACCTTATACAGAGCTTCGTTATCTGACAGGCTATGAATTGACTGGAACGAAAATAGACGTTCGCTACATTTTGACAGACGAAGGAATGAGATATGATATATATTCTCCATCAAAGCACATACAAGCACATATTCTGATGCCGAAAGATAAATTATGTGCGAAGGTCTTGATTGACGGAAAAGAATACCTATATAAAGAAAGTATTATTGGAAAGAGCCAATATATTGATTTCGATTTTGAACCAAAAGAAAAATCAAGTATTGAGATTATGTTTAAATAGTAACCAAATAAAAAATGCTATCGTGTGAATTATACGATAGCATTTTTACAATCTATACAGTCAAAACAACCTTTCCGACATTTTCTCCACGATATAAAATATCATGAGCTGCTTCTGCTTCGGTAATTGGGAGTGTCTTGTAAATAGTTGGTTTCACTTCACCGGTTGACACTTTTGGCCACACATCCCGAACCAAACTAGCTAAAATTTCAGCTTTCATCTGTGGTGTACGTGAACGAAGTGTACTTCCAACAATTCTTACATTTCTCTTAAAAATATTTACAAGGTCAATCTCTGTCTTTGGACCAGCCATAGAAGCAATCATAATCCAACGTGCGCCATGAGTTAAGTATGGCAAACATTTGCCCATTATTTCTCCACCTAGACAGTCAATTGCAACATCTACGGCATGTCCTTCTTCTAATTGCTGCTTAAGTACTTCCACAATATCCATCTCATCAGTATGCACTACAATGTCAGCATTCAGATGTTTAATTGATTCAGCAATTTCTTTTGTTAATACGGTTGTAATAACTCTGACACCAAATGCTTTGGCCATAGGGATAATAACACTTGCCAAGCCACTTGCACCTGCATTCATTAAAAGTGTATTACCTGGCTGAATCTTACCTTCAATAAAAAGGTTTAGGTATGCTGTTGCAAAAGCTTCAGGAATGGCTGCGGCTTCTATCATAGAACAGTTTTCTGGTACAGGCATTAACATGTCATACTTTACGTTTGCATACTCAGCATAACCGCCACCACCAAGAAGAGCACAAACCTTGTCGCCAATTTTCCAATCTGACTTTTGGGCTGCATCTGGTCCGACCTCTACAATCGTACCTGCAATTTCTAATCCCATCCATTCAGGGCATCCCGGCGGAGGTGGATAGTCACCTTCTCTTTGCATTAAGTCCGCACGATTTAATGCAGCGGCTTCGATTTTCACTAATACATCCTCAGCACCTACGATTGGGTCTGGTACATCACTCCAATGTAAACTTCTGTTTTCTCCAACTAATATTGCTTTCATTTTCATTACTCTCCTTTATCTTAATTTTTATAGTAACTTGCTCCAGTCAAATTGAACCAAAGGGAAAGTTTTTTCGTTTGCGAGTCTATGATATACTTCTTCTGCTTCCAATGGGGAATGAACTTCATCTATCATCGAAGCAAGACTTATTCTGCCCGTTTCGGTAAGTTTCATCAAAGTATGTACATCGTCCCGCTGAGTCCACCAACCGTTTGATGAATCTTTCTGTGGTCTGGCACTGGCATGAGCTCCTATGAGGGAGATTCCAGGCCCATGTACCTTGTGGTAATAATCAATGGTAAAATCGCTATTTCTGGTACACCCAAGAAGTGCCACTCTACCAAATTTCGCCGTGCAATCCAGCACACTATTTAGAGCCTTACCAACACCTGTAACTTCTATAGCAACATTGACTCCACCGTCTGTCAGGGATTTCACCGTTTCTACAAAATTAGGGGCAGTCGGGTCTAGTGCATAATCTGCTCCACATAGAAGTGCCTTGTCCCTTTTTTCTTTTACGGGATCGACTGCGATAATCGGTGTAGCACCTGCTGAACGCAATAATTGTAATGCGGCTAATCCAAGAATTCCCATCCCCATGACAATTGCGGATTCCCCGATTTCTAGACGACATTTTCGAATAGCTGCAAGTGGAAATGTGGCTATATGAAAGAATGCTGCATCTTGAAAAGAAATTTTAGGGCTTAACCTATGCACATTTTCTTGGGCTATATTTAAGACTTGACTATGCGAGCTCCATGACAAAGCAACTCTATCTCCAACTCTTAAATCAGTAACATTAGATCCTATTTTTTCAATAATCCCCGAGGAACTGTATCCACCAAATCTAGGAAAGATCGCAACATCATTTTTTTCAAAAACACTGACGTTGACGTCCCCCAATATATTAGCTCTTTCGGTACCGCTACTTATGGAAGATACAGCAAGTCTTACTTGTACTTCGTCTGCATTAGGTTCGGTAATTTCATAATCCTGAATTTCTGCGACTTTCGGTTTTGTAAATACTATTTTTTTGTATGACATATCCGAATTCCTCCATATCTTTTTCATGTTTTTCATGTAAATATAATTTTAACATGATGGAATTTGCATCTCAATGCGTTAAACTTCCTTAAAAAGAAACAAATCTGCTGTTTTATATGTGTTTTACTGTCTGTTTTGTAACAGAATATTGACATTTTTCATAACGTCTTGCTAACATCAAGTAACTTCAGGCAATTTTGGAAGGTAATGATAGCGAGGACTTGGTTATGAAAATTACTGTTTTGAAATACGGCGAATCTGTTTTTGAAGAGAAACATATTTTTAGAGGTGGAAGACCGGATGTACTGCTTCCGATCTCTTTTGTGTTTTATTTAATTGAAACTGAGGATAAAAAGATATTAGTTGACGTGGGTTGTGATGATGGAGCAGGATTTACAATGTCAATATTCCGGTTGCCTGTTCTTGTATTAGAAGACTATGGCCTGAAGGCATCAGATATTACCGATGTAGTTATTACGCACGCACATCATGATCACATAGCCGCAGTAGCCTATTATTCTAACGCGGTTATTCATATTCAAGAGAGAGAATATGAAGTAGGAAAAGAATATATTCCCGCTACTTTTAAAGTACATACTTTTGACGATGAATTTATGCTTTGTGATCATGTAGTCGTCAGAAATATTGGAGGTCATAGTTATGGTTCTTCTATTGTCATTTGCCAGCTAGGAGAAAAAAACTATATTTTATGTGGTGATGAATGTTATGTAAAAGCCTGCTTTGACAGACAACTTCCTACAGGTGTAAGTACTCGTCCAGAAGTTAGTAGACGTTTTTTGCAGGAATATAGTGGGGTACATGACATCCCGTTGCTATTTCATGATCCTAGTATATTAAAAGGGAAAATCGGTTATGAAATACTCCTTGATTTGTAATATGGCACGATGCTTAAAGGTGACTCGAGGATTATATGGAAGGAGCATATGAAGTGAAAATGAATGTTTTTTAATCGTGTTAGTATTGGCTGGTTTTTTATGTCTGACTGCTTGTGACAGTTTGCAAGGTGAAAAAAGAAGAGATTGAGAGCTTAAAAGCAATTATTCTTGAATAGCAGGCTTTCATACGATAGCTAGGGCAGGAGTTTTGATAAAATCTCACCCTATTATTTTTTTAAAAATCTTTCAGTCAGAAAAACAAAACGGCGGTGAAACGAGCAAAAAAGGTGTTGACCGCCACTTGATGAGGTGAAAGTTATGATTTCTAATAAAAAAACAATTTGGATTAACGAAAGAAACGACGAGGATACCTATGCAGAATTTCTCGGTGGTTTTCAGAAAACAGAGGAAGGAAAAGTGGTCTTAAAGATTGCCTGCGAAGGACACTTTGCAGTTTACCTAAATGGTCAGTTAGTCTTTTTCGGCGCATCTGCCGATTATCCGTGGTACAAGCAGTATCAGAAAAAGGATATTTCGCTATTTTGCAAGGAAGAGAATGAATTAAAAATTCTCGTGTGGTATCCGGGAAGAGACAGTTCAACTTACATCAAAGATGAGCCCGGATTATTCTTCTCTGTTGAACAGATGGGAAATGTGCTGCTGGAGAGCGGAACACACATTTTAGCTCGAATGAATTGTAATTATAAAAATGGTTATTGTAAAAATATTACTACTCAGTTAGGATTTAGTTTTTTCTATGACAATACCATAGAAAATCAAATGCCGCATCAGCAGAGTGTGGAACGCAAAGTCATAGAAAAGCTGTATTTAAGAAAAACCGGAGAAATCAAACTGGGAAAACGAGTAAAAACTAATTGCGTTAAGTTGGAAAATGGATATCTTATTGATTTAGGAGAAGAAACGGTTGGTTTTTTTGATTTGGAGTTTGTAAGCCCGACAGAACAGGAAGTCCTCATTTCCTATGGAGAACATCTGTTAGATGGAAGTGTGCCGAGAATCATCGAAGAACGGGATTTTAGCGTAGGATTTCGCGCAAGACAAGGTGAAAATCATTACTTGAATCCATTCCGACGTTTGGCCGGAAGATATTTGCAGGTGGAATGTGAATTCCCATTAGAGGTATCATATATTGGTATTCGACCTACAGATAGAAGAGTCATTGCGAACAAGAAAAACTTTGAAGACCCATTGTTGGAGAAAATCTATGATGTGTCTGTGAATACATTAAAGAAATGTATGCACGAACATTATGAGGATTGCCCTTGGCGCGAGCAGGCAATGTACATATTGGACAGCCGAAATCAGATGCTGTGTGGATATTATGCTTTTAAGGGATATAGTTATCAACGGGAAAATCTTCTGTTTATTGCAAAGGGACAAAGAGCGGATGGACTTATGAGTCTTTGCTTTCCGGCTGGTATAGATATTCCGATTCCATTTTTCTCGCTGGCATATTTTTGGCAGGTTGCAGAATATGTTCAGTATACAGGAGATGCATCTGTTTTGCTGAAAGTAAAATCGGTGTTGGATAGGATACGAAAAGCATTTGAAGACAGAATAGATGAGACAGGACTCATTCCTAATTTTCCATATCCATGCTGGAATTTCTATGAGTGGAGTGAAGCCAGCAACAATGAGCCGGAGACAAGGAGAACAAAGGAAGATAAATACGTACTTCAGTATGATTTTATATTAAATTGTATGTATGTTATGGCTTGCAACGTTTATGAAAAGTTGTATGGTGATAAGATAAATACAGAGAGCATGCTTGGGACAATCCATAATACCTTTTACAATCCCAAAAAAGGTTTATACAAATTGAGCACAAACGGAGAAGCTTATAGTCAGCTTGGGAATAGCGTGGCGATCTTAGTTGGGCTAGGAGATGCAGATTTAGCTGATAGAATCGTGACAGATAAGAGTCTCATACCAGTCACATTATCCATGAATACTTTCTATTATGATGCCTTGCTGTCTGCCAGTGATAAGTATAGCACTTTTGTAATAGATGACATCAAGAGGAAATACGGTAAAATGTTAGAGCAAGGGGCTACTACTTTCTGGGAGACGGAAAAAGGTTGGGAGGATTTTGACGGCGCAGGAAGCCTATGTCATGGCTGGTCTGCAATACCGGTGTATTATTTATCAAAATTTCATTGCTTTCGATATTCTCCCGGAGTAATTCCGGTTTCGGCTTTAAACACACGTATGAAATAATTGGCATCTAATATGCCGACCTGTGATGCGATATCACTGATACTAAAATTTGAGTCAAGGAGCAATTCCTTGGCTCTTTTTATTCGCTCTTCACGGATGATTTTTACCACTCCGCATCCAAACACTTTTTGAAAAAGCTGATATAGCCCACTTGGAGAAATATTATATTTGGAACAAATAGTGTCAACGGAAAGGTTCTCTGTGAGATGGGTTGCGATATACAGACGAATTTCCTGACCCAAATCAGAGTTATTTAGTTTTACAATGCGATTCAACCAGATATAGTTGGAACACATTTCTATTAATTGTGTCAAAGCGGTGGTATATTGGCTATCTAGATACACGATGTTATCCAATTCTTTGAGGGGTTCGGATGCAGAAAATCTATACTGTTTGGCGGCCTTCATTACATTTCTGCGAATCTGTTCTTTGTCAGGATTGTCAGTGAACTGTCCGATTAATATGTATCCAAGCAATGTGTCTCCGTACATGATTGGTGATGCGATTTCTACAAGTCCCATATGGCAATGATATAAATATGGTTTTTTTGCGGCGTAGCATTTTGAGAGTCCCAGAATATCGCAATGGGTGCATTTTTCGTTGATATCCGCATTTTTGCGAATGAGCTCACAAAATGGAATGGAGGAATCCGGATAGGATGCTAAAAGGTTCCGATTGGTATCAAAAATTGCGATGGTTGCATTGCTGATAGTACCGAAATTCTGTACCAGTGTCATGAGTTCGTTGTTTTTTTGAGATTCCATAAATTCGCCTCCTATAAAATGTTGAAAAATGCTATAACAAAGTCGATTATTTCTATAATAGTAGCAAATTCGGATGATATAATCAAGAAAAAGTGCTATTACATACCATTTGTCAAAGGAGGAATGCATATGTGGTATGAAAAGGCGTGGCGACGTCATTTGTGTGATATGCATATCGAGGATTGGAGTCCGGAATTCCTTTCGGAATTTAATCCGGAGGAATATGTTGAAAATTTAAAACGCGCAAAAGTACAGAGTGCGATGCTTTATTTCCAATCCCATGTTGGTTTGTGTTATTTTCCTACAAAGACAGGAAAAATGCATAAAGCTTTCGTAGGAAAAGAGGACATGATGAAG
>JAZUCE010000155.1:0-26829 GCA_045638905.1 Faecalimonas sp.
GTGAGAATCTATATATGTATCGTCCAGCGTTTGCGGGTAATATCATTGCAAAGATAGGGTGTGTTACTAGACCGCAAATGGCCACTGTTCGAACCGATACAGAGGGAATTTCAGATGTAATTTGCGCAATGGGTAAGGGTGCGAAGGGTGCTAAGGAGATGGTAGAGACTTACGTGGACAGAAAAAATGCACAGAATGGTCCACGCTGGGAAACAGCAGCATCAAGACTAGCTGTAGATTCTGAAATGTTCCCGTATGAAAAACAGGTGGGGATGACAGGAAAAACAGTCAGTCCTGCTGTTTATATTGCAGCAGGAATCTCAGGTGCAGTTCATCATATTGCAGGAATGAAACAATCAGGCACGGTTATTGCAATTAATTCAGATAAAAAAGCAACAATATTTGATTATGCGGATTATGGCATTATAGCAACAGTAGAAGAAGTGTTTGGAAAGGAGAAATAAGAAATGAATTTCAAAAAAAGTTACAAAAAAGCATCAGGATACACTCCTCTCAGCAAGATTGGAGAAGGTTCATTGAAGAAATTAGAATTCGGTATCATTGAATTAGAAGATGGCGAGAGCGTAGTATATGATACAGAAAACAAAGAAACAGCATTTATTATTTTAGAAGGCTATTGCACGGTTAAATTCAATGATCAGGTATGGAAAAATATTGGTAATCGTAATACAGTCTTCGAGAACAGAAAAGCAGTTAGTTTTTATATGCCAATTGAACAAGAAATTATTGTAATTGGTAACGGACATGTAAAGATTGCTGTTTGCGGTGCCATAGTAAATGAAAAAACAGAACCACAATTATTACCTGAAGAGCATGTGGTATTAAAAACATTGGGTACACAGCCGTATGAAAGAGAAACTAGTTTTATTATTGATGGCAATTCCAATGCAAAAGTTCTTACAGTTGGGGAAAGTTATGTGACACCAGGTAACTGGGCTGGATTTCCACCTCATAAGCATGATGAGAATAATATGCCTCAGGAATGTATTGCAGAAGAAATCTATTATTATTTGTTTGATCCAGAGCAGGGGTTTGCAGTGCAATGCGTATATACAGCTGACGGTTCGGTTGATGAAGCTTATAGGGTGCAGCAGGATGACCTAGTGGAATTCCCGTATGGGTACCATGCTACCGTAGGAACACCGGGTTATACCACCTATCTTTTGTGGTTAATGGCTGGAGATTATCAAGGATTTAATCGTAGCAATGATCCGAAACATACATGGATGGAAAAATAGTACATTGTGGAGGGTATAAAGATGCAACCATTAGATTTGTATGAAGAAATCAGGATTCGCGACCCAGAGTTTCCGGTACAAATAAGTATACATGATGTGCAAAAACACGGGTATTATACGAAACCCCATTGGCATGAACATATGGAACTGATTTATGTCTTGGAGGGAGAAGCAATATTTGAAGTAAATCAGATGGAGGTATGTGCCCGTAAAGGTGATTTTATTGTTGCTAATAGTAATGATTTGCATTCTATCTATTGTACAGGCAAACAGCTGAGGGACCTAGTTATTATTTTTGAAATGGATAAGATATCAAAAACATTAGCTGGAAAAAATGCTTTGTTTCAATCTTATATTCAAGATGATGAAATAATTGCAGGATATATAGAGAGTCTCTGTGAAGAGTTTATGGAAAAAAAAGCGGAATCTCGGTTAATGTGCAAAGGTCTTGTTTGTATGTTAATTGCCCACTTGACTCGCCACCACGCGGTCGCAATATTAGAAGAGAAGAATATGGTGAAGCGTGCCAAGAGGTTAGAGCGTATTAATGTTGTTTTAGATTATATGGAAAAACATTATGCAGAAAGTATTAGTAATAAGGAGTTTGCTCAATTAATTCATGTGAGTGAAAATCATTTCTACTATTTATTTAAGGAAATTGTGGGATTGGCACCTCATCAATATATAAATGAGTTACGGTTAAAAAAAGCTATGAACTTATTGGTGAACACAGATAGTACACTAACAGAGGTTGCCGAGCAAACAGGATTTGCGGATTATAATAACTTTGGAAGAAAATTTAAGGAATATTATGGATATCCGCCTTCCAAAGCATTAAGTAGAGAGTAATAAACCAAACATTGACAAATGTGGAAACAATTAGCAGATTATACAAAAAAACAAAGAATCGTATGAAAAAATCAGTGAAAATAGCCTATCGGCCTTTCATTGATTTTTTTATACTACAAGTATAAGGGATTATATTGCGTAAAATTTAGAATTACCCCAAATACAAGATAAAAATGAAATGTTAATACATGCAAGGGAGGATAAGGACATGAACGAAAAAAAAGTAACAGTAGTGGTTGTAGGGTGCGGTGATCGAGCCAACGTATACTTGAGAACTGGTGTAAAGGTAATGGACAAGTTACAAATCGTAGCGGCTATTGATCCAAACCCAGAAAGACTGCGCTATATGAGAGAGGAATATGGTATCACAGAGGCACAGTGTTATGAAGACATGAAAGATGTGTTGTGTCAGGGAAGGATTGCAGATTGTGTAATAAATGGAACGATGGATCAGCTTCATGTGGAGACATCTATTCCATTTTTGGAGCAAGGTTATCACATGCTGTTGGAAAAGCCGGTTGTTAATAATAGAGAAGATTTACTTAAGATTCGTGATACGGCTCAAGCAAACAATTGTAAATTGATGATTTGCCATGTTTTACGATATGCACCATTTTACACTAAGATTAAAGAATTGATTCTGTCAGGGGAACTTGGCGAAATTATGAACATTCAATCAAGTGAGCGAGTAGGTGCTTACCACTCCTCTGTTTCTTACCTGCGTGGGAAATGGGGAGACTGCGGGTCCTCTCTTCTGTTGGCTAAATGTTGTCATGATATGGATTTGCTTTGTTGGTTAAATAACACAACAACACCGACGACAATATATTCCAATGGTGGTAGAGACTATTTCTTGCCGGAGAAAGCACCGAAGGGTGCCGGCAATCGTTGCATGATAGATTGCCCGAAAGAAGTGCGTGAAAAATGTATTTACGATGCAGAAAATATGTATTTGGAAAATACAGTACTTCCTTGGTATCCATGGCAATGTACGGGAAAGAACTGGCAAGATGTGACAGAAGAAGAGAAAAGAGAATCTTTGCTTACATATAATCCACATGGAAGATGTGTATATAAATGTGAAGGAGCTATCGTTGACCATCAGAATGTAGCGGTGACATTTGCAAATGGCTCTACAGCAGTCCACACTGTAACACTTGGTGCAATGCATCCGGGAAGACGCATGTGGATTCAGGGGACCTTAGGTGAGATGGAAGGGTGGACAGAAGATGGCATTATCCGTTTGTACAAATATAACAGAGATAACGCGATGTTTAAAGAATATGTTTTTAACTTTAATGAGACAAAGGGTGAAACCGGAGGTCATTATGGAGGAGACAAAAGATTAGTTCGAGATTTCTGTGACTTGATGGAAGGAAACGAGCCGTCAGTTTCTTGTACGGCAATAGACGATTCCATTTGGGGACATTTGTCTTGTTATGCGGCAGATGAGTCTCAGCAAACAGGAAAGATAGTAGAATTAAAAATGTAAGAGGAAGGGAGAATGTTAAGTATGACAAAACAATTAATGGTAAACTGCAAACGGGCAGTTGCTTTAGTGGCATCGATTTGCATATCTGCAATTAGTATGTTCATGATTCTAACTACTAATGTGCAAGCGGCAAATGTCAAACCTAGTAATGAAGAATATGAATTGTCTTTTAAGGGATTTGACACTTTTTTTGGAAATGCGACACCGGTGGAGTTTGGAACGGAGGTATATTTGACATATACCGTTGAGGAAATACGAGAAGATAATGCCTCTACACAAAATGGTGTAATTGCAACGGACCAACCGGAAGCACCGTATCCATATTTGGAGGGTGGTGTTTTGCAATCTTCTAATACAGCACCGCTATTGGAAAAAGGTGCCACTTATTTCTTCCGATTTAAATACACAGAAGAACAAGGATTTGAATATATAGCAGCGAAATCAAAGGGTGACGATTCAAAGTATATTGTATTTGATTCCAGTACGGCAAACGCAAAAGGTTATGAATTTACAGATCAGCCGAAACATTTTGGAGTATGGTTTGGTGGAATCGTATCTGTGAGATTAAAAAATGTGCGTTGCTATACCGAACAAGGAAAAGATTTAGGAGTACTTGCGCCAAAGCACTATGATTCACTCATGGATACAGTAAAGAGTATGAGCAAAGCTGATAAACTCAATCATTCTTACACTGTTAAGGTGACAGATGGAAGAAATGTGGCAATCAGCAATAAAGTTCCTACTGACGCGAATACAGTCTATATGGAATATACCGTAAAAAGCAATGATTCGAAGATAACCCAATACGGTCTGATTAATCATACAGATCCGGTTCGAGAATATCCGCATTCGGGATATGGACAGATATTAGTTGAAAGTTTGTGGGAAAACAATGAATTGGTGTCTGGACCAGGATATTTGTTGCAGGAAGGCGCATCTTATATTATTCGATTTGAACGTAAAGCACAGTATTTCCTAGCCCTTATACAAAAGACATACAAGGGTAAAACAGAAATGAAGGAAATCACAAGTGTGTATGGAGATTATATCCCGGGAGCACAATATTTTGCTTTTTGGTCAGGTGAAGGTGCAAATTGTCCGATAAATTTTGAGTTAGAGAACTTCAAGTGCTATGATGCAGACCTAAATAATTTGGGAGTGACTGCAAACTCTACCGCATCGTCAAATAAACCGGTGGAGATAGTTCATTACGGGGAACTAGAAGACTATACTGGTTGCGAAGCGATGTATTATAGCAAAGACACAAATGCAATTATCGCGCTTTATGCTGATAAAACAGCAAAAGTTACTCGAGATGGAAAGACGGAGTACATTACATATTCTATAGTGGAATCTACATTAATTTTGCAATTCCCGGATAGACAAGAAGTTTACGAATACTTCTATCAGGGATTTACTGATGAAGAAGGTCGGAGATATGTTCGTCTTGCCGGATATTATGTCACGTTTGAGACAGGAACTGACGAGAAAATCGAACGTCAGAAAATAGATGGAGCAGTGGGATACAGAGTAACCAAACCGGAAAATCCTGTCAAGGAAGGCGCAGAATTTTTAGGTTGGTTCACATCAGATGGTACAGAATTTGATTTTGACACCATTGTAGATAAGTCTATTACCCTACATGCGAAATGGTCTGAAGCAGAGGAATACTTGGCTATAGGTGCACTCAGAAGTATGCCGCCGATTGCAATTCCGATTGCAATTAGTTCAGTAATTATAATTGCGGGAGCCATTTGTGGAATAATGATATCCAAGAAAGGGGAAAAAGATGAAAAAGAAAAAACCAATTAGGAAAACTCGTGTTTTATTTATTCTGGCTCATACAATACCGCCTTTGTTGGGATGGCTGATTTTTTATATTTACGTTAATCTTTCCTCCTTCGGTATGGCTTTTATGGGAAACGACGGCTCGCTGGGATTTGACAATTTTATTCGATTTTTTGAGGAATTCACATTGCCGACTTCAGAGATTCGTTTAGCGTTAAAAAATACAATGCTAACATTTGCTATTATTTTGTTGGCATATCCATTTAAGGTTTTGGTTTCTTTTTTCATATATAAGAAAGTGCCGTTTGCAAATATTTATAGAGTTTTGTTTTTTCTTCCAAGTATTATTTTTGGAGTGGCAGTTGCAATGGTTTTTCAACGTATGGTGAGCCCGAACGGTTTCATTGCAGAATTTGTACAAAACATCCTACATATGGATTACGCACCGGAACTTCTTGCAGACTCGCGATTTGCCAATACGGTAGTCCTTCTACATATGTTGTGGCTCGGTTTCCCCGGAGACCTCATTATTTGGGGTGGAACATTTGCCAGAATTCCGGACGATGTTTTGGAATCTGGAAGAATTGACGGGGTTACCTGGTGGACGGAATTTACAAAGATAGTGGTGCCAATGGTTTGGCCAACGGTGTCCTTACAGATGGTATTAACTATCTGCGGTATCTTTAGTGCTTCTGGTGCAGTATTCCTTTTGACTGAGGGACAATACAACACAATTACATTGTCTGCCTGGATGTATTTGCAACTGTATAACAATTCGGGAAATGCATTTACGTCAAACGTATTTAACTATATGTCAGCAGTAGGTTTAATCATTACAGTAATAGCAGTAATTATATCTCTTATAGTTCGTAGGTTTGCCGACAGTTTCTTTGAAGAAGTGGAATTTTAAGGAAGGGGGATTGAAATGAGAACAAGAAAATTTGATTTATTTAAAAATTTCAGGCGAAAATCCCCTGTTGAGATTGCAATACATATATTTGTCTCAATTATCTTTTTCTTTGTTGCAGCAAGTTATGTTTATATTCTTGTATGGGCCGTGTTTGCGGCATCGAGAACACATACGGAAATTGTTATGGAACCATTTGGAATACCGACTATATGGCACTGGGATCATTTCCTTGAGGTATTTAAGACACTTGAGGTAAACGGCAATAACTTTTTTGATATGTTATTCAATAGTATTTATTTCTCAGTTGTAACCACATTAATATCACAATATTCGACGATGTCATTTTCGTACGTTTGTTGCAAATATAAGTTCCCGGGATCAGGACTGGTGTATCCTATCATCCTTATTATGATGACCTTACCTTTGTATGGAAGCTCGGGAGCAATGTATAAATTGGTTGATCAATTGGGACTTATCGATTCATATGCACATATTGTATTGGCAATCACAGGATTTAATGCGGCATTTTTGTATTATGCAGCCTATTTCAAGAACTTGTCTTGGACCTATGCGGAAGCAGCCATGGTGGATGGTGCAAATGATTTCTTGATATGGTACAGAGTAATGTTACCACAGGCAAAACCAATATTTGGAGCTTTGTTTTTAACAAACTGGCTGGGAGCTTGGAACAGTTACGACAGTCAATTGATTTATTTGCCAAACTTACCGACATTACCGGTAGGTATTTACCAGTTCAATACAGAAATGATTTATAGAGCAAGATTGGATATCCTGTTTGCAGCATGTGTCATTATATGTCTGCCGGCACTTATCTTATATATTGCATTTAACAAAACAATAACAACAAACGTTTCTCTTGGTGGAATCAAGGGTTAAATACATAAAAAGGAGTGGATTAAGATGAGAAATATGAAAAAGGTATTAGCAGGAATGTTAGTAATTGCAATGACTACTGCATGCTTAGCGGGATGTGGTGGTAAAAAAGGTGGGGATTTGGAAAAAGCGGGAACTTCACCTAAGGACATTGAAATCAGTTATTGGAATTCCGGTCTTGGAAGAGAGTGGTTGGACAATGTGATTGAAGCATTTGAAAAAGAGTATCCAGACTACAATGTGTTTGTAAATGCTAAATCCGACTATAATGCAGTAATCTCTACCTTGGGCCTTGAAGATGTAGATACAACGGATATCTACATGGGTATCAGAAGCTATGACAAATCTATGTTAGAACCAATAGATGCTTTGCTAGAAACTACTTGCGAAGGTGACACCAAAAAGTTGAGCGAAAAATTCTCTCCGGAGTATTTGCGATTGGAGAAAGATCCGGATGGGCACTATTATGGAGTCACTTCAGGTGGTGGAGCGTTAGGTATTGTATATAATAAGGAAATGTTTAAAAAAGCAGGGATTGACCAGTTGCCACGTACAACCGATGAATTGGCATTGGTTTGCGATACTTTTTACAGTCTAGACAAACCGGCATTGGCGCATTTCTCAACTACAGGATATTGGGATTTCATCACAGAGGTGTGGATGGCGCAATATGATGGTGTTGATTATTACTTAAATAATCTGTACGGATGTACAGACGAAAACGGTGTTTCTCCGAGTAAAGAGGTATTTACAAAGAAAGATGGAAGATACTACACTTTACTTGCATATGAGAAATTCATTACACCCGAATATGTATTAACAGGGTCAAACTCAACAGACCATATTACAATGCAGACGATGTTCTTAAATGGTTCAGCGGCAATGATGGTAAACGGTTCATGGTTGTCAAATGAAATGGAATCAGCAGGTTCTTTGGAGAAATTTGAGATGATGAGATTGCCGGTTATTTCTTCTATTACAGATCGTATGACAACTATTAAGGATGAAGAATTACTCCGAAGCGTTATCAGTGCTGTTGACAGTGTGTTAGATGGTGAGAAGCAGGAGTCTGATTATGTAGTGAATGGTGGATATAGTATTGATGGACAAATTATCTCTGAGGAAGACTGGAATATTGCAAAGGATGCGCGTACTTCGGTTGCGATTAACTATGGTGGAGGAAGCAGTCACATCCCTACTTATTCCAATGCAAAAGAGGGAGCAATGAAATTCCTCGAATTCATGTATTCTGACAAAGGTTACACAATTATGGCACAAACCACCCATATTCCGTTGCCAATGTCATTGAGTGAAGGTGAATTGGATATTAGCAATTGGAACGAGTTCGAGAAGAGTCAATATGAATTATTAGATGAGGCTAAATATTATATTTGTGAACAGACAGGACAGAAACATCGAATCTATACAGACGGTGGAGCACATCCTTTCTGTAGCATGAAATTCGTAAACTTCTTCTGTTCTAAAAACCCAGCAGACCGATTGACAGCAGATGAATTTTGGGAGCAAGTACAGAAGAAAGTAGAAGATAAGTACGAACATTCTTGGTTGGCAAATATTAAATAGTATTCTTAATGTGGAGAATAAGAGATGAGAAAAAAAGCAAGATTTATAACAGCAATGATGGCTATTGTAATGTTTGTATCATGCATCGCACCTATTGAGGCGTTTGCAGGTACCAGTTATGCAATTATTGACAAAACATCTTTCCAAGAGAAGATCAATAATGCTGATTGGAGTAATCCGGGGTCTAGTGTTATTTCTAAGGATGGGAAATTAATATTTCCGGAGGACAGTACAAACAAAACTAGATTAATCAGCAAAAATGCGGCGAAATATATGGATAATTTGTCATCGCTTTTTGAAATGCAGGTGGCAATGAAGTTAGTAAAGATTCCGTCAGGGCAGGAATTTGTTGTCGCATGTGGCGTTTCAAGTATCGAAGGTAGCTTGGGGGACAAGGGAAATGTAGAACTTGTCTTTACAAATAACGGAGGATTGAAAGTATCCTTGCGAGTATATGAAGAAAAGGGAAAAGCAACAACTCTCGTGCAGGCAAAGAACGTTGGAGCGTCAGTGGGTAGTAATTTGAAAATTAATGCTTCTTTGAGTGCACAGCAAGAATATACGGTAACAGTAAATGGAAAGCAGGTTTTTAAAGGCAAACTTCCAGTAAGCGGACAAGGACGAATTGGTTTTCTACAGACCGGTGGATGCGCGGCAGAAATTTTGGATTTAGAACTTAAAGTATATAGTTACGACAGACCGGAAAACAGCAATATTGAAGAAAGTTTTGATGATGGAGCATTTAATAAGGCCTTGTTGACAAATAATATGTTGTTTACATATAAATACTACCCAACAAGTGTCAGTGTAGAGGAGTATGACGGAGACTCTGTATTCATGTTCCATAATGCGGCGAACTCATATTTTGGTACAAGACAAAAATATTCCAATTTTGAAATGAGTTTTGATGTGCCATATGTACAACGTAAAGAGATTGTGGAAGAAGACGGTACGGTAACCATGCCGAGAAATCCATGGATAGGAGTTTCTTATGGTTCAGAGACTAGCGACCAACCACTTTATGGGTATCAGCAGGCTGGAGACCTTATACTGTTCCAAAGCAATTCGGAAATTCAATCCTACAAGCCGGAAGTGAAGGTTCGGGCGGCACTTTCAGGTACAGATTATGATTTTTATGCGCCGGATGAAACAAGAGGATTTTCCGTAAAATTAAAAATGGTTGATGCGCACATGGAAATTGGCATCAAATGGATTGAGGAAAAAGAGTTTAAAACAGTTGCGTCCTATGATTTAGAACACGGAAACACTTTGACGGGCCACATCCATATTTGGGCTTTGGAAGTGGCAAACTTTGCGATTGATAATGTTGTTATCAAGAATCTGGATGCAGATCCAAATTTAGTAGAAGCAGAATATGTAAGCAGCAAGGTTATAGTTCCACCAGATTTCGCATTTGAGAAAGCAGAAATGGTGTATAACCCAAATGTAGTGAATAACTCCGGTTTATGGTATCTTTTGATCTCATGTTCAGTATTGATTGCAGCACTCTGTGTTTTAATTCCATTAAGTGTTAAAAAAACACGAAGTAGAAAGGAGGGTGGCAGTAATGAAAAATAAATGGATGCGTTTGGGTTCAGTGATGTTGGCCGCAACAATGTTATGCACTGTTGCTTCCGGATGTGCAAGAGAGACAAGTAAAAAAGTGATAGAGCCAATGGAAAAGGAAGAAGTGTATGCACTGGGCTTTCATGCCAGCGGCGGAAGTGATGTGATGCCGATTAGCGGATTTTCTGGGCCAAAGCCAAATACCTATAGTGTGGATGGGGCATCACAACCGGAAATGATTACAGACGAATATTTTAAAGCATATGCAGATGCGGGAATTAATTGTATTACGTTTAATGTGACGGATTATCAGGGAATGGATAAAGAAGTTATGAAAATGCTGAATCTTGGTGAAAAGTATGGAATTAGCGTTTTTGTGACAGATAGTATGATTATGAACCAGCGAGGAGAAGAGGTCTGGGATACTGTAAAGTTAGGACAACGAATGAGCGAATATTTAAGTCATCCGGCTTTTGCAGGAGTATATGTAATCGATGAACCTTGGTACCCGGGGGTTTCTCAGGGAAGTACATCCAGACTTATTGATGAGGTAGCACCGTTATATCAGAAATTGAGCGAAATGGGTCTTGTAGCGTACAACAACCTGAATCCAAACTGGATCGCCGAAACAAGAGAAGATTATTTGAAATATGTAGATCATTTTCTAGACACATGTGATGTGCCGTATATCATGTATGACCATTATGTGTTTGACGAGGGACGTACAAAAGAAGAGTATTTTGATAATCTTTCCATCATTCGTAGTGCGGCTGAGAAATATAAAATCCCCTTCTGGACTTTTGTTCAGGCAGGAACCAGTTGGAATGATGCACAGGAGAGATTCGATACAGAAGAATATCTTCCAAAAGAGACAGAGTTTGACTGGAACATCAATACTTGCTTGGCGTATGGTGCAAAAGGAATCGGATATTTTCCAATGATTCAGCCAATGCATTTTGCGTATGCAAAGAGCACGGAGTGGGATTTTGAACGTAATGGTATCATTGGTGCGTGGGGAAACAAAACCCGTTGGTACTACTATGCACAAGATATCAGTGCACATATCCAGGCAATTGATGAAGTGTTGATGAATTCAGTAAATAAGGGAGTCGTTGTCTCTGGAGAAAAAGCGATTAAAGATAATGCGAAATCAGAATGTATTCTAGAAGGAACTTCATGGAGGGAATTAACCGGAGTCAGCGGTGATGCAATGATAGGATGCTTTAATTATCAAGGAAAAACCGCGCTATATGTTGTTAATTATGATACGGAATATGCACAGGACATACAGTTGAAGTTTTACGACGAGTGCAAATTCTCAGTAGTTCAAGATGCAGAAAAGAGATACTACCAGGGTAAAGAAATTAAGCTTCCAATGCAGGCAGGCGAAGGAGTATTAATTGTATTTGAATAGTTTGTAATGTTTAATGGAGAGGAGATTTTAAATGTTATACGAAAAACCAAAAATAGAAATTCTGAAATTAGAGACCGAAGATGTCATACGCACAAGCGTTGACAATAACAAGGACAACAATTTTACACCGTCGAGTGGTTCTTGGGCGTAAGACGAGGAAAGGAGAGTAGGGATTATGAAAAAGAAACAAGTAGTGAGTTTCATGAAGAAATTAACAGCCGGCATGTTGGCTGTGGGAACGATTGTGAGCGGTATCGTTGTCTATCCTAAACAAGCGGATGCAGCTGTGGTAGCAGACGAAGTCATATATATCCAAAACGACGACGAGCAAACATATAATATCCAAGATTATTGGAATGCAGACGAGGAAAAAAGAACTGCTCCGATAAAAGAAGGATATGTATTTGGCGGCTGGTTTAAGTCGGCAGATGAGAGCCAACCGTTGACAGAAGCGGAATTAAAAGAAGCAGTGCCAGATAGTGCATATGCAAAATTTGTTCCGGCACAGGTGTTAAGTGTGAAAGCGCAAAATGAAGACGGTGTCACAGAGCAGTCTATTGCGGCTATGAGAGAAAAAAATAACAACGGACAACCAATATCAGAAGAAGAGAAATTTTATGTTCGTGTGATGTCTTCCTTGGATTCTGAAAATTATACAAAGGTAGGATTTGATATTTACCTTAATAACAAAATAAAACTAGAGAATACAGAAACAGAGAAGATATATACCGGTGTTATGGTTAATGGACAACCACAATATGCAGAAGACATATATGGTGGTGCCTCTAAATATTTAATGACATGGCGATTAACCGAGATTGATTGGGCAGATAATGTTAAGTTGATTATTTATGTTCGTCCATACTGGGTAACAAAAGATGGAACTAAGGTAAATGGATTAGCAAAATATGTACATATTGAAGACGAATATCTCGGATACATCAATGTACCGGTTAATCTTCTAGGTGGAGAAAAAATTGCAGCGGGTGCAGTAGATGTAACATATAACACAACTGAGCAATTACAGCTTGTAGCATTTGAAAAAGGGCGAATGTTCGAGAAGATGAATCATAGCTACACGGAGAAAACTGTAAAAATGGTTGGAAACACTAATAAGCGGATGGGAACGTATGATGATAAGGGCGAGACCATTTATGCAAATCTTCGATTCAAAAAGCCGGTGGCAAATACAGAATTTAACATTGTCAATGAGGCTAATAAATTCTGTGACTGGGATGAAAAATTTGTAGATGTAAAGAAAGTATGGGATACAAAATATGTTCAAGCAACTACTAACTAATAAGAAAATAGTAATTGTAGCACTGGCAGTCCTTTTATCATTAATAGTAGGAATTGTAATTCTAGTTACCTCGAATACAAAAGAGGCAAGTGATAAGAACTTTGGCACTAAAATAGAGCAGGGCAAGGAAGAGGAAAACTACAAGGACGACAAAGACAACGACAGTTCAGGGCTAGAAGTATTAGAACCGGGTGAAGTTGAGCCTGAAGATTCATCAAACGCATCTGGTGACTGGGGGAACACGTCCAATTCCGAGGCTCAGACAGGCGACGCAAATAAGACTGACAAAACAGACAAGACGGAAGATGTAAAGCCGAACGAGGAAAAGAAGGACGAAGAAAAAGAGGAAGAGGACGACAAGTCAGATAAAGAACAAGACATCTTGGAAGATGACATCTCATGGGGAAATATTTATTAAATAAATACGTGAATCGAAATAAAAATAATTAGTATTTTAAATAGGAGGAGAAGGATGAAGACGAAACAAACTCTTAAAAAATGGCTTGCAGTTTTATGCATGGTTACAATAGTAGTAACATCTATTGGAATTATGCCTAAAATGGAAGCTAGTGCAGCCGATGCATTTGCCGGATATACAGAAGTAACGTTGTCAGATTTTGGGATAGCAGAAAAAACCTATGTATTTGAACGATGGGATTACAATTTCACAAAAGCACTGGCAGATAATACATTGAATAAGAAAAAAATAACGTTTAATGTGACATTTTATGATGCCTTGTCATTGTTGACGTTTGGAGAATTGGACAGTTCTTATACAACAACACCATATCCGATACGAACGGCAGTGGATGTAACCAAAAACACATTGACCTTCTATTCACCGTCAAGCAATACGGGTACTATTGAATTTTCGGCGGCGGACATGGGTATTGCTAATATTGCGGGAACAAAGCTTAGAGTGGAAATTGGATTTGAGGTTGTAAATTCCGATGTTAAGGTTGTTGCATCAGTTAATGGATGTACACCAAAAACAGGCACATATAAAGGATTTGCAAGTTCGTTTGGTAGCAAAGTAGGTGTGTATGTAGCAGGAGATAGTAGCAAGGTTGATTTGGAAAATGTACAAAAAGATGCCTTTGCAGGATATGACACAATTACATTGGATAATTTTGGTATTGCAAAAGACTCCTACACACACACAGGTTCGTATGCAGCAGTAAAACCGCTTAAGGGTGGTAGTACTTTAAATAAGAAAAAAACAGTATTTTATGCAACATTTCATCAGGATAATGCGATTCTAACTTATGGTGAAGTTGCTAGTGCGGGATTAAATACGATACGTATTTTGCCGAGTGTTACAAATAATAAAATTACTATTTATTCACAAGCTCGCATGACGGGACAATTGGATTTTACGCTTAGTGATATGAAAATAGCGAGTTTGAAAGGAACAAAAATCAAGTTTGCCATCGCAGTAGAGTGGGTGGGAACGAGTCTTAAAGTTACTGCACAAATCAATGATGGGACTTCAAAATCTATGTTATTGACAGAATATCCGTCAAGCACATTGGGAAATTACTTGGGTGTTTTACCAAATAAAGCAGGAGTTACTATCGATCTTGAAAGTTATTACGAAAAGAGCCCAACAACATTACAGAAAGTATCTTGGGCTGATTATGGAATTACAGAAGACAAAACATATACCACAGCAGATGTTCCGAGCAATTTAGCACAGTATGGATTGATTTCACATACGGTAAAGAGTGATGTGAAGTCATTAGATAATACATCCTTTAGAGGTGCAGTTGCCTTTACTAGAGCTAGTGCGGAGAGCGGATATTATATCAATTACGGAGACACAGGTTTAAACGGGTGGGGCTTAAAAATCACTCCACAAAATGACGGAACGCTCGCTTTATGGGGTGGCATTAATGGAGATGGAGCTACCGCCGGTGAGGTAGGAGTTGCACTAGCCACAATTCGCCCGGAAAAAGTTGGAAAAACAAGTTTTACAAATGGGGAAACCTTTGAACTTGGAATTGACATTTGGAAAGATGTTAATCCATTAGACGTAAGAACAGATTTAAAGATCGTTATCTATATCGATGGCAATCAATATAATTTGGAAGCATATACATGGAAAAATGCAGCATATTATAAATATTTAAGTACCAATATCAATTTCAGAAAATTGGCAGATGGAGATGCGATTAAGGTAGATCTCCCGGAAGCATCCCCTGAGACATTAACAAGAGTCGGATGGGAAAACTTCGATATTTTAAATGATACAACTTATACAAATGCAAATGGTTCATATACATCGACAGTGAATACAGCAGGCACTTCGTTGATTAATACTTCTTTTAGAGGAAAAGTTGCATTCAATAAAGTAAATACAGACGGCAGCTGTTATATTAGTTTTGGAGATACTGCTCAATGGAATTCGCATGGTATTCTTATAAAGCCACAAAATGATGGAACTCTGATAGTGCAAGGTATAGATACAGTGACATCTGTACATCCTACAATAGCAACCTTAGATCCAAAGAAAGCAGGTCTTACAAGTTTTTCAGATGGAACCGTATTTGAATTGGGATTAGATATATGGACATCAGGAAACGATTTGAAAATCAATATCTTTATTGATGGAGTGCAGTACACATTTGATGCGTATGTGTGGGCAAATGCAGCGAAGAATAATTTAATTGGTAAATATAATAATTTCTGGATTAATAGAGATAATGATTCTATCAAAGTGGTAGTCCCAGAAAAAGAAGCATCGCCAGAAGGATTGACATACATTGATTGGGAAGATTTTGGTATTAGTGAAGATGTGGCATTTTCACCTACAAATGAAGATGTAGCGGATGGTTCTCACTTTAGAGAAGCGGCAAGCAAAGAGAATTTAATCGGAACTTCGTTCAGAGGTATTTTAAATCTTACAAGAAGTGCGGCACCAGCTGCAGCGGATTACTATTATATTTGTTATGGTTCAACAGGTTCGAAATGGAGTGGCTTAAGAATGAACTTAGCTACTGATGGCAAGTTGAAGATAGTTGGTGTGGGAACCGAGACGACGAATGTTTCCACACAGGATTTTGGATTAATTAATCCAGTAGCAGCAGGAATTGGAAGTTTCACTGGAAAATCTTTTGAATTAGGAATTGATATGTGGAAAGATGGAAACGATATCAAGTTTAATCTTTTCTTCAATGGAAAACAGTACAATATTAGTGCATATACATGGAAGGATGCGGCTACAAAGAATTATATAGGAAATGTAACAAATTTAATTGTACATGGTGCGAACGACTCGATGGAAGTAAATTTAGCAACTCCAAAGGGTTGTGATATTGTAGAAAATGAAGCAGGTTACCTCCTTGCAGGAACAACGATGCGAGTAGATGACGTTATGGTGACAAATGGAACAACACTTACGGAAAAAGGAGATTACCATGTGTTGCATATCGGTCAAGACGGGGTATCTGCAGAAAATGTAAGTTGTTATATTCCGGGAGATGCACATCCGGATGATGTTCGAGATGTTAGGGATTTGGTTGCAACTGAAAAAGCGTCTCAGGGTTATAGACTTCCTAGCGGTGTTGCAAGGTGGTCAGCTAACGCAGATAAGAACAGTACTGTAGATGACAATGACACATCATTAGTACGAGACATGTTACTTACCGCTACCACAGCGGTAAGCAACATTGCCTCTTATGCTTTAGGTGCAGACAAATCAATTATGCCTATAGGCGGATTTTACGGGCCCTATGAAAGCCTGATGACAGATCAGGCTTTCAAACTCATAAAAGATAGCGGTGTTAATTTTATGACATTTAGTCCCTACATATATGGTGCAGGTGGAACTAATGAGGAGCAGGTGAAAGAAACTCTGAGATTAGCAGAGAAAAATAATCTCTCTGTATTTGTGACAGATGAAAGAATACGAGGAAGTCGAACAGAATTAAGCGCCAAGCAGATTGCAGACATTATTAAGGATTATAACCAGTATAAATCCTTTGTAGGTCTTTCTGTGATTGATGAGCCAAGTATCTCAAATTACGGAGAAGCAGATCAATTAGCAACAAGAGAGATGAATTTCTTTAGCAAGGTATCTAAATCAGTGAATGCCTATGCAAATATAAGTGCATATTCCAATCTGTTTCCACTGAGTGAGCTATGTCAGATAGATAAGACAACTCCTTATGAGACATTATATAAGAACTATTTAACGAGTTACTGCGAAAATTATAAACCAAAATATCTTTCTTACGATCACTATCCGTTTGAATGGACTACCAGTGCTGTTACCGGTTTTTACAGCGACGGGATAGATACACAAAAATATTTTAAAAACTTGGCAATTGTACGAAAAGTTGCAGAGGACTATAAGATTCCATTCTGGACATTCATTGGAGCGGGAGATTATTTTGGAAATACAACCGTAGTACGTGATCATAGTAATCCGTCAGAAGGAGAATTCAAGTGGCAGGTAAATGTGGAACTTGCATTTGGAGCAAAAGGAATTCAATATTTTCCACTTGTACAACCAATCGGTTGGGAAGTAACAAACAATACTGTAGATTATGGCAAGAATGGTCTGATTGGTGCGAATGGAGCGAAGACCACTTGGTATGATTACGCGGTAGACATGAATAATCAGATTAAGTCAGTGGATCATGTTCTTATGAATAGTTCGAGTGAAGGTATCATGGTTACCTCTTATGGATATGCCAAGGATAGTATGGCAGCAGCAGGACAGTATGATATGCCAATACTTTCAAATTACAACAATGTGGTTACTGGCATTGAAACAACAGGAAAAGAGTATGGTGCCATTGCAGGATGCTTTGATTATCAAGGAAAAACGGCTGTGTATCTTGTAAACTACGATGTGGAAAGCACACGCACTCTTACACTCAAAGTGAATGGCACACGTACTTATACAGCAATCAACCGATATGGCGAAAATACAGGAAAAGTTTCCAACGGAAATCTTCAACTGGATATAGAAAGAGGAGAGGCTGTATTAATTGTTTTTAATTAACATATGGAAAGGGAGGAGTCTATGAAAGAGAATTCTATTTTGAAAAAAATAATTGCTTTTCTGTGTGTAATTAGTATTACTATATCATCACTGACGGTTATGCCGTCAGTGTATGCTGGTAATAGTGACCCGTTTGAGGGGTATACGCCGGTGACGCTTTCGGATTTTGGCATTACGGAAAAGACCTATACATTCGAAAGATGGGATTATAATATAACAAAGGCACTCGCCGAAAACACACTGAATAAGAAAAAAGTTAATTTAAACGCAACGTTTTATGATGCCGCTTCGTTATTGACGTTTGGAGAACTGGACAGTTCTTATACAACAACACCATATCCAATACGAACGGCAGTGGACGTAACCAATAACACGTTGACTTTCTTTTCACCTTCAAGTAATACGGGTACTATTGTTTTTTCGGCAACGGATATGAATATTACTAATATTGTCGGTGCGAAACTGAAAATAGAAATCGGTTTTGAAGTAGTAAACTCGGATGTAAAGGTTGTTACATCCGTAAACGACTGTACACCGAAAACAGGCACATATACAGGCTTTGCAAACTCATTCGGTAGTAGAGTGGGCATCTATGTAGCAGGAAATACCAGTAAAGTAGATGTGGAGAGTGTGGTGGAATCAACAACGCCTTCATTTGACGGTTATACACCAGTAACACTTTCTGATTTTAGCATAGCAGCAAAGACTTATACATTCGAAAGATGGGATTATAACGTAGCAAAATCACTTGCTGATAACACTCTGAATAAGAAAAAAGTAAGTTTGAATGCGACATTCTATGATGCGGCAACATTATTGGCATTTGGGGAACAGGATAGTTCATATACAACGACCCCATATCCAATTCGTACAGCGGTGGATGTAACAAACAATACTTTGACCTTCTTTTCACCGTCAAGCAGTACGGGAACTATTGTATTCTCAGCTGCAGACATGAAAATTACCAATATTGTTGGTGCAAAGTTAAAAATAGAAATTGGTTTTGAAGTAGTAAACTCGGATGTAAAAGTTGTTGCATCTGTAAACGGATGTACACCGAAAGCAAGCACATATACAGGATTTGCAAGCTCCTTTGGTAGTAAAGTGGGCGTATATGTAGCAGGAGCAACAAGTAAAGTAGATTTGGAAAATGTGGTTTCAGGGGATACGACTCCGGAACCGTCACCAGACACATTAAGTCCAATTACATGGAATGATTTTGGAATTGAAGAAGACACAACGTACACATTCCAAAACAATGCGATTGCGGGACAATTGTCATCCACAACATATAAAGGGACTTCCTTAGTAGGAACATCATTCCGTGGAGAAGTTGTATTCAACAAAGAAAATGAAACCAGTGGTAATTATATGATTTCCTATGGTGATAGCGGATATAATTCATATGGTCTTCGCATTAAGCCACAAAGTGACGGAACCATTGTAATACAAGGAATTGACATTGTAACAGGAGTTCATCCTGAAATCGCAGTGCTTAATCCTGAAAAGGTAGAATTAGACAGTTTTACGGACGGAACAAGATTTACTCTTGGAATTGATATTTGGGCAGTAGGTGATGATTTAAAAATCAATCTTTTTGCAAATAATGTGCAATATACAGTAAAACCTTACGTATGGAAAAATGCCGCAAAAAACAATCTGCTTAGTACGAACATGAACTTCTGGATAGCAAAGGATCAAGATTCTATTACGGCAGATGTTGATGAAGCGGAAGCGACTCCAGAGGGGTTGACAGCACTTACATGGAAGGATTTCGGACTGGAGGAAACAACAACCTACACAAGTCTTGATGTTCCAGCAAGTTATGCATCATATGGATTGGTACCATTGAGTCTCAATGCGGAACATAAATTAACATCTTTAGTAGGAACATCTTTCCGCGGAAAGATTGCGTTAAAGAAAGGCAGTGATCAAAGTAAGTTCTACATATGTTACGGTGATGAAGCCTTAAATTCTCATGGAATTCGTTTGGTACCGCAAAGTGATGGTAGCTTGCT
Organism: Faecalimonas sp.; assembly: GCA_045638905.1. GTDB lineage: Bacteria > Bacillota > Clostridia > Lachnospirales > Lachnospiraceae > Faecalimonas. The sequence goes on from JAZUCE010000155.1 coordinate 20,083, forward strand.
TTTCCAAGCAATGGATATTGCAAAAGGATATCCATATCCGGAAGTTGCTAATGTCTTGCCGACCGATGTGAATATGACCAGTTTTACAGATGGTACACCGTTTGAAATAGGAATTGATATTTGGGCAGAGGGCGCAAATATTAAGATTAATGTATTTGTGAATGGCGTACAGTGCACGTGGGATGCATGTGTCTTGGAAGGTGCAGTGACTACCAACACAGGCTCTACTAAATTTTTGGGAGCGAATGTAAACATATTCTCTGTAAAGGATAATGACGAAATCACTTTAGAAGTTCCATTAGGTGAAGATGAGCAAGGGGACCCTGAGGAAAGTCCGAAAGACTTGATTGATATTACATGGGCAGATTTTGGTTTAATGGAAGAAGTGAAATACACAGCAGAAGATGTACCTGAGGAATATCAGGCATCAGGAGTAATTCCGAAACGATGGAATAGTGACAAGTCTTTGACTTCGTTGATTGGAACATCCTTCCGCGGAAAACTTTCTTTGAAACAAGGAAGCGCGGATAGTGCATTTTTTGTAAGTTACGGCGATTCTGGTTTGAATACGTTGGGATTGCGATTCATTCCTCAAAAGAATGGAAAGCTTCTTGTCCAGGCAATGGATATGCAAGTCGGATGGCCATATCTTACGATTGCAACGTTGAATCCAAAGAGAGTTGGTCTGACCAGTTTCTCTGATGGAACAGCATTTGAATTAGGTATTGATATGTGGGAAGTAGAGGATGTGGAAGATGGTATCAAAGACGTAAAAATCAATCTTTTCATCAATGGAACCCAATATAATATGCAATCCTATGTATGGGAAAATGCAATGGCGAATGACAAGGCTTCTGCGACTAAATTTTTAGGAAACAATATCAATCTCTGTTTGGTTAGGGGAGAAGATGAGATTGTTATATACGGAGAAAAACCGAATTATGGAACTCCGATTAAACCAGATGCTTCCCTAAAAGAAATTTCTTTCTCAAGTTTTGGTGTAGAAGATGGAATTTATGATTTCAATAAGAAAGATTTATCAGTAAAAGGTGGTTATTATGATCCAATACGAGGTAAGAGTTTAAATGGTACATTGTTTAACGGATATGTAACGTTTGCTAAAAAGTGGGGAATCCAACTTCGTATTGGCGGTAAAAATACTGGCTGGGAAGGTATTATTCTAGTTTCTAATGGTGATGGGAAATTATTATTAGTAGACGATAAGAATAATACATGGTGTGTATATACGCCTGAATTAGCAGGAACACAGCTCACAGAGAAACAGATTAATCTAAAGATGAGTATTCAATACGTCGATAGCGACAAAGATGGCAAGAAAGATGACGTAAAATTAGGCGTGTGGTTTAATGATGTGTTATATAAGAATTCCTTTATCTATATGACAGATTATGCAGCAGGCTTGGGTTCTATGTTTGGAATCTACAGTCCAGAAAAGGGTGTGAACATGAAAGTCAAATCTGCTGATGTAGATAATTCCATTGATTTTTCGATTTTTGGATTTGATAAGAATTATGCTTCTTATTTGAAGAAAACAGCAAAACCGATGGAGACATATTTAAGATTACCTAAAAATAAATAACTAAATTAAGTAAGATAGCACTCTGGGCATAGATTATGTCCGGAGTGTTATTGAAAGGTAGAAGACCATGTTGAGAAAGTGGGAAAGAATTAATTTTCAACCATGTCGCCCGTTGGGAAACAATAATTCGAGAATCACGGAGAGTGAGGAGCATATTGCACTTTCAAGAGAGGCGGCAGGTGAGGGAACCGTGTTGCTAAAAAACGAAAATCAATTACTACCTTTTAACGCGGGACAAAAAATAGCTATATTTGGTAAGGCACAGATTGATTATGTAAAAGGTGGCGGGGGTTCCGGCGATGTTACTGTATCTTATGTGCGCAATATTTATGAAGGATTAAAAATGAAGGAGGATAAGGTAGAAGTTTATGACACTTTGTCTTTCTTTTATGCAGATTATGTCAATACACAATATAAAAAGGGAGAAAAGAACGGCAGATTAGAAGAACCCATGATTCCAGAAAAACTAATGGAAATGGCAATGGAATATACGGATACTGCCGTCATTACGATAAATCGTTATTCAGAGGAAGCCTTTGATCATAAAAATGATGGGACAGATACATACTTTGTTCTCAGTAATTCAGAAAAACAGCTGGTAGAAAAAGTATGCAACAACTTTAGTCATGTCGTAGTCTTATTGAATGTTGGTGCCATGATTGATACAGCATGGTTTGCCGATAATACGAAGATTGAGGCGGCCGTCATGCTCTGGCAGGGTGGAATGGAAGGAGGACTTGCAGCGGCAGATGTTTTGGTAGGAGATGTAAATCCATCCGGGAAATTGGTAGATACCTGTGCGAGAAATTTTTATGACTACCCCTCTTCTGGAGGATTTCATGAATCAGAAGATTATGTGAAATATACAGAGGATGTGTTTGTAGGTTACCGTTATTTTGAGACAATTCCGGGAAAAGCGGAATGTGTGGTATATCCGTTTGGTTATGGGCTTTCCTACACTACTTTTGATATTTATAATACTCGGGCTTGTGACAATGGAGAAAAGATTTTTGTTACAACAGATATAAAAAACATAGGTAATTTTGCGGGAAAAGAAGTTGTACAGTTATATTATTGCCCACCGAAAGGCAGAATACCTAAGCCAGCAGTCGTTCTTTGTGCATTTGCAAAGACACCTCTACTTGAGCCGGGAGAGAGTTGTACGGTGACGCTCTCTTATAATATTACAGACATGGTATCCTATGATGATACCGGAATTATAGAAAAAGCGGCATACATTATGGAATCGGGAACGTACCAACTGATGCTGGGGGATTCTATTCGTAATGTGTGTGTGCTAGGGTATAGTTACCGACTTAAAGAAGACAAGGTTATTGAGAGATTGCACACTTATTGTACACCAGAGGAGTTGGGTCAGCGGATGTTGGCAGACGGAAGCTATATGCAGGTTCCGGATGCAGAGCAAGAAAGGAAGCAATTCCCTTGCGAATATGTATGCGAATATAAGGAAGCGGGAGATAATCCGCATTTGCTTGTTGAAGTGGTGGAGGGAAAAGTTTCTCTAGATGAGTTTATCACACAAATCAGTGATGAGGAGATGATGGAACTCTTAAAGGGTAAGGATAATACCGGAATTGCAAATGTTGGTGGTATGGGCAAACTGCAAAAATTTGGTATTCCTAATGTTATGACTGTAGATGGTCCGGCAGGGGTACGTATTTTAGAGGACAGGGGTGTAAATACAACTGCCTTTCCAATTGCAACAGCACTTGCTTGCACATGGAATGTAGAGTTGTTGGAGAAAATAGGTAAAGCAGGAGCTTTAGAAGTTAAAGAGAACAATCTCAGTATTTGGTTAACACCGGCACTTAACATTCATCGAAGTCCGTTGTGCGGAAGAAACTTTGAATATTATTCAGAGGATCCATTTGTTTCCGGGAAAATGGCAGTCGCCATGATTCGTGGAATTCAATCCCAGAATATTGTGGCTGTGCCGAAGCATTTCGCATGTAATAATAAGGAGACAAATCGAATGGAGAGTAATTCTATTCTCTCAGAAAGAGCTCTTCGTGAAATTTATATTAAAGGGTTTGAAATATGTGTTAAGGAAGCAAAACCGAAGATGATTATGACTTCATATAATCTTATCAATGGAGTCAGGGCATCTGAGAATGCAGAATTACTGATTGGCATCTTGCGAAATGAGTGGGGATATAAGGGTATGATTACGAGTGATTGGTGGAATACAGCAGAACACTACAAAGAAGTCAAAGCAGGTAATGATATCCGTATGCCGATGTATGCAGATGTTCCGTTGAAAGAAGCTTATGACAAGGGGCTAATCACCAGAAATGAAATGGCAGTCTGCGTCAAAAGGATTTTGGAAATGATTTTATGGCTAGAATAATGAGGTGAATTGCATGAAATTTGTAGAAGTATTAAAGAAAAAACAGGAAGACAATTTTGGAAATAGAACACCGCTCATTGCGTTTTTGGGAGACAGTGTGACACAGGGCTGTTTTGAAGTTTGGCAGGAGGGCAATGTTATTCGAACAGCATTTGACAGTCTATATGGTTACCCGGAAAAGGTGAAGGAGATTTTAAATTTGTTGTATCCCAATGCACCGATATCTATTTTGAATGCCGGTGTAAATGGAAGTTCTGCTGTAGAAGGGCTAGAGCGGTTGCATCGAGATGTTCTAATGTGTAAACCGGATCTGCTGGTCGTATGCTTCGGATTAAACGATAGCAATGAGGAGATGGAAGGGATTGACACTTACACATCCGCTTTGCGTAATATCTTTACAGACGCAAGGGAAGCAGGGGTTGAAACGATTTTTATGACTCCTAATATGATGAATACATATAAAAGTCGACTCTCATGTGAAGGAATCTTTCCAGAATTGGCAGAGTTGTTCGGGGAACGTCAGAGAAATGGAGTTTTGGACGCGTATATGGATGCTGCCAGAACAGTTTGCAGGGAAGAAGGTGTTACACTCTGTGATTGCTATGCAATATGGAAACAAATGTATCAGTGTGGTGTTGATACCACCAATTTATTATCAAATGGTTTGAATCACCCTGTCAGGGAAATGCATTATCTTTTCGCATGGCAGTTGGTAAATACAATATTTACAAAGTAAAGGAGACGATGTTATGAAGATGGTAAAAGACAAACAAATTTTAGTGGGAGCAGACTTTGCAGGATTTCCATTAAAGGAAGCAGTAGTTGAGTACTTAGAGAAAAAGGGCTGGAAAGTTACTGATGTAGGAGTACGCAAAGATTCTGACCCTGATGATACAGATTTAATGTTTCACAGAGTAGGTCTTCGCGCAGGTGCTATGATTTCCGAAGGAGAATTTGAAAGAGCACTTCTTTTCTGTGGCACAGGTATGGGAATCCATATTGCAGCAAGTAAATGTCCACATGTACATGCAGGTGTTGTAGAAAGTGTACCGGCCGCACGTCGTGCGATCACTGGTAACGGAGTAAATGTTCTAGCTATGGGAGCGTTTTATGTTGCTCCGAAGATGGCGTGTGATATTGCAGACGCATATCTGAGCGCGGAACTGGGAACAGATTACGAGTGGTGGTATAACTTCTATGAATTCCACAAACTTGCAATTGATGAGTTGGAAGCCTTTGATTATGAGGAATATAAGGCAAATGGTTTTAAAGTAAACAAGTTGGGCGATTTTCCATTGCAATTAGAGGATAAGCCAGAAGATTTGTAAAAAAAGTAATTATTAGGAGACAGGCCATGATGTTTGAACAAGCAAAATGGATATGGAATAATACGGAACAAAAATGTGATCAATATGTGGAATTTCGGACGGATTTCCAATGTGAAGGAAATGATCTTGTAATGCTGCGAATTTCCGTAGCATCCAACTATGCAGTTTATGTAAATGGTGGCTTTGTGGACAGTGGGCAATATGGAGATTTCCCGCATTACAAAGTATATGATGAACTTGATATCAGCCCATTTATTGTTTCTGGAACGAACAAGGTGGCAATTATTGCGTGGTATTGCGGAGCATCCACATTTACCAGACCAAAAGAGAATTCGGGATTACTGTTTGAATTGGAACGAAATGGAGAGATAATAGATTGTTCCGGTGAACATATAAAATGTCGTTTAAGTAAACGATATGCCAGTGGTAGGAATGAATTAATTACATGGCAGTTGGGCTTGAGCTTTGCTGTTGATTTGCGGCAGGGTGAAGAGTGGATGACAGACTCTGATTTGTGTGATTTCGGAGCTAGTGTTTGCGTGGACAACATGCCGGAAAGTTTATATCTACGTCCGGTCAAGAAATTGTTAATTGAGCCGAGGGTTAAAACTGACATCGTTTCTGGAGGCGTGTTCCAATACACAGTGCAGGGAACAACAGCAGGTACAAAAATGCAGTATGCGGCGTTGTCTTTCCGAAGATTTTGCGATGAGGAAGTATTTAAAAAAGAAGAGACGGACGATGGTGTATATTTTATAATTGATATGTTGTCAGAAGTTTCAGGGTTCTTGGATATAGACATAGAGGTGCCGGAAGACTGTAATATGGAAGTCGGATGGGGTGAACACCTTGAGGATGGTCGGTGTCGTACTGAGATAGAATATCGTAATTTTTCGGCAAATATTTGCCTGAAAAAAGGACGTAACCAATATATGAATCCATTTCGTAGGTTTGGGTGTAGATACATCCAGTTATTCATACATACGGATCGAGTAAAGATACATTATGCAGGTATTCGTCCTACTGTTTATCCGTTACAGAAGAAGAAATATCGAAGTGGAAATCTGCTCAGAGATCGCATTTATGAGGTGAGTCAGCACACATTGATTCAATGTATGCATGAACATTATGAGGATTGTCCTTGGCGGGAACAGGCTCTTTATACGTTAGATTCTCGCAATCAGATGCTTTGTGGTTATTATGCATTTTCTGAATACGAGTTTCCACGTGCATGCTTGAGATTGATTGCAAAATCTGCCCGGGAGGATGGAATGTTACCGATTTGTCATCCCGCAGATACTCAAATGTGTATTCCGTCATTTACTTTGTTTTATATTGTTCAACTGGCGGAATACTACTTGTACTCTCAGGATGAGGATTTAATAAAAGAGTGTTTTCCGTGTGTAAAACGCATTGTCGAAACATTTGTGAAACAGATCGATGAAACAGGA